>CAZQXO010000125.1:0-1506 GCA_964597445.1 uncultured Bifidobacteriaceae bacterium | reverse complement strand
ACGCGCAGGGCAAGCTCATACTTCACGCCGTCGGGGTTGCCAGCTTCGAACCACGTCACGTACGCCGTTTCCCTCGAGCGATAGACGCTCTGCACGTTGGAGGGTGGAGCGACCACGTCGCTGCCGATGGCAACGGCAGCATCTGGCGTCCACGCACTCGACCCAGCGGAGTTCCGTGCGCGCATGGACACGTAGTACAGGCCTGGAGTGAGGCCCCCGAAGATCAAGGACGTCTCGGAGCTTGCCGCATCGTCCGCGGGCCGCCATTCCCCTGTCGAGGGCCGGTAGCGCACGTCGTAGACGAAGTCGGGGTCATTGCCGTTGAAGTCCGGGGCCGCCCAACTCACGGTGATGGACTTGCCGCCGGCGTCGGCTGTGACGTCCCGCGGCTGCGTGGGCACAAGGACGACGGGGCAGTCCCGGGGGACGTCGAGGCCGCGATCGAAGGCGATCGCACCCAGGCCGGGCTCGTTGTCGCAGTTGACGTACGTGTCGGGCATGCCGTCCTCGGAGTCCAAGCTGTCGACTCCGGAGCCGCCCGTGATGCGATCGGCACCCTCGTCCCCGCTCACCCGGTCATCGCCAGGTCCGCCGCCGACGGAGTCATCACCCTCTTCGCCCCAGACGTCGTCGCTGCCCTCGTCGCCCCCGATCTTGTCGTCTCCGGGCCCCCCGAAGAGGTCGTCGTCTCCGGCGCCGCCGTAGATCTCGTCATTGCCCATGCCGCCCTGCACGTAGTCCGGCCCACTGCCGCCGTAGAAGGTGAGTGAGAGGGGCTTGGCGGTGCCGATCGATGAGTCGATCGCCGTGGTCGTGGCGCCGGTCGCCGCGCGCATGTCCACCCTGACCTTCATCTGGGGGACTGTCCGGGGGGTGACGCAACTGGCACGGGAGGCTTCACCGTCCCCGAGGCTCGTGCAACTGGTGCCGTAGGTGAAGGTGTGGGTCCCATCGACGATGCTGGCGATGAGCAACCCGTCGCTTCCGGAGATCACGAGTTCTTCCTCGGCAGCGAATGCCGAGATGCCGGCACTCGCCGTGATGACGAATTCCCCGGCCGCTGCGTCCCACCCGATGTTGAGCGTGCCGCTGGCGGCCTGGGCGGGGGCGGCCACCAGGGCCGTGGTGGCGAGGGCGAGGGCGGCGAGGCTCGCGGTGGGACGCATGACGTGAGCGTGACTGACCCTAGGGACTCGTGTCAATGCGAGCCCGCTAGGCGCAGGGGTCCGATCCGCGGTAACTGCTCAGCCGGTGTCGAAGAGTTCGCCCGCCCGCTTGGCCGTGCCAGCGTCATCCCCGGCGATGACGTGGGCGTAGGTGCGCAGGGTCATCGCCGAGGTCGCATGACCCACCCGCGCCGAGACGTGCGCGAGTGGCTCGCCTGCCGAGAGCAGGTGCGAGATGTGGGTGTGGCGGGTGCCGTGCAGGGGGATCGGGCGCAGGCCGGCGTCGCGCACCGCGCGCCGCCAGGTGTCCGACACTCCCGCGGGCAGCATCGGCGAGCCG
>CAZQXO010000124.1:0-1513 GCA_964597445.1 uncultured Bifidobacteriaceae bacterium | reverse complement strand
ATGCGGCTCGTCAACGCCCCCGCCCTGCGGCACCGGATGGCCGAGACCCTCAGCCACACGACCATCAGCACGGCGCACGCCATCATCCGGGACCAGCCCGACGTCGTGCTGCTGCTCAATGCCGGCAATGCTCCGCTGCTGCAGCCCCTCAAGCTCGCAGGCATCCCTACGGCCATCCACCTCGATGGCCTGGAGTCCAAGCGCGAGAAGTGGCGCGGCGCCGGAGCGAAGTACTACCGCTGGGCGGAGAAGGCGTCGGTGAAGTGGGGTGACGAGGTCATCGCCGACGCGCAGGCGATCGCCGACCACGTCATGCGGCAGTACGGCCGCACCTGCACCGTGATCCCGTACGGCGCCGAGGTGATCGATCCGGGCAGCGACCGCTTGTCGGAGCTCGGGCTCAACACCGGTGGCTATCACCTGATAGTGGCGCGCTTCGAGCCGGAGAACCACGTGCTCGATGCGGTGCATGCCTATCGCGCGAGCCACGAGACCCGACCTCTCGTCGTGGTCGGCAGCGCTCCCTACTCCCAGTGGTACGTCGACAAGGTCCACCATGCCGCGCGCAACGATCCACGCATCCGGTTCACCGGTGGCCTGTACGACCAGGATCTCCTCGACCAGCTCTATGCGAACTGCGTGACCTATGTCCACGGGCATTCGGTGGGTGGCACGAATCCCTCCCTGCTGCGTGCGATGGGGGCGGGGGCACCGGTGCTCGCGTACGACGTCGAGTTCAGCCACGAGGTCACCGCGGGTCAGGCGCTCTTCTGGAGAGACGCCCCGGCCCTGACGCAGCTGTTCGACTCGATCGCTACAGGAGCCGAGGCTGCCCGGCTTGCCGACTTCGCGGCTGCAGGAAGGCAGCGGGTCCTGGACGTCTACCAGTGGGACCAGGTGGCGGATGAGTACGAGGCCCTCATCCAGCGGCTGGCCGCTCGGCGTCGCTCGAGGTCGCGACGATGACGCGCATCGCGGCTGTGCTCGTCACGTCGAACTCCGCGCGATGGCTGGAACCGACGCTCACGAGTGTTCTGACGCAGGAGCGGCAGCCAGACGAGATCGTGATCATCGATGACCGCTCGACGGATGACACCCCGACCATCATCGAGCGCGTCGCCGGCAGGAGGGCTCGGGTCGTCCCAGCCCGAGCGACGACAGCGGACCTCAGCACCCGGATCGCTGCGAACTTCCAGCAGGGACTGCAGGAGGTGCGTGACTGCGACATCGCCGTCCTCGGTGACCATGACGACATCTGGCATGCCGATCGCATCGCGCACCAGGCCGAGGCCCTTGAGGTGTGGTCCGACGTGACCATGCTCGCCTCGAACGGTCGTCTCATCGACATGTTCGGCAACGTGGTGCCCGGATCGCTGCGGTCCGCTTTCCCCGTGCCGACGGACTTCAACGACCTGCCTCCGGCGCGGCAGATGCGGGCGGTGATCCGCCGCAGCATCGCCACGGGAGGGGCCAGCGCGGTGCGCCCGGCTGTCTTCGCCGACGTGGCCATCCC
>CAZQXO010000123.1:0-1590 GCA_964597445.1 uncultured Bifidobacteriaceae bacterium | reverse complement strand
TCACCGTCGGAAGTGAGCCTGTCGACATGCGCCGGGCAAGGGCAGTGCGCACGCGACGTACGGCATCGCGATCGCGTGCGAGAAAGAGCACGCGGGATGGCGACACTTCCGACACCCGAGCGACCACCGCCTCCAGGAGCGCCGTTGTCGCCCCGGTCCCCGGACCGCCGAGCACCACGCAGGTGCCCGGCCCGCGCCAGGCCACGACCCGCTCCTGCGCGGGGTCGAGCGCCCGCACCCGAGGAGGCCCCTGCGCAGACAGGTTGAGGTGGGGGGCGGACATGAGCCCATCCCATCAGGAGGGTCTGACCACAGGGGCCCCTCGGTGCCCGCGACGTGCAAGATCTGCCTCCCCCGTCATGGAAGGGCACACGGGAGGACCGACGCCGGATGCGATGTGGCTCGAATGCGCGCCTAGGGCGGAGTCAGCGAGGGGACGATGGACCCGGCCCCGTCGTAAGGATTGCTGATTTCCACGAGCGAGAACACAAGGAACGCCGTCAGCGCAGCCATGGCCGCAACCATCAGCAGGTGCGCCCGCCGGGAAGCGGGCTGGAAGACCGCGATCGCCAACAGGTTTACGAGCCCCAGCACGATCACGATGATGATGATGGAGACTGCCATGGGGCTGGGGATTGCGTTGGTCCGGTCGACCGCGTCGTCCAGCAGATCGCTGATCGTGGCATCAAGATTCACCCACACCGGGTCACTTGAGGCGTCCGACGGCCGGACCTCCTTGATCGCCGCCAGCAGGGCGTCACCCGAGGCGTAGCGTTCCTGGACCAGGTTGGCCGAGTCTGCGCTCACCATCAGAGGCCACTCAACCTCGACGATTCTCGTTTGGTAGGCGTCCAGCGCCGCCACGACGGGGGCGGACTGCCCCTGCGGGAGGTCCTGGGCGAGCGCGACGGCACGGTGGAAGTCCGTGGCCTCGCTGAGCACGGCGTCGCGCGCGTCCTTTGCGGTGCTCCAGAACTGCGCGAATCCGAATCCGAGCAGAAAAACGAACGCGAATGTGGCGAGAGCGATGAGCCGACCTGCAATGTCCTTGATCCCCGGAGGCGGGTCTGGATCGTCCTCGTTGACCTTTGTGGGCGCGGCGTTGATCTTCAGGATGTGTCGATGCAAGACGCCGATGAGGAGGACAACCACCACCACCGAGATGGCTATCACCAACAGCAGGCGCACCCACGGTGGCACCGAGTACGTGTAGTCGGAGAAGGACACCCGCGGAGTATTCTCGATGGCCCCCACGACCGCAAGAGCCCAACTGCAGGCTATGCGCGACGAGGGCCACGGGCGAAGGTGCCTGTGCCCGAGCCGCCCGGGTGCATCCCTGACCCCAAGGACCTTTGCGGCGATCCCGGGCCCAGCCTCGTGCCCAAGTGCGAGGTCGCGAGCCCCCTGCGCTCCCACGATTCACGAATGGCCGCCCAACCCCACGGGACCAGGGGGAGCGGGTCGCCCGGGCCATAGGTCGGCTGGATGGGACGATAAGGCGATGACAGACGTGGGCGCACGCCCGGGGGCCGAACCCCCGGGAGATTCGCCCGAGGTCGATCCGGCGCCTCGCCAGACCGTCGCGATCCC
>CAZQXO010000122.1:0-1664 GCA_964597445.1 uncultured Bifidobacteriaceae bacterium | reverse complement strand
CTGCCGCAGACGTCGGCGAGGCCTCACTCCTGCGCGATCTGCGCCACAAGCCGGCCAGACATCCGATGGTGCCGGAGGTCATCAAGCCCGGCCGGAATGTCCTCGAACTCGATCATCGAGACAACCGGACTGACCTCCCCCGAGGCCAGCAGCTCGTAGATGGCAGCGATGTCCTCTTTCGTCCCGCCGGACGAGCCGCGGATCTCGGCCTGGTGATGGATCATGTCCATGGTCTGCAGCGGGATCTCCATACGGGCCATGCCCACCAGCACGACACGCCCCTGCTTGCGCAGAGCCTTGACCGCGTTCGCCGTCGTGGTGCCGTAGCCCGCGTAGTCGACGATGAGGTCGAATCCCTGGCCCTCCCATGCGAGCACGTCCTTGACGACGGATGTCGCGCCGATCTCCTCGGCCATGGGCCAGACGGCCTCGTTCACCTCGGCGACGTGGACGTCACAGCCGAGGATGACCGCGACGCGCGCCCCGATCTGCCCCAGACCACCGAGGCCGATGATGCCGACCTTCATCCCCGCCTTGGCCTCCCCTTTCGTCACGAGGGCGTGATACGAGGTCATCCCCGCATCGGTGCCGATCGCTGCGAGAGCGAAGGACAATCCGTCGGGCATCGGGACCACATCGTCAGCCAGGCACAGGTGCTTCTCGGTGAAGCCACCGTTGCGCTTGTAGCCCGGTGCGCCGTTGCCGTTGCTCGGGCACACACCGACACGATCACCGACCCGGACGTCGATCACGCCCTCTCCCACGGCGCTCACCACGCCGGCGATCTCGTGCCCGATCACCATCGGTCGCGGCGAGATGTACTCCAGCCACGATTCATCGGTCATGGCACCGACATCGGAGTGGCACAGCCCTGCGGCGACGATGTCGATCACGACCTCGCCCGGCCCCGGAGCCGGCTCCGGGACCTCAGCACGCTGGAGTGGCTGGTGGGTCGCAGTGAACTGCCATGCCTTCATGCCCGCATCCTGCCGCAGGTGCGCCACGACTGGAGGGCATCCGACCGTGACCTTCCCCTCATCACCACGTACCGGCGCCCGAACGCCAGCGCTGGTCTAGCGGGAGCCTGCCGCGACAGGCGAGGACGTGCCCGTGACTGCGGTCTCTACCTCGTGATCCGAGTCTGTCGTCTGGCCGTGTCGAGTCGCCCAGTGGGAGAATCCGATGGCCACTGCCGACGCCAGAATGACGAGGATCCCGCCAACGAGGTTGTCTGCCACTCGCTGCTTGCCCAGCTCACTGACCTGCGTAAGTGTCGTGGCGTTGAGGCTCGCCGTTGCCGGGACCATGAACACGTAGTAGAGCCACGCCTGACCGCTGAAGCGAGCGAAGAGCGCGATCCCGATGAATACCAGCCCGAGCAGGTAGATCACGACGAGCGACTCCACCTGGCTCACCATGAGGATCACGAGGACCGATCCCAGAACCGTGCCGACGATGCGCCAGATGGTCGGCATGAGGGTCTGGGCTGTTCCGATCGGTGCCATCACCAGGATGACGGCGATCAGGAAGGCGCCACCGAAGTTCTCCGGGTGATCGAGCACCCAGAATGTCGCTGCGGTCACCAGGATCGTGATCATCACTGTGTAGGTGACGGCTTCCCGCTGGGTGTGCGGCTGGAGTTCCGGGGCCGGACGCTTGCGCAT
>CAZQXO010000121.1:0-1753 GCA_964597445.1 uncultured Bifidobacteriaceae bacterium | reverse complement strand
GCGGGGTGGTCTCCGGTGACCATGAGGACGGCGATTCCTGCGGTGCGACATGCCTCCAGTGCGTCGCCTACGCCGGGACGGGGCGGGTCCTCGAGTCCGACTACTCCCACGAGTGTGAGGTCGCGTTCCACCTCCGCGACCTCGGCCGAGTTCCTTGCCGGTCCTCGCGCGACTGCGAGGACCCGAAGGCCACTGCTGGTCATGTCCGCCACCACCGCCTCGGCTTCCGGGTTGGGCGCGCACAGGGGGAGGACCGCGTCGGGGGCACCCTTGACCGCGATGCCATCGGCGTACGCCACGGACATTCGCCGCCGATCAGGGGTGAAGGGGAAGCGGTGCACGAGAGGTGCCGGCACCTCATCCGCACCGACCCGCCTGGCGAAGGCATCGAGCGCGGCTTCCATGGGATCGCCTCGGGCGACCCAGTGCTCTTCGACTTCGACGACGTAGCCCTCGGAGCAGCGCCTGGCCTCGCGTGCAAGTGCGCGCATCGCCAGCGGATCCCCGGTGACGTCGACGCGACCCGTCGGGTCGTAGCCGGGATCCGCAACCTCCACGATGGCCGTCGGCGTCCACGCGCGCATGACGGTCATGGCGTTTTGCGTGAGCGTGCCGGTCTTGTCGGTGCAGATCACCGTCGTCGATCCCAGGGTCTCGACGGCCTCGAGGCGCCGCACGAGCACGCGGTGCTGGGCCATCCGCTCGGCTCCCCACGCGAGTGTGAGCGTGACGGTCGGCAGAAGGGCCTCGGGTACGAGGGCCACCGTGACTCCGATGCCGAATACAAGTGCGTCGGTGATCGGTCGGCCGGTCACCAGCGTGATGACGAGGAAGAGAAGCCCCACGCTGAGGGAGATCAGGGAGATGAGCCGCACGACCCGGCGTAGGGCAAGGGTGAGGGGTGTCGTCTGCGTGCCCGCCGTGGATGTCAGCCGAGAGATGGCGGCGAGTTCGGTGCCTGCCCCCGTCCGCGTCACGAGGGCATGGGCATCACCCTCGACGACGAAGCACCCACCGATGATGGCGTCTCCGTCGTGCACCGCGACCGGCCTGCTCTCACCGGTGTTCATGGAGGTGTCGATGCGCAGTGACGTGCAGCGGAGGACTTGCGCATCCGCGGGGATGCGATCTCCCGGCTGCAGCCAGAGGACATCGCCGGGCACGATGTCGAGCGACTCGATGGTGACCGGGCGGTCATCGCGTATGACGACCGCTCGACTCGGGAGGAGTGATCGCAGTCGCTCTGCTGCTCGGTTGGCCCGGCCTTCCTGGATGAAGGCGAAGAGACCGTTGAGCACGATGACGCAGGCGATGGCGATGGCGAGTGGGGGAAGGCCGGCAAGCAGTGCCAGGGCGGCCGCACACCAGAGCATGAGGGCGAAGAAGTGGGTGAACTGCCGGACGAACTGGCGCAGCGGTGCCGGCCGGTCGGGGCGCGGTACGGCGTTGGGGCCGACCTCGCGAAGCAGCCGGGCAGCCTCGGCCGAGGTCAGTCCGGTGACCACGGCCATGCCTTGCCCTTCCCCTGATGGGCCCACGCCCCTCGAGCCCCTGACGGGGTCCCGACCAGGGTCTGCCACAGGAGGGCGGGCAACCGGGCAGAAGGTGGTCACGGGGACGGCAGGACGAGCCCGTCCCGCGGGTCCGGAGGCGGGCTCGTGATCCTTCTGTTACATTTCCCAGGTCGGCCGCCAGGCTGGCCGCCCCGGGCACGCCGAGTCCTGCCCGCCCAGGGCGCACCACCGCGGGCAGG
>CAZQXO010000120.1:0-1814 GCA_964597445.1 uncultured Bifidobacteriaceae bacterium | reverse complement strand
CGTACCAGGACGCTGTCGTGCGGTCCCGTCACCTCGATCCGGTGACCACGGAGCTTGTCCGGCTGCGGTGTGCTCGCCAGCACGACTGCCGCATCTGCCAATCCCTGCGCTACGACGAGGCGCGTGCGTCAGGCGCCACCGATGACGTCACAGCGAAGATCGACCACTACGAGACGAGCGACCTCGGCGATCGCCACAAGGTGGCGCTGCGCTTGGTCGACGCCATGATCTGGAGAACGGGTGACATGTCGGATGACCTCGTGCGTCAGGTGCATGAGCAGTTCTCGGACGCGGAGATCGCTGAGATCCTCGTCGACATCACCAAGTGGTCGACGCAGAAGATTCACGTGACCCTCGGCACCGACGGCACCGAGCGCCTTCCTCTCGACGAGGCCGGGATCGCACTGCTCAGCTTCGACGAGTCCGGAGCCGCGCGCGTGTCGCGCACGTGAGGCGAGTCTGACCGGTCATCCGTCGTGTTCAGCGGCCGTGGACCTTTAGCGTGGGAGGAGCGAGTCCAGTCCGGCTCAAGTCCGGCTCGGATCGCGGCGCAGGGCTGAGTCGGGATGCCCGGACACGTGGGAGGAGAGTCATGACGCACGTGGCACCCATCTCGGGTGAGGAGCGGCTCTCGTTCTCGGCGGAAGCGGGCGACCTGCATGCGGTGATCGGACCGGATCGCGTGGTGACCTGGTGGTCCGACGACCGCCCTCCCGGGGATCCTCTGGCCGAAGCTCTCGTCGCGGACGATGCGCGCCTGCTCGACGCCGCACTGACGGACCGCCCCACGGGTCCTCATTGGCTGCGACTGCGGGACTCCCGGGGCCGCGGCCGCTGGATGGCGGTGCTGGTCGTGCCGCGGGCGGACGGCTGGGCCCTCGAGTTCCGGGACGTGCGGGCCCTCGGTCCTGCGGTGGGTGCTCCCTACGCGAACGGTGGCGTCAGCACTCGTGAGCAGGTGCATGCCGAGGTGGCGTGGATGCTGGCGGCCGAGCCACGCACGGGCCGAGAGGTCGCGGTGGTGACCTGCGAACTGACCGAGCTCCCGGAGGTGACCCGGCTGCTCGGGCGCTTGGCGAGCGAGGAGGTCGTGGAGGTCATCACCGGACGGATGTCGGACGACCTGCGCTCAGGAGATGTCGTCGCTCGGATCGATGCGAATCGCCTGCTGATGGTCATGCGAGGGGTCCGTGGCATGTCTGACGCGATCGACATCGTGACGAGGCTTCAGGAGGTGGTCGCGGAGCCGGTCATCCTCGACGCGGAGGAGGTCGGGCAGTCCTTCGCCGCGGGAATCACGCTGATCCATCGGGGAGAGAACGTCCAGACGGTCCTCCATCGCAGCGAGGAGGCCCTGACGGAGGCCCTCGCGCAGGGCCCGTCAGCGATCGCCACCCGCCTGCCGGCGTGAACTGTGGACTTCCGAGTCGCAAACCGGAGTGACTCCCGCCGGGCCAGCGCCTAGCCTTCGTCGGTGTCCACCCCCCAGGAGCGCGTGCAGCAGGCCTGCTCACGCATGGATCGTGCAGGTGGGCCGGTCGCCGTCACCGACCTCGCCGCAGGAGTCGACTGCACCGCGCGACAGTTGCAGCGTGACTTCGCGGAGGTCCTCGGCATCTCCCCACGGCAGTACGGGCAGGCGGTGCGCACCAACCTCACGCGGGAGCACCTGCGGACGTCCGACTCCGTCCTCGGCGCCGCCTTCGATGCGGGATACGGGTCCGTCCGTGCCTTCTACGAGGAGGCCGCGCGGCGTCTCGGCATGACGCCGTCGGAGTATGCGGCGGGGGCACCGGGACTCCCTCTCCTGTGGT
>CAZQXO010000119.1:0-1891 GCA_964597445.1 uncultured Bifidobacteriaceae bacterium | reverse complement strand
ACGACCATCTCGACGGTGGGCCCTCCGACTTAGGTCGGGGGGCCCACTTCGTCGGGCAGTTCATGTCGGGAATGGAGCCTGCCGTGTCGTGCCCGGCTTGATTTGCTGTCGACCAGTCGGTTAGGCGCGCGTGACCTGCACGGTGTCGTGATCGCCAGACTTCACCAGGGAGATGCGCACCCCGTCGGTCACAATCGATTCACCGTCGTAGACCACGTTGTCGAGGTCAAACGGTGGCACCCGGAGTCCCTGTTGGAAGAGCACGCCGTGGCCCCTTTCACCCCCGTCGATGAAGTCGAGGTAGGCGCCCGCCTGCTGGATTCGATTGAGATCGACGGAAGTGTCTACGCGGATGACTGTGAGGCCGTAGAAGCCTTCGGGCAGACCGGGCCAACCCATGGCACCGGAGCTCCACGTGGAGCGTCTCCGCGACTCGATGATGAGCGCGCGACTCTCGCTCAGGCGAACCATGATCGCCTTGGTCCCGACCTCTTCGCTGTCGATGGCACTCAAGGTGACCACGTCGTCAGCCAGGGTCTCTCGACTAGTGCAGTAGACCTCTCGGGTGTCTTGCCAGTCCATGGTGAGACGTGACCATGTGCCCAAAGTGATGGCAAGCCCGTGCTGATTGGTCATGACGTCGAGCGGTGAGCCATCCCAGGGTGCGTGCCCCGGGATGCCCTGGAAGTGTCCGAACTCGTGGACGACAAACGACCACAGGGGCATCTTCTGCTCGTACAGCCATCGACCCGAGGCGAACATGAGGAAACTGCGCGGGAAGTCGGGATGGTTGACACTGACTTCCCGGACGGGAAGGTCATAGGGGTAGTAGACGTCCTGCGGGTAGACGAAGAAAACGGCCCGGACACCGCTGAGGTCGAGGCTCTCGGGCGCGCTAGCAAGGAGGTCTTGGGCGATCGCCTGCTCCGTCTTGAACGGCCCCTGCGGCAAATCGGGCGGCATGACTCCGCCGCGGCTGGGATGCAGGAACTGGTACTCCGAGGACGGTTTGCTCGCTCGGATCCACGTGTCCGACGTGACCCACTCGTACTCCACGCGACCTGCTGAGTAGTGCTCGATCCAGTCGGACACGCGGTCCATCTGCGGCCGAAGCCAGGCTTGGGGATTCGGGCTGCCTGGCGCGTCGGCGAAGTCGTAGGGCAACACGGCTACTCGCGTCTTGCCGGATGCCGGCAGCACCAGGGGGCGCGTCGCGGACGTCACGGGATAGGCGATGGCCTCGGAGATGAGGGTGCCTCCTTGACCTGGGGGCAGACCTCGATTGGGCCTTGTGTCACTCAGCCGGCAGGTGTCGATGGCCAGCGGTGACTGAGTGATGCCGGGACTCTTCGGTTGGAGGCTCAACTGCCGATAGACCAAGCGATTGCCCGCAATCATTCGACACTCAAGATGGCCGGCCGGATTGCTCACCCGCTGGCCTGCCGTCGTGCACGAATCGCCGTCCTTGACTGACGGTGTCGAGGGAGTCACCCGCTTCCACACGAGACGCTTGCCTTGAGTCACGCAGCGGTAGGTATCTCCACCAACGACGCGAGTGGCGCCCCGCTTCATGCACTTCTTCCCCTCGAGGGAAGTTAGGGGTGCGGCGCTGGACGGGAATGTCACCGGGGTGGCAGTGGTGGGGCTCGCGGCTGCCGTTGCAGGGATGTCAGCAGCTGTGGGGAGGAGCATCAAGGTCGACGTCGCCAGCACGCTGACGCCCAGGCCTGCCATCCACCCCCGCATGGTGAGGGAGGTTATCGCGCTGGGCCTCCCGTGTCCTCCTATGCGCTGGAGACTTCGTCGGCCACGTCCATGAGGACTTGGACGTCAGACGCTGTGGTGCGCACGTTCGTGAAGCACGGGCGCAGCCAGGTCTCGCCATCGACCG
>CAZQXO010000118.1:0-1960 GCA_964597445.1 uncultured Bifidobacteriaceae bacterium | reverse complement strand
CCGGCGCCCAGCGACATGGCGACGCCGAAGATCGCCTTGGCGTAGAGGCCGTCGATCATGGCGGCCTGCTGGATCTCGGTGACCTCCTCGACCTCCTCGGAGTCCGTCGGCGGTGGAGGCGCCTGATCGCCACCGGAATCAGCGGCGATGAGCTGCTCGACTATCGCATCGGTCTGCGTCGGATCGAGGCCCGCTGCCGCCGTCTGCGTATCCAGGGATGTCTGGTACGTGGCCAGCACGACGGTGCCGATGACGAGTGAGGCGACCGAGCTGCCGATGCGTGCCGAAGCTGTGCGGTAGGAAGCCATCGTTCCCGACTCCGACGAGGGCGCGGAGTCCATGACCGCGTTCGACATGACGACGGAGACGAGTGCCGTCACGAAGGAGAAGAACGCCATCAGCACGGCGGTGAGCACGAGGGCATCCACGCCGACGAGGAGGAAGGACGCCTCGACCGTCGCCAGGGCGACGAAGGCGAGAAGGCCGGCGCGTCGGAGCCCGAGTCGGATGATCACGCGCGACGCCACCTTCGCCCCGACCATGCCGAGCACCTGCGACGGCAGCATGATCAGCGAGATCTGCAGGGCGGTGAGACCGAAGAGGTACTGGAACAGCAGGAAGGTCGTGTACCACATGCTGGCCAGCGGGATGACGAGCGTGGCGACGAGCAGCATGACGCTGCGGCGCCGGCGCAGCGGCCCGAAGCTGAGTGAGGGCTTCTTCATTGCCCGATGAACGGCGGCAAGCGCGATGATGCTGGCCACCGCGAGTGCCGCGCGGATCAGGGTGTCGGTCGACAGGAGACCGTCACTGCTGATGGCATTGAACAGCTGCGTGATGAAGACGAGGGCGACTCCCGCGAGGATGGGCGTGATCATCTCGCCCGCCTCGCGATTCCCGGACTCGCGAGGAACGAGTCTCAGGGTCGTGATCAGGGCTGCCACAGCGGCGATGAGCCACAGCAGCACGACGTAGCGCCAGCTGCCGTACGTCACGAAGGCTCCCGCGAGAAGGGGGGCGACGAGATAGACCAGCGGGCTGACGATCCCGAGGGTGCCGAAGGCCTTCGCCCGCTCGGTGGGATCCTCCGTGGACGAGCTCAGGAGGGACAACGCGACGACGATCATCGTCGACGTTCCGGCGCTCATGAGGCTCATGCCGGCGATCGCGACGATGGCGTTCGGCGCGAGCCCGGCGAGAACGCCACCGGCGATCATGGCCCAGATGCCCCACATGATCGCCCGGCGACGCCCGATCCGGTCGCTCAGGAGCCCGGCCACGAACACCACCACGATGGTGGCGAGGCCAGGGATGAACTTGAGCATCGTCGCCTGATCCGAGTCGAGGTCGAAGTCCTGCGCCATCGGATCGAGGATGTACTGGCCGGTGGCGGCGAGCACGACGCCGGCACCGGTGACGACGCAGGCCGTGATGACGGCGCCGCGCCGGAGGGAGTCGTTCTCGGGGGCCACCCGGGAACCCTAGGGCTTGGATGGCGTGGAGCGCAGGGTGCGCAGGGCCTCGGTCAGGAAGACGGAGTTGCCCCAGATGTAGCGGCGGCCGAGGCGACGCGGCTCACTCGCGAGGCGGAAGGCCCACTCGGTTCCGCTGCGCTGCATCCAGGCAGGAGCCTGCGGCTTCGTGCCGGCGAGGAAGTCGAAGGCGGCGCCGACGGCCATGGCCACGACGGGGATGCTGGAAGCCAGCCGCTGCACCTCGGCATCCTGCTTCGGTGTGCCGAGCCCGACCCACACGATGGTCGCACCGGAATCGAGGATGCGGGCATCGCGCGCCTGCAGTTCCTCGTAGGACATGGCGCGGAACGGCGGACTCTCCGCCCCCACGATGCGCGCGTGCGGATGCTCGGCCGCGATCCGCTGCTGCAGCGCCTCGCGCGTCTCGGGAGAGCCCCCGAGGAGGTAGTGACGTGGACCGTCGGGCGTCGAGGCGTCCAGCACTC
>CAZQXO010000117.1:0-2022 GCA_964597445.1 uncultured Bifidobacteriaceae bacterium | reverse complement strand
CCATCGACGTGGTGCAGTACCTCACGAACACCAAGTTCGAGAGCATCGAGGTCGTCGGACCCGTCGAGGTCCCCGTCCCGTAAGTCGCACTTAGGTTCCATCATGTGGCCCGGCCCCCTTGGGGGCCGGGCCACATGCATTTGGGGCGTTTGTGGCCCGAATTCCTCCCGTGTGTCGTCACGTATTCCCACCCGTGTGTCATGACGTCCGCATGTGTGTGGGATGCCGGAGAATGAGGGGGGCGCCAGTCCGGCTGCCCGTCAGGCGAGGGGGCGAGAGCCGTCGTGCGATCACGAGGTCTGCTCTGGATTGCGGGCGTGGCTGTTGTCCTGGTCGTCGTCGCCGCGATTGCCTTGGTCGCGGTGCAGCGGTCGTCACCCCAGGCCGATGCCGGCACGGCCGGCGAGGCCAACGCGGGCTCCGGCGGCGCAAGCGCGAGCGCGGACGCGAGCCCCAGTGTGCTGCCGTGCGAGTCGAAGGACCTCGTCATGGGCGGCCTGATCCCGCTGACGGGCGATCTCGCCTTCCTCGGGCCGGCCGGAGCAGCTGCGATCGATCTCGCGCTGGGCGATATCGACTCGGCGGGCGGGGTGCTCGGGCAGCCCGTGACCTACCTGGCCCGGGACTCCGGGGACGCCAAGTCCGGTCTCGCGGCTGAGGCGGTCGCGAGCCAGATCGCGGGCGGAGCGCAGGCGATCGTGGGTCCGGCTGCCTCGACGGTCACCGTCAGCGTGATCGACCAAACCCTCGAGGCCGGGGTCGTCCTCATCTCGCCCGCAAACACCAGCCCGGGGCTGACCGACTACCCCGACGAGGGGCTGTACTTCCGCATGGTCCCGTCCGATGTCGCCCAGGGAAGTGCGCTCGCCACGGTGGCGGAGGGCCTCGGCCTGACCTCCGGGGCGACAATCGCGCGCGCGGATCCTTACGGCCTGGGAATCCAGCGCGCCTTCGAGGACGCGTACGCCGCATCGGGCGGCCTGGTGGAGGCGTCGATCACGTATGACGCGGAGGCCTCGAGCTTCGCCGGCGCGGTGGGGGAGATCGCGGCCACCGACCCCGAGTTCGTCCTCATCGCGGGCTTCGACGAGGCGGCGAGCATCCTGCGCGAGATGGCACGTCAGGGCATTGGCCCGCAGGACGTCCAGGTCCTCCTCGCCGAGGGGAGCGTCTCCACGACGGCCTACGAGGGCCTACCGGAGGACGCCATGGCCGGTGTCCTGGGCGCAGTGCCCACGGCCGATCCCTCCGCAGACCCGAAGGACTTCACCAAGCGGCTGCTCGAGCAAGCGCCGGAGCTGACCACATTCGCCTACGGTGCCGAGGCATACGACGCGACGATCCTGGTGGCCCTCGCTGCCGAGTACTCGGGGTGCGCCGATGGAAGGGCGATCGCCCAGGCGCTCCCCGCGGTTGCCAACGCCAACCCCGGCAGCCGCACGTGCGCCACCTATGCCGATTGCCTCGCGGTCATCCAGTCCGGGAGCCAGCCGAACTACGAAGGCGTGAACGGACCGCGGGACTTCAACGAGTTCGGCGATGCCAGATGGGCGAGCGTCGAGATCGTGCGCTACGTGACCAACAGCAAGTTCAGGCCCGTCGAGGTCATCGGGCCGTTCGAGGTCCCGCTTCCCTAGGCCTTGGCAAGGGTGCCGAGGTAGAGCTCGATGACCTTGGGATCGTTGGCCAATTCCCGACCGGTGCCCGTGTAGGCATTCGTGCCCTGGTCCAGAACGTAGCCGCGGTCCACGATCTGCAGGCATCGTGCGGCGTTCTGCTCGACGATCACCACCGTGACCCCAGCGGCGTTGATCCCCTTCACATTGACGAAGACCTCGTCCTGCAGGGCCGGGGAGAGGCCGGCACTGGGTTCGTCGAGGAGCAGGACGCTGGGGTTCATCATGAGTGCCCGGCCCATGGCGACCATCTGGCGCTCACCGCCCGAGAGCGATCCGGCCCGCTGCTTACGCCGCTCGGCCATCGTGGGGAAGATCGCGGCGACGCGTTCGAACTGCTCGGTGA
>CAZQXO010000116.1:0-2112 GCA_964597445.1 uncultured Bifidobacteriaceae bacterium | reverse complement strand
ATGAGGGCGACGTTCTCACGGGTCCAGGTCCACGACTGCTGCAGGGCCGACTCCACGGGTGTTGCGGTGGTGTAGTCGAGCTCGATGAAGGGCTGGTGCAGGAAGGCGTCACTCTGGGCAGCCGGTGCGGGGGTGGTGCTGCGGATGTCGTAGAGCTCCCAGACGTCGCTCCCGTCCTTGGGCAGGGCTGTGGCGACGGGAGCACCGAAGCGCTCCGTGAGGTTCTGCCGGAGCGGGATCAGCTGCTCGGTGATGTAGGCGCGGGTGTCGAGGTGGATGGCGCAGAAGCCCGCCCCGCGCAGAAGAGCCACCTGCTCGTCCGTGGGCACCTGAGGGAGCTGGCTCATCCAGATGGCGGCGTCGGTGTTCTTGACGGCTCCGTAGGACCAGTCCTTGCCGGGATTCGTCATCGACGACCAGAAGTGGTCGTAGTCGTTGACGCCGCCGACGACACCGAACTCGGGGTAGGCCATGTAAGGGAGCTGCAGGACCCCACACTCCTCGGGGATGGCCTGCTGCGTGGCCTGCGCGTAGGTGCGACCCGCTGAGCTGAGCTCGCTGCCGCGGGCGACGCTGTCGTTGTAGGGGCCCCGGAAGGGCAGGACGGCGTCGATGGCCGTCAGGGCGAGCACGATGAGGGCAGCCGGGATGGCGATCTTGGCCCTCTCGGCGAACCTGGTGTTGGCCAACGCGGCCGCGGCCCCCAGCAGGAACAGGAGGAGCAGGATCGGCACGAGCCGGTTCCAGGCGCGGATCTGCGCGGTGACGGTGCCGGCGAGCAGGTAGTTCAGGCCCCAGGGCACGAAGAACAGCAGGGTGACGATCACGAGGTAGGCGATGAATCCGATGCTCGCGTGCGTGTCCGTGGGGTCCGGGCGCCGCGGCGCACGGGCCCGCACGATCAGGCCGATGAGGAGGACGAGGACGGCGAGGCTCGTGATCCAGGTGCCGTGGTTGGTGATCGCCGTGCTCTCCCCGAAGGGCGCCGCGTTGATGGCCTCGACGACGCTGCGGTTGTAGGCATCCAGACCGGGCACCTGGCTCTGCGGCAGCGGGAGGAGGGCCATCGCGAGGTTGCCGGCGAAGGTGACGGACTCGTACGGGAGTCGCTCGCTCAGTTGCGCCAGGGGAGGGTCGCCACGCGTCGTGAGGAGGGAGGGCAGGAATCCCAGGATCGCCATGACGACGATGCCGGCGAAGGGAATCACCTCGCGTGCCAGTTCCCGGACCTGTGCCCGGTGCGCGAACCTCCACAGCAGCGCTGCGGCTCCGAGGATGAGCGTGAAGGCCGCGTAGTAGACGCCGGTCCAGGCGATGGTGACGACCATGATCGCGATCACGACCCAGAACCACACTCGGCGCTTCCGCTCCGGCTGGGTCGCGAGGCGCTGGAACATGCCGCTTCCGACGGCCAGCACGAGCCCGACGCCCACGACGGCGGAGTAGAGGGTCGCCAGGTACGTGTGGCCGAGGGCGCGCCCCCAGTGGAAGGGGATGAAGGTGAAGGCGACGGCGAGGGCGATCGCCAGGGCACCCTTCAGGCCGGTCATGCGGATGACGACGTAGGCGAGTGCCGCGACGAGGGGGAAGGTGAGGATGATCAGGAGGTTGATGCCCGTGAACGTTCCACCGGTCAGGGCGTTGACGATCATCGCGAAGGTGTTCTCGGTGATGTCGATGCCGGGGAAGTAGTTCAGGTTCATGCCGAGGGGAAAGCCGAACTGCTCCGTGGGCACGTAGCGGATCCATCCCCAGTTGTCGGCGTTGACGTAGGTCGACAGCATGTCGCCGCCACCCCAGCCGTCGTCCAGGTTGTCGAGCAGCGGGGCGAGGACGAGCAGGGAGAGAACGAAGGCCACCGCGGCGGAGATCCCCGCCTCGATGGCGATCTGGGCCCGGGTGCTGCGGGTCGTGGTCGTCACTGGTCACTCCAGTCGAGCGTGGTCAGGCAGGCGTGCCCCTGCGTGTAGTCGAAACTACTCGCCGGGTTGGGCTGCCACGCGAAGTCGTAGCACTCGGGCGCCGTGGGGCGCAGCTCCTGCGGGATGCTCTGCCAGAACTGCAGGACGAGCGGCATGCTCGGGGCGTACATGGCCAGCATCGTGGGGCGGA
>CAZQXO010000115.1:0-2146 GCA_964597445.1 uncultured Bifidobacteriaceae bacterium | reverse complement strand
CCGACGAACACGGTGTCGACGGTGATGTCCCGCAAGGGCATGCCCGGCGTCAGGTCCATGTACTCCAGAGCGCGCTCGATGGCCACACGGTCCACCTCGTCCCGGGCCTCGTCCGGGGACGGCACCGTGGCGCTGAGCGGCAGCCCCTGACCGGGGTTCGTGCCCCAGGTCACGAACGGCGCCAGGGTCGACGCATCGATGACCACCTCAGCGTCGAAGACCGCGTCCGCATCGGTCGGGAGCGTGCGCCAGTAGGCGACGGCCTCATCCCATGCCGCTCCCTGCGGGGCATGGGGTCGACCACGGAGGTACTCGAACGTCGTGTCGTCGGGAGCGACCATGCCCGCTCGGGCGCCCGCCTCGATCGACATGTTGCAGAGGGTCATCCGGCCCTCCATCGACAATCCGCGAATGGCGGACCCTCGGTACTCGAGGACGTAGCCCTGCCCGCCGCCGGTCCCGATCCGGGCAATGACCGCCAGGATGATGTCCTTGGCCGTGACTCCCTCCGGGAGCTCACCGTCCACGGTGATCGCCATCGTCTTGAAGGGCTTAAGCGGAAGCGTCTGGGTCGCGAGCACGTGCTCGACCTCGCTCGTCCCGATGCCGAAGGCCAGCGCACCGAAGGCTCCGTGCGTCGACGTGTGCGAGTCACCGCAGACGACGGTCATGCCCGGCTGCGTGAGTCCCAACTGCGGGCCCACGACGTGGACGATGCCCTGCTCCTGGTGGCCGAGGGAGTAGACGGGCACCCCGAACTCGGCGCAGTTCACCCGCAGTGCATCGACCTGCGCCTTCGAGATCGGGTCGGCGATGGGCGCCAGGATGTCGAGTGTGGGGACGTTGTGGTCCTCCGTCGCCAGGGTCAGATCGGGACGACGCACCGCGCGACCTGACGCACGCAGACCGTCGAACGCCTGAGGACTCGTCACCTCATGGACCAGGTGCAGGTCGATGTAGAGAAGGTCCGGCTCACCCGCCGCCCGCCGCACCACGTGGTCCTCCCACACCTTCTCCGCCAGCGTGCGCCCCATGGTCGCCCCTCTCGTTCACGTGTCGCCGTTGTAGCCTGCTTGACATCTCACATTGTGAGACATCAGTATCACGTCGTGGACAAGCCTAGCGGTGTCGGCGTTCTCGACAAGGCCGTGGCCCTGCTCGAGGCCGTCGCCTCGCGGCCCTGCTCGCTCAGCGATCTCGTCTCCGAGACCGGCATCACGCGGCCCACCGCCCACCGACTGGCGCTGGCGCTGGAGCAGCACGGACTCCTGGCGCGGGAGGGCTCCGGGCGGTTCGTCCTGGGACCCCAGACCCTCGCCTGGGCGTCCGCGCGCGATGACCTGCCGGCGCGGGCCGACCTCGCCGTGAGCGAGCTCCGGGATGCCACCGGCCTGAGCGCCCAGGTCTACCGCCGGGTCGGGGACATGCGCCTGTGCATCGCGGCAGCGGAGCCTGCCACGGGCCTGCGTGACACCGTTCCCGTCGGCTCACGGCTGACCCTCCAGGCTGGATCGGCAGCCCAGGTCCTGGTGGCCTGGCTCGCCCCAGCCGAGCAGGACCGGCTGCTGGAGGGAGCCGCCTTCACCTCCGACGACCTCGCTGCCGTTCGCCGGCGCGGATGGGCGCACAGCCTGGGCCAGAGGGAGCCGGGCGTGGGGTCGCTCAGCTCCCCCGTGCGCGATGCGTCCGGAACCGTCATCGCGGCGATCAGCCTGTCCGGCCCGCAGGAGCGGGTCATGCGACCGTCGCCGGCGCAGCGACGCCTCCTGCACGCGGCCGCCGAGAGTCTGGGAACCGGACCATCGGGAGCAGGATCGGGCTGAGGCCGCCGGAGGGACAGCCCTGAGCCGGCCGGCGGGCAGGAGGGCGCGGCGAACGGAGAAGGGCCCCCGGAGACCGGGGGCCCTTCTCGCACGTAGCCCCGACGGGATTCGAACCCGCGCTACCGCCTTGAGAGGGCGGCGTGCTAGGCCACTACACAACGGGGCCGTGCTGAACACCTCGCGAACAAGGTGCGTCTGTGATGCGCCCTGGAACGAACGTCGCGAACTCTAGCGAACCACGGAGGCGGGGCCCACGCGGGACCTCGCATCGCTGGGGTACCAGGACTCGAACCTAGACTAACTGAACCAGAATCAGTTGGGCT
>CAZQXO010000114.1:0-2318 GCA_964597445.1 uncultured Bifidobacteriaceae bacterium | reverse complement strand
GGCGTCGCGGAAGATGGCCCTCGTCGTGGCATCGAAGGGCCGGGCCGCCGGCATGGGCCGCACCAAGACATTCGACAAGCCGGAGGCGTGACATGGGACGACTGGCACAGACCGAGGGCCTGACCGAGGAGCAGCAGGCGATCCTCGAGGCGGTCCGCGACTTCGTCGACAACGAGATCATCCCCGTCGCGAACGAGCTCGAGCACGCCGACCAGTACCCGCAGGCCATCGTCGACGGGCTGAAGGAGATGGGCGTCTTCGGGCTGATGATCCCCGAGGAGTTCGGCGGCCTCGGCGAGTCACTCCTGACCTACTCCCTCGTGGTCGAGGAGATCGCGCGCGGCTGGATGCCCGTGTCGGGCGTCATCAACACGCACTTCATCGTGTCGTACATGATCGTCCAGCACGGCACGGAGGAGCAGAAGGCCCACTACCTGCCTCGCATGGCCACCGGTGAGGTCCGAGGAGCCTTCTCGATGTCCGAGCCCGGATGCGGATCCGACGTCGCGGCGATCACGAGCAAGGCCGTCCGCGATGGCGACGAGTACGTACTCAATGGGCAGAAGATGTGGCTGACCAACGGCGGCTCCTCGACGCTCGTTGCGGTCCTCGTCCTGACCCCTGGTGAGGTTCCCGAGGATGCGAGCATCTACAAGAAGATGACGACGTTCCTCATCGAGAAGCCATCCGGCTTCGGCGAGGTCCGTCCCGGTCTCACCATTCCCGGCAAGATCGAGAAGATGGGATACAAGGGCGTTGACACCACTGAGCTGGTGATGGACAACCTGCGCCTCCCGGCGACCGACATTCTCGGTGGTGAGCCAGGGCGCGGCTTCTACCAGATGATGGACGGTGTCGAGGTCGGCCGCGTGAACGTCGCCGCCCGGGCCTGCGGCCTGGCCATTCGTGCCTTCGAGCTGGGTGTGGACTACGCGCAGCAACGGGAGACGTTCGGCAAGCCGATCGCCGAGCACCAGGCGGTGTCCTTCCGCCTCGCCGACATGGCGGTCAAGGTGGAGGCCGCGCACCAGATGATGGTGATGGCGGCCCGCAAGAAGGACTCCGGCGAGCGCAACGACATGGAAGCAGGCATGGCGAAGTACCTCGCTAGCGAGTACTGCAAGGAGGTCGTCGAGGACTCCTTCCGCATCCACGGCGGCTACGGGTACTCCAAGGAGTACGAGATCGAGCGGCTCTACCGGGAGGCTCCCATGCTGCTCATCGGCGAGGGAACGGCTGACATCCAGCGCATGATCATCGCGCGTCGACTGCTCGAGGACTACAAGAAGCGTGGCTGATGCCTCCGCGTGAAGTGCCGTGCGTCGGCGCTGTCGTCTTCGACGACGCGGGGAGGCTCCTGCTCATCCGTCGGGGCAACCCACCGGCTCAGGGGCAGTGGTCCCTTCCCGGCGGTCGAGTGGAGCCGGGGGAGACCCACGAGGGGGCAGTGCTGCGGGAGCTGCTGGAGGAGACCGGCGTCACGGGCTCCCTCGGACGCCACGTCGGCGAGGTTCGTCGTGATGCGCCTGATGGGAGCGTCTACGTGATCCAGGACTACCTGGTCACGGCGGACGGTGAACAAGCCCTGTGCGCGGGCGATGATGCGCTGGATGCGGCGTGGTTCGCCGTCGGCGAGCTCCCCGCGCTGGACACGAGCCCGGGCCTGATCGATGCGCTCAGCGACTGGGGCCTCATCCCGGGGTGATGCTGCTCCTCACGTCCTCAGGAGTGCCCAGCTGGTGACGATGCCGGACTCCTCCGACCATCCGGACTCCTCGGACAGCCGCGCCACAAGGGCGAGGCCCCGCCCCGAGTCCGAAACGGTGGCGGCCTCCTGCACCAAGGGTCGGGTGGGTCCGGCGGCGCTCGTCACGACGATGCGCACATGGTGGCCGGTCCGATGCAGGGCGAGGTGCGCGGGAGGTCGGCCATGCCGCACCGCATTGACCGCCAGCTCGCTGGCCACGAGTGCGCAGTCCTCCCGGAGGGTGGCTTCGACCTTGGCGAGGGCGGAACGGACCTGCTGGCGTGCGAAGGACCCGGCGGACAGGTCGCCAGGAAGGGGCCAGGTCTCGGCCGGCTCGGTGGCGTCGTCCATGGTGAGGTGTCACCCCCTGTCGGAATCACCCTCCAGCGTAGGCCTATCGTCGAGCGGTGTCCTCGATCCTCGCGGTCGCCAACCAGAAGGGTGGCGTCGCCAAGACCACCACGGTGGTGAACCTCGCGGCTGCTCTCGTCGAGCGCGGTGACCGTGTGCTCGTCGTCGACCTCGACGCCCAGGCCTGTGCGACGTTCTCGCTGGGGCTCGATCCGGAGGA
>CAZQXO010000113.1:0-2403 GCA_964597445.1 uncultured Bifidobacteriaceae bacterium | reverse complement strand
GTCCACGTCGTACCACCTGACCTTGCCGGTCGGCATGGCAGCCCCTTCTCGCATCGAGCACCCGAGCGGGCGCAGGACACCAGGCTAGACGGGGGCGGGGGCTCCCGCGCCCCTAGGGTGGCGGGATGGCCAAGGAACGCTCCACGGGCGATCGACTGCTGCGCATCGGGGCCGTCGTGACTGTCATCGGACTGGTCTGCACGGTCATCGCCATGCTTCCCCTCGTTGTGCCCGACCTGGAACTCCCGTCAGTCTGGTGGTTCCTCTCCATGATCACCGGCGTAGGCCTGGCACTGGTCATCGTGGGCCTTGCCGTATCGGCCCGGTCACGACACCGCAGTTAGGGAGCCAGCTTCATCAACCGGTCGAACGCCGGGGCCCCTATGCCCGATGCCGGGTCGAAGCCCTTCGTCGCACGACAGCATCCGGCCGGCGGAGCTACCTGGTTGATGCCATCGGTGACGTCGTAGAACGCCTTGGTGTAATCGCGCGAACCCGCGATGCTGTACAGCCATGGGTTGAGGAAACCGAGTCGACCGTGGCGCGCGGCGATCAGAGCGACGTTGGCAGCCGTGAACGGTGTTGATGCGCTTGTGCCGCCCACCGGGGCCATCACCCACTCCATACCCGGCGGCACCGGGATGCCGACGAAGCCCTCGAACTCCGCGGGTGTCATCACGACCGGCCACCCGGGGAAGCCACTCGCATGAGCGACGACATCAGGGACGATGCGCCTCTCGTGCCGAGTCACGCCCGCCTGGTACCAGGGCGCCGGATAGGTGGTGGGACCCCCGGTGCCGGCACCTGCCGTCGTGTCATCTCCCCATGAGCCCTGCCAGGTGGAGTCGTTCCACACCACCTCGTTGACACGGGCGTTGCCCTCACCCAGCACGATCCGGGTCCCGCCCACGGCCGTGACCCACGGTGATGCTGCCGGATAGCCCACGTTGAACGTGGGCACGTCTGCACCGTTGTGCAGGCACGCACTCGAACCGCTGTCACCTGTCGCGACGAGGATCGAGGTGCCCACGATGGCGCCGAGGGCAAAAAGGTCGTCACTCATCCAGCGCAGCGGAGCGTCACCGCTGGCGGCCAGAAGGCGCATGCACTCGCCGTAGGACAGGGTGATCACGTCGGGATCGAGGCGCTCGTACGCGGCGGTGAAACCATCGACGAGCGACAGGACGAAGGACGCGCCGCCGGCTGCCTCGACGAAGTCGATGCGCTGAGCCCTGGGGAGAACGGCGGCCGACGTCTGGACGTCAAGGTTGCTCTCGATCCCGTCGTAGCCAGAGGTCTGCACCGGCGCATCCGGCATACCAAAGGCACCCGTTGTGCGCAGGGTCGGTGCCCGGTAGCCGAAGCAGTCAGCGGCCACCTCGGCGAGCCCTGGATCGTAGGACTGCCCGATGGCGATGACAGCGAGTCGAGCACCCTTCCCTTGATCACCCGCTCGGTGCAGGGCTGCCGTGCCATAGGGCGTGTGCAACTGCTTGGGCGAGTAGGTGAGGTCGCGGAAGGGGATGCCGCCCAACTCGCCCGGCAGACACTCTTCGCCCGGCCCGAAGGGACTGCCCAGGTTGACAGGCGGGTCGAACGACGCGCGCGGCTCGGTGCCCAGCTTGTTGAAGACCGGGATTACCCCCGCGACCACGTTCTTGAGAGTCTGCGGGACATCGCTGGCAATGGCCTCGCCTTCAGCGATGAAGTAGGTCACGAGTCGAGGAGCGGGCACACCGCCCTCTGCCTGGACTTCCGAGGCGTAGATCTTCTGCCACGTCTCGACAGGACCGCTGATGCGCGCGGTCAAGCCCGTCGCGTCGAAGCGCACGCGCATGCCGTTGGCCTTGGCCCATGAGCGGAGGCGGTCCTGCTGCTTGCTGGTGGCGCCGTAGCGGTCGGCGGCCTGCTCCAGGGTGAGGAACTCCCGGTAGCGAGACGAGCCCGGGGTCGAGATCTTCTGGGCGGCCTTGTGCAAAGCCGCGCGGTCATAGGGCAGGGCAGCGGTGAACGTCAGCTCCCCGGGTGCGTCGGCCCGGGGGGCGGCAGGGGCCGCCGGGAGGCTGGCAGCGGCGGTGGTGGTCAGGCCCGCGGCGATCACGCTCGCGGCAGCGACACCGACCAGGGCAGTGGGGGTCAGGTAGCGACGAAGCACATCCCGACCCTAGCGACCGGGGATCGGCCTGCCTAGGGCTACAAGCGCCTCGGGGAGCGTGAGAAGACTCGCGAGCACGGCATCCGCCCCAGCATTGCCCAGCTCCTCCGCCGAGGATGGCCCCGTGGCCACGGCAATCGAGTGCACTCCGGCCGACCGGGCAGCGCGGATGTCCCCTGGGTGGTCGCCGACGTAGGCCCAGGCAGCGTGCTCGCGCAGCGCCGTCGCCTTGCCCTCGGCGAAGAGGT
>CAZQXO010000112.1:0-2423 GCA_964597445.1 uncultured Bifidobacteriaceae bacterium | reverse complement strand
AAATCCCCGAGGCGGCTCCAAATAGATGTTGCAGCGCAACGACTTTCAGCAGGCCAAGAATCTGACTGCCGCGGAGTTGCCCTTTCTTTGCCCTTTCTGTCCGTTTAGGAAAGGGCAATTGAAAGGGCGAGCGGCTCGGGATCCGCACGAGAAGGCATCCTCGCCCTTCGATCTGGCCGTCTGGGTGCCATGTGGCCCTCGGAATCCACTGGTGGAGGGGTCCTGGACCTCAGCACCGAGCGTGCGTAGGAGTTGCCTCAGGTTTCGGCCAGGTGCCGCGCGGGTCCGGCCCCAAAGGCTGCGTCTGTGGCACACACCAACCTCTGAAGTCCGCCCGGAGACTCCCGGACCTGCTCGGTGGGAAGACGTAGCGAGGACCCAGTCGGTGGTGTCAGGCGACGTGGGCGGTTGCAGTCGCACCGGCGCGGGGTGCGCTCTGGCACAGGGCGCAAGCGCCACGCAGGACGGTGTCGGCGAGGTCGACGGCGAAGCCGTGGTGCTGGCGCACGGCCTGGGCAGAGGCCTTCATGTTGGTGGCCGGCACGCACTCGATGAAGGAGCAGGTGGTGCAGACCAGGTGCAGTCCTCGCCCGTGCAGGAAGTAGTGCGGGACGGTGCCCAGGAGGATGGCTCGGGTGACGATTCCGGCTTCCTCGAGGTGGTCCAGGGTGCGGTAGATGGTGGAGTGGTTGATGCTGGGGGCGTGCTGCTGGATGGTGGCAGCGATCTCAGTGGGCGTGGCGTGCTGGAGGTCCTCGAGGGCCTCGAGGACGAACTGGCGCTGCGGGGTGGCGCGCAGACCCGCGGCGCGCAAGGACATCAGGACTGTCATGGGCGTTCTTTCTCGCGTGGATGAGGACTGTCGGCAGATAGGCCGGGATCCGGCCGATGCGGTGACGCCGTGCCACGAGGGACCGTGGGGGTCCGGCGGCTCAGGCGGTCGCGCGGGGACAGTCGTAGGCGAGAACGGGCAGTCGGTGGCCCAGTGCAACCCTCTGGATCGCGACGATCGCCGGCGTGAGGGCCGGGTGTGTCGTCGCCATGGGATCACCTTCCGATGTTCGGTGGCGCCGATGCTACGTGGGAGCGCTCGACGCGCACAAGTGCCGACTGCTAGGCCGCGCGGGGGATCTCGCCGAGCCAGGGCTCGAGGCCGTCGTCTGTGTTGACCCAGAACTCCGGGCCCGCGGTCACCCCAGGCTGGAGTGGACCCGCACTTCGGCACCGGCCGGTGCCGTGAGAAGCATGACCGGCACCGTGAGCGAGTCGGCATGGTGCTCGTCGAGAAGGGCAACTGCCGTGGTGAGGGCGGGCGGCCGCAGGTATCCGACCACGAGACCCTGCACCCTGATCTCGAGGTCGGCGATGAGCCCCATGCTCGGGTCGACGATGGGCACGATCGTTCCCAGTTCGAATCGCTCGCCCGAGCCCTCACTGAATCCCAGCGCCGCGAAGGACGCTCCGAGTCGTGACTGCCCCACAGTCAGCACCGGGTAGTCCGCCGGATCCGTGGAGAGCTCCGCCAGCTGCACCGTCTCGACTCTCGGCGCGGGCTTGCGCCTAAAGGGCCACATGGTGTCCGCCTGACTCGGGTCGTCGCACGGATGTCACAGTTGTGAGCGTAGTGATTCCTCATCGACCCCGACTGAGCGCGCCCTATCCTGACTGCGCGGCCTCACCGTCACCCGTCCGGCATTAAGGAGATTCGTGTCCCTTCACTGGGGTCCGATCGTGAGTCCGCTCGACCCGCCGCTTCCGGCAGCCCTGCCAACGGAGTCTGGTCTTCGAACGCGGGATGCGTCCGAGCTGCGTGCCTTCCTGAAGCCGTATCTCAAGGACTACGGCATCACCCGCGTGGCACACCTGACCGGCTTCGACAACGTCGGGCTCCCGGTGCACATGGCCTGCAAGCCCCAGGGGCGAACTCTGGCCAGTGGCAGTGGCAAGGGGGTCACGGCGGACGCCAGCTGGGTGTCCGCCGTCATGGAGTGCGGGGAACAGGCCGTGTGGGAGCGCCTGGAGCTCGACACGGTCCACGCCTCAGAGGCGGCCCTGCGGCGGCTGGGCGTCCACGTGGCCCGCGGGGCCGATCTGCCGCTGCTCAAGGGTCACATGTGGAGTGATGACCTTGCCGTGAACTGGGTGGCGGGATGGGACATCGTGTCGGGGCAGGAGGTGTGGGTGCCCGCAGCGATCGTCGATGCGGGTGGCACGAGCGGATCCGCTCACCGAACGTTCGCGGCAGGCTCCAACGGGCTGGCCAGCGGGGCCCACATCCTCGAGGCTGTGCTGTCCGGCCTCCAGGAGGCCATTGAACGTGATGGCATGGCGCTCCACATCACGGCTGTTCCCCGGCCTGCGATGGATGCGGACCGTCTCATCGAGCACGTGGCGCCAGACATCGCCGAGAAGGTCCACCGGGC
>CAZQXO010000111.1:0-2450 GCA_964597445.1 uncultured Bifidobacteriaceae bacterium | reverse complement strand
GGGATCGCCCGTCCTGTCATCCGGCGTGGCGTGGCAGGACCGGCTCGGTGGCCGCTGGGCGGTGTCATGGCAGGCCTACGGCATCGGGGTCGCCCTGAACGCTCCCCTTCTCATCCTCACGGGCGGATCGATCGGGGCGGAGCCGGTGGCCGCCACCGACATGCCGGGCTGGGCGGTCGTGGCCGCTGTGGCCTCCGCTGTCACCGCCGTGTGGGTGCTGGTGGGCGACAGGGTGCTCTTTCCCGACCGCCGAGACCATCCCGTGCCGGTGGTGGCCGTCGTCGCGTACCACGCAGTGACCGGAGTGATCTTCACCTGTGCGATCTGGTTCATCGGTCCACTCGTAGGAGTCGGACGCGACGGCACCTTCCTCGAGACCCTCGTGGTGACGGTGGCGATCGGCCTGTGGTTCGGCATCACCATGGTGTTCCTGCTCGACTCCCGTCAGCGCTTCATGCAGCGGCGGGAGGAGCTCCTCGAGGACGCCGTGTCGGTCGAGGTGGGCCTGCTCCAGGAGAACGACGCGACTCAGCGGCTGCGCGCTACGATCCGCGCGCGCGTGGATGAGGCGACGGAGGACCTGCGCTCGGAGATCGCTGCCGTGCTCGGGACGCTGGACTCGGCACGAGTGCATCCGGCTGAGGACGGTCGCCTGCGCGATGTCGCCGAGCTCATGCGCGACTCAGCCGAGTCGGCCATCCGTCCGCTGAGCCATGAGCTCTGGCGGCAGGCGTCCGCCGAGTTCCCGCGTCCGTCTGCACGTGATGTTCTCCGCCAGACCCTGATGTCGGAGCGCTTCTGGATCGTTCCGACCCTGCTCATCGTCTTCATCGGGTACGTGCGCGCAGGGACGTATGCGCTGGGTCTCGGCGCGGGCATGCTGGCGGTCCTGGTGCTGGTGGCGAGCGTCGGACTGGTGCTGGCAGCAGCGAACGAGGTGATCGCTCGCCGGCCGCGCTGGCGTGGTGCCGTGGTCGTCCTCGCCTTCGTGGCAGCCCAGGGCCTGGGTGTCGGCTTCACCGTGGCCATGGCCGCCCGAGGTTCGAACGGTGACATCGGCGTCGAGGCCTTCGGATCGTTCATCGGCATGTCGATCTCGCTTCTCGCCCCCGCCAACATCGCGTCACTCAACGCGATGCGCGAGCAGGTGCTCGCACGCCTGAAGGCGTCGACGGACGGAGCGCGCGCGCGACAGATCGCCCAGGCGCGCCAACTGGCCGAGATCACGCAGCAGGCGGCTCGCGTGCTCCACGGCACCCTCCAGACCAAGCTCATCGCAGCGGCGGCCGGTATCGACCAGGCTGTCGCGTCCGGACGCGAGGACCTCCTCGAGGCGGCGATGCTGCAGGTGAACGTCCTGCTCCACGAGACGGATGCGGATCTGTCCACGGCCGCGGAGGCGCGACTCGACGAGGTCGTCGAGCGCACCTGCGGGGTGTGGCAGGGGATTCTCGACATTGCGGTCGTGGTCGACGCGGACGTTGCCGGTCTCGTCTCGCCGGCGGTCGAGTCCGTCGGCCTGCTGGTCGAGGAGGCACTGGCGAATTCCTTCCGCCACGGTCGTGCCACGAGGGCCGCCGTCGCCGTGTCCTCGGAACGGGATGAGGCGGATCAGGAGCTGTTGAGTGTGACGGTGCAGGACGATGGCCTGGGAGGGGATCCTGCAGACGCGGGGCTGGGCACGGCGCTGATGAATCGCCTGACGTTGGGCCGCGCCTCGTACATCATGACCGACGAGGGATTCCGGGTCACGGGGCTCATCTCGCGGTGACGGTCGACCGGCGCGCCGCACGTGACTCCGCAGGGGCACCGGAGACCATGACTCCATGAACTCCAGTGCACCGTCGGCTGATCCGCGTCCCGCCGGCATCCTGATGTGGCTGACCTATGTCATTGGTGGCGTCGGCGGAGCGATTGGCTTCTACACCGTCAGTCAGGATCCGCCCTCCCTCGCGCTGGCGGCGATCCTTGCCGTCGCGATCCCGGGCCTCCTGTCCTTCCTGCGACATGCTGTCTACAACCGCTCCGATGCTGTGCGGGGTGGCTGGGACTACGGGCGGCGCAACAACTTCCAGGTGGAGGTCGGTCTGGCGAACCTCGCCTGGGGCCTCTTCGCCCTGCTCGCGGTAGCCCTGGACTGGGGCATGGCCGCGATTGCGTCCTCATTCCTGATCAGCGGCATCTACTTCGTCGCCGTCACGGTCTTCGTCATCGTGGCGCGTGACGTGGGGACCCGACGTGTAGGTCCTCTGATCGGTATCGGCTCCTGGGGTGTGATCATGGTCCTGCTCGGAGTCCTGGGCATGTCCTCCCGCTGACGCGGCGCAGGTGCCCCCGTCCCTGATGCGTACCCTCGGGTGCCATGACCCTCGATCCCTCCCGGGCGAAAGCTCCGTCGACCGGGTACCCGATTGACCCTCGTGTCGCGCAACGGTGGAGCCCCCGAGGGT
>CAZQXO010000110.1:0-2451 GCA_964597445.1 uncultured Bifidobacteriaceae bacterium | reverse complement strand
GACTTGGCGACCTCGACCACGTTCTCGTCATAGAAGTAGAGCCCGGGCACCGCGAAGTTGCTCTTCGGCGTCTGCGGCTTCTCCTCGATCGAGAGGACGCGACCGGTGTCGTCGAACTCCACGACCCCGTACTCCGACGGGTTCGCCACCTCGTAGGCGAACACATGCGCCCCGACCTGCGAGGTGAGTTCGGCGAGGTGACGACCGAGACGCGGGCCGTAGAAGAGGTTGTCGCCGAGGATCAACGCTGCCTGGTCGCCGGCGAGGAAGGACTCGGCGATGATGAATGCCTGAGCGAGACCCTCCGGTCGCGGCTGCACGGCGTACTCGATGCGCATGCCCCACGGTGATCCGTCGCCGAGGAGCCGGGAGAAGGACTCGGAGTCCTCGGGTGTGGTGATGACGAGGATCTCCCGCAGCCCGGCAGCCATGAGGGTCGACAACGGGTAGTGGATCATCGGCTTGTCGTAGACGGGCAGCAGCTGCTTGCTGACGCCCTTGGTGATCGGCCACAGGCGACTGCCGGTGCCCCCGGCCAGGATGATCCCCTTCACGCCGCCGACCCTAGCCGCGGGGCAGGAGCCCGCGCAGGCTCCCCTGCGCCTTGGCCCAGCGATCCTCCTCGACCGTCACCCCGAGCAGGACGTTGACGCCGACCCGGCGAAGCGTGCGCAGCGCATGGGCCGGCGACTGACGGAACTCGCGGGGGAACAGACGCAGCCGGTTGCGCACCATCGTCTCCCGACGGGCGGGCGAGTGGCCGGTCGCGACGACGGACCGGCCGAGGAGGCGCACGGCATGACCTGACCCGTACCGATGCGACAGCCGCACGCCTCGGGCAAGCACGACCGCGAATCCGGCCTCCCGCAGCTTCAGGCAGGCCTCGGCGTCCACGGCATCGATGCCCAGCGACTCATCGAAGCCGCCGAGGGCCGACAGGGCGTCCACCCGCCACAGCGAGCCGGTCTGGAAGACCTCGTCGGTGACGAGATGGCCGGCCACCTCGCGGGCCGGGTAGCGAAGGTCGCCGGACGCGTCGCCGATCGTCTCGGCACCGATGACGCCCGCCCGCGCATGGGCAAAGCGCAGGAGTGAGGACACGTAGCCGTCCTCGATCTCAGTGTCCTGATCGACCGTGAGGAGCCACGTGGCGCCTGAGGTGCGCGCGAACGCGAGCCCGTCGTTCAGGCTGCGCGCGATGCCCTCGTTGGCGGTGTGACGCAGCACGGACGCCCCCAGCATGGCGCACTGATCGAGGTAGGACGCGTCCGCGGACCCGTCGTCGACGACGAGGACGCCGATGCCGGACGCCAGAAGGGTCGAGACGAGAGCGGTGACCTCAGTCGCGACAGGCTGGTAGCCGGGAACGACCGCCACGACCTCGGAGGGCACGGCTCCATCGTAGGCAGGGGATAGGCTTGTGGAAGTTATCCACAGGAGGAATCGGTGTCTGAGGCGAAGCGTGCGCTCATCACGGGCGTGACCGGTCAGGACGGCTCGTACATGGCCCAGCAGCTGCTGGACAAGGGCTACGAGGTGCACGGCGTCGTCCGCCGCTCCAGCACGTTCAACCGCTCCCGGATCGACCACCTGCACCACGACGAGCACATCCCGGGCAAGAACCTCCACCTGCACTACGGCGACGTCACCGATGCGGCCCGCATGCAGCAACTCGTGCGCGAGATCCACCCGCACGAGGTCTACAACCTCGCGGCCCAGTCGCATGTGCGCGTGTCGTTCGACGAGCCCGGCTACACCGCCGAGGCCACGGGGGTGAGCACCCTCAACATGCTCGAGGCGATCCGCACCACGGATACCTCGATCCGCTTCTACCAGGCGTCGACGAGCGAGATGTTCGGTGCGTCACCGCCGCCGCAGAACGAGGACACCCCGTTCTACCCGCGCTCGCCGTACGGTGCCGCGAAGGTCTACTCCTACTGGATCACCAAGAACTACCGCGAGGCCTACGACATGTTCGCCGTCAACGGCCAGCTGTTCAACCACGAGTCCCCCCGGCGCGGCGAGACGTTCGTGACGCGCAAGATCTCCCTCGCCGTCGCCAACATCGTCAAGGGCAACCAGACCGAGGTCTGGATGGGCAACCTCGATGCCATCCGTGACTGGGGCTACGCCCCGGAGTACACCGACGGCATGTGGCGCATGCTGCAGGCGGATGAGCCGGAGGACTTCGTCCTCGCCACCGGCACCGCCTACACGATCCGAGACTTCCTGAAGCTGTCGTTCGAGCATGTGGGCCTGGAGTGGGAGGACTTCGTCAAGTTCGATCCGAAGTTCCTGCGCCCCACCGAGGTCGACGAGCTCATCGGCGACGCCGGCAAGGCCAAGGCCAAGCTCGGCTGGGAGGCCACAGTGCTGCCCCCGGAGCTCGCGCGGATCATGGTCGATGCCGACATCGCCCGGCTCGAGGGCGCTCCCGAGGGCAAGTTCTAG
>CAZQXO010000109.1:0-2452 GCA_964597445.1 uncultured Bifidobacteriaceae bacterium | reverse complement strand
ACCACAGGAGAGGGAGTCCCGGTGCCCCCGCCGCATACTCCGACGGCGTCATGCCCAGTCGTCGCGCAGCCTCCTCGTAGAAGGCCCGAACAGAGCCGTATCCCGCGTCGAAGGCGGCGTCGAGCACGGAGTCGGACGTGCGCAGGTGCTCACGCGTGCGGTTGGCGCGCACCGCCTGCCCGTACTGGCGCGGAGAGATGGCCAGAACGTCGGCGAAGTCGCGCTGGAGCTGTCGCACGGTGCAGCCGACGCCAGCCGCGAGGTCCGCCAGGGAGACGGGGCCACCGGACTCGTCCATGCGCGCACAGGCCTGCTGCACGCGCTGCTGAGGGGTGGCCACCGACGAAGGCTAGGCCGTCTCGATGGCCGTACTCACTCCGGTTCGCGACGTGGGATCAGGAAGGCGCACTCGGGTCCCGTGGCTTGCGCAAGTCGCGCATCGAGGGTGACGAGGGGAGCCGCCAAGTACTCGGCGAGGGCGACGTAGTAGGCGTCCCATGTGCGCACATTCGACCTCAATTGCCACACGCGGTGGTTCAGGGCCCTCATGGGGAATCTCTCTCCGGGCCAGTCATTCAGCTCCTCGAGCCCAATGTCGGCACGCGCGTGAGCCATGCCCGACTGGAGCGTCTCGCGACGTAGGAGCCCCAGCACCTCGACGTCGATCAGGGCCGGAGCTGCGAGTTCGTCTGACGAGGCGAGGATCCGACGGGTCTCGCCAGCTCGGGGACCTTCGCTGATGATCTCGAAGAGGCAGGAGGCATCAACGATCAGCATCGGTCGGCCAGGGCCCTCGAAGCTCGTCCAGCGCCTCGATCACATCCGACGGACGCTGAGGTCCTCCACGCGATCGGGTCCTCTCGATCCATTCGGCGACGGAAGGGCGGGCGACATCCCGCTCGGCGAGACGCCGCAGGTAGTCCGGGACCGAGACCCTCGCCTCAGCAGCCCGCTGCGCCAGCTTGTGATACGTCTCATCAGGGATCTCACGGATCTGGACCGTCTTCGCCATGTACGCACCGTAACATGCATGCTCGCATGTGGACATGCGCTCACGCATGTCTGTCATGAGGGAGGACGCGTCACCAGTCCGCTGGGCCCGGTCTCGACCGCCTCGGCAAGGGCCTCCTCGCTCCGCTCCAGGACGGTATGCACGTTCTCGCCCCTGCGGATGAGGGTGATGCCCGCGGCGAAGGTCTGCCCGGCCTCGCCGGCGTCAAGGATGACCGGCTCCGCGACGATGTCCTGCAGCCGACGGACGACATCGACGGCGTCCAGCAGGCCATGGACCCCCCGAATCACGACGAGCAGGCGGTTGGCGTCGATCCGGGCGACCACGTCGCCGGAGCGAAGGTCGTCGGTCATCCGCCCGGTGATCACCTCGATGACCTCCTCACTAGCCAGGCGCCCCATCTCCCGGGTCACGTCAGGGAGTTCGGTGAACTCGCACGCGATGACCGCGACCTCGCGGCCCGTGCGAGGTTCCGCGGCCAGCATCCAGGCCACCTCAGCGAGCACCTGCTCAGGTGTGCCGATCCCCCCGTTCGCGTAGGGAGCACCGACCGCCGGACCGAGGGCCCGCACGTCGCGGAACTCCAGCGCCCACCCGTCGGAACGGGGCACCGCCAGCACAGCCATCCAGCGCCCGCGACCGCGGGAGTCGCGCAGACGGAGCCAGTGGGGGCCGGTGGGTCGATCGGTCAGGGCGGCGTCAAGCAGGCGGGCGTCGTCGGCAACGAGGGCGTCGTCCAGAGGCTCCCCCGCCGCGCGGTCGTCGGACCACCACGTCACGACACGGTCGGAACCGATCACCGCGTGCAGGTCACCCGCCGCTGCCGAGAAGGAGAGACGCTCGTCGCCAGAGATGGAGATGTCGTGCTGCATCACTCTTCTCGCCTTCGTGCAGGTGTCCACGCGACATCCGAGTCGGACTCGGCTCGCCTATCTCACGCTAGACGCCGCAGGAGGCCGAACACGACTGATGACCGGTCAGACTCGGCTTACGCGCGCGACACGCGGGCGGCCCCGGACTCGTCGAAGCTCAGGAGCGCGATCCCGGTGTCGTCGAGAGGGACGCGGTCGGTCCCGTCTGTGCCAAGGGTGACGTGGATCTTCTGCGTCGACCACTTGGTGATGTCGATGAGGATCTCGGCGATCTCCGCGTCCGAGAAGTGCTCGTGCGCCTGACGCACGAGGTCGTCGGTCACGTCGCCCGGGCGCCAGATCACCGCATCGACCATACGCAGCGCCACCTTGTGCCGCTCACTGAGGTCACTGGTCTCGTAGTGGTCGATCTTCGCGGTGACGTCATCGGTGGCGCCCGAGTCACGCGCCTCGTCGTAGCGCAGGGACTGGCAGACGCGGCAGTCGTGCTGGCGTGCGCAGCGCAGCCGGACGAGCTCCGTGGTCACCGGATCGAGGTGACGGGACCGCACGACAGCGTCCTGGTACG
>CAZQXO010000108.1:0-2474 GCA_964597445.1 uncultured Bifidobacteriaceae bacterium | reverse complement strand
CCACCGCGACCTCGTCATGACGGCGAGCCAACATCCCATCCCCGATCCATCCATGGCGCGAGCGGATCCCAACGCCGTGTCTGGCTCACTGTGACTGCTTTGACCGCCGAGGACGAGGCTTGAGGCGGACAATGACCGAGCATTCGATGACATTTGCTCACGTATCCGCCATGGGAATCCCATGCCCTGCCCAGGGCGGCCCTGTGGACGGTCGTGACCGATCAGTAAGCGGCCGAGCGCGAAAGTGGCGACCGAAGCGGGAAGACGTCAGCCCCGGTATGTCACCCGTGACACCGGTCCAGGGCCACTCGTCCACACTGCGCGTACTTCCACGACCATCGTCTTGCCGCGCGGGCTGCTGGGCAGACGCAGCCTCGTCGTCGCGAAGTCACCGGCCTTCCGCCACGCACCGAGAGCACTCGCCGCCTGAGCGGCGCGCCATTCGTAGTGGACAATTCCGAAGTAGGTGTCCGGCCGCGTCCAGGACAGAGTGACAGCCTTCCCTCGTCCCGCGACGCGGACCTGAACGAGAGGCGCGGGGGTGAGGCTCGGACACGCGGTAGTCCGAGGCACGAATTCCTCGCCGAGGCCGTCGAGGAGTGCAAGTCGGTGCGGGATCGTGGATCCGATGGTGGCTGCGGGTCCCTCGAGGCCTGGGGTGGCCGGGGCCACCTTCCAAACCGCATACGCACCGTAGGACTCCGCCACGTCCTCGCGTTGCGGGAAGTCCCGTGCGTAACTCGAGATGGCCCGGCCATCCGACTCCATCGCCTTCTGCCAGGGGCTGCGAAGGACGACCCCCGCGCCCCACTCCTGATAGTCGAGGGTTGTGTGGGCGGCCTCGTGGAGGAGCACCTCCTCCAGGTACGGACCCAACTCAGCTCCATGGTCGGTGTGAATCAGGAGCGACCTGTTGCCTCCGCCTGCAGACTCGTTGCCACCGTGAAGCCACAACTCTCGGACGCCGTAGCGCACACCCGGGGGGAGACGGCCGAGCACCTCGGCGTAGTACGTCGCTTCCTTCATCGCTTCTTGCTGCGCGAATTCCGGATTGACGATGACGTCCACGGCAGTCAGGCCGCATCCGTAGGAAGCGCGGACAATATGGGCCTGATGGGTCACCCATCCATCCACCCGCCGGTCAAAGGTCGTGCGCACTTCGCGGCCCACGTACTCAACCGCCCGAAGATCGGTCGGATCCGCCCGAGTGAGGACATCAGGTGAGATGTAGGCGGTGCCCGAAAATGGCGGTGCCGCGGACGGCACCTCCATGGACGCGGCGGGGCCACTCCAGCTGATGGCGGCCAGCGTCGGCGGGAGGCACGCAACCATCGCGACGAGCCGCTTCACCCCTAACCTCCCCACGGTCCCCCATTATCTCGCGTCGCATGCCCGGAGTCTCCTCGAAGATCATCCGCCCTGAGGGGTGCTCACGCCGCCTCGCGGCAACTACGCTCCCCTCATGGCCCCGAAGCGCCCCGACTGGATCTCCCGCTGGTCCACCGACACCGCCGCCCAGGCGGGGGTCATCGGCGCCGCCTGGAGCGTCGCCGGCTCGCTCTCCCGTGGCCTGCTCCCGCGCTCCCCGATCGACCAGGCCATCGCCACCGGTGTGACCGCCGCGATCCACTACGAACTCACTGCCACCGCCTGGTCCTCACTCGAGGCCATCGCGTCGATCCCCGGCACGCGACCCGGCACCCAAGCGCGCGTCATCGTCGCGTCGGGCGCGATCGTCGGTGGCTACGCGACTGCCTTTGCCACCGCCAAGGCCGCACCCCACAATCCCGCAGCTGCTGCCGCCTACGCCGCGGGGCGCCAGATCGCCTTCGCCGGCATCTCCGGTGGTGCCGCGTCACTGTGGGACGAGGTGCTTCACAAGCGTCTGCACCTCAAGCCCGGTCTCGACACCACACTCGTGCCCAACCTCCTCACCGGCACAGCGATTGCAGCCGGCAATGTCTACTTCGCCGTACGCCGCGCGCACAAGTACGGCAACGCCAATCCCGACAACCACCGCATCGAGGGCGCCAACATCCGCTCGATCCTCACCGCCACAGGCGTTGGCGTCGCGAGCTTCATCGGCCTGGGCACCCTCGTCGTGGGCGAGCAGGTCGCCGCCCATGGACTGCAGCGCCTCATGCGTGCCGCGATACGCCGCGATCCCGGCGCCGCGGGCGGATTCGTCGCCCACGCGGCCATCCTCGGCGCGATGGGCCTCGCCGGTGCCTACGCCCTGCGCAAGATCACCAATCGCCTCGAGCACAAGGACGACATCATCGAGCCGGCCTACCACGCGCCGCCGAGCAATCCGCATGTCTCCGCCGGTCCTGCAAGCGACATGCCCTTCGACTCGATCGGCAAGGAGGGTCGACGCTTCGTCAACATGACGCTTACCCACGATGAGATCACCCACGTTATGGGTGAGCCCGCGGTCGATCCTGTGCGCATCGTGTGTGGATACGAGTCGGCCG
>CAZQXO010000107.1:0-2549 GCA_964597445.1 uncultured Bifidobacteriaceae bacterium | reverse complement strand
TCGGCCAGAAGACCGTCATCCTGTCCCCCGAGGAGGACTAAGGGGGATGGATCCTTTGGTCGAGGTCCATCGCGGAGCAGGAGGTGGCCGGGCTCGTGGACTGCCCCATCGACACGAGCGGCTTCCCCTTCGACGATCCTCGGGGCGGCGCCTGCGTCGAGGCGTTGGGGCCAGGCACGGCAACGTTGGTGCGGAGTGATCCGGACGGGGTCGATGCCCACGTCTCGACCAGCCTGGGCGCGGAGTAGTGCCGATTCGTTGCCACAGCAGTCGCCGGCGTGGCCTTCGTGGCCTACCGTCAGGCCATGCGACGTACGCGAACTCTGGTGCCCAGTGCTGTCATGGCGCTCGCCCTCGCCCTTGCTGTTCCCGCACAGGCACACCAGCCGGTTGAGTTGGGACCGTCGGACACCACGGCGGCGCGCGGGCCGATGCTGCCCGACGGAACGGTGTCCTATGCCGTGCGGGCGGCCGTGAAGTCAGGGGAGCAACGCGGCTTCCGGTTCCGGCTCAAGCAGGGGGATCGCGTTGCCGTCCAGGTCCTCATCTTCGACGTGCCGCCCGCCAATGCCCTTCCCGCGTCGCAGTTGCCCAGCGTCACTGTGACCGATCCTCGAGGTCGGCGAACCAGGCTTCCCGCCCGAGAGCGAACGGAGTTCTTCGAGCCTTACACCGGTCGCACCTACCTGTACCTGTCCCGAATGGATCAGGCGGCGGTGCCGGGGGAGTACTCCATCCTGGTGCGCGGACGTTCGTTGACAACCGTCGACGCCACGATCGGCGTGGGCTACCGCGAGGTGCCCGGACAGGTCGTGCGATAGCCCGTCCTAGCCGCTCTGCGGCGAAACTGGACACGATCGGTCAGGCACGACAGGCTCGGAGCGTGAGCGCCGATCCCGTGAAACCGACAGATGCCCTGGAGTCCTCCCAGCCCCGCGGCTCCTGGAAGTCGTGGCTGCCGAAGGTCGTGCTCACGATCATCGGTCTCGCGCTCGCCTACTTCATCTTCCATTACATGGCCGCGAACTTCGGCGGCTTCGCGCAGGGCGTCAAGGCGGCCTTCTCCATGCCGACGGTGTGGACCCTCCTGGCTGTCGGCGGTGCGCTCATCGCGATCGCGGTCTATCCGCTGACGGCCATCGCCGCGATCCCTCGCCTCGGATACGTACCGGCCTTCGTCGATCGCCAGGGCGGCTTCGCCATCGCCACCACGATCCCGTTCGGCGGGGGACCCATCGCCGTCGCTACCCAGTACGCGATCCTTGCGCGCTACGGAGTGACGCAGCGACTGGCGGCGGCGGCAGTCGCGGCGGATGCGATCTGGACGTACCTCATGACGTTCGGAGCACCGGGAGTCGCCCTCGTTCTGCTGTGGCTGTTCGAGCGACGGTCCCTGACGGGTGACAGCTGTGGGGGGCTCTCCTGCGAGACCGTCGACCTCATCATCATCATCGCAGGGATCGTCTGCCTCGTCTCCATCGCTGCCATCGCGTTCGTTCTGCGCAGTCGCGCCAATGCTCAGCGTGTCGGTGACTTCGCCCAGGGGGCGCTGGGCCGCATCTTCGGCTTCATCAAGCGCACGCCGCCCAACGTCGTCGAGAGTGTCATCGGCTTCAACGACACGGCGGCTGACATGGTGAAGCGTCGCTGGCTCCCGATCACGATCACGAACGTTCTGGCTCAGCTCACGCCCATGATCGTGATCATCGCTGCCCTGCGCGGCGTGGGAGCGGAGGGCGTCACGTTCCTCGAGGTCTTCGTCGCCTTCTCGGTGGCCCTCCTCCTCACGACCGTGCCCCTGGCTCCGGGGGGAGCGGGCACGGTGGATGCCGCGCTGATCGGCATGCTCGTCGCCTTCGGGGCCACCTACGATCAGGCGGTGGCAGCGGATGTGATCTGGCGAGCCTTCGCCTTCTTCCCACAGATGCTGCTGGGCTGGATCGCGGTGAGCGTCTTCGGGATACAGCAGCGCCGGGCCCGGCGATCGGTGGCCGCCTGAGGTCACCGAGCCCTGGGATCAGGACGAGGCGAGAGCCGAGATCCGCTCCGCGAGCCGGAGATCCAGGTCCGTGATCGCGGATGCCGAGTGGGTGCTGAGTCGGAAGGTCACGGTGCGCCAGCGGATGTCGATGTCGGGATGGTGGTCCATCTCCTCGGCCGCGTGCGCCACGGCGGTCACGAGGGCTATCCCGTCCAGGAAGGTCTCCGCCGTCACGCTGCTCATCAGGTGCCCTCCCTCCTGACTCCAGTGGGGGTGCGCACGGCAGAACTCGTCGATCTGCTCCTGGGTCACCGGCGTGGGCATGTCACTCCTCTGTGGTCGGAAGATGATGGACGTGGCCGCGGAGCACGGTCACGCTGGAGCCTCCGATCCAGACCCCGTCCTGGTCGGCGAACACGTCCACGCGCCCATCGCGCCCGACGCATGTTCCCTGGGACGCGGTGTAGCGCGACGGAAGCTGACCGGAGCGGATGAGCCACTGACCGACGGCTGCCTGGAGGGATCCGGTGACCGGGTCCTCCGTGATGCCGGAGTTGCCCGGGAAGAA
>CAZQXO010000106.1:0-2623 GCA_964597445.1 uncultured Bifidobacteriaceae bacterium | reverse complement strand
CCTCCTGGCGACGGCGCCCAATGCCGCTCAGATCGTGAAGCGCGTGACCCGGGGTCACTGAGAATCCGCCCCCTGGACGGCGGCAATCGTGGGACCGTCTCCCCGTGGGGGATCTTTGGGACCGCGTGTCCGCAGACCTGCTGACCCAGCAGTCTCTATCGGCTGCGCTCGCGGCAGCGACCCTCGCACTCGTCGCCATCGTGTGGGGCATCTGGTCGCGGCGCAACCTCGCACGTCTTCGGAGCATCCCGCTCCGGGTCCTCGTGTCCGGGACGCGCGGCAAGTCATCCACGGTGCGCCTCATCCACGCGGCGCTCACCGCGGGCGGTATCCCGACCCTCGGCAAGATGACGGGCACTGCGTCACGTGAGCTGGACACCGCAGGGACGGAGCATCCGACAAATCGTGTGGGACAGGTGTCGATCCTGGAAATGCTCGAGACAGTCCATCGATCGTTCCAGCGCGATTCCGTGCCCCCCCGAGCGGTCGTGCTCGAGTGCATGGCGGTGACGCCCTCGCTCATCGAACTGGTCGCCCAGGACATCGTGCGTCCGCAGGTGAGTGTCGTTACCAATGCCCTCTGGGACCACCTGGAGGAGCAAGGCACGACTCTTCAGGAAATCGCCGTCTCACTGAGCAAGGTGATGGTCGGGTCACAGCTGGCAATCACTGCCGAGCATCGCACCGACACCCGTGCCGTCCTCGCCTACGAAGCACAACTGCACGGATGTGACTTCGACGCCGTGAGCGGTGACCAGGTGTCTCCCCAGATCCTGTCGCGCCTCCCGGGGGCCCATCCCGACAACGTCGCCATAGCCCTTGCGGTCGCCGCCTTCGCGGGGGTGGATCAGGAGACCGCCATCCGGGGCATGCAGGCAGCGACGGTCGAGCCCCTGCCCACCCTTCCCGTGGCGGCGGTCATCGACGGCGTCGAGTGGTTCTACCGTGACATCGGATCGATCAACGACACCGACAGCCTCACCCCTGCTCTCCGCGACGCAAGGGACCAGATGCCTCCGGATGCCGTGACGCTCGCGATCCTCACGACTCGCTGGGATCGGCCCCTCCGCGCCATCCAGTTCGCATCGAGCATCACCCCCGCCGACGTCGACGGCATCGTCATCGCGGGCGAACCGGATTGGATCGTGCGCCACTACGCGCGACGGCGTGGCTGGAATCGCAACCGAACGACTCGACTGGGGACATGGGGCTTCGGTGAGCGCCCGACGTACCGCAGGATGCGGGAGCTCGCAGAGCGCGTGTCTGGCGCCGCACCGAAGCGCATCGGCCTCATTGGCCTGGAGAACAACCACCAGTACGTCGCCGACCTCATTCGTATGAGAATGCTGGGCGAGGACGTGCTATGACGGCCTTCACGGACCCCGCGCTCTTCCGCTTCCTCCTGGTCGTCTCCGTCGCGATCGCCTTCGCCGTATACACGCGCTTCCACCTCGTGGGCGGCGGCTCAGTCGCGGGCGGCTACGTCGCCATCCTCGCCATCACTGCCCAGTGGGAGACGCTCCTGGGCAGTGCCCTCGTCACCGTGCTCACGCTCATCGTCCTTCGCGGCATCATCCTGCGGTTCGTGGCACTTCCACGGTCCGCGATCTTCGTCCTGTCCGTCCTCACGAGCGCTCTACTCACGGTCGCCCTCCTGGCCGTGACGCCCTTCGTGCAGGAGGTGAGCGGCTTCGTAGGCATCTCCATCGCCTTTGGCGCCTTCGTCGTCCCCGGCCTTCTCTGTTACGACATCTCCCACCAGGGCCTGCTGCGCACAGTCGTGGCACTCGGGGCGGTCTCCGTGGGGACCGTCGCCGTATGTCTACCCGCTTTCTTGGCCATGCAGGGACTGCCCACGGGCACCGAGGACGTCGCGCCGATCGTCGAGCGAATCCCCCCGGACTTGCTCCCCTTCGGGATCATCGCGGCCATCGTGATCGGCGGTGCTCTTCGCTTCTCCTTCGGCTTGCGATCAGGAGGCTTCATCGGGGCGCTCTTCATCATCGAGTTCTTCACGATCACGGCCTTTGTCACGGTGATCCTCGCCGCGCTTGCCACGCACCTTCTCTCGCGCGTCTATGAGCGATACGTCTTCATGTCGCCTCGGCAGCGCAGCATGTTCGCCCTCATCCTGGGCTCTCTCATCGCCTGGGCCTCACTCTTCTGGGCTTCGGCACTCGGGTGGGCACCCGCCATGGAAGCGAATGCCTACACCCTGTCGCCGTTGCTCGCGGTCGGCCTCGTGGCGGCAGACATGGGCAGGCCCGCTTCGGGGGTCATGCGCACCATCATCGGGACCATGCTGACCGCACTGGCGATTGCTGCCGGCCTATGGATCACGCAGAGCCTCGGGCTCCTCGCGGGCATCGCCTACCTGCTCGCTGTGACGGCGCTGGTCACACCCGCGGCAATGGACATCGCACGCTCCTATTCGGCGGCCGCTGCAGCGGGGCGAGCGCGGACCGGCACAATCAGCCCGTGACCGCACCCATTCGCACCTCGCGCACTGGCTCCCGAATCGCCGCCGTCATCGCGACCCTCGCCGCACTTGCGCTCGTCGCGGGGCTGCCGCTCGCCTCCGCCGATGACGCTCCCACGCCGGCCGGATGGGTTACGCAGATCG
>CAZQXO010000105.1:0-2661 GCA_964597445.1 uncultured Bifidobacteriaceae bacterium | reverse complement strand
TTCACCTCGTCGGTGAGGGTCTCTGGATTCGCCGTGAAGGGGTCGGCCGAGAGCTCGACGAGGTCGGCGAGCTTGCCCACCGTGATGGAGCCGAGGTCGTGGTCACGCCTCATCTGGAAGGCCGCGTGGACGGTGTGGGCCTTGAAGGCGTCCTGGAGAGACACCTGCTGCTCGGGGCCGTGCACCTGGCCCGACGGCGTGCGTCGGGTCACCATCGCCTGGACGTTGAGCAGAGGAATCGGCGGGCTCACCGGCCCGTCGTTGTGGAAGGTGGTGACGGCACCCGCCGCGAAGGCTCCCCCGGCCTGCACCCACTGGCCGCCGATCTCGGTGGGGAACATCTGGCCGTCGAGGAGGTCGCCCCAGTAGATGAACTGGAAGGGCGGCAGGGAGATCGTGACGCCGAGTCGTGCGGCGCGCTCGAACTGATCGGCGCGACAGGCGCCGCAGTGCTCCACGCGCCAGCGGTGATCGGTGCCCAGGAGCCCGTTGAACGCAAGGGCTCGCTCGTAGGCGTCGAGCACGATGTCGAGGCCGATGTCGCCGTTGACGTGGAAGGCGTACTGCCATCCCTCTTTCGCGTACGTCGAGAGGACCGCGTCGAGTTGCACGCGTGTGTAGTTCATCATCGTCTCCCCGCTCGGACCGAGGGGGATCTGCGCTGCCTGCACCACGGGGGTGTCGAGGTAGGGGAAGGACGCCGCGATGGTGCCGACCCACGGGGAACCATCAGCCCAGAGCTTGATGCCGTTCTTCCACAGCAGGGTCTCGGGGACCGAAGAGTCAAGCGGATCGCCGCAGTCGGGCTCGATCGACATGTGGTAGAGCCCGACGCGCAGCGGCACTCCCTCGATCGAGGCGAGCGCCTCGTATCCCTTGAGCAGCTTGGTCGCATAGCTGTGCTCGGAGGTCATGGTGATCCCGTTCTGGGCCATGAGCTCGTACCAGCGGGCCGTTGACAGGAGGGGGTGGGCGATCTGAGTGCTGAGCAGGTGACCCAGCGCACCGAGCAGCGCAGCGGTCTCGTAGGCGCGACCGTTGGAGGTTCCGTCAGCGTTGCGTCCGTAGCGCGCACCGACGGGATCGGCGGGGGGCTTGCCGTCGGCCCAGCCATTCTGCTGGATGACGACGCTGTTGAAGTAGGCCTCGTGTCCGGAGTTGTCGAGGATGGCGGCCGGCCGACTCGGGAAGAACACGTCGAGATCGGCATTGGTGAGTTCAGGAGCGCCCTGCAGCATGCGATCGAGCCCGTTGCACAGCACGGCCTCGCCGGCGGGAAGCTCGGCGTCGAGCTTCTTCCAGAAGGCCTGCACATCGGCGTAGGTGGGGTAGCCGACATAGGGAGCGATCCAGTGCGCCGGCTCCTGGGTGCTGACCCCGGCCAGAACGGGGTGGCTGTGAGGGTCGATGAACCCGGGCATCAGCACCGTGGACCCGAGATCCGTCACCGCGACGCCTGAGGCGGAGGCCTGGACCTCCGCGAGCGTGCCCACCGCGGTGATCTGCCCCGTGGACGTGTCGACGGCGATCGCCTCGACGCGCGGTGCAGCCTCGTCCATCGTGATGATGACGGAGGCCTTGAGGATCAGGTCGGCAGCCATGGGAGTCCCTTCGTGGCGGAAGTGGCCCCAAACTAGCCATGTCTCTCGGCCCGCGTTGCTCCATCGGCGGTTGTCCATCACGGACCTCCATACACCAACCAGGTGTATATTCGTCCACATGTCTCGGACGAACATCGACATCAATGACGAGCTCGTGGAGATTGTCATGGTGCGCTATCACCTGAAGACCAAGCGTGAGGCGGTCGACTACGCCCTCCGCCACCTCGTGGGCCAGCCCATGACCAAGGAGGAGGCCCTGGCCATGTGCGGGTCCATGCCCGACTTTGAGGTACCCGAAGACCGCCCCTTCACTCACTTCCTTCACGAGGAGGACGCAAGTGAAGCCGACCCCCCTCGCTGATACATCCGCGTGGATCAGGGCGCTGAGATCGCCAGACTCGTGGGTCCGCGACCAGATCCGAATGGATCGCCCGATCGCCTACAGCGAGCCGGTGCTCATGGAAGTGATGTCCGGAGCGCGCACCTCCCAGGAACAAGAGGACATGCGTCGGTTCCTGACCCGAGGCCCGCTCATTCCCTTCGACGCAGCCTCGGACTTCGACGGCGCAGCACGGATCTACCGACTGGCCCGCCGCCGGGGAATCACACCCGACAGTCATGTGGATTGCATGATCATCGCCGTGGCGCTGCGCAACGACATCCCCCTGCTCACCTACGACAGGCAGCAGGCACGCATCGCCGAGGTCTTCGGCGTTGAGCTGGCGAGCTAGTCCAGCGACCGGAGGCTGCGCGTCTCGCGCTGCCGGGCAGCCCACTGCTCCTCCGGCGGGTAGCCGACCTCCTCGAGCACGAGGGGGAAGGCCGGCATCACGGTGACGGCGGAGTCCTTGTCTCCTCGAGTGAGCACCTCACCCGGCCAACTGACCGGCCTCCTTCTCTCTCCGACCGGGAGCATGACGCCGACGAGGGCGCGCACCATGGAGTGGCAGAAGGCATCCGCCTGCACGGTCATGACGGCCGATCCCGCATCGTCGCGGCTCCAGTCGAGACGCTGCAGCGTGCGGATGGTGCTCGCGAACTCCCGCTGCTTGCAGAAGGG
>CAZQXO010000104.1:0-2726 GCA_964597445.1 uncultured Bifidobacteriaceae bacterium | reverse complement strand
GCGTGATGCCGGGAGCTCGCCGGATCGTCGGCCTCGACGATGTCGACAGTCCGGGGGTCGCGTGCACCCTCGGCGTGCGCGACGTCAGCGTCCTTCGTGATCCACCAGTCGTGCCACAGGCCGCGCTCGCTGGCCTTGGTGAGCCAGGCGTCGACAGCAGCCTCGTCCGTCGTATCGAGTGGCCCGATGAGGTCCTGAAGGTCGGTGGCGACACCCGTCAGGGGACCGGCGGGGCCGGCAGCTCGGAGCCACTGCCCGGTGCTGGTCGGGACGGCGACGAGGGAGAGACTCGCGATCCGGGGGTCCGAGTCGAGGCGGCTCGTGAACTCGGCCAGGCGATCCATCGTGAGCAGACTCGGGTCGCCGAGCACGACCATGGTGCGGCCCCGACGGGAGCGGATCTCATGGGCGCTGGACCGGCTGTCGCTCACAGTGCCTCGTAGATGCGCTCGAGGGCCGGGTTCAGGGCCGGGGAGTAGTACGGGTCCACGGGGTAGATGCTGCCCCACCGCTCGGTGAACATCGCGGACTCACGGGGGTCGGCCTTGCGGCGCGCCATGCTGGCCCCCTCGTGGTGGGTCAGGTGGGCGTAGGGCGTCCAGCCGATGCGATGGCCTGCTCCATGGGCTCGCAGGCAGAAGTCGACGTCGTTGAAGTCGCGGGCGAAGGACTCGTCGAATCCGTCGAGCTCATCGAAGACGGATGACCGGACGAGCATCGCCGCGGCCGTGACGGCGAGGTAGTTGCGTGGAGTCAGCGTCGAGCCGAAGTAGCCGGGCTCCTTGGCGGGCTTGCCGATCCAGGCATGAGTCGGGCCGCTGGGCAGGAGCACAAGACCCACGTGCTGCAGTCGGGTGTCGGGGTAGGTGAGCGTGCAGCCGACGATGCCGACGCCGTCGATCTGGCCGATCTCGAGCATCCGCGTGACCGGATTCGCCTCGGCCACCGTGGTGTCGTCGTTGAGGATCAGCAGCCATTCCGCGGTGGCCGCCCTGCGTCCGAGGTTGATCGCCTCGGCGAAGTTGAACTGTTCGGTGTCGTAGACCACATGCCGGATCGCATGACGCCCGATGTCCACCGTGATGTCGGGGATGACACCCGTCGTGACGATGATGAACTCGAGGTCGATGTTCTGCTCGCTCGTGGCGAGGGAGGCGACCGCGTCATCGACGAACCTTCCGGTGCCCCGATCGTTCGCGGTGCCGATCGTCGGGATAATCACCGAGACCCTGGGATTGCTGATGAGTCGGGGATGCACCTCGTTCAGGCCGGGAACGCGACTCGGCGTCACCTCGCCACCGCCGAAGGTCCGCTGGAGGTGATCCCGCTGAACGCGAGCAGCCGCCTCCTGGGCCCACGGCTTGGCGTCGATAGTCAGTGCAGTCGACTCGCTCCATGCGCGCCAGTGGTAGTAGGGCCGGGGAAGGTGCACGACGTTCGTGAGCTCCGGGAGGAGGCGCAGCGCGAGGTCGAAGTCCTGGGCGCCGTCCATCTCACTGCGCAGTCCACCGATCTCCTTCACCTTCTCGGTGCGGAAGACCGTGAAGTGGCACAGGTACATCTGCGTGAGGAGGAGCTCGGGAGAGAAGTCCGGCTTGCAGTAGAGCTCGAAGTGCTCACCCCTGGCATCGATCTTGTCCTCGTCGGAGTAGACCGCATCGGGGTGCCCGTGCTGCTCGATGGCCAAGGAGAACGCCTCGATGCACCGACGGTCCAGCACGTCATCGTGGTCGAGCATGCCGACGTACTCCCCTGTCGCGCGCTCGAGAGCCGCGTTCAGGGCGGAGGAGATGCCACCGTTGGGCTTGCGCACGACCTCGATCCTCGGATCGTCCGCGTGCTCCTCAATGAACTCGTCAAGGAAGTCGTTCACATCACCCTTGGTCGAACCGTCGTTGGCGACGACCAGCTGCCAGTTGCGCGCCTGCTGCTCGATGACGGAGGTGAGACACTCCCGCAGGAAGGCGACGGGCGGGTTGTAGACCGGGACGATGATGCTGATGGTTACGGCGTGATCCGTGGACCCCGACTCGACCGTCGCCGCCTCGGCCAGCCAGGCCTTGTACTGCTTGCCGATGTTCCGCTCGTACACCTTGCGCTTGACGTATCGCTTGACGCGACCGGCACGGCGCTTGGCCCTGATGATCGGATTCGACTCCTGCATGACTTCCGACCTACTCGAAGCGGAACTCGGGCTCGAGCTCGATCAGGCCCTGGCCCATCTCGCCCCGGGGGCTGCGCACGGCGAACTCCAGAGCGTCGTTCCACGAGTCCACGAGACGGGATCCGGTGTAGTCGAAGGTGTCGATGTGCACCCGGTAGCGACCGGGCAGGAGGGGGTTGCGAGGAAGCGTCATGGTCACCGTGTGGTCGCCCACGATGGTGCCGAAGTCGAAGCCCCAGCGGTGATTGCTGAGCATCGTCACGAGTGTTCCCGAATCGTGCTGGAGGGCGATGCGGATGTTCGGCCCGAGGATCTCCTCCGGCACGGTGAACTGCACCCGCACGGCCAGGGGTGCGCCTGTCTCGCCGTGGGTGAGCTGGTTGCCGTCGGCGTCGACGATCTCGGCTGCAGTGACGCGCACGGATCCATCACCAGCACGATGCTCCCCGGAGTCGTCATCCCGTGTCGCCGCCACCATGGGCATGCGCGCGGCCTCGTCGGAGTTCACCTTGCGCAGGTAGGAGGCGATCGTCTCGACGGCCGGGCCGTGCTCCTGCATGCG
>CAZQXO010000103.1:0-2766 GCA_964597445.1 uncultured Bifidobacteriaceae bacterium | reverse complement strand
TGATCACCGTGACCATCGTGCTCGTGACGATGTTCCTCCTGTCATGGCAGGTCACACTTCTGTCGCTCGTACTCGTGCCCCTATTCCTCCTGCCCGCGCGCTGGATGGGGAGACGCCTCCAGGGGCTGACCAAGCAGCAGATGCAGGTCAACGCACAGATGAGCACCCAGATGACGGAGCGCTTCAATGTCGCGGGGGCCCTGCTGGTGTCGCTCTTCGGACGCCCCGAGCGCGAGCACAGTGAGTTCGCCGGTCGTGCTGCCCAGGTGCGTGACTCCGGCGTCAGCATCGCCATGGCCAACCGGTGGTTCTTCACGGCACTGCTTCTCGTCGGCTCCATCGCGACCGCCATCACCTACGGGGTCGGCGGCAACCTGGTCATCGACGGTGCCATCACGCTGGGCACTCTTCTCGCCCTGGTCGCCCTCCTCGCCCAGCTCTACGGCCCCCTGACCGCCCTCTCCAATGTCCGAGTCGATGTCATGACCGCACTCGTGAGCTTCGAGCGGGTGTTCGAGATCCTCGACCTGCCGCCGCTCGTGCGGGATAGCCCGGATGCGAAGCCGGTGCCGCCAGGGCCCTTGGGCGTGGAGTTCGACCATGTCGACTTCCGCTATCCGTCAGCTGCAGAGGTGAGCCTCGCGTCGCTGGAGTCCGTGGCGCGAGAGGACTCACAGAGGTCGGAGGATCCGGTCCTCCATGACGTGTCCTTCCGGGCGGAGCCAGGCCAGTTGATCGCCCTCGTGGGCCCATCCGGCGCTGGCAAGACGACGATCACCTCGCTCGTCCCGAGGCTCTACGACGTGACGAGTGGCAGTGTCCGCGTCGGCGGTGCCGACGTCCGCGATCTCGAGCTCGCCTCGTTGCGGGATGCCGTCGGCGTGGTGACCCAGGACGCACATCTCTTCCACGACACCATCGGTGCGAATCTCAGGTACGCACGACCAGATGCGACCGACGACGAGATCCGCAGCGCACTGCGGGATGCCCGCATCCTCGATCTCATCGACAGCCTGCCCTCCGGCCTCGGCACCGTGGTGGGCGACCGCGGGTATCGCCTTTCTGGTGGGGAAAAGCAGCGTCTGGCGATCGCACGGCTCCTGCTTAAGGGCCCGCGCATCGTGATCCTCGATGAGGCCACCGCGCACCTCGACTCCGAGAGCGAGGCCGCGGTGCAGCAGGCGCTCGCCACGGCCCTCCACGGACGAACGTCGCTGGTCATCGCGCACCGGCTCTCCACCGTGCGACAGGCCGACGTCATCCTCGTGGTGGACGACGGGCATATCGTCGAGCGCGGTTCGCATGAGGAGTTGCTCGAGCGAGGTGGCCTCTACGCCAGCCTCTATGCCACCCAGTTCCAGGATTGATCCGGTCGGACTTCACCAAGGGGAGCGGAGCAACCCTCCGTCCACCGCGACGAGTGATCCCGTGACGTAGGACGCCGCGGGGGAGAGCAAGAACGCGGCCACTCGCCCGAACTCCTCCGGCTCTCCGGGGCGTGCCATCGGGATGTCGGAGGCCATGTCGGGGGAAGCCAGTTCCCGAAGCCGATCAGTCGCGATGCGGCCGGGCAGAATGCCGTTGACTCTCAGTCGAGGAGCGAGCGAACGCGCAAGATCCTTCACCACCATCGCAAGGCCTGGACGCAGGGCATTGCTGGCACCGAGCTCGTGAATCGGCTCCTTCGCCGTGGATGACAAGACGACGAGAATCGAGCCTCCGTCGCGCAGCGAGGGGACAAGTTCCCTGAGCAGGCGCACCGAGGCCAGGAAGACGCCGTCGATGGCCCGGCGCCAGGCGTCGTCATCGAGGTCGAGAACAGTCCCGGGTGCCGGGCCGCCCACATTGACCAGGATTCCGTCGATGGCTCCGCACTCTCGCGCGACGCGCGCCGCTGAGCCGGCATCTGCCAGGTCTGCCGCGATGACATCGTGACTGCCAGGAAGTGAGGATGCTGCTTGCTGCAAGCCCGCGGGATCCCGCGCCACGAGGCAGGTGTGGGCCCCTTCTGCGGCGAGGGCCTGCGCCGTGGCGAAACCGAGACCGCGGCTGCCCCCCGCGATGACATAGCGGTGGCCGGCGACGCCCAGGTCCATCAGCCGACGTCCCGAGCGGCCATGTCCCCGGACGATGCGTCCTCGCGGGCCTCGCGCCGCAGGAAGAACCACCAGCCGGTGATCGCGATGGCAGCGAAGACCAGCCACTGAAGGGCGTAGCTGATGTTCTGCGTCTCATCGATGACCGGTGCCGGCATGCGCGTCACCGCCGGATCGGTGGGCTCGGAGGCGGTCGCCTCGAGGTAGAACGTGTCCACGTCTGCCCCGAGACGTGAGGGCACGAGCTTGGAGACCTGGCCATCGGGAAGGTCGCTGGGCTCGGGGGTGCCACTGGACTCAGCAAGCCGGAGCCGCCCTTCGACGACAACCGGGCCTGACGGCGCCGCCGGCGCGGCCACCGTGCCCGTGGCGGCGCCCGTCGCCGCGATCCAACCCCGGTTAACCCACACTCGACCCTGGTCGGTGTCGAGCGCGGTGACGACCCAGAATCCATTCCGCCCGTCGAGGGGACGTTGGCGGACGAGGACCGTCGACCCGACATCGAATTGCCCACTCACGCGCACCGGCGTCCACTCGCGCGGGTCGGCGATGGCATCGGTGATCGACTGGGCCTGAACCGCAGCCTGCGTGGCCCACGCCACGCGTGCGGTGCGTTCCTCCTCGGCCCGCTGCCACTGCCAGCGACTCAACAGGCCGAAGGCGGTGATCG
>CAZQXO010000102.1:0-2778 GCA_964597445.1 uncultured Bifidobacteriaceae bacterium | reverse complement strand
GGGAGTACTCGAAGAAGACATCCGTCTCGTCGGCGATCTGGTCCGCGAACTTCTGACAGAGCTGAGCCCCATGGACCGCGATGTCGACGATGCCGTCCTCGTCGAGACCGAACACCACGCGTCGCTGGAGAGTCGACGTGGAGTTGTAGAGGTGCACGATGGCCTGCTTGGCTCCCTGGATCGCCTCGAAGGTGCGCTCGATGAGGTGCTCGCGCGACTGAGTAAGCACCTGGATGACCACATCGTCGGGGATGAGGTCATCGTCGATCAGCATGCGGACGAAGTCGAAGTCGGTCTGGGAAGCGGACGGGAACCCGACCTCGATCTCCTTGTAGCCCATGCTCACCAGGAGGTTGAACATCCGCAGCTTGCGTGCGGGGGTCATCGGGTCGATCAGGGCCTGGTTCCCGTCGCGCAGGTCGACCGCGCACCACCGCGGTGCCTGGGTGATGATCTTGCTGGGCCAGGTTCGGTCAGGAAGCGCGATCGGGATGAAGGGGGAGTAGCGCTGGTAGGGCATCTGGGATGCCTGCTGGGTGTTGCGCTCCTCGTAGCGGGCGCTGCGATCGAATGAGGTGGTCATGGAGGGCTCCGGTTCCCGTGGATGTCGTTGGCCGTGGGGTTGGTACCGGCGAACGACGAGACCCGCGACGAGGAGGCCGGTGGACTAGGCCTCGCCGCGGCAGCGAAGGAGCAGCACTGACGTCATGGTGCCGTCAGGCTAGCAGGGTCGTGACCCGGGGCGCCCGCCGGATGCTGCCTCCTGCGGGCGCCTCGTTGGTCCGAGATGCTGGAATGGGGTCATGGCCGTCACCCTCGAATCCCTTGCCCGGGGCAAGTACCTCGCCCTCACCACCTTCCGCAAGGACGGAACGCCGGTCACCACGCCCGTCTGGCTGGTCCGGGAGGGGGATCGCCTCCTCGTCACCACGCAGGCTGCTTCCGGTAAGGCCAAGCGCATCAGGAACAACGGCGATGTGCTCGTGGGGTCCTGCGACATGCGCGGGCGCTCCACGGGGCCGCAGGTGGCCGCGCTGGCCCGCTTGCAGTCTGGGCCGGAGACGGAGCGCACCACCGACCTCGTCCGACGTCGCTACGGAATCCTCGGCTGGCTGCTGACTCGGCGGGGCCGCCCCGAGGACCGGGTCGGCATCGAGATCACCTTGGCCTCGGCATGACCGATCCGCAGGACCGAGTCGACCGCGTCCTCGCTGCGGCTGCCTCGAGCAGTGGCCACGGGGAAGTCCTCTGGGGTGTGAGGGCTGACGATGGGCGTGTCGACGCGTCGGTCGGTGATCAACATCGACCGTTCTTCATCGCCAGTGCCACCAAGCTCTTCGTGAGCGCGACGCTTGGGCAGATGCGCAGTGAGGGGCGCATCGACTGGGATCGCCCGGTGGCCGAGTACCTGCCGGATCGTGACCTGTCCGGTCTGGGCAGCATTCGCGACTTCACGATCCGTCAGACCCTCGCGCACGAGGCTGGCCTGCCCGACTACTTCGAGGGGCGCATGCCCTCGGGTCCGTCGGTCTTCGAACGCTGCGTGGCCCGAGACTTCTCCTGGTCGGTGGATGACGTCATCGAGTGGAGCCGCGCCATGGTGCCGCCCCGGCCGGGTCGGGCGCTCTACTCCGACACGGGATACCAGCTTCTCGGGGTCGTGATCGAAGCCGTGTCCGGTCGATCCCTCTCGGAGGAGTTCGATGCGCGCATCATCCGGCCGCTGGGCCTCTCGGGCACGCGCCTGTTCGATCCCACGCTCATCGATGAGTATTCGGACATCTCGCCGATGCTCGACGGCGTGGCGCCGCTGCGCATCCCGCTCGCCATGTCGTCTGTCCGCGGGGATGGGGGCGTCATCTCGACCGTGCACGACGCACTGGAGTTCGTCGAGGCCTTCTTCGACGGCCGGCTGATCGCCGAGCCGGTCCTCGAGGAGATGTGCTCTGACTGGCATCGCATCTTCCCGCCACTGAGCTACGGGACGGGCGTCATGCGGTTCTCCCTGAACAGGCTGGCCACGGGGGGTAGGCGTGTGCCCGCCTTCCTGGGGCATTCGGGAGCGTCGGGCACCGTGCTCTTCCGCAACCCGGAACGCGGGCTCACGGTCGTCGGAACGGTCAATCAGGTGCGCCGTCGCTCGCGACCCTTCCGCATCATGGTCAAGGCCGCGATGGCAGCCGGCCCACCGCGAAGTAGCTGATCGGGCCAACGAAGTTCACGGCGATGGCGAGCCCCCAGGCTGCCTTGGGGCCGCGCACCTGCTCAGCCGGTCGACGGGCCAGGTCTATCCAGGCGGCGGCTGCCAAGGCCACCTGGGCGGTGCCCAGGATCACGACTGCGGTGCGCTGGGCGGAGGTCAGGTCACTCCATCGCTTCCTCGTCATCCCTCCACGATGCCGGATTCCCGTCGCTGATGCACCCTCACTACCCTTCGACGCATGCCGCAGACACTGAACCTGGCCCTCATTCCCGGCGACGGCATCGGAACGGAGGTGGTTGCTGAGGCGGTCAAGGTCCTCAACGCGATCGCCCCCTCGGCCGATCTCGCCGTCACCACGACGGAGTACGACCTGGGTGCGCGTCGCTACAACGCCACCGGCGAGCTCCTCCCCGACGCGGTGGTCGAGGAGCTGCGCGGGTACGACGCCATCCTGCTGGGGGCCATCGGGGACCCCTCGGTGGCGCCGGGCATCCTCGAGCGCGGTGTCCTGCTGCCCCTCCGCTTCGTGATGGACCACCACGTCAACCTTCGGCCGGTGAAGCTCTACCCCGGCG
>CAZQXO010000101.1:0-2787 GCA_964597445.1 uncultured Bifidobacteriaceae bacterium | reverse complement strand
AAGATCAGGTCGATGTCCCAGCAGTCCGAGTAGGGACGGTTGAGGGTGCTGCGCTGCACCGTGAGGGTGTCGAAGCGGAAGCCCTCACCTGCCGCTACACCAGCTGACCAGGCCAGTTGCGCCGGGTTCGTCACGAGGTAGTTGACCGCACGCACATGGCTGTGCGTGCCATCGTTGGGTTCACCGTCGTCGATGAGGGCGAGCATCCGCTCCAGTTCTACGCGCCCTGACGGCGGCAGCGGCAGGCGGGCGATCTGATCGCGGCGGCGCCAGCCGTACAGACCCCGGGGGCCCCCCATGCGAAGGACCGGCACCCGTTCGCCCGTCGAGAGCTCCAGCATCCGGCCGGTCACAACCCCGGGGAAGGACATCTCCTCGATGGCTCCGCTCACCTGCTCCCGAAGGCCTGAGGCGAACGCGTCGAGAACCGCACGCATGTCCTGACCCGCGAGCTCGACGGCGTAGAGCGGTGAACCCTCGCGCGCGATCAGCCAGGTAACCTCCTGAGCCGCCGACGGGGTGCGGTCCAGCAGGGCAGCAAGCACCGCGGGATCCTCCGGGGGACCGGGGACACCTGCTTCCGACAGGGCATTCACGAGCATGGCGCGCCGAGTGTCATCCGGGATGTCGTAGTCGATGCGCCCGAGGACGAACGCCATCTTGGGCGTCCGAGGCAGGAGAGACGCGGCGCTCTGGTCCAGGGAGGCTTCCGTCGACTGCTCGGCTCCCGGGCTGTTGTCGGGCTCGGGCCGCGGCGGGCCGCCGACCATCGCACTTCCCTCATCTGGATAGTCCGGGGCCTCGAATCGCACCGGGCTGTTGGGCGGCAGACCCGGGCCGTCCTCGACCAACGGTGTGATCCGCAGGCTCTTGGGCGCGATCGGGGCGGGGGTGCGTCCCTCCCGCAGCATCGCAAGGGCGGCCATCGGATCCAGGATCCCGCCGATGCAGCGCTCGGGATGGTCCTCGCAGGGTCGGGCGCTGGCGATGATCGCGCGTCCGATGGTCATGGGATCCACGTCCACGCCCTCCTGGCGCAGGACGGACATGAGAAGCGCTGCGACGCCCGTGACATGCGGGGCCGCAAGGCTCGTGCCGCGCTGACGCCCCGTTCCACCACCCGGCAGTGCGCCGAGGATGCGGGTGCCGTTCGCCATGACGCCATGGCCTTCGAAAAGGTCGCCGCTGTTGGTGGAGTCGACCGGGTGACCGGTGTCATCGACGTTGCCAACTGCAAGGCAGTACTCGGCAATCGCCGGGAAGGTCCACGTCGTGCCGTGGTCATTCCCCGCCGGACTGATGAGCAGCACTCCTGCGTCGCGGAGCCGCTGCGCGGCCTTGGCCACCAACGGGTCGACTCGACCGGACTGCGACGGCAGCGCGATCGCCGAGTGCACGATGGGGGCGCCCGTCTCGTAGGCCGCTTCCAGGGCACGCACGTAGGCGAGCCGGGTGTCGAAGTCCTCGTACTCATGCATGGCCACGATGAACGTCAGCGAGCACTCCGGGGCGATGCCCGGCCGTGGCCCGTCGGGGTCACCGACGAGCACACTGCCGACGAACGTCGCATGCTCGCGCATGGACCCATCGTGCTCCAGCTGCCGAAGGCCGCTCGGGTCGAGCAGGGTGATGTGACGACCCCGGAAGACCTCGTGGTCGAGGTCAGGCAGGCCGTCGATGAGAGCGATCTGGACCCCGGGATCACCGAGCGTGAGTTCTTGCAGCTCGGCGATCCCGGGAATGTCCTGCAGGTCAGCCATTGCTCAGCGAACCGGCTGCCCCGGAAGACCGATGTCGTGCCTGTCGCTCTCGGGACGTCGCTCGATGACCTCGAGCCAGAGGGTGTACTCCACCAGACCAGCACCGGTGGCGCCAGTATGGCGCTTGTTCGGCCGGACGCGGGCGTACAGCTCCCAGTCCAAGCCCTCGTAGCCATCCGATGCCACCGTCACGGGCACCTGACTCGAGGCCGCAGCCTTGGCTGATCCCGCCTTGGCCCGGGTGGGCTTGCGCTCGGCCATCACAGACTCCCTCGGCGCTCGATCACGGCACCCTCGAGTCGCGGCGGATCATTGAGGTTGCATGCGTGCACGACCGACATCAGGCGCATCATGAGCTCCTCATCGGTGCCGTGCCTGAGGTCGAGGATCGTGTGCGGCTGCACCAGATCCGGTCGACGCACAGGGGGCACTTGCGGCGGGGTGCGGTCTGTCACGACGACACCGACCACTGGCGGACCTCGCCCATGGTGACGGGCATGACGTCACTGACGTCGATGGTGAAGCGGAACACCTGACGAGCCCGGCGCAGGTTCTCCGGATCGAAGAACTTCAGCTTGACATCCCAGGCATCCGACTCTGGCCGGGCGTAGGGGCTCTGCTCGACCTCGACGTGATCGAGGCGCAGGCCGGAGGTGACCGCCTCCGCGAACACTCGGGTGGCCTGGAATGCGTTCGTCGCAGCAAAGTTCAGCGCACGATCGGATGACAGGCGGCCAAGGTTGCGCAGCTCGAAGTAGACGCGGTCGAGGAAGCTGCGGAGCGTGACTGCGGTGGCCTCGCGGGCTTCAGCACCCTTGACACCGATCTCATCCATCGAGTTCTCGATGAGGCGATTCGACTGCCAGGCATAGAGGCCTCGGGGGCTGTCGATCTCGATCACCGGCACAACCTGACCGGAGTAGAGCCGCACGCTGCGACTGCTGAGCTTGCCCGGCACGCTGATGCGCTCGATGTGCTCGGGCGAGAGGTTGCCGACGTTCGCGCCCGCAAGGAAGTCGACGAGGAT
>CAZQXO010000100.1:0-2869 GCA_964597445.1 uncultured Bifidobacteriaceae bacterium | reverse complement strand
CTCGAGCGGTAGCGGGTCGCGAAGTCACGGTTGGCGAACGCGAGGATGAGCGCCCGCCGGGAGTAGAGGTCGGTCAGCACGCCGCACCGCCCCTCTCACCCATGACCACGTCAGCCTACCGGCCGTACTCATGACCGATGTGCGGCGAAATGCCCGCCTGTATTCGGTACCCTCGTAAAGAATCATTCGCGTGGCTGCCAGCACCGGCATCCGAGGAGGACCCATGTCCCGACTGACCACCCGCTCCCGCGTCTCCCGCGGGCTCCTTGCCGCAGCGCTCGCCATCGGCGTGACCGCAGGCACGGCACTTGCCGCGGGTGCCCCCGCATCCGCGGCCACGAAGGGCTTCATCGCCGCACCGAACAGCATGGTGGGCGTCAACACCCAGATCGTCATCTACGCCCCGCAGGCGGTCGGCCAGACCGTGACCCTCGGCGCTCAGGTCGGTGGCTTCTCCACCACCATGCAGACCACGATCGGGTCGAACGGCTATGGCTCGGTGACCTGGAATCCGGGTGCGATCGGCACCTGGCAGTTCAACGGCCTCGGCGTCATCGCCAATCTCGGCTCGACGACCGCCACGGTCGCCCCCATGCCGACCTACACGGTTCTCCTCGCCCAGAACAACGTGCAGCAGAACGCGAGCAACAACCTGCTCGCAGCCGTGATCGCCCCGATCGGCACGCTCCATCCCACCGGCACGGTTACCCTCCAGACGGGGGGTGCCGGCAACGCCATCTCGTCCTCCACCCTGACCGGCGGCTTCGGGACGTCGACGTCGACGGCCACGCTCGGCTGGACCCCGACGCAAGCGGGCAACATCGCCATCCAGGCGACGTACACGCCGGACTCGCCGGCGTACACCAGCTCCACGAGCCCGATCTCGAACCCCAACTCCTCACCGGGCGCCACGCCGCTGGCGATTCGCTGGCCCGCGAACCTCTACGTCGGCGAGCCGACGGTCCTGCAGGGCGTCGTGGGCAACGGCTTCCCGCCGGGAACGGTGGCCTTCACCTGGAACACCACCGGCATCAGCGGATCGATCCCGACGACGAACGGCGTGGCGAGCTTCCAGTGGGCCCCTCCCGGCGGCGGTCTGAACACGATCTCCGCGGCCTACACGGGTGCCACCGGATCACCGAACAGCCTCGTGTGGTCGAACGGCACGTCGAGCCAGATCGTCAACGTGCAGGCGACCCGTCCCACCGACAACATCACGGTCGATCCCCCCGGCCAGCCTGCCTGGAACATCGCCCAGCCGATCACCATGCAGGCCGGGTCCACGGTGACCCTGGCAGCCACCAGCCAGTCGGGCACCACGGTGATCTTCAGTGAGCAGGGACCCTGCGTGATCGCTGGCGCGGTGCTCACCGCTCTGTCGCCCGGACAGTGCCAGGTGACGGCCCAGAGCCCGGGCACAGCATCGATCAAGCCAGGCAGCGAGACCTACACGATCACGGTCACCGCCCCGCCGCGGCGCCCCCGCCGCTAGCCCGACCATGACGAAGGCCCCCGGAATCCCGGGGGCCTTCGTCATGCGTGATGGGGTGAGCGGTCGGGTCCGAGATCAGGTCAGACGTGCGAAGCCCGACTGGGCCGGCCCGTTCGGCAGCGCGGACGCCAGTCCGGCGTCATCCAGGGTCGCCAGCTCGGCATAGATCGGCGCCAGGGACTCGAGGTAACGCTCGATGAGCTCAGGGGAGTGGGCGATCGAGGCGTAGAACACCGGGCCACCGAGGATGCCCGCGTCGAGGAGCCGCGTGGTCAGGAAGGTCTTGACCAGCAGGGGGTCGCGGCCGTCGACCGTGTAGGTCGACAGGGCGGGCAGCTCGCCCATGGTGAGGGTCAGGCCTGCCTCCGCGGCCAAGCGGTGCCAGTGCGCCTGCATCTGCTCACCGATGGCATGGACCCTCGCCGGGGCATCCTCCTCCTGCATCACGTCGAGGGTCGCGAGGGCGGCGGTGGGTCCGATGCGCTCTGTCCAGAAGGTGCTGGAGATGAAGGTGGACTGCGCGGCCTGCATGACCTCCTCACGGCCGATGACCGCCGTGATCGCGTAGCCGTTGCCCAGCGTCTTGCCGAACGTGGCGATGTCGGGGTCGACACCGTAGTGCAGGTGCAGGCCGCCCAGCGTGCGCCGGAAGCCCGAGGTGCACTCGTCGAAGATCAGCACGGCACCGTGCTTCGTCGCGAGCTCCCGCACACCCTCGAGGAAGCCGGGGGCCGGAGGAGTGCTGCGCTGCACCTCCATGTAGATGACGCCGACCTCAGGGTCGTTCTGCAGGATCGTGCGCAGGGCCTCGAGGTCGTTGTAGCGGAACGGGATCGAGGTGCCGGCGAGCACGCGTGGCACGCCCTTCGGCTCCAGTCCGGGCAGGAGGTGACCGTCGAGGGAGTCGTCGGTGCCGAGGTTCGCCGCGAGGTACCAGTCGTGCCATCCGTGGTAGCCGCAGAAGGCGACCTTGTCCTTGCCCGATGCCGCGCGCGCGATGCGCACCGCGATGGCGCAGGCCTCGCCGCCACTGCGCGCGTAGCGCACCATGTCAGCCCACGGGTGCAGTTCAATGAGCCGGTCGGCGAGCCACACCTCCTCGGGTGCGTTCAGGGTCGACAGGTTCCCCTTGGCCACCGTGCGCTGCACGGCCTCGTCAACCTTCGGGTGGGAGTAGCCGAGGATGTTCGTGCCGATGCCCATGAATCCGAAGTCGAGGTACTCGACCCCGTCGAGATCCCAGATGCTGATCCCACTCGTGCGATCGAAGTAGGCCGGCCATCCGGCGGGAAGCTGCAACTCGGCGCGCTTGCTCAGGAGCATCGACCCGCCGGGGATGCGCTCCTTGGCGTGCTTCCAGAGCTCGGTGCCGGAGCT
>CAZQXO010000099.1:0-3310 GCA_964597445.1 uncultured Bifidobacteriaceae bacterium | reverse complement strand
GGAGACTGGCTCAATTTCAGACCGAATATCAGTCCGAATATCCACCAGTCCCGGGGCGCTAGCTCAATGGTTAGAGCTGCGGACTTTTAATCCGTAGGTTCCGGGTTCGAGCCCCGGGCGCCCTACTCGATCGAACGTCGGGGCGACTGTCACGTCCGCGTCGAGACCTCGGTGATGCGCGTCTTGAGCACGTCCATGAAGGCGGTGACATCACCCTGCATCTGCGTCAGCTCATCATTGGTGATCAGCGTGACGAAGCCGGTTGACGTCTCCGCGACCACCATCGCCGCTCCGTCCCCGACGTGAGCACGAAGGTCGGTCTCGATCTCGTTCAGGTGCCGCAGATCGAACGTGACGCCCAAACCGGCGCAGGCCTCATCCCACGCCGGCTTGCGACGCACGCGACCGTGGGTGATCTCGCAGAGGCTGCATGACTCGCCGCGCAGATAGTGGCCGGCGAGGTAGCGCAACTCTCCTCGCAGCCCACCGTCGGCGCGGTAGACACCGATGAGCCGACTGATCTCCATGTCTTGACGGTACGTCTCGCCACACGGGTGCGCCACACGACGGTCTGGACGGGACTGAGCAGGACGCAACTGCCCGGGGCGGCTACTCGGTCCGGCGTGATCTCCAGCCGCGCAGGGCCATCTGCAGGGCCACGGCCAGCATCAGGACGCCGAAGGCGATCTGCAGGATGGATCCGCTGATCGCAAGGGCGACCGACGCGCCGAGCAGCGCACCGACCATGGCCCCGATGCCGAGGCGCGCCCCCTCACCCCACTGCGTGAATCCCGGACGTGTCAGGCGGATCGCACCGAGGAGGGAGATCGGGACCATGACCGCGAGCGAGGTGCCGGCCGCCAGGTGCTGGCCGTAGCCGAAGAAGGCCACGAGGATCGGGATGAGCAGGATTCCGCCACCGATCCCGAACAGCGCCGACAGCAGACCCATGCCGAGTCCGGCGGCGAGGTAGCCCGCGGCGAGGGCGGGGGAGAGCTCGGGCAGCACGGCCGTCGCCTCGGCCGCATCGGGTGAGGGCCACAGCATGCGCACGCCCGCGATCATGAGCAGCACACCGAACGCCACCTGCAGCACCGCATTCGGGGATCGCTGCACCAGGTGCGCACCGAGCCAGGCCCCGGCGAGGCCGCCGATGAGGATGACGAGTCCGGGCAGCCACGCGACCTCGCCGTTCAGGGCATAGCGGACGGCGCCGGCGGCCGCCGCCATCGCGACGAGCACGAGGCTCGTGGCCTGGGCCTGCTTCTGGGAGACATGCCGCACGAGGACGAGAAACGGAACCAGCAGGATGCCGCCGCCGACCCCGAAGGCCCCGGAGAAGGCGCCGACTCCCGTGCCGACGCCGAGGTCGGCCACGGTTCGGTTGCTGGTCTTGGTCATCTGCGCAACCTAGTGGGAGCAGGGGCGCGCACAGACTTCTCGCGTGGCTGCCGCGCCACTTGCTGTCGACATATCACGTTGATATATAGTTCCGCTATGGCCAAGCGCACGGACGTCCTCGACCACACGGTGCTGGGCGTCCTCTCCGACGGGCCGCTGCACGGGTACGAGCTGCGCAAGCGCCTCACCGCGATCCTGGGCCCGTTCCGGGCCCTGTCGTTCGGCTCGCTCTATCCCTGCCTGCACCGCCTGACGGATGCCGGCCTCATCGAGCAGATCGACACCGTCGACCGCGACGACATCGTCGGCGTCTCGACCAAGCGGGCCCGCATCGTCTATGCCCTCACGCCGGAGGGCAAGGAGACGTTCGCCGTCTGGGTCGCGGACTCTGGGCCTGACGCCTGGGAGGACGAGGCCTTCGCCGCACGCCTCGCCTTCTTCTCCCGAACCGAGGCCGCCGTCCGCCTGCGCATCCTCGAGGGTCGCCGGGCGCGCCTCGAGGAGCGGCTCAGCGCCCTCCAATCATCCATCGACCGCACGCAGGAGCGCATGGACGTCTATGCGGAGCGGCTCCAGCAGCACGGCATCGAGGGAGCCGAGCGCGAGGTGAACTGGCTCGAGGAGCTGATCGCAACGGAGCGAAGCACCCGTGTCGAGCGCAAGGAGGCGCGTGCGGTGCGCAAGGCGGCGAAGAAGAGCGCGAAGAAGTCCGAACGATCATCTGACACCACGAGGAAGCGAAAGCCATGAGCAGCAATGAGATCCGGGTCGCCATCGTCGGAGTGGGCAACTGCGCCTCCTCCCTGATCCAGGGCGTGGAGTACTACCGTGACGCCGACCCGAGTGGGCGGGTGCCCGGACTCATGCACGTGGTGTTCGGGCCCTACCACGTCAGCGACGTGCGGTTCGTCGCTGCCTTCGACGTCGACAGCGCGAAGGTCGGCCTGGATCTCGCCAAGGCGATCACGGCGTCGGAGAACAACACGATCAGCATCACCGAGGTCCCTGACACCGGAGTCATCGTGCAGCGCGGACGCACGCTCGACGGTCTCGGCCGGTACTACCGCGAGACCATCGAGGAGTCTCCGGCCGAACCGGTCGACGTTGTGCAGGCTCTCCAGGACGCCGCCGTCGACGTGGTCGTCTGCTACCTGCCCGTCGGGTCGGAGGAGGCGGCGAAGTTCTACGCGCAGTGTGCGATCGACGCCGGCTGCGCCTTCGTCAACGCCCTGCCCGTCTTCATCGCCAGCGATCCGGCGTGGGCGGCCAAGTTCGAGGCGGCCGGACTCCCGATCGTGGGCGACGACATCAAGAGCCAGGTCGGTGCGACCATCACGCACCGCGTCATGGCCAAGCTGTTCGAGGATCGCGGAGTCGTCCTCGATCGCACGTACCAGCTGAACGTCGGCGGCAACATGGACTTCAAGAACATGCTCGAGCGCGACCGCCTGGAGTCCAAGAAGATCTCCAAGACCCAGTCAGTCACCTCGCAGGTGGAGCACGACCTCGGCTCCCGCAATGTCCATATCGGTCCCAGCGACTACATCGAATGGCTCGACGACCGCAAGTGGGCCTTCGTGCGCCTGGAGGGTCGCGCCTTCGGCGATGTTCCGCTGAACCTCGAGTACAAGCTCGAGGTCTGGGACTCACCCAACAGCGCGGGCGTGATCATCGATGCCGTCCGGGCGGCGAAGATCGCGAAGGATCGGGGCATGGGTGGTCCGATCCTCAGTGCATCCAGCTACTTCATGAAGTCCCCTCCCGTGCAGTACTCCGACAGCGAGGCACGTCAGTCCGTCGAGGACTTCATCGCCCTGGAGCCTGCTCGCTAGCATCGTGAGCCTCCACGCACGAAGGGCGGCTCGAGGCTGAACGCGTTCCGGCACCGCGACTACCGGATCTTCTGGTT
>CAZQXO010000098.1:0-3347 GCA_964597445.1 uncultured Bifidobacteriaceae bacterium | reverse complement strand
TGTACTCGTTGGTGTAGCCCAGAGCCAGGAGTCGGAGCACTTCCGCATGCTTGGAACTCAGAGATGCGAGTCCTTCATCGCCGGCGAAGGCGTGGGTCGCCGACTCGGGATGACCCCGGAGCACCGCCTCGATCGAGTCGATGAGGTACTCGACGTCCTCGATGCGGTCCTTGTGCAGGTAGCCGCTTCCCTCAGGCACTCGCTCACGACCACCCCCGGCGAGACGGGGATCTGGATAGCGGCTCAGATAGAGAACCGCGATGTCCGGGCGACGAACCGACAGGGCATGCCCCAGATCGAGACCACTCGGGCCATCGCCTAGGGAGATGTCCAGCAGCACGGCATCGGGGTCGAAGACATCGATCTGACGGTTCATCTCCACGGCATCGGCCGCCGTCGCCGTCGCGAATCCGGCCGAGGTGAGCACACTGGCCAGCAGGGCCGTCACCATCGGCTCATCGTCGACCACAAGGATCCGTCGCTGAATGCTCATCGGAAGATCACGCTAGAGCGTCGCTTGGGCGACCATGAGGGCGACGTGGGAAAACCCCCGGTGCTGCTCGACCGATCTGTCCGCGTCCGAATACCGTGCTCGCACGCAACGTGCCGCGACTGATCCGACGCAGCCGAGGGGCACCATCGGCTGGGCGTCAGTGACGGACACCCGGCACACCTCCCGAAAGAGAGAAGAACCCAGGGTGTTGACCCTAGGTTCTTCTCTCTTGGTAGCGGTGCGAAACTGGACGGGCGCGACCACCGGGTTGCATGCACACCGAGATCCCCTCACCAATGCGGACGTCTGCACCCCCTCCTGCACCCCGGGGGAGTGCACACCCTGCACTCCCCTTGTCCACAAACAACGTCACGCTGCCGAGCCGGACCAGGGCTTGATCTTCTTGAGTTCCGGCTCCAACTCGCGCTGGGCGACCTCGATGTCGTAGGCCGCTTGTGCACGAAGCCAGTAACCCGCCGACAGCCCGAAGAACCGACAGAGCCGAAGGTCCGTGTCGGCGGTCACGGCGCGCTTGCCACTGACAACGTCACCGATCCGCGGAGCGGGCACGCCAATCTCCTTGGCCAGCCGGTACCGGGACAGGCCCATGGGGACCATGAACTCCTCCCACAGCAACTCCCCCGGGGTCACCGGATTCACCAGCACAGTTCGCTTCGCCATCTCCCGCACCTCCTCCTAGTGGTAGTCCACGATCTCGACGTCCGCCGGCCCGGCCTGTGTCCACCTGAAGCACACCCGCCACTGATCATTGATCCGGATGCTGAACTGGCCCTTGCGATTGCCCTTCAGCGCCTCCAGGCGATTGCCGGGAGGAACCTTGAGGTCATCCAGCCGCCCAGCGATCTCCAACTGCCTCAACTTCCGACGAGCCACCGACTCGATCGCCACGAACCGACGAACGCGCTCACCGGATGCCAGGCGCTCAGTGTCACGATCGACGAATGAGACGATCACGGTGAAATAGTAACGCTTCACATTACTATCTGCAAGGGCCAGGGGTCCTCCCCAACGACGAAGGGCCCCTGATCTCTCAGGGACCCTCGGTCGTGCCGTTCACACAAGTTGAACGTTCACTTTGGTAGCGGGGCCAGGATTTGAACCTGGGACCTCTGGGTTATGAGCCCAGCGAGCTACCGAGCTGCTCCACCCCGCGTCGACGTGCTCCTCAACTATACGTGGCACCTGAGTGGGGGCCAAATCACCCCTGTCCATGGCGATCGGCTCACTCGCCGTCGCGTGCCTGCCTCAGGCGCTTGACCTGCCCCCGTGCCTTCTTGTCCGAGATGCGTCGCTCGACCGAGCCTCGACTCGGACGAGTGGGACGTCGCTGTCGTGGCGGGTTCGCCATCGCATCACGGAGGACGTCCGTCAAGCGGATGCGCGCGGCTCGCCGGTTCTGCCACTGGGAGCGGCTCTCCATGGCCGTCACGGTCAGGCACCCCTCGTGCAGCCTCGCTCCGAGGCGTCGGATGGCCCTCGCCTTGAGGGCCTCGGGGATGCTGGGGCTTCCTGCGAGGTCGAAGGTCACCTGCACTCGCGAGTCCGTGGTGTTGACCCCCTGCCCTCCCGGGCCGCTGGACTTGCTGAACCGCCACCGGAGTTCGCCTTCGGGGATGACGACGCCCGGCTTGATCTCGAGTTCGCCGTCCATGCCTCCAGTGTGACGCGCGGTCACACGCGTGCGGCGAGGACCCAGACGAAGTTCTGCTGACCACCACTCGGGGTCGTGTGCTGCTCGTGAAGGCTCTCGACGAGCCGGAAGGCCTCGCCCATGGCCGCGAGAAGCCCCTCGACGCTGTAGCGCTGGACGGGGAGGCCCGAGCACAACTCCGGACCGTCCTCCGCGAACGTCGCGATGACGACGTGGCCACCGACCGGCACCGCATCGTGCACCAAGCGCCAGTAGTGGCGCTGATCCTCGGGGTCGGTCAGGAAGTGGTACGCGGCTCGGTCGTGCCAGATCTCGAACGTGCGATCCGGCTGCCAGTCGCGGATGTCGCTGACCACCCAGTGCACCGGGGCATCACCGATGCGCGCCCGAGCCTCGCCGAGAGCGTGCTGACTGAGGTCGACCACGGTGACGTCATGGCACCCGGCGGCGAGCAGGTGATCGACCAACCGGCTCGCCCCTCCCCCGACATCCACCACCGAGGCGGGCCACGTCGCGATCTGCCGGATGAGCATCATGCTCGTCTCGGGCGCAGGCTGGAACCAGGAGACGTTCGCCTCGCCGATGTCGGCGTAGCGACCGTCCCAGTACTCAGCGGTCACGCAGCCGTGCCCTCGGACTGCACTCCGTCATCGACCGGAGGCGCCTCCACCGGCGGCTCCTCGGGCAGCATCTGGCCACCGCCACTGAGCTCGGCCTCAGCGACCGCGATGGCATCCAGTGCCGCCTTGAGTCGCTCCTGCGCCGCGCCGTAGGCAGCGAAGTCTCCCTGCGCGAGGGCCCGCTGGCCATCGGAGTAGGCGCTCTGCGCCTCCGCGATCGCGATCGCCAGGTCGGCCGCAGGGTCACCCGTCGTCATCGGCGGGGTCGGCGTCGGCGGGGCGGTGTCGCCCTCGGTGTCGGCCTCGAGCTGCCCGAGCTCCTCGTCCACCGTCGGCTCCGGGGTGGCGTCGGGGCTCGTGCCGAAGACCTTGGCCAGGGCGACGGTGAGGGAGTCCTCGAGGGCCACGTTCTCGCCGTAGCCGACGAGCACCTTGCGCAGCAGTGGATAGCCGTCCTGCGCTGCCCGGATGTAGACGGGCTCGACGTAGAGCAGGCCACCGTTGAACGGCAGGCTCAGCAGGTTGCCCAGCTGCACCTCGGAGCCACCCCGGCGCAGCAGGC
>CAZQXO010000097.1:0-3401 GCA_964597445.1 uncultured Bifidobacteriaceae bacterium | reverse complement strand
TGGCGCCACCTCAACGATGCGGCAGGCCCGGTGCACGTGACCGGTCTCGAGGAGGCCGTCGACCGGATCCTGCACGCCCTCGGTCGCTGACTGCCGCGACGGCCCGCGTGACCGTGACCGACGGGTCGATAGCCTTGGGGCACACCGCCCCGCTCGCGAGCTTCCGGAGACGCCATGGACTCCCGCCCTCTGTCAGATGACCTCTCCTACGACGGGGTCCCGGACAAGTTCGGCTACCAGGGGCTGACCTTCGACGACGTCCTCCTCGTTCCCGCGGAGTCCGATGTCGTCCCGAGCGAGGTCGACACCTCCTCCTACATCACGCGCAACATCCGCGTGCTCATGCCGCTCGTCTCCAGCGCCATGGACACGGTCACGGAGGCGCGCATGGCTATCGCCATGGCTCGTCAGGGTGGCGTGGGCGTGCTGCACCGCAACCTGCCCATCGAGGAGCAGGCCGCGCAGGTGGATCTGGTCAAGCGCTCCGAGGCCGGCATGGTCAACAACCCCGTCACCTGCTCACCTGACGACACTCTCGCCGACGTCGACCGCATGTGCGGGAGGTACCGCATCTCGGGTGTGCCGGTCGTCGACGGGGAGGGCGTGCTCGTCGGCATCGTGACGAACCGCGACATGCGCTTCGAGGAGGACATGCGCCGGCCCGTGCGCGAGGTCATGACGCCCATGCCCCTCGTGACGGCGAAGGTCGGCATCGCACCGGAGGAGGCTCTGGTGCTGCTGGCGAGCCGCAAGGTCGAGAAGCTGCCCCTCATCGACGATGCCGGGCGACTGCAGGGCCTGTTCACGGTCAAGGACTTCGTCAAGAGCGACAAGTACCCGCACGCGACCAAGGACGACACCGGTCGACTCGTCGTCGGGGCCGCTGTGGGTGTGGGTGACGACGCCGAGAGACGGGCGAAGGCGCTCATCGAGGCCGGTGTCGACTTCCTGATCGTCGACACCGCGCACGGCCACTCGCGTGCCGTGATCGACATGGTCCGGCTGCTGAAGTCGCAGTCGTCGGTCGACGTGGTCGGTGGCAATGTCGCGACCCGTGCCGGTGCGCAGGCGCTGGTCGAGGCAGGTGCGGACGGCGTCAAGGTCGGCGTCGGGCCAGGCTCCATCTGCACCACGCGCGTGGTGGCCGGCGTCGGCGTCCCGCAGATCTCCGCCATCTACGAGGCGTCCCTCGCCTGCCGCCCCGCGGGAGTTCCCGTCATCGGCGACGGAGGCGTGCAGTACTCCGGTGACATCGCCAAGGCCCTCGTCGCCGGCGCCGACACCGTGATGCTGGGTTCCCTGCTCGCGGGCACGGAGGAGGCCCCCGGCGACGTCGTCTTCGTCAACGGCAAGCAGTACAAGTCCTATCGCGGCATGGGCTCCCTCGGAGCCATGCAGTCCCGCGGCGAGGCCCGCTCCTACAGCAAGGACCGCTACTTCCAGGACGACGTGCTCAGCGACGACAAGCTCGTGCCCGAGGGGATCGAGGGCATGGTGGCCTACCGCGGCTCGATCGCGGCCGTGGCGCACCAACTGATCGGTGGCCTGCGTGCGGCCATGGGATACAGCGGCGCCCAGACGATCGACCAGCTGCACGCCAAGGGCACCTTCGTGCGCATCACGTCCGCCGGCCTTCGCGAGAGCCACCCGCACGACATCCAGATGACCATCGAGGCACCCAACTACTCCGGGCGGTAACGCGTGACTGACATCCAGATCGGCGGCGCCAAGCGCGCCCGCCGCGGCTACTCGCTCGACGAGGTCGCCATCGCCCCGAGTCGCCGGACGCGCGACGCCGAGGCGGTCTCGACCGCATGGACGATCGATGCCTACCGATTCGAGACGCCGATCCTCGCGGCACCGATGGACTCCGTCGTGTCCCCGGACTCGGCGGCGACGCTCGCGCAGCAGGGCGTCCTGGCGGTCCTGAACCTGGAGGGGCTCTGGGGCCGCTACGAGGACCCCGCGAGCCTGCTCCACGAGATCGCGGACCTGCCCACCGATCGGGCCACAGCCCGGCTGCAGGAGCTCTACTCAGCGAGGCCCGTCGACCTGGGCCTCGTCCGTCAGCGCATCGCGCAGCTCCGTGAGGCTGGCTCGACCGTCGCGGTCGCCACCTCGCCCCAGTCAGCCGTCGAGCTCGCGCCCGTGGCATCGCAGGCAGGCGCCGACATCGTCGTGATCCGGGGAACGACCGTCTCGGCGGAGCACGTGTCCGGCAACGGCGAGGCCCTCAACCTCAAGGAGTTCATCCATGACCTCGATGCTCCGGTGATCGTCGGCGGGTGCGCGACCCATCAGGCCGCGCTTCACCTCATGCGCACCGGTGCGGCAGGTGTGCTCGTCGGTTTCGGTGGCGGTGCCTCGCACACGACGGCCGATGTGCTCGGGGTTCGGGTGCCGATGGCCAGTGCTATCGCCGATGTCGCCGCTGCCCGCCGTGACTACCTTGACGAGTCCGGTGGGCGGTACGTGCATGTGATCGCCGACGGATCGATGGGTCGCAGCGGGGATCTCGTCAAGGCCTTCGCCTGCGGTGCAGATGCGGCGATGGTCGGATCGATCTTCGCTCGGGCATCGGACGCGCCAGGCCGAGGAGCCCACTGGGGCGCGGAGGCATGGCATCCGCACCTTCCGCGGGGGGAGCGCAACCGCATGGACACCGTCGGGACCCTTGCCGAGATCGTCAACGGCCCGTCTCGCAGCGCTGACGGCACGATGAACATCGTCGGTGCCCTGCGTAAGGCGATGGCGACCACCGGCTACAGCGACCTGAAGGAGTTCCAGCGCGTGGAGATGGTCGTCACCGGAGGTGCGTAGCGTGCCACGCTGCTCTCATGCTGACGTAGACCGGGTGGGCTCCTGATGATCGAGGTCCGTTCGCCGTTCACCGGGGAGGCCATCGGCTCCTTCCCGCCTGCCGATCGCGACGACGTCGCCCGTGCGTTCGCTCGAGCGCGCGAGGCGCAGCAGGAATGGGAACGCACTCCCATCCGCGAGCGATCACGGATCGTCCTCCGCTTCCACGACATCGTGGCGCGTCGGCGGAACGAGATCCTCGACCTGCTGCAGCGTGAGGCCGGCAAGGCCCGGCGCGATGCCCTGGAGGAAGTCCTCGACGTCCTCATCACCGCACGGCACTACGGGCGAGATGCGCCGAGGCTCCTCGCGGATCGTCGTGTCAGGGGAGCCATACCCCTCGTGGTCGGGGCCCAGGTGCGACATATCCCCTGGGGTGTGGTGGCCGTCATCTCGCCCTGGAACTACCCGCTCACCCTGACGGCGAGCGACGCGATCCCGGCCCTGCTGGCGGGAAACGCGGTCGTGATCAAGCCCGACGACCAGACGAGCCTGACCGCCCTGTGGGTGCGCGACCGCCTCCTCGAGGCAGGCCTGCCTCC
>CAZQXO010000096.1:0-3702 GCA_964597445.1 uncultured Bifidobacteriaceae bacterium | reverse complement strand
GTCCACCATGGCCCGCATGAGTCCCCATCAGAGGAGAGCAGTCGATGACCGACACTCCCACCGTCCTGTTCGTCTGCGTGCACAACGCAGGTCGATCCCAGATGGCTGCCGCCTACCTGCAGCACTTGGCAGGTGACCGCATCACGGTTCTTTCGGCAGGGTCTGCGCCGGCCGGCTCGGTGAATCCGGCCGCCGTGGCAGCGATGCTCGAGGAGGGCATCGACATGAGCGCCGAGACTCCGAAGGTCCTGACCGATGAGGCCGTCGAAGCATCCGATGTCGTCATCACCATGGGCTGCGGCGACACGTGCAAGTTCTACCCAGGCAAGCGGTACGAGGACTGGGTTCTCGATGATCCCGCAGGTCAGGGTGTCGAAGCGGTGCGGCCCATCCGTGACGAAATCCGTACGCGGGTCGAGGCCCTCATCACCGAGCTCGTCGGCTAGACGGGGTTCCGTCACTGCCGTTGGCGGTGTCAGTCCTGAGACGAGCCTGACTCGATCGGCACCTGGATCGCCGTGATGAAGGCCATGGCTGGCTGGTGCGTCGTGAGGAAGTCCCGATGCAGAGGGTTCGCGAGGTAGGCCTCGAAGTCAGCCATCGAGGCGAAGTCCATGGTGACCATCCAGGTCGCCGTGACAGGCGCCTGCGGACGGCGCCCCAGATCACGCTGAAGGATCGCCGAGAGTGCGTGCGGATGCTCCGCGACGAGCTGGTGGAGGTCGCGCTCGAGGGGAACCCGGCGACTCTCGTCCAGGTCCGGCTCCAGCCGGATGTGGACCACGTGGCGGACGGTGGCGGTGCCGGTCTCGGAGCTCATGGCCACATTCTCGTGACCTCGGCCAACGCCGGTGTTCCGGGCCCCGGCTGATCTACCCTGCCGGGATGAGCACTGGAGCCCAGGAGACCGTCCCGACGAGGGCGGAGCGGATCGAGGCGGGTCGGGAGGCACGTCGCCGGCACCCGCGCCGTGATCTGGGGGAGTACGGCCAGAGATCCGGACGACCGGATCCGGTGGCGGTCCTCGGAGCTCAGGAGACCGATCGCGTGCCCGAACTCCTGCCCGTGCGCCATGAACGCATGGCGCAGACTCCCTTCACCTTCCTGCGCGGCGCTGCCGCTGTCATGGCGGACGACCTTGGCGCGCGGACGTCGACGGGACTCACCGTCCAGCTCTGCGGTGACGCCCACCTGGCCAACCTCGGACTCTTCGGAGCACCCGATCGGGGGCTCGTCTTCGACGTCAACGACTTCGACGAGACGAGTCCGGGCCCGTTCGAGTGGGACGTCATGCGCCTGGCCGCGAGCTTCGTCGTCGCGTCGGAGGAGTCCGGCCACCGACGCCGCGAAGTCGCGGTGCTGCCCCGCGAAGTGGCGCGGGCCTACCGGGAGATGGTGGCCTCGCTTTCCGGTCTGACGCAGCTGGAGGAGTGGTACTACCGCCTCGACGTCACGATGCTGCGCCAGTGGGCCGAGCAGTCGCAGTCGCGGGCAGCAGTGAAAGCCGTCAGTCGCACCGAGCGCTCAGCTCAAGCGCGCGACAGCTGGTCAGCCGTGCGCAAGCTCACCGAGGTGGTCGACGGCGAGCGGCGCTTTCGCGACCAGCCCCCGCTTCTTGTCTCCCTCGGCGAGGATGCCGGCAGGACCGATGCTGTGCAGCAGATGTATGACGCGTACCTGTCGACGCTGCTGGTGGATCGGGCCACGCTGCTGTCCCGATACCGCATGGTCGACGTCGGTCACAAGGTCGTGGGTGTCGGGAGCGTCGGCCTGCTCGCTTTCGTCGTCCTGCTCCAGGGGCGCGACGCCGATGACCTCCTCGTGCTGCAGATCAAGCAGGCCGTTCCGAGCGTGCTCGAGGCGTACACCGCACCGAGCACGTGGCCCACGCACGGCAGGCGGGTCGTGGCCGGCCAGCGACTCATGCAGGCGGCGACGGATGCCTTCCTCGGCTGGACCCAGGGCCCTCAAGGGCGGTCCTACTACGTGCGCCAGCTCCGTGACATGAAGTGGTCCCCGGACATCAGTGCCATGAATGCGAAGGGTCTCCTCGCCTACGCGGGCCTGTGCGGAGCGGCGCTCGCCCGCGCCCATGCTCGATCGGGGGACAGCGTCGCCCTCTCCGCCTACATGGGGGAGTCGGAGCGGTTCGAAAGCATGATCCAGTCGTTCGCACTGCAGTACGCCGAGCAGAACGCCCAGGACTTCCAGCGCTACTCCGCGGCGATCGCCTCGGGTGAGGTGTCAGTGACCGACGACGCGAGCAGGGCGGTGCGGATGTCCCTCCAGCCGAACAATCCGCAGGGTCCACTCGTGATCAGCGGGGACCCTTCGGGCACGTGAGGCTAGCCGCGGGGCATCGTCCCGCAGCGTTTCGCCCGATCCGGCAGGTTTGACTCGGTGAGAATCCGGGTAGAACAGTGCTGGAGGGTCCACCGGACCCTCGTGGCCATCCGGCCTGCACTCGCCCCCGGAGAAGGAAGGACACATCATCATGAAGCGCTCATCGGCCCTCGTCCTGGCAGGACTGCTCGCCCTCGGCGCCGGGGGACTGGCGGCCTGCAGCTCCTCCGACTCCAGTTCATCGTCCACCCAGGAGGCCTCCATGGTCGGTGAGAATCCGGGCACGTGGTCCCCCCTCGAGATCGGCGAGGACGCCAACGGCACCACACTCGACATGGTCGTCGACCAGACGGCCCGCTTCACCTCCTGGCCCGAGGGCGGCGCCGTCGTCGAGAGCAGCGATCCCGCGGTGGTCGAGGCGTCCCAGCCCGGCACGGACGGCGATGCGCAGTTCGTGGCCGGTCTCGTGGCGAAGGCTCCCGGCACCGCGACGATCACGGTGCTGTACCCCGATCAGCCGGCGGATCAGGGCGGCGCCTCGAACGTCGTGATGGAGTTCACGGTCAACGTGACGGCTCCGTGATCTGAGGCGGCCCCGCCGCCGCCACGGTCGCTCGTGGGCACGGCATGATGCCCGCATGGTGACCAACGCCCAGGCACGCATCGCGGTCGCCGTGCTCTTCGCCATCAACGGAGTCCTCCCGGCGGCGTGGATCGGTCGACTCGTCGACATCCAGCGCGACGCAGCGCTGTCCGACGCGACCCTGGGTGTGGTGATGGCGGCGGGTGCCCTCGGGGGTCTGGCGTTCGGGCTCCTGGCCGGGCCGTTCGCGGCCCGGTGGGGAAGTGGACGCACCGCGGTCGTGAGCTTCCTGCTCATGGCCCCCGTCACGGTGCTGATCGCCTACGAGTCCACGGCCATCAGTCTGGGCCTGACACTCTTCTGGATCTTCGGCATGGACGCGATCATGGATGCCGCCATGAACGCCCACAGCATCCGCGTCCAGAAGGCCTACGGTCGCTCGATCCTGAACTCCTTCCACGGCTGGTGGTCGCTGGGCACCGTCGTGGGCAGCTCGATCGCGGCGATCTCGGGCGCGATCGGGCTGGCCCTCGGGTCGTCGCTCGTGGTGCTGGCCGCGCTGCTCATGGTGGCCGCCCTGCTGGCGTGGCGCTGGCTGCTGCCGGGCCCCGATCCCGACTCCCACCTCGACACCGTGTCGGAGACGGCAACCGACGAAGGTCTGAATTCGGCGACATCCCCGTGGACGGGAGCGATCGCGCGCCGTGCCGCCCTGCTCGGGCTGTTCATCTTCCTCGCGGTCATCGTCGAGGACGTCCCGGCTCGCTGGAGCTCGA
>CAZQXO010000095.1:0-3720 GCA_964597445.1 uncultured Bifidobacteriaceae bacterium | reverse complement strand
ACAGTCGAGACGAACGGGAGATCGATTCCATGTGCAGCCCCGCCCTGTGCCGGCAATGCAACAAGGTCACGTACACCGGTTGCGGTGAGCATGTCGACCAGGTCCTGGCGATGTACACGCCCGAGGAGCGCTGCACCTGTCGCTAGAGCCCTCCTCACCCCGGATGCCTGTCAGGAGGCATCCGGGGTGACTGCTTCTCGTGGGCGCGTGGGCCCGCCTGACGTCATCGCATGAGCGACGTGGCGGAGACGAGGGCGGAATGCCGTCGAGCCCGCACCAAGGATGCGGGCTCGATCGGTGGGCGATACAGGAATCGAACCTGTGACCTCTTCCGTGTCAAGGAAGCGCGCTAGCCCCTGCGCCAATCGCCCGTGGGACTCGGAGAAGGCTACACCGTGGGCTGCCCATGAACGACACCGGTCAGGTCGCCCCCGAGGCAGGTAGCTCCCCGGTGACGTCCTCATCGCTTGCTGCCTGATTGATCCGGTTGAGGTTCGAGACGATGCCGCCGATCAGGGCGATCTGAGCGGTCTGCTCGGCGACTCGCACGGCCTCGTGCGCCTGTGTCCGGCCGAGAGCCGACGCGGGGTCATCCGCGCCGATGTTGGCCGCGGCCATGGCCATGAGATCGGCCAGCGGTGACGCGGCGGCCGGGGGCAGCGTCGAGGCGTCTCGGGAGGCTGCGCTGCTCAGGTCCGACGCGATGGACAGCAGCCGTGAGGACATCACGGTCGTCGCATCGAGCTCCTGCTTGAGGAGTGAGAGGTCGTCGGGGTCGATCCGCGGGCTCCACCGTCGGTTGCGCACGAGCTCGTCCCATCGGGCTGCGAGTCCGATGGTGCGGTTGCGCAGCTCGATAGCCGACTCGCGCCACTGCCGGGCGACCGCGCGATCCGGGGCATGGCGCAGGCCCTCGGACATCAGGGCCAGCAGGCCGGCAAGGTCGTCCTTGAGGGTGTCGATGTCCACCAGAAGGATGCGTGTGTCCTTGCTGGGTGCGGTGAGTGCCGAGGCGCCGAGTGCGCACAGGGCGCCCACGACGACCCCGGTGAACCTCTCGATGGCGAGTTCGGTGGTCAGGTGGGTGCCCACCACGAGGATGACGGTGACGGCCATGCCCGCGGCGACGAAGGGGGAGTCCTGGGGCGAGGAGAGCCGAAGCCAGCGGGCGAGGGCGAAACAGAGCAGTACGAGCAGGAAGATGACGACAGGACCCGTTCCGAGGACCGAGACGATGACGAGAGCGATGGTCGCGCCTACGAGGGCGCCGAGGATCTGGAACACCGTCTCCTTCGCCGCGTGATGGAACGTGGCCCGGGTCGCGACGGCTGCGGTGATGGCGGCGGGGATCGGATCGACGAAGGGGACCATCAGGCCGATGGAGTAGGCGACGACGGTGGCGATCGACGTGAACAGGGCCAGACGCGCGTAGCTGCTGGACCACATCCTGGACACTGCCCGCATCTCACCAGTGTCCCACTGGAGCCCGCCGGAACCGACGACCGTCGGGAAGGCCATGGAGGTGGAGACGGGATTTGAACCCGTGTAGACGGCTTTGCAGGCCGTTGCCTCGCCTCTCGGCCACTCCACCAGGAGCCGCGGCAGCTGTGACGGCTGCGCGTCGTGCGAGCGGACGACGGGATTCGAACCCGCGACCCTCACCTTGGCAAGGTGATGCGCTACCAGCTGCGCTACGTCCGCATGTGTTGATCGAAGGTGAACCATATCCGACGGGCGTCCGGCCGGGCCAATCAGGGCACCTGGGAGGTGTCCGGGGTCCGGCTGCCGCCGGCATGCTCCGGCGGCCATGATGGTCGCGTGAGCGTCCAGCCCGAGGCCGTCCTGGGAGGACGGGTTGCGACCGGTCTCGTCACCGTGTCGTCGAACCCCGCCGCTCTGGCCGCCGGTGGCCGCTGGGCCGTGGCGCTGCCCTATTCCGGAGACGCGGTGCTTGCCAGGTTCGCAGAGTGGTCGACTCCGACGGGGAGTGACGAGGCCCCTTGGCGAGGGCCCGAGGAGGACGACTGGTCGTCGACCATGGATGAGGCGGCCTACGTCGACGGGGTCGAGGCGGTCCGTGAGGCGATCGCCGAGGGCGAGGTCTATCAGACGAACCTCTGCCGAGTGCTCTCCGCGAGGCTCCCTGACCCGGAGAGATCCGACATCGCGGGCCTTCACGCGCGGCTCGTCCGGGGCAATCCTTCGCCGTTCGGCGGCTATCTGCGCCTGCCTGATCACGATGTGGCCGTGGTGAGTGCGAGTCCGGAGCTGTTCCTCTCGGTGACGTGGGATGGTGCGTCGCGCACGATCACCTCCGGTCCCATCAAGGGCACCGGAGCCACGCACTCCGACCTCTCAGAGAAGGACCGGGCGGAGAACATCATGATCGTCGACCTCGTGCGCAACGACCTCTCGCGCGTCTGCGAGGTCGGGTCGGTCTCGGTGCCCTCCCTCCTCGGGGTCGAGGTCCATCCCGGCCTGGTGCACCTGGTCTCGCAGGTCCGTGGTCGGCTGCGACACGACGTCGGCTGGGCCGATGTCCTGGAGGCCACCTTCCCCCCGGGCTCCGTCACCGGTGCTCCGAAGAGCTCGGCGCTGCGGATCATCGCGGAACTCGAGCCCGTACCCCGGGAGTTCTACTGCGGGGCCTTCGGGTGGATCGACGCCGATACGGGTGAGGCAGAGCTGGCTGTCGCCATCCGCACCTTCTGGGTCCGGGACGGCGTCCTGCGCTTCGGCACCGGGGCGGGGATCACGTGGGGATCGGATGCCGTGGCGGAATGGAAGGAGACCGAGCTGAAGGCTCGACGTCTCCTCCGCCTCGCGTCCGACCCGTGGCAGGGTGAGGCCCCATGACCGTCTGGGTGGGAACGCGATCCGGAGGCGAACTGACGCCGAGCGGCCAGGTCAGCGCGCTCGATCACGGGTTCACCGTGGCTGACGGCGTCTTCGAGACGCTGAAGGTGACGTCGTCCGGAGCGTTCGCGGTGTCACGTCATCTGCGCCGGCTCATGACGTCGGCTGCGCACCTCGGCCTTGAGGCCCCCGATCCGGCGGTGGTCCGCGAGGCCATCGACCAGGTGGTCCATGACTGGTGCGCGAAGGGTGGTCGCCATGGCCGGCTCCGCGTCACCTACACCTCTGGTCCCGGGCCTCTGGGCAGTGATCGTGGCGACGGTGAACCGACACTGGTGGTCGCGGCGACATCCACGGACCCATGGCCCGATACGACGGATGCCATCACGGTTCCGTGGACGCGCAACGAGAGATCCGCGGTCGCAGGCGTGAAGACCACCTCCTACGCCGAGAATGTCGTGGCCCTTCGTGCGGCGCATGCCCGAGGAGCCTCCGAGGCCGTGCTCGCGAACACTGCAGGGGATCTCTGCGAAGGGAGCAGCACGAACGTGTTTGTTGTCGTGGGCGGGATCGTCATGACGCCGCCGGAGACGAGCGGCTGCCTCGCAGGGATCACGCGCGAGCTCGTACTCGAGTGGTTCGACGTCATCGAACGTGCCCTGCCCCTGGATATCCTCGAGGAGGCAGACGAGGTGTTCCTGACGTCGTCTACCCGTGACGTTCACCCCCTCGTGCGCATCGACGACCGCGGGTGGAAGGTGCCGGGAGCCATCTCTCGTGACCTGCGTGAGGCGTTCTCTGAACGCGCTCGCATGTCCATCGATCCCTGATTGACAGGCCATGACGCCAGAGGGGCCCCGCCGA
>CAZQXO010000094.1:0-4063 GCA_964597445.1 uncultured Bifidobacteriaceae bacterium | reverse complement strand
GACGTGGGTGATGCGGTTGACGTGGGCGATGGCGTGGCGCTCGGGCTCGCCGGTGCCGTCGGCGACGGGCTCGCGCTCGCGCTCACCGTGGTAGTGGGTGACGCGGTCGGCGACGGGGTCGCGCTCGCGGGCGCACTGGGCGACGGCGACGGGCTCGCGCTCGCGCTCACCGTGGTGGTGGGTGACGCGCTCGGCGATGCGGAGGCCGACGGCGAGGTGGTCGGACTGGGGCTCGACACCTGCCCCTCGATGGGCGACGGCTCGACGACGTTTCCGTCAGCGGCCTGCTCCGGGAGGCAGGCGGTCGTCGTGAAGAAGATGTCGTCGAGGAAGTTCCCGATCGACCTGTTGCCGGACGCGGTCGCCCCGGACTCGAAACCGAACCGGGTGCGCACCTGGCCCTCGGGAACGGTGTACTCACCGGTGTGACGAACCCATCCCTCGGACAGGGCATCCGTGAAGGTGTACGTGGCGTTGGGAGCCTCACCCGGGGCTCCGATGTTGACGCTCATCGTGTCGCCGGACGCGCCCGCGGCACGGGCCCGGTGCAGGAGGGACCAGGTGAGGGTCTGGCCGGGGGTCGTCTCGACCGTCTGGAACAGCTCGGACGGCTGGGTCGCGTTGAGCTCGGCGAACTGATCGCCGACCGGTGCCGTGACGCCGTTGAACCCGGTGGACCAGATCTCGATCTTCTTGTCGCTCGCGGTGGTCTCCCAGCCGGGAACCTCGCTCTCCGGCAGATGGCGGAAGGACCTCGCGGGAATCACCGGTCGCTCGAAGCCTCCGTTGACGAGGGCCGTGGTGTCCTCGGTGCAGACCTCAGCGACGGAAGGCGACGGGGAAGCCGAGGACGTGGCGGACGAGGACACGGGGGTCACGTCGGACGCGATCCACAGCTGGTAGACGGGTGCGCCGGCGACGTTGCGGGCCTGCGAGAAGGTGAGGGTCGACACGGCCGCGGTCGGCTGGAACCAGGCGGTGGCGCCGTTGGTGTCATTGGCCGAGCCGCGCAGCACGGGTGACGACCACGTCGGCTGGTCCGTGTGCGTGCCGGCCGGGCACGCCGAGGGCTTGGGCGATACGGCGCAGGAGTTGAACGCGCTCTGGAACCACGTCGAGACGTCGAGTGCTCGGCCGTCGGCCCCGGTCGCGGTGATGGTGATGTCCTCGGCGTCGATGTCCCCGAGTGCGAAGCCCCAGGTGCCCGCGGTGGGCGCCGTGTCGAAGGTCAGGGTCACCGACGTGCTCGTGCCCCCGAGCGGCAGCGTCGTGAAGAGGTAGGGCTTGTCGCGCGAGGACCCGTACTCCTCGCCGAAGGGGGTGTCAGCGGAGAGCCAGGTGCTTCCTCCTGCCGCCACCTGCCAGGAGCCGCCCGTGCGGGTGCCGGTGATCTCCGGGAAGACGGTCCCCGGGAGGGTCGCGGTGGTGGTGACTCCGGAGACGGTCCAGTTCGCGTAGACCCCCGAGCCCCCGGCGGCGCCACTGGCGCCCATGGTGGCCCAGGTCAGGGTGGCGGTGACGGCGAGGGCGGTGACGGCGATGACAGGAACGCGCATCGGGTCAGACTAGGCGCTGGGGACGCGCCGTGGGGAGCCAGGCAGGGACATCCCGACGCTCAGGAGGGTGGCGCGCAGAAGGTCGTGAGGGCCGCGGTGATGGCCTCGGCCACCGCATCCTGGAAGGCCGGACTCGCCAGCCGCCGGGCATCGTCCGGGTGCGACACGTAGCCGAGCTCGACCCGAACGGCGGGCATGCGGGTGAGCCGCAGGAGGTCCCACGTGCGGGGGTGGATCCGGCAGTCGAGCAGGTCGGTGCGCGAGGTGAGGGCCTCCTGCAGGCGCTGGGCCAGCACCCGGCCGCTCGGGGAGTGGTGGCCCCCGCGCGGATCGCCGAAGTAGAACGTGGCCAGGCCGTTGGGCAGGGGGCTCGCCGCGCGGTCGACGTGCAGTGACACGACGATGTCGGCTCCGAGGTCGTTCGCGAACTCCGCCCGGGCCGGATCGTCGGGAAGGGCGGGGGCGGTTGACTGCTGACGGGAGCGGGTGAGGATCACCTGCGTGCCGAGCGCGGCGAGTCGTCCCTCGACCCGGGTCGCGATGATGTGGCAGAGGTCGGCGTCGACCGTGTCTCCGGGATCCAGCACGATGACCTTGTCCGCGATGCCGGACTGCAGCTGCGCCAGCGTCAGCTGCTCGCGCAGGTGGGTCGCGTTGCCACCCGACACGGTGCGCACGAGCCGGTCGAAGGCGCGGAAGGTGTCGGGACCGCAGATGCCGTCGGCGGTGACGCCCACCCCCTTCTGGAACTCGCGCAGGGCGGAGTCGGTGTTCCGGCCGAAGAGCCCATCCGGGCGTCCGGACGAGAAGCCCAGTTGGTTCAGGCGGCGCTGAAGCTCGGTGACGTCGTCGCCGGCCATGAGATGCCCGGGGACGTAGGACAGCACACGGTCCCCGAGCTGCCATCGCGCCTCATCGAGTCGGCGGAAGGTGTGCGGACCCACGATGCCGTCGACCGTGATGCCGCGCTCCTGCTGGAACGCACGCACGGCACGGTCGAGCTCGTCGTCGAACTGCTGCGGATCCGCGACGTCCTCACCGCACAGTCCCAGAGCCGCGAGGCGCGCCCGCACCTCCGCAACGGCAGGACCGGTATCGCCTCGACGCAGGAGTCCGGACATGGAACCGCCGCTCGAGGAGAGCAGGCCTAGCCCAAGTAGGGAGCGAGGTCGGCAAGCAGGGCGGCCTTCGGCTTCGCGCCGATGATCGTCTTCACGATCTGGCCACCCTGGTAGACGTTCATCGTCGGGATCGACGTGATGCCGTACGCGGCCGCCGTCTGGGGGTTCTCATCGACATTCAGCTTGGCGATGACGACGCCGTCATGCTCCGCGGCGATCTCATCGAGGATCGGGGCGACCATCTTGCACGGGCCGCACCACTCCGCCCAGAAGTCGACGATGACGGGCTTGTCGCTCATCAGGACGTCGTCGGTGAAGCTGGCGTCCGTGACCTGCTTGGTGGCTCCCATGGCTGCTCCTCGTAAAGGGATGTCGTCGTGCGCGGGGATCGGGGTGTCGCCGATGCGGCAGCGGCTAGGGGTCAGGCTACTCGCCCGCGTGGGCGAGGAACCGCTCCGCATCGAGTGCTGCGGCGCATCCGGAACCCGCCGCCGTGATGGCCTGTCGGTACGTGTGGTCGACGAGGTCGCCGCACGCGAAGACTCCGTCGATGTTCGTCGCGGTGGTGCGTCCCTGCACGAGCACATATCCCTCCGCGTCGAGGTCGACCGTGCCGCGGACGAGTTCTGATCGAGGGTCGTGGCCGATCGCGATGAACAGGCCGGTGATCGACAGTTCGCGAGTCTCGCCCGTGACCGTGTCACGGAGCACGGCGCCGGTGAGCTTGGGATCACCGAGCAGGTCGACGACCTCGCTGTTCCAGGCGAAGTGCAGCTTCGGATCGTTGAACGCCCGCTCCTGCATGATCTTGCTCGCCCGCAGTGAGTCGCGACGATGGATGAGTGTCACGGATCGGGCGAAGCGCGTGAGGAAGGTGGCCTCCTCGATGGCGGAGTCCCCACCACCGACGACGGCGATGTCCTGATCCCGGAAGAAGAATCCGTCACACGTGGCGCACCACGAGACACCGTGTCCGGAGAGGCGCTTCTCGTTCTCCAGGCCGAGCTCGCGATAGGCCGAGCCCATCGCCAGGATGATCGAGCGTGCCTGATGCGTGCGTCCGGCACCGTCCGTGACCGACTTCACCGGACCGGTGAGGTCGACGCTGACGACGTCATCGGTCACGATCTCGGCACCGAAGCGCACGGCCTGCGCACGCATCTGCTCCATGAGCTGCGGGCCCATGATCCCGTCGGTGAAGCCCGGGAAGTTCTCGACCTCGGTCGTGTTCATCAGCGCACCACCGGCCGTCACGGAGCCCTCGAACACCAGCGGATGGAGCTGGGCGCGCGCGGCGTAGACGGCGGCGGTGTAGCCGGCCGGTCCCGAGCCGATGATGATGACGTTGCGGATCTCGCTCACGGAGTGCTCCTGGTCAGTGGTGTC
>CAZQXO010000093.1:0-4141 GCA_964597445.1 uncultured Bifidobacteriaceae bacterium | reverse complement strand
AAGAAGGCTGCTCCGGTCAAGAAGGCTGCTCCGGTCAAGAAGGCCGCGCCCGCAAAGAAGGCCGCGCCCGCGAAGAAGGCCACGTCGGCCTCCAAGATCCCCGTGGCCAAGAAGCGCCCGCTTGTCGTGCGCGAGGACGAGACACCCTGGACGGCGAAGGAGCTCAAGGAGGTTCGGGCCGAGCTGAACGCCGAGCTGGTGCGCCTTCAGGCTGAGCTCGCCAGCGCCGAGGAGGGACTCGCGGATCTCATCCGCGACTCCGGCGACGGTGCTGGCGATGACCAAGCAGATGCGGGAAGCAAGACGTTCGAGCGTGAGCATGAGATGTCCCTGGCCAACAACGCGCGCAGCATGGTCGAGCAGGTCGAGCACGCGCTGCAGCGCATCGACCAGGGCACCTATGGCATCTGCGAGTCCTGCAGCAACCCCATCGGCAAGTTCCGACTCCAGGCCTTCCCGCGCGCGGCCCTCTGCCTGTCCTGCAAGCAGGCCGAGGAGCGCTACCTGCTCTGACCTCGCGTGTCAGGCGCGGGCCCTGCGGAACGTAGGGTGGCCTCGTGGTGCCCGAGCAGCAAGACGCAGCGACTCCGGTCGAGGGGACGTCGTCCGATGATCGTCCTGACGAGGCCGAGGCGAGCGTGTCCCGGGATGTGCGGCGTCGCTGCCTCTTCATCCTCGCGGGCGTGGCGGTCCTCGCCGTCATCCTCGACCAGCTCGTCAAGTGGTGGGTCGTCGCGGAGCTGCGTCCCCGGATCGAGTCCGGAGAGGGCCCGATCGTTCTCCTCGGTGGGCTGCTGAAGTTCACCTACGTCGAGAACACCGGAGCAGCCTTCTCCATCGGCGCCGGGTACACATGGATCTTCTCCATCGTCGCCGTCATCGTCGCTGTCGTCATCCTGCGTGTCTCGCGGCGCCTCGGGAGCGTGGGCTGGGCCCTCGCCTTGGGCGGACTCCTCGGCGGCCTGCTCGGCAACCTCATCGACCGCCTGTCCCGTCCCCCGAGTCCGGGCATGGGTTATGTCGTCGACTTCATCTCCCTGCCCAACTTCGCGGTCTTCAACATCGCCGACATGTTCATCACGCTGTCTGCGGTGGGGATGGTGCTGCTCGCCCTGCGGGGGATCGAGATCAGCGGCCGACGCTCGTGAGCCGTCGGACGATCCCGGTGCCCGAGGGCCTGGAGGGAGAGCGGCTCGATGTCGGGCTGACCCGCCTGCTGGGGCTCTCCCGTTCCCGTGCGGCCGACCTCGTCGAGCAGGGGCGCGTCGAGATGGACGGCCGGACCGCAGCCAAGTCCGACCGGCTCGTGGCCGGAGCAGAGCTCAGTGTGGACCTCGTCGAGCAGCCCCCCGAGTCGGACATCCCGGCCATTCCCGTGGCGGGGATGCGGATCCTGGTCGATGACGACGACGTCGTCGTCGTCGACAAGCCTGTCGGCGTCGCCGCTCACCCCAGCCCCGGCTGGACCGGGCCGACGGTCATCGGGGGCCTGGCCGCGGCCGGCTACCGCATCAGCACGTCGGGAGCGGCGGAGCGCCAGGGAATCGTGCATCGGCTCGACGTAGGCACCTCGGGGGTCATGGCGGTCGCGAAGAGTGAGCGCGCCTACACGAGCCTGAAGCAGCAGTTCCGCGACCGCACGGTCGACAAGGTCTACCACGCGGTGGTGCAGGGTCACTGCGATCCGCTGCGCGGCACGGTCGACGCACCCATCGGCCGGCACCCCCAGCACGACTACAAGTGGGCAGTCGTGAGCGACGGCAAGCCCTCGGTGACGCACTACGACACCCTCGAGGCGTTCCCGCATGCCTCGCTGCTGGAGGTTCACCTGGAGACGGGGCGCACGCACCAGATCCGCGTCCACATGGCAGCCCTGCGCCATCCCTGCGCCGGCGACCTCACCTACGGGGCCGATCCTGAGCTGGCCCGACGCCTGGGACTCACCCGGCAGTGGCTCCATGCGGCCCAGTTGAGCTTCGACCATCCGTCGTCGGGGGATCGGATCAACGTCTCCAGCGAGTATCCCGACGATCTCACCGTCGCTCTTGAGCGACTGCGCGGCACGGCCCCGGGGTGACGGTCCGGAAAGTTAGGCTGGGGGCATGCCCCCCGCTGAGGACTTCGTGCACCTCCACGTGCACACGGAGTACTCCATGCTCGACGGGGCCGCTCGGCTGAACGACCTCTTCGACGAGGTGGAGCGGCAGGGGATGCCCGCGGTCGCCATGACCGACCACGGCAACCTTTACGGGGCGTACGACTTCTACAAGGGCGCTCGCTCGCGCGGGTTGATCCCCATCATCGGACTGGAGGGCTACTACGCACCCCAGGGCCGGTTCGAGCGGCGGCCGTTCGACTTCGGGGGCGGCTTCGACGAGGCCACTCCGGACGACTCCAGCGCCGGCCGCGGCAAGCAGAGCTACACCCACATGACCCTGTGGGCGGAGAGCACGGCCGGCATGCACAACCTCTTCCGTCTGTCGTCCCTGGCCAGCCTCGAGGGGTACTACTTCAAGCCCCGCTTCGATCGCGAGCTCCTGCAGCAGTACGGGTCCGGCCTCATCGGCACCACGGGGTGCCCCAGCGGCGAGGTCAACCGGTGGCTGCAGGCGGGCAAGTACGACCGGGCCCTCGAGGCGGCGGCTGACATGCGCGACATCCTCGGCGCCGGCAACTACTTCTGCGAGGTCATGGACCACGGGCTCGCCATCGAGCGCCGGTTCCGCGAGGACCTCCTGCGCATCGCGAGGAGCCTCGACCTCCCCCTCGTCGCCACCAACGACCTCCACTATGTGCATGCTGCGGATGCCGAGACGCACGACGTCCTGCTCTGCATCGGCACCCGCACCACGATGGACGATCCGAAGCGCTTCCGGTTTGACGCTCGTGACTTCTACGTCAAGAGCGCCCAGGAGATGCGGCACGTCTGGTCGGAGCTGCCGGAGGCCTGCGACAACACGCTCCTGATCGCCGAGCGCTGCCGGGTGGAGTTCGCCGAGGGCGCCAACCTCATGCCCCGGTTCCCTGTGCCCGAGGGAGAGACCGAGGAGTCCTGGCTGGTGAAGGAGGTCGAGCGCGGCCTTCAGAAGCGCTACCGCGGTGCGGTTCCCGATGAGGTGCGCCGCCAGGCGGAGTACGAGGTCGGCGTCATCATCCAGATGGGCTTCCCCGGCTACTTCCTCGTGACGGCGGACCTCGTCCGATACGCCAAGGAGAACGGCATCCGGGTGGGCCCCGGACGAGGCTCTGCCGCCGGCGCGATGATCGCCTACGCGCTGGGGATCACCGAACTCGATCCCATGAAGCACGGACTCCTGTTCGAGAGGTTCCTCAACCCGGAGCGAGTCTCCATGCCGGATATCGACATGGACTTCGACGAGCGCAGGCGTGGCGACATGATCCGCTACGCGACGGAGAAGTACGGCGAGGAGCGCGTGGCCCAGATCGTCACGTACGGCTCGATCAAGGCCAAGGCAGCGGTCAAGGACGCCGCCCGCGTGCTCGGTCACCCGTACGCCCTGGGCGACCGGATCACGAAGGCGATGCCGCCATCCGTCATGGGCAAGGACATCAGCCTCTCGGGTGCCTTCGACCCCTCGAACCCTCGCTACGGCGAGGCGGCTGAGTTCCGTGCCCTCTACGAGTCCGATCCCGAGGCGCGGCAGGTCGTCGACACCGCGAAGGGCCTCGAGGGCCTGAAGCGCCAGCCGGGAGTGCATGCCGCGGGCGTGATCCTGTGCCGTGAGCCACTCATGGACGTCATCCCCGTCTGGCGACGCGAGCAGGACGGCGCTGTCATCACGCAGTTCGACATGGGAGCCTGCGAGTCCCTCGGCCTGCTGAAGATGGACTTCCTCGGCCTACGCAACCTCACGGTCCTCGACGACTGTCTTCGCTACATCCAGGAGAACCGCGGCACGACGCTGGTGCTGGAGGAGCTCACGCTCGACGACCGCCCGACCTATGAGCTGCTCGCGCGCGGCGACACGCTCGGCGTGTTCCAGCTCGACGGCGGTCCCATGCGCGCACTCCTGCGATCGATGCAGCCCGACAACTTCGAGGACATCTCCGCCGTGCTCGCGCTCTATCGCCCCGGTCCCATGGGAGCGAATGCGCACAACGACTACGCCGATCGCAAGAA
>CAZQXO010000092.1:0-4527 GCA_964597445.1 uncultured Bifidobacteriaceae bacterium | reverse complement strand
GCTGCCTGGGCCGCCGTGATCGTGCCGGACGTCACCAGGCTGGCGAGCGGGCCACGCCCCTCGGATCGGGACATCGAGGTCCCTGAGCCGCGGTCACCTCGGTCATGTGCCAGAGCCGCGGTCGCGCCTCCGACGAGCAGGGCGCCACTGACGCCGACGGCCACTGCTGCTGTCATCCACGTGCGCGTTCTCGACATGGTGAGTCCTCTCCGGAATCGTGTTCCGTGTTCGTCGTGCCTCGGTTCGGCACTCTGAGGATCACTCTCATCCGCGCATGTTCGACGCCGACACCTGAGGTGTCAGCGTCACGTAAGGATGCTGATCAGCGCCGACGCCTCGCGTGCGTCAGCGGAGAGCGCGGGAGATCTCACCCGCGGCGCGGGCCACGCGCGGGCCCACCTCGGCCTCGGCGAGTTCACGGAGCGCGAGGACGCTCACACTTGCCTCGAGACCGTTCACGCCGGTGACGGGCACGGCGAGACCGTAGGCGCCCTGCGGGCCATCGCCCGTGGCGACGATCCACGGGGGATCAAGCGGGCGGCCGGCCATCGTGCGGGCCGCCAGGATGGCGCGGCCGGCCGCGCTGTTCTCCAGCGGCTGGCGGCTGCCCGGACGCACTCCCACGTGGAGCTCGGCCCGGGCGGGTTCGACGACGACGGCGGAGAGCCCGTCACCGCCGTCGACGACGGTGAGGACGGCGGTCGCGGAGACGGCGTCGGCCAGCAGGCGCAGCGCCGGGAGCGCGGTGTCGCGCACCACGGGCTGCACCTGCCGACCCAACGTCAGGACGCCCAGGCCGAGTCGGCACCGGCCGTCCGCGGATCGGCGGATCAGGGCATGCTGCTCGAGGGTCACCACGAGTCGGTAGACGACCGTGCGACCGATGCCGAGGGCTGCGGCCAGTTCGGTGACGGTGAGCCCCTCCGGGGCATCAGCGACCACCTCCAGGACGCGCAGCCCCCGGTCAAGGGTCTGCGAGGTCTCGGCAGCCATGCGAGATCCGCGTCGAGCTCGTCCTAGGCCTTCGCGAGGGACTTCACGCGGAAGGCGCTCACGATCAGCATGATGCCGCTGATCACGACGAAGATGCCGAAGATCCACGCGAGCAGGAGGATGTCTCCCGGCACGACGAGGATGATGATGCCCAGCAGGAGGGTGACGATGCCGCCGAAGATGTTCCAGCCGCGACCCTCCTTGACCTCACCGGCGGTGAACAGCTGAGCGATGCCGGAGAAGATGAAGTTGATGGCCACGAACAGGGCCAGCAGCCAGACGGCATCGAGCGGGGAGTCCTCGACCACGAAGCCACGGAAGGCGAACAGGCCCAGGATCAGTGACAGCACGCCGCCGATGAAGAGCAGGGCGCGCATGCCTCCGGACAGACCACGACCGAAGCCGCGGATGATCTCGAAGATGCCGGACACGACGAGCCAGATGGCGAGGATGACGGCGACGACCACGACGGTCTTGCCGGGCCACACCATGATGATGATGCCGATGGCGATGCTGAGCAGTCCGAGGAAGAGCAGCACGCCCCAGGTCTTGCTGATGGCCTGGCGAGCGCTCGCTTCCGTCTCGATGACGTCGACGTTGGACATGTGAGCGTGATCTCCTTCACTGAGCGCACCCTGCGCCCGCGATCACGATAGGGGCTTATGCCCGACTATCGGTCAGGACACGCGCGCGGCGGAACCCACCGAGGCATCCGTGAAGGCGCTGCCCCGGAGCCAGGTGTCCGCCAGCGAGGCCATCTCCCCTGAGACGTCCAGTTCCGCCAGAGCCCCGTTGACGCAGGTCACAAGGGGGTTGCCTGCAGCGAACAGGAGGGCGTAGGGAGTCTGTCCGGGGGCCGGCAGCAGGTAGGGATCCGACGTCACCGTCGCCCCGGGCGTGCTCGAGTAGGGCACCTGCCCGATGACGAAGTCCACCCGCGGTCCCACCCCGAACGGGTCGGAGCCGGAGTCGACCGGGATCCACGCGACGTCGGCCGCGTCGAAGCCCAGCGTCTCGGCGAGGGCATAGGTCAGTGCGGGCTCGAAGCCCTCGCCCGTCGACGGCGTGCCGTCGATGACGAGCGGGTCGACGTCGATCCCCTGGGCTCCCACGGTCAGTTGACCCGGATTCACGACGGTCAGGTTGGGGTGCGAGCACTCGTCCAGAGCTGCCTCCTCCGGCAGGAGGCTGGCGTTCGCGGATGGTGACAGGGGCTCAGCGGCGGGAGAGTCGGACGACGACCCGGAGCAGGAGGTGACAGCGAGCGTCGTCAGCAGCAGGGCGCTGGCGGTCGCGGTCGCACGCAGGCGCAGCACGCGGGGTCAGGAACCGCCGCCGGGCGGCAGCTTCGCGTGGATCTCCTGGCAGTCCGGGCAGATCGGGAAGTTGGAGGGATCCCGATTGGGGATCCAGACCTTGCCGCAGAGCGCCTTGACCGGAGTGCCAGTGACGGCACTCTCCATGATCTTGGCCTTCTCGACGTAGTGGGCGAAGCGCTCGTGGTCGCCCTCGTCACCGGAGACGGGGCGCTCCTCCAGGAGGGTGCCACCGGACAGGCCGGGGGTCTCGAGGGGCTCAACAGGCATGGCACGAGTGTAGGACGAGGGAGGCCTCAAATACCCCCTAGGGTATCTGATACACTCAGGGCATGACCACCGTGAACATCACCGAGGAGACCTTCGCCGACACGATCTCCGGCAACGGCATCGTGCTGATCGACTTCTGGGCCGCCTGGTGCGGCCCCTGCCGCATGTTCGCTCCCGTGTACGAGACCGTGTCCGATGCCAACCCGGACATCGTCTTCGGCAAGGTCGACACCGAGGCCGAGCCCGGCCTCGCTGGCGCCTTCAGCATCTCGTCCATCCCGACGCTCATGGTCGTGCGGGACGGCGTGGTCCTGTTCTCCCAGGCGGGCGCCCTTCCCGAGCCGGCGCTGGTCAACCTCGTGCAGGCCGCCCGCGACGTCGACATGGGTGACGTCCGCCGGCAGATCGCCGAGCAGCAGCCTGAGCCGGGAGCACCCGCCACCGCGGAGTGACCCCCAGCGACGCCATGGCCGAAGGCCCCGCAGGTCGGGACCTTCGGCCATGCTCATGCGCCGGGTCCGCGGCCTACCGTGGAGGCATCACACACAGGAGGACGCCATGCCGCAGCAACCACTCGCTCAGGTTCCGAACGACGCCCAGTGGTTCTGGCAGGACCACGCCGCCTGCCGCGAGGCCGACCCCCTGCTGTTCTTCCACCCCCAGAACGAGCGCGGCTCCTCACGTATCCGTCGCGACCGCGCCGCGAAGATGGTCTGCGCGGCCTGCCCGGTGCGCATGGAGTGCGCCGACTACGCCGTGCGTGCCCGCGAGCCCTTCGGCGTGTGGGGCGGCCTCTCCGAGGAGGACCGCGAGCGCATCTACGCCCGCCTCGACTCCCGCCACTACCCGCGGGCCAAGGGCGACGGGCTGCGGGCAGCAGGGGCAGACCTCAGCAGTGCGATCTCCCCTCGGGCCCTCGGCATCGCGTGAGCGATGCGCCGGGGACGGGCATCGCGTAGTCGCGTACCCTTGCGCCGGTGAACCTCACCGGACGCGACTTCCTCAAGGAAGCCGACTTCTCCCCTGCCGAACTCGACGGCCTGCTCACCCTGGCTGCTGACCTGAAGGCGCAGCGTGCCGCGGGAACCGAGGTGCCCAGGCTCACGGGCAAGCAGCTGGCCCTGATCTTCGAGAAGACCTCCACCCGAACCCGGATCTCCTTCGAGGTCGCGATGCGCGACCAAGGGGGGCACGTCACGGTGCTGGATCCGAGCGCGAGCCAGATCGGGCACAAGGAGTCCATCGCCGACACCGCCCGCGTGCTGTCACGCATCTTCGACGGGATCGAGTACCGCGGCTCTGCCCACGCGAACGTCGAGGAGCTCGCCCGCTTCGCCGACGTCCCCGTCTTCAACGGCCTGACCGACGAGTGGCACCCGACCCAGATGCTCGCCGACTTCCTCACCATGCGCGAGCACGCGCAGGATCCGAGCGCGCCCCTGCGCTACGCCTACGTCGGCGATGCGCGCAGCAACATGGGGAACTCGCTGCTGGTGATGGGGGCGATGATGGGTGCCGATGTGCGCATCATCGCGCCGCAGCAGCTGTGGCCCAGCGAGGAGGTCCAGCAGATGGCACGCGACTTCGCCGATCAGACGGGCGCGCGCATCACCCTCACGGACGATCCTGCGGTGGGCCTTCCCGGTGCCGAGTTCGTCCACACCGACGTCTGGGTGTCGATGGGCGAGCCCAAGGAAGTGTGGGCCGAGCGTGTGGCCGCGCTGAGCCCGTACCGCGTCGACGCGGCCCTCATGGACCTCACCGGTGACCCGTCATCGAAGTTGATGCACTGCCTGCCCGCCTATCACGACGAGAACACGGCCGTCGGCCGCATGATCGCCGAGCAGTTCGGCATCACCGGTGGCGTCGAGGTCACCGACGAGGTCTTCGAGTCCCCCGCCAGCATCGTGTTCGACCAGGCGGAGAATCGCATGCACACGATCAAGGC
>CAZQXO010000091.1:0-4549 GCA_964597445.1 uncultured Bifidobacteriaceae bacterium | reverse complement strand
CGACAGGCCGTTGTCCTCGAGCATGAGGTCCTGGACGACACCGTCCTGCAGCACCATGGCGTAGCGCTGCGAACGCCGGCTCAGGCCCGCGCTCGGGATCTCGACCTCGAGCCCGACGGCAGACGCGAAGGCGGCCTCGCCGTCGGCCACCATGGTGATCGTGTCGGTGACGCCATGCGCCTCCCCCCACGCCTGCATGACGTAGGCGTCATTGACGGAGATGCAGGCGATCTGGTCGACGCCCTTGCCGGCGATCTCAGCGGCGTGCTCCGCGTAGCCGGGCAGGTGCACGCGGGAGCACCCTGGCGTGAACGCACCCGGCACGGCGAAGAGGACGACGCGTCCGGTGCCGAGGAGCTCGCGGGCGGAGATGTCCGTGGGGGATCCGTCCTTCATGACGGAGACGGTCACGTCCGGGATCTGGTCACCGATGGCGATGGTCATGGCCGAACGCTATCGACCCGGCATCCCTCCGCGTGCCGCGGGACGATGGCGCCGCCGAGGCAGGGGATGGGCCGGATGTCGGTAGGGTCCTCACGACCGCCGTGGTCGACCGTGGAGGACGCATGACCGATCCCGAGGGCCTCCGGCTCGAGTCGCTCGCCGCGTGGATGCGGGACCAGGGCATGGAGGTCGACGCCTACGCCCCGCTGCGTGCGGAGCTGCTCGCGGGTGGTCGCTCGAACATCAGCTATCGGCTGATCGACGTCACCGGACGGGACTGGGTGCTGCGGCGTCCGCCCCTCGGCCACATCCTCCCCAGCGCCCACGACATGGGCCGGGAGTTCCGCGTGCTCGCGGGGCTCTCCTCGGTGGGCTTCCCCGTGCCGAGGCCGGTGGCGGAGTGCACGGATGGAGAGGTCATCGGCGCGCCTTTCCTGCTGATGGACTACGTCGCCGGACGCGTCATCGACGACGGGGTGAAGGCGGCGGCGCTCGCTCCGGCGGAAGCCTCAGACATCTGCCGGTCGCTCACCGACACGCTCGTCGACCTGCACGCGGTCGATCCCGCCCAGGCAGGACTGGACTCCCTCGGCCGCCCGGATGGCTACTTGGCGCGCCAGGTCGGCCGATGGACTCAGCAGTGGGAGTTGACGCGCACCCGCGATCTCGCGGATGTCGATGCGCTCGCGGCAGCCCTGGCGGAGCAGGTGGCGGCCGTGCCGTCGATGCCGGGGTCGATCGTGCACGGTGACTACCGGATCGACAACACGATCCTCGCGGCTGACTCGCCAACGGTTCGCGCGGTGCTCGACTGGGAGATGTCGACGCTGGGTGATCCGGTCAGTGACCTCGCGATCATGCTCGTCTACTGGACGGATCCCGGTGACACCCTGCGTGCAGCGGTGCCCGTGGCTCAGCACATCACCGACCAGCCGGGCTTCTGGAGTCGCGCGCAGATCATCGACCGCTACACCGAGCGGTCGGGTCGCTCCCTCGACCATCTCGACTTCTGCACGGCACTCGCCTGCTTCAAGCTCGCCGTCATCATGGAGTCGATCCTCGCGCGCAGCCTGCAGGGCCAGCAGCTCGGCACGGGCGCGGATGAGATCGACGCGATGCGGCAGTCAACCGAGGCCCTCTCCGCTCTCGGACGCCGCGTGCTGGAGGTTGGCGCTGTCGCCGGCCTCGGGTCGTGACCGGCTGACATGACGACGGTCGATCCCTGGCGCCACGTCGACGCGGACGATGACCTCGTGGCCGATCTTCTGGCCGGCTCCGTCGAGGCGGTGCTCGAGGCGGGAGGCTGGATCCATCCGGCCGTCCGCATCGTCGTGCGGGATGGTCACGGCCACGTCGAGGCGATGGCCGACGTCGCTCCCGACGAGTTGCTGCTGCAGGTGCCGTCCTCCTGCTTCGTGAGGATCGGACGCGTCACGTGGCTGGAGAGTGATGAGGCACTCGCCTTCGACGGTATCCCGGACGAGTTCGGTGACGCAGAGGCGCAGCTGCTGATCCTGCAGACCGCCCTGCATAACGCCTGCGGAAAGGTGCCGAGCCTGCTCGCCACTCATCCGGCACTGGCTCCCGGTGTCGCCGATGAGGTGGTGCAGGCCGTGCGCGTCTTCCGACCGTCCTTCCGACGGACGCGTCCGTCGGCGGCAGGACTGTTCTGGAGCAACCGCGTCTTCCGGGTGCCACCGGCAGCGGGGGCGCCGCCCGAGCCGTGCGCTATCCCGCTCATCGACATGCTCGATCACTACAGCGCGGGGGCGACGGGCACCTGGACAGGTGATGGCTTCGCGGTGACGGCGGTCCACCCTCGCGGTGGAGGAGAGGTGATGCTCGACTACGGCCTGCGTCGTGATGCGATCGGCATGGCGGTGGTCTACGGGTTCGCCGACACCAGTGCCGTCGTCGCCCACAGTGCACCGATCGTCGTGGATGTGCCAGGCGTCGGCCAGGTGTTGGTCGAGGGTCGAGGTCGATCGTCGGACGGCACGCTTGTGGCTCCCGTCGCACGACGTGCTGACGGCAGTTGGCTGCTGAGTCACCTCACGTTTGACGTGACGGATCCGGGCTCCGCCATCCGGGCAACGGCGCTCGCGATGGGAGTGGGGGAGACCGACGCCGCTGCTGTCGTCGATGCGATTGCGGAGGGCAACATCGCGCTCGCGTCGGCTCTTCGGGACGCCGCGGGTGGCTCGGGCGCTGCAGATGCTGTGCTGCGCGGGGCGGCCAAGCGTCAGATCGAGGTCATCGGGTCGACACTCAACGTCGGCTGAATGGGGTGGCGTGTCGGCCTTAGTGTGGTGCCCATGGTGATGGCTCCGGCGGGAACACTTCTCGACTCGCGCGAGATCACGACGTCAATCGAAGGGGCGCAAGCCTGGCATGTTCGCTACGTCTCGCGTGATGTCAACGATGTCGCGCATGAGGTCACCGGCATGGTCATCGCTCCCAAGGCTGCTTCCTCACGCCGGCCGATCGCGACGTGGTGCCACGGCACCACGGGACTGGGTGACGCCTCCTGTCCGTCGATCCAGCCGGATCCGGCGCGTGAGCTCACGACGTACTTCACCCCCGAAAGCACTCAGGCGATCGATTACGGCGTTCCCGGCCTCCAAGGCTTCCTCGACGAGGGCTGGGTCGTGTGCGCGACGGACTACCAGGGCCTGGGCACTCCGGGCATGCACCAGTACACGGTCAACATCACCAATGCCCGTGACGCTGTGAACATCGTCCACGCCGCGCGGGCCATCGTCGGCGCCGAGTGGACGCACGTGGGATGCCTGGGATGGTCGCAGGGAGGCGGAGCAGCGGCTGCAGTCGCAGAGCTCGATGCGGAGGACTTCGGGGAACTCACACTCATCGGAACGGTGGCCATGTCGCCCGCTGTTCCCACCATGATCCTGGCTGACCGAAGCGCGGCCGGCCCGGCGGCCGCCCTGAGCGATCCGACGGTGCCGCCTGACTCCCACCTGGTCATGCTCTTGTGTGGGCTCCAGGCGGCGAACCCGACAACTCTCTCCTTGTCGGACGTCTTCACTCCTCTGGGGGAGGAGATCATCCGGGTGGCGTGGAACGGTCAGTCTGTGCACCACCTCAATGACACGCTCGCGAGGCTCTTCCGCTTGAAGGGCGCGATCCTGGCCCCTGAGATCGGTAACAAGGAGCTCTGGTTGACAGCCCTCCAGCGAGGTTCGGCAGCACAGCGCCGGCCGATCGCACCCGTGCTCATGTGCGTGGACTCCTTCGACGGAGGCACGGTCGTCCCGGTTGGCTGGCAGCACGCCTACGCCAACACGGTGACGCGACTGGGTGGTGTGCTCGAGACGCGGGAGTACCCACACGACGATCACTTCTCTTTGCCCCAGTCCTGTGTGGATGAGGCGCGAGCGTGGTTGACGGATCGGCTTACGTAGGTCGTTGATTCGACGCAACACCGGTGACGTCGTCAAGCTCGTCCTCGCTGAGCACGGGCCACGGGTCGATCGTGGGGGCGCAGGTGACCGTCGCACCCGGGAGTCGGTGCCGATGGCGCGCCACCCACGCGTAGACGACATCGGCGATGGGGCGTACGGGCACGTGCTCCATCGCCACCCCGATCCATCGCGCTGGTGCCTTCTGCTCCAGCAAGATGCCGGCCCACGACTGCGATCCCGCGCGGACGATCACGCTGTCACCGTCCGGCTTCAGGAAGTGGCCCTCCCGCTCGCACTGCTCCAGATCCAGGCCGATCGATGCGAGGTCGACGTTATACAGCGACACCGCGTCGAAGGTGCCGGGGAACAGCCGCTGCACGCGATCCATCCACGTCAGGCAGAAGCCGCAGCGTCCGTCGACGAGATAGGTCGGTCGCTCGAGACGCGGGGAAGGGGCGGGCACGCGCCAGATCGCGGGGGAGCGCAAACGCGCCATGGGCCCTCCCGTCTGCGATGCGGTGACTCGTCCCACCGTACCCAGCGCGGTCGAACCGTCAGTGCGAAGCCTGCCCACTCGCCTGAAGGCACGACGTCTGGGGACGTGCCACCACGGCATTCGCCAGGCCCGCGTGGCGCTGGGAATGGTCTGACATTCACATCCCCACACGAAACTGAGCTCAGAA
>CAZQXO010000090.1:0-4640 GCA_964597445.1 uncultured Bifidobacteriaceae bacterium | reverse complement strand
ATCGCCCCGGTCCCATGGGAGCGAATGCGCACAACGACTACGCCGATCGCAAGAATGGCCGCAAGCCGGTGGTGCCCATCCACCCGGAGCTCGCTGAGCCGCTGGCCGAGATCCTCGGAGATACCTACGGCCTGATCGTGTACCAGGAGCAGGTCATGGCGATCGCCCAGCAGTTGGCGGGCTACTCGCTCGGGGCCGCTGATCTGCTCCGGCGGGCAATGGGCAAGAAGAAGAAGGAGATTCTCGACAAGGAGTACGTGCCCTTCAGCGAAGGCATGCGGGCCAACGGGTACTCCGATGCGGCCATCCGCACGCTCTGGGACATCCTCGTCCCGTTCTCCGACTACGCCTTCAACAAGGCGCACACCGCGGGCTACGGACTCGTCTCGTACTGGACTGCTTACCTCAAGGCCAACTACCCGGCGGAGTACATGGCCGGGCTGCTCACGTCGGTCAAGGACGACAAGGACAAGTCCGCCGTCTACCTCAACGAGTGCCGGCGCATGGGCATCAAGGTCCTGCCTCCCGACGTGAACGACTCCGACTTCGACTTCACCCCACGCGGGAGCGACGTTCGCTTCGGTCTCTCGGCCATTCGCAACGTCGGTGCCAACGTCGTCGACTCGATCATCGCGACGCGGCGCAAGGTGGGCAGATTCGCGGACTTCCACGACTTCATCGCCAAGGTCGATGCCTCGGTGTGCAACAAGCGCGTCATCGAGTCGCTCATCAAGGCCGGCGCCTTCGACTCCCTCGGACACACCCGCAAGGGCCTGTCGCAGATCCATGAGCAGGTCGTCGACGCAGCCGTCGACATCAAGCGTGCTGAGTCACATGGGCAGTTCGACCTGTTCGGCGGTCTCGAGGCCGGTGGAGAGGATTCCGTCCTGCCGCGCGAAGACATCCCGGTCGGGGAATGGGAGAAGTCGATACTTCTCGCCCACGAGCGGGAGATGCTCGGCCTCTACGTCTCCGATCATCCTCTCCAGGGTGCTGAGCACGTCCTGGCCCAGCACACCGACCGCTCCATCGCCGCGCTCCTGATGGACGACCGCGCGGACGGGTCGATCGTGACCGTGGGCGGCCTCGTCACGCAGGTGCAGCGCAAGACGACGAAACAGGGCTCTCCGTGGGCCATCGTGACGCTCGAGGACCTCGAGGGTTCGGTCGACGTCATGGTCTTCCCGCAGTCGTACAGCTCCGTCGGAACGATGCTGGTCGACGATGCGGTCATCATCGTGCGCGCCCGGGTGGACCGCAGCGACGACGACGGCGTGCGAGTCGTGGCCATGGAGGTGACGCAGCCGGATCTCAGCGAGGCCGGAAGCGGCCCGGTCCGGCTGTCGATGGCCGCCTCGCGGTGCATCCCGCCGCTCGTCGAGCGACTCAAGGACGTCCTGTCGGCGCACCCGGGCACCACAGAGGTCCACCTGCACCTGACCGGCGGCGCCCGAACGTCTGTCCTGCGGCTGGACGATCGGTACCGCGTCACGCCATCGCCGTCCCTGTACGGGGACCTGAAGGCCCTCCTCGGGCCGACCTGTCTCGGATGACGACCCAGCGGCGCGCGTCGGCGGTCATCGTGGCCGGGGTCATCGTGGGCCTCGTGAGCGGTGCGGCCCTCGGCGTCCTGTGGGCGGCACTGGCGCCGCGCGTTCCGGTCGTCGTGGGCGAGAGCGGTGTTGTGCCCGACGACTTCCAGCCTGAGCAGTACTTCGCGTCGGATGTGGCGTTCGGGCTGCTGGGTGTCGTGGCCGGCGTGGCGATCGCGATCGGCCTTGCCTACATGAGGCGCGAGCACCTGTTCTCAGTGCTGGTGGCGGCCCTGCTGGCGGGAGGCCTCGGAACGGCGGCGATGTGGTTCGTCGGAACGCGGCTCGGTTCGGTCGACATCGAGGGGCTGCAGGCCACCACATCCCAGGAGATCGTGGTGGATGCCCCGCTGGAGGTCTCCCTCGGCGCGATGTTCCTGATGTGGCCGCTGGCATCGGCCATCGTGATCACGTTCCTCGCCCTGGGCGACTGGCTCACGTCCCTGCGGCCGGCCGCCCGATAGGGGCCACGACGGCTCCGGTCACCCGGATCAGGTCGGCTGGGTCCAGGCCGATGTCCAGACCACGACGGCCACCACTGACGTAGATGCGCGTCAGGCCCTCAGCCGCGACGTCGAGATAGGTGGGCAGCGACCCACGCTGACCGAGGGGGGAGATCCCTCCGAGCACGTAGCCCGTCAGGCGCTGAGCGCGAGCCGGATCCGTCATCTCGGCCCGACGGCCACCGACCGCGGCGGCCAGGGCCTTGAGGTCGAGCGAGCCCGAGACCGGAACGATCCCCACGACCGTGCGTCCGTCGACATCCGCCAGCAGGGTCTTGAACACCTCCTGAGGATCCAGCCCGAGGGCGGACGCCGCCTCCAAGCCGAAGGATGTCGCCCGGGGATCGTGCTCATACGCATGAGTGCTGAATTCCACGCCCGCGCGGGTGAGGGCAACGGTGGCGGGGGTACTGCCGGCCTTTGCTGCCATGGACTTCCTCCGAAGTGCGGCTCGGGTGCCCTGCTGATGCGGTGGGGTGGACTCAGTTGGGGGACGGTGCTGCGCCCGGAAGGTCGAGGGCGGGCACAGCAGCGAGCTCGGAGATGAGCAGGTTCTCGCGGGAGAGCAGGGATCCGGCCCGGCGGAGTCGTTCACCTGTGGTCGCAGCGGCCAGCAGCTGCTGTCGCTCGTCGAGGGGCAGAACCATGGCCGCGGTGACGAGGTAGGACAGCACCGTCGGATCCCCGGGGATGTCGTCCTCGACGGTGGCCTGCACCTGCCCGCTGAGGGCGGCCCGGTAGTCGCGGAAGCGCCGACCCACCTGCGCGGCGAGAAGAGCGTCCTCCGGACCGGAGACCTCGTCCAGGAACTCGACCTCACCATGAGCAAGGGGCGTGCTGGCATCGAGCTGGAGCAGCCGAAACCGCCGGCTCCCGGTCGTGACGATGTCGAATCGGCCGTCCGGGAGTTCCTCCACCTGTCGCAGCACGGTGCTCACGCCGATCGGGAAGAGCGCATCCGCTCCCTCCCGTGCAAGGTCGTGGCCCTCGCGCACGGCGACGATCCCGAACTCGCGCTCGTCCTCCGAGGGGATGTCGAGCAGGTCCCGGACGAGTCCCCGGTATCGGGGCTCGAAGATGTGCAGCGGCAGCACGAGCCCGGGGACCAGGGGCGTGTTCAACGGGAACAGTGGAATCCGGGCGTGCACGATCGCAGCGTAAGGTAAGGGTGTGATCCGTCGCATCGACCTCCGGGGTTCGCAGGTGAACCCGCGCGATGTCGTGCCTCGCGCCGCGATGGATGTCGCCGACGCGGGCGAGCGCATCCGACCGATCATCGGCGACGTCCGTGCGGAGGGGGCCTCGGCCGTCCTCCGGTGGACGGAGCAGCTGGATGGGGTGCGGCCGCCGTCACTGCGGGTTCCCGTCGAGCTTCTCCAGTCGAGCGCTGATGGCCTCGACCCGCAGGTGCGCGCGGCCCTGCTGGAGTCGATCGACCGAGCGCGTCGCGTGCATGCCGACCAGCGCCGCACCGACACCACCACCGTGGTCGTGCCGGGCGGCACGGTCACCGAGCGGTGGCTCCCGGTCGATCGCGTCGGGCTCTACGTCCCCGGTGGACGGGCGGTGTACCCGAGCAGCGTCATCATGAACGTCGTCCCCGCTCAGGCGGCAGGTGTCGCCTCGCTCGCCGTGGTGTCACCGCCGCAGCGCGACTTCGGCGGCTGGCCGCACCCGACCATTCTGGCGGCGTGTGCTCTGCTGGGCGTCGACGAGGTGTACGCGGTCGGAGGGGCCCAGGCGGTGGCAATGCTCGCCTTCGGCGTCGACCTTCCCGGCGGTGGCCGCTGCGAGCCCGTCGACCTTGTCACCGGGCCCGGCAACATCTACGTCACCGCGGCCAAGCGTGCCTTGCAGGGAGTCATCGGGATCGACTCGGAGGCCGGGCCAACCGAGGTGATGATCCTCGCCGACTCGAGTGCCGACGCGGGTCACGTGGCCGCCGACCTCATCAGCCAAGCCGAGCACGACACCCTCGCGGCGGCGGTCCTGGTCACCGACGACCCGGTGCTGGCCGATGCTGTCGAGGTCGAGGTCGATCGCCAACTGGGCGACACGAAGCATGTCGAGCGGATCCGCGAGGCGTTGTCCGGTACGCAGAGCGCTGTCGTCCTCGTCGATGACCTCGAGGCCGGGCTGCGGGTCGTCGACGCCTACGCCGCCGAGCACCTCGAGATTCACACGCGCGATGCCCGCGAGTGGGCGATGCGGGTGCGCAACGCTGGCGCCATCTTCGTCGGTCCCTACGCGCCTGTCTCGCTGGGTGACTATGCCGCCGGCTCGAACCACGTGCTCCCGACGGCAGGATCCGCCCGGCACTCGTCCGGCCTCTCCGTGCAGTCCTTCCTGCGCGGGATCCACATCGTCGAGTACGACGAGAACGCCCTTCGCGACGTCGCGCCGCATGTCCTCGCCCTGGCCGAGGCGGAGGACCTGCCGGCCCATGGCCAGGCCGTTCGGGTGCGCTTCGAGGACGAGGGGTGACTCCCGAGTTCGTCCTGCCGATCCGTGACGATCTGGTGGGCGTGGAGTCCTACGGTGCTCC
>CAZQXO010000089.1:0-4794 GCA_964597445.1 uncultured Bifidobacteriaceae bacterium | reverse complement strand
AGGATCCATCCCCCTTAGTCCTCCTCGGGGGACAGGATGACGGTCTTCTGGCCGAGTCCCTGACCATGCGATGGCCCCCTACGCGTGATCGAGCGTGGGCGGACCGTCATCGGGCAGGGTGCATCGGGGTGCTCCTTCGTGTCCCATCTCCCCTGAAGAGGGAGGTCATCACGCGTCGCCGGACGAGCGGCGACGCGGCCGCTTCACTCGCGGTGGTCGACCGGACCGGACAGGTGCGGACGCAGCCGCTCGGCTCGTTCACTGAGCGCCCGATCGGATTCGTGGTGTGCGAGGATCCTGCTCAGCCGACGAGCATCCCTGGGTGTCATGGCGCCGCCTTGGGCGATCATCGCCTCCATGGCCGAGAGGTACTTCTCCTCGCTGCGCGGTCGGATGACGATCCACCAGAGTGAGTAGACCTCGGGAAGGAAGATCTGGTAGATGCTGCCGAGTGCGAGTAGGAGGGTTCCCAGCACCAGCAGGCTGACGAAAGAGTCCGCCAGTAGGGGTGGCAGATTCTGGTACTGCCATGGGATGGAACCCGTGGCATAGAACTCAGCCGCCTCCTGGCTAGCGGGCAACTGGCGATCGCTGAAGTTGGGGAACTCGCCGGGCTCACTCAACTCGTCACCGCGGCTGAACTGCGCGACCATCTCCTGCGCCAAGGCATACACGGCAGCAGGGCTCAGGCGCTCGTCCGCGACGACCGTCACGAGCTGCCCGAGGGTGGCGACGGGCTCCGACGGCCGTGGCGGTACGAGCGAGAACGCCGCGAACGGGACTTCCACCGATTCAGCCGAGGGGATGCGGGCCGCCAGGGCTCTCGCCTGCGGAATCGGGATCATCTTCAGGTCTCCTGAGGCGAGGCCCTGCCTCACATAGTCGCGACGCTCAGGAATACCGGAAACCGTCACATCCACACCCGCCGCAATCGCCTCCTCCTGCGGGGCATCGTTTGTCAGGTACACGAAGTCGGTGTTCTCCGGGGTTACGCCGAACTCCGCAAGGACGGCCTTGGCGAAGTTCGCCCTGACGGATCCCTCGGGCCCGACGTCGATCTGGAGTCCCTTGACGTCCGCGAGCGACGTGACTCCCTCAGCCTGCGGCCACGTCGCGTAGACGTACCCCTGACGAATCATCGTTCCAAGCGACTTGACGGTCGGATAGTCACGGGCATCGACAGGTCCTGCCATGAGCGTGACATCGACCGGATTCTCAGGATCTGCGAGGAGATTGATGAGGTCAGATGTCCGCTCCGTGGTGATGATCTCCGCATCGAATCCGCGGCGGTCGAGTCCGTCGACCACAGCGAGGGCCAGCGTGTGACCGCCCGAACCCACCGGGCCGGTGCCGATCGTGATCTGCCGGTCGGTATTGACGGTGGTCAGGATGTAGGTCACCACCATGGCCAAGCCCGCAACGACGAGGGCGATGACGGCTACGGAGCGCCGACTCATCGTCACCTGCCTCCCACGCTGATCTCAGGACACCCCATCACGGGGAAATCACGCGTCAGGCTAGTGCGTTGGCCGGGAACGCGCCCGCATCCCAAGCGCTCCCGGCGCCGGTGGTCAGCGCTGGCGGGTGCCAGCCTCACCGCCGTCACCCGCAGAAACCTCTCCCGCGGAGCCCTTCCCATCGGCGCTGCCTTGCTGGTCGCCTTGGTCTTCGTCACCGTCGTCGGCGGGGTACCAGTCCCACTCATCGCCATCCTCATCGCCAGGCGACCAGTCGATGAGTCCCCCCTCAATCAGTTCCCAGTTGAGGTCATCCCAGTCGATGAGGTCCCAATCGACGAGGTCCCAGTCGATCAGGTCCCAGTCGATGTCACCCCAGTCGATGGAGTCCCAGTCGATCTCATCCCAGTCGAACTCATCCCACGGATAGAGATCCCCCTCGCTGCCACTGCCGCGGTTGATCGGATCCCGTTCCAGGGACGCCGGGCGCACCAGCGGGCAGGCAACGGATTGCGGCGGCAGGGTGAGATCCAGCAGATAAGGTGTGACAGCAGCATCGACACAGTCGCGCGAGGGTCCGCCGTAGGCCACGTGCGTGGTGCCCGCATAGGTGACCATAGCCGAGCCGGTGAAAGCATTGGCTGCCTCACGCGCTCCAAGCCACGGTGTCTTGTTGTCGCCGATGCTGTTCACGATGACAGGCGGCGTCGACAGCCGGAAGGTCCCGGTCAACGCAGGCAGGGCCCTACCGAGCGGTGGGAGGCCTGCGCACTGGTAGCCCTCGTTCAGAACCGGCAATCCGAAGACGGTGCCATTGGCGCGTGCGGCCTCGGCAGCAGTGACCGCCAGCTCCTGTGCAGTCGGGCGGTCGTGCATGTCGGCGCAGTTGACGAAGTTGAACAGCGGGTTTCGGGTCCCCTGGTCCGAGCGCATAGACCTGCCAGGCTTCCGTGCGTCATCGCTCTGGTCACGCCGCTCCGGGTCCGTAGTGGAATCCTTTGCCGCTCGGACAAGCATTCCAGCCTCCTGGATGAGCTGCTGCAAGTCGTCCCAGGAGCTCTGGTAGGCGGCCTGGCCGACCATGGGCCCCGCGAAATTCCACCGCGTGAGGGTGCCGACGTCAGGAATATCGATGGCGTTCTTGTCCAGGTATGCCATGACGTCGCGATAGTCCCGCCGGGTGCCTGCGTCGAAGGCGCCAAGCATCGTCTTGATGGCCGTGGCGTCCGACTCGAGATGCTCCTGCGAGTAGCGTGCGATAGTCGGATCCGGGCGAATGGCACCATCGAGGATGAGCGCGCGGAGTCGATCGGGGAACTGCTGGGCGTAGGCACGTCCCAGGGTCGAGCCGTAGCTCATGCCCCAGAAGGAGATCTGGTCACTGCCCAGGGCGCGGCGCAGCGCGTCGACGTCGCGGATCACCTGCCAACTGCCTACGAAGTTCGCATGCTCCTCATTCGTCGCAAGGCAGTCGGCGTTGGCAGCCGCCATATCGTCAAAGCCCTTTAGCGTAGCTTGCGCCCAGTCCACGTCCCCCGTGGTTGGCACGGGGAACCCGACTTCGCCCTGGCACCCCTTCAACTCCGGCTGGGAGTCCCCCACTCCCCGTGGATCGAACGTCACGATGTCGAATGAGTCGATCGCCTCACGGTCGAAACGGTTCTCCACGATCCTCTCGAGGGAGTCCAGCCCCGACCCGCCCGGTCCTCCGGTGTTGAAGATCAGGACTCCGCGGGACGGCGCCACCGCGGCCTTCAGGCGAGCAACAGCGATCCGGTAGGTGCCCGAGCCGGCCTGACCCCAGTCGCGGGGCACGATCAGCTCAGCACACTGGGCCTGCTGGAGATCCTTGCGCTCGCATGGCTTCCACTTGAGTTTCGAGCCGACGATGTCCGGGGCCGCCGGTGCAACCGCGGTCGACGACGGTGCCACCGCGCCCGCCAGTCCGATGGCCACAAGGGAGACACCCAATCCCGCGACTGCTCGGCCGAAGAAGTTCCCACGAACCGGCTTCAACACGATGAGCCCCGCCATCTCTCGAAGTGGATGGCGTCGACCTCGGAGGACACCCGGGGATGACACTATCGCGCAACCTGCCGGGGTCAAGGCCACGTGACCTGCATAAGGTCAGGTGACTTGGTGCTCGTCGCTCGGTGCTGGAAAAGCTGTTCGACCCCACCGGGGACGGTTCTACGCACACTGCTCCACGAAAGTGTCAGGGGCGGTCAGCGCCTGGACGCAAACCGCCCCTGAACATGGCCTTCAGCTGTCGGGCAGACAGGATTTGAGCCAGCGACCCCCTTACCCCAGATCAGCCGAGACAGCATCGGGGCATCAGCCCCTCTCACGTGCTCCCGGCATGGGATCAGGCGTAATCAGACATCACCCCACTTCATCAACCGTTCGTGAGACGACATGTGAGACGGGGCCGAGCGACCGTCACAGAACCCCCCATGAGGCTCCACCTATGGCAAAACGCAACAGTCACAGCCCAGCTACTACCGCATGAGGGCTAGTGCCCGCGTCGACCACGTCCTGGACGGCGCGTTCCAGTAGGTCTCCTGGTTGCACACGAATCCACCAGTGCCCGAATCAGGCCACTGCGCCCAACTGCCTGTCCAGCCGATTGGGCACGGATCCGAGCTTGAGGAACGGCCGATGGACTTGTGCCACGAGGGCGGGCTCTGGCTCGGATCGTCGTCGCCACAGACATTGCTCGACTGAAGCGCAGCGAGGAAGGGGTAGCCGTCATTGAACCCTGGACATATCCCCCACGTCGTGCTGGTGGAATAGCCATCCGTGATGGACCAACCAGCAGATGCATAGGTGGCGAAATCTTTCATTTGCGCCGTTGTGCGACTGGTGGCCGAGGCGCTGGGTCCGGCCGAGACCTGCAGTGTCGTGGTCGGGCTCCAAAAATTCGCCGTGAACGTCGGGGTGCCTGTCTCGTTGCCAGAGAATCCGTAACCGGTGCCCTGCACTGCCCCGATTGCGTAGCTGCGGAGGACCGTGCTTTGAACGCCCCCGACTGGCGCGACATTGAACACGAAACCTGCAATGGATGACGTGGATGTCACGCCTGCGGTCGAGTAGGAGTCTTCGATTCGGCCGCCTCGCATGAACCCGACAAGACCACCGGCGAAGCCAGCGCCACTGGATGACGCTCCTGACGCCACCACCGAGCCGGAGGCGAACGACCTGCGAATGACGGCCTGATTCGGTCCCGTGTAGTCAGCCAAGCCGACGAGTCCCCCTGCGGACAAGTCAGCGTTGACCGAGACTTCGGCCCACGAGTCTTCGATGATCCCGTAATTGTTGCCCACGAGGCCACCGACGG
>CAZQXO010000088.1:0-4806 GCA_964597445.1 uncultured Bifidobacteriaceae bacterium | reverse complement strand
CCGGGATGTGATCCGGGGTGGCTCGGCCATCCCGATATCGCCGATAGGCGCATCCTGATACGCTTTACCGTATCTAGGGGGTGAGTGCCGTGCCGGCTTCCGGGATCCTTCGCGCTGCCCGAACCAGTCGTGGGCTCACCCAGCGCGCCCTCGCTCAGGCTGCCCAGGTGCGGCAGCCGGGAATCGCCGCGGTGGAGTCCGGGAGCGAAGACGCCACCGTGAGTCGTCTCGAGCACCTCCTGAGAGAACTCGGGAGCCAGCTCACCGTCATCCCCTCAGCGCGACGGCCGGTGTGGGCGGCGGGTGACGATGTGAGGCGCGCGCTGGACTCCGGCGATGAGCGCTGGGCCTGGCGCGAGGTGATTCAGCTCAACGATGATCTGCGCGGGGTCGACCGGGCCACGTGTGTCGCCTTGGCGATCGCTCCGCCCGGACGCACCGGAGACGCACGTTTCGACGCGCTCATCGCCGGGGTGACCGACTGCGCGCTGGTGGATGCCAGGCTTCCTCGTCCTCAGTGGCTCGACGAGGAAGCCTGGACTCTCCACGAGCCCTGGGACGTGGAGCCCGTTGCCCCCCTGCAGGCATCCGCTCGTGAGGCAACACCGACCGCGATGCGGCGACACGGCGTCTTTCTGGATCGCTCGGTGCTGGTGAGCCTCTGATGACGGCGACCCTGTCGCCGATGGAAGTTCGAGATCTGCTGGACGAACTGGCCACTCGACTGAATGACGCGGGTGTCTCGGCCGGAATACGGGTGGTCGGAGGTGCCGCCATCTCGATTCTCGATGACTCTCGCCGATCGACGTCCGATGTCGATGCGGTGATCGTGCCGAGCGGCGTCGCGGCAGACATCGTGAGGGACCTCGCGAACGAGCGCGGACTCCCACCCACGTGGCTCAATGACGCAGCTCTGGCATACGTGCCACCCGTCGGCCCTGAGGATTGGATCGAGGTGTTCCGTCGCGGCAACGTGAACGTCTCGATCGGCTCGGTGCAGATGCTGCTCGCCATGAAGCTCCTCGCCAACCGTGGCGTCCGGGACAGCGACGACATCGAGTTCCTCCTCGACGCATGCGGCGTCGAGTCCGTGGCGGATGCCCAGGAGATCTATGAGTCGTACCATGCGCAGGAGGTGCTATCGGCCAGTGCTGAGGCACGGGTACAGCGATGGCTGGATCATCGCCCGAAACCGGGATCACCTGCCCACGGTTGAGGAGAGGGCGGTCACGGGGCTGCAGTCGGGAACGCTGCAGCCTGCCCGTCGGGTCGAGGCTCGAGCAACGTGAATGTCCTTGCATCCACCCCCTGAACCGTCAATGCTCCGCCCGTGACTTCGAGGTTCCTGACTGATCTCCCGCCCCTGGCAACCCTGCTCATCTTCATCGCAGTCGCCGTGGGCATCGTGCTGGTGGTGAGCTGGCTCTTCTACGACAAGTTCATCCTCTGGGCTCAGATGCCACCGAAGCCCGAGGAGAACAAGGACGGGGAAGAGTCCTCGACTCCGGCCGAGCCTGTCGTCCCCAGCACCTACGACCTCTTCGGTCGCCTCGTGGGATTCGCGACGCTCGCCTTCGTCTTCATGCTCGCGTTCGTGCTCAACACGTTCTGGAGCAATGTCCAAGCAGCCCAGTCCGCGACCCAGTCCGAGGCGGCCAACCTGGCCCGGCTCAGCAGCCTCACGGCCGACATTCCCGACCGTGCCAGCGCTGACGCCATCCAGCAGGCGATCGTCGCCTACGCCGAGTCCATGGCCGAGGAGCAGTGGCCCCTCCTCAGCGTGGCGGATGGCCCGGGAGCCTCCGCAGCCGCGATCGATGCGAACATCGCGCTCGTCCAGACGGTTCGCCAGGCGCAGGCGACCGACACCTCCTCCAGCATGGTCTGGAACTGGATCTACTCGACCCTGAGCGACCTCGGCGACGACGCCGAGGATCGGCTCGCCCAACTGCCCGCGAGCAGCGCTTCGGCTCGGGTGTGGATGGTCATCATCCTCGGCATCGCCATGCTGCTCATGACGACGGCGTTCTTCCCCACGCGGGTGAAGGCCTACCGGGTCTCCATCTCGATCCTGGCCGCCCTGACCGCACTTCTGGTGTTCGTCATGGTGCAGGCCAGCAACCCGTACGCGCAGCACGTAACGCCCGAGAACTTCCTGCAGGCGAAGCAGTCGGCCTCGTCGTAGTCGGGGCCGATCAGCCCGTGCCAGCGCAGCCGCGGGCCTCACCACGGCCCCGTGCGGTCTACGTCACCGGGGCCGCCCACGAGCGGGTCGCCTGACGGATATCCGCCAACCCGCCCACGGGGATCGTCAGTGGTGGATACGCTCACCGACGTGCACAGCCGGCACACACCACCCCGCTGCGACCTCACCCAGGGACCATCATGACCACCCCCAACTCCGCACCCTTCACCGTCGCCGCCGTGGGGTTCAACCCCGAGCTCTTCGAGCTCGAGCGGAACATCGCCAGCGCCTCGACGATGATCGAGGAGGCCGCCACGGCGGGCGCCAAGATCATCGTCCTGCCCGAGCTCAGCATGAGCGGCTCGGACTACCCGACGCTCGAGTCCTGGCTCCCCTACATGGACACCGTGCCGGGCAAGGCGACGGACGCCTTTACCGCCCTCGCGAAGACGCACGGCTGCTACATCACCTTCGGTGTCGCCGAGATCGATCCCGCGACGGGCATGGCCTACAACGCCGCCGCTCTCGTGGGGCCTGACGGGTACATCGGCAAGTACCGCAAGACGGGCACGAACATGGCCGACGTCACGGCCTTCCGCCCCGGCAACGCGGGCTACCCCGTCTTCCCGACGGAGTACGGAAACATCGCGATGTTCATCTGCTACGACGACACCTTCTGGGAGCCGGCCCGAGTCGCGGCCCTGAAGGGCGCGGACATCATCTGCCATAGCGTCGCCAGCGCGCGTGGCATCACCACAGGACCCATGGAAGCCGCCACCAACGCGGTGAACCATTCGACGATCGCTGCCGCCCAGGAGTGGTGCGCGTGGAACGGCGTCGCTCTCATCTCCGCCAACTCCAACAACTCCGAGAGCAACCCCAACTCCGGGATGACCTACTGGGAGGGCGGCGCCCAGGCGATCTGGTCACCCGAGGGCACCCTCCTGGCCCGCGCCGAGACCACCACCCCGGACGTCTCCATCGTCCAGGAAGCCACGATCATCTACGCGACCATCGATCCCGCGCAGTTCGACAACTCGCAGCGCCGCACGTTCGCGGAGCGACGTCCCGAGCTGTACAACGACCTGTCCTTCTTCCGGGTTCCGATCGACCTCGCTGCGAACCTGAAGCCGCACGACGTCACGGCACATGCCCTGCAGTACTCGATCGTGGCCGGCGACCGCACCGCGAACATCACCGCAGCCGATGCCCTCGTGCTGCAGGTGGAAGCAGCCCGCACCACGAATCCCCTCGTCGTGCTTCCCGCCTTCAGCTTCACCGGCATGCCCTCGTCTGCCGACGAGGCGCACGCCTGGGCCGAGGCCGAGATGGGCCTCACCACTCAGGCCCTCTCCGGATACGCCACCCGACTCGGTGCGTACGTCGTCGGCAGTCACATCGAGCGTGACGGCGACCAGCTCTTCCACACCGTCCTCCTCCTCGGATCGGACGGCAAGCTGGTGGGCCGCTACCGCCAGACCCACCTCGACGAGTCGATGAGGGCCTGGGCCACGGCCGGGGACGACATCCCCGTGTTCTCCACCGCGCTCGGCACGATCGGGCTCCTGACCTGCGCGGACGTCCGCTTCCCCGAGGCAGCAGGCGTGCTCGAGGTCTCCCGGGCGGACATCATCGCCATCCCCTCCTACTGGGACGGGAGCTACGGCGGGTGGGTCAACGAGCCCGAGGGCCTGTTCACCCATCCCTACCCGCGCAACTCGATGATCTACTGGTACGCCATCGCGAAGTGCATGCAGTCCTTCACCGTGGTCGCCAATCCGGTCAGTGGCGGCTGCCAGGGATCGAGCGGCATCTTCACGGTGAGCCCCGTCATGGGCGACGCCGCGACCGTCGGCTCCGACACCGGCACGGAGATCGTCTCTGCGTCGTTCACCACGCTGGGCAACCGGCTTTCGTGGATGAACCAGCAGGTGCTGGTCACGCAGCGGCGCGCCGACCTCGCCGTGCCGCTCACCCTGCCCGTCGACTCACCGGCCTTCGTGCAGTGGCGCGACACCCCCGGCTTCGACATCAGCGCGTGGTCGGCGTACGCCCAGTAGTCGCACCTCCCCTTCGTCCTACCCGCAACCCTTCTCCGTTCCACCCACAACCCTTCGAAGATCACGAGGAGAGATCGTGTCGTACCCCATCGGTGGCCTGAACCAGTTCGAGACGGACATCGTCAAGCGCATCAACGACTTCAATGACCCCCGCCAGGAGTGGCGTCGACTCTTCGCGGAGTTCCTCGCCACCTTCTTCCTGGTCACGGTGGCAGCAGGAGTCGGGATGGTCTCCGCGGCCTATCCCGGATCCATCAGCCCGGCCATGAAGGGGGCTGCGATCGGCCTGGTCATCATGACCATGATCCTGTTCGTGGGGAAGATCAGTGGAACCCACATGAACCCCGCGGTCACTCTCGCCTTCGCCGCACGTGGTGACTTCCCCTGGCGTCGGGTGCCGGGCTACATCATCGTTCAGATCGCCGCCGGCTTCCTCGCCGCGATCGTGCTCACCGCTCTCGTCGACGTCTCGGCCTCCAAGGGCGGCAGCTACCCCGGGGCCGACACGTCACCGCTCACCGCGATGTTCGTCGAGATGCTGCTGACCTTCGGCCTGGTCTC
>CAZQXO010000087.1:1407-4889 GCA_964597445.1 uncultured Bifidobacteriaceae bacterium | reverse complement strand
CTCGCCGAATAGGCTGCGGCACATGTTCGGGAAGAAGTCGTCCGCGAAGCCGCCCGCAAAGGTCCTGCCTCCCGGCAAGTACCGCATGGGCGGCGAGCACTTCAAGGACGACGCCGCCTTCATCCGCACGGCCGTCCAGGATGTCCAACGGCTCGAGGCCTACTGCGGCCTCACGGCCGACTCCCGCCTGCTCGACTGGGGATGCGGTGCGGGCCGGCTGGCCGTCGGCGTGCGCGAGCGCTTCGGCCGCATCGCCGACTACCACGGTGTCGACATCCAGCCCGAGCTCATCGCCTGGGCCGACGCCAACCTCGCGGGGCCGGGCTTCCGGTTCACGCTCCTCGACGTGAGCAATGAGCGCTACAACCCGGACGGCACCCCCGACCGCACGATCGGGGCGGATGCGGGTTCCGTCGACGTCTTCTACGCGTACTCCGTCTTCTCCCACATGAATGACGACGACACCCCGGCCTACCTCCGGCTCATCGCGGATGCCCTCGCCCCGGACGGCCGGGCGTTCGTCACCTGCTTCGTCGAGGAGGACGTGCCCGGCTGGGAGGAGAACCCGGACGGCTACGGGCCTCTGGAGTGGAAGGGACGGCTGCACTGCACCCGCTTCTCCCGCCGGCACTTCGAGGACCATGTGAGCGCCGCGGGGCTGGTCGTCGACCGGTTCGAGTACGGCCGGGAGACCGACGGGCAGAGCCTCTACGTGCTGCGCCCCCGGTAGTCGTCCGCCGGGACGCGACCGCCCCAACATGCCGTCGAGGTCACGGGATTCGGCGGGGTGCTGGGTTATGGTCCAGAAGTCCCGTCCATGACCTGGAAGGCCTTCTCGCATGCGTCGTTCGCTGACCGCTGCCGTTCTGACCGTCTCCCTCGCCGTCTCCGGTGCGTCCCTCGCGGCGCCCGCCATGGCCGACTCCAGTGGGGGACCGGTCACCGACGTGAACTTCGGCATGCACATCCCGCAGATCTCGCAGGGAGAGCAGGCCACCGTCAACGAGGGCACCGTCCGCCTCTGGGACTCCGGCGTCACGTGGGGCCAGGTGGAGCAGAAGAAGGGCCAGTTCTGGTGGAACGGCCTCGACGCCGCCATCGCGAACGCCAACAACCAGAACCTTCAGATCCTCTACGTCCTCGGCTCCACGCCGACCTGGGCGGCCACCAGCACCAGGCAGGGCAAGTACCCCAACAGGGGCGCTGCCTCCATGCCGAAGAACATCCGGGACTGGCGTAACTGGGTCACCGCCGTCACGAAGCGCTACGGCAACTCGATCGACTCCTACCAGATCTGGAACGAGGCGAACCTGAGCACCTTCTGGGAGGGCTCGCCCAAGCAGATGGCGACCCTGACGCGTGAGGCAGCCAAGATCATTCGCCAGAACGACCCGACGGCGAAGATCGTCGCGGCGAGCACGACGGTCCGCCTGCAGAGCGCGTACAAGAAGTTCTTCCCGAAGTACCTGAAGTCGCTCAAGAAGGCCGGCTGGCCGGTCGACGTCATCGCCTTCCACGGCTACCCCGCCGCGAACGGCACCCCCGCTGACCGCGTCTCCTACATCAAGCAGGTGCAGGCCGACATGAAGAAGGCCGGTGTCCCCGCGAACAAGGCCCTCTGGGACACCGAGGTCAACTACGGCATCGCGGGTCCGGGTGCGATCCCGCGCCAGAACATCACGGGCCCGACAGCGGCCGGCTGGGTTGCGCAGACCTACCTCGATGACGTTCTCTACGGCATCGATCGCGGCTACTGGTACTACTGGTTCAACAACTCCAACCTCGTGGGCATCCAGATGTTCACGGGCTCTGAGGGTGCGATCGGCTACCAGACGGCGCGCAACTGGCTCAGCGGCTCCTTCTACTCATGCCAGGCGGGTCAGGGCGGCCAGCCGAACGTGTGCCAGCTCGGCGACAACGTCAACCCTGAGGTGATCGCGTGGATCAATTCCGGGTCGGCTACGTTTACGGTGCCCGCGAACGTGACCCAGACCTGCAATGCGCTGAACCAGTGCACGCCGGTCACCCCGGGGTCCCAGGTGACGATTGGAAGCATGCCGCAATGGTTCGGAAAGCCCGCAAGCTAGTCCTGCTCACGGCGGCGGTCGCTGCCACCGGCCTCGTGGTCACGGCCTGCTCCTCCGGGGGCTCGACGGACGCGACCGGTGGCGAGACAGCGGCTCCGTCCGACTCGGCGGCTCCGGCGACCCCGGGCATCCCGGCCTCGCTGATCGGCATGCACATCGAGGGTGCCGAGGGCGGTGCGTGGGCGTCGGCTCCGTTCGGTGCGCTGCGTCTCTGGGACAACGGCACCGCGTGGTCGCAGATCGAGCTCGAGCCCGGCGTCTACAAGTGGGACAACCTCGAGGGCGTCCTCGAGAACGCGCAGTCGAAGGGCATGACCGACGTCCTGATGGTGCTCGGCACGACGCCCGAGTGGAACGCCAAGAAGGTCAACCCCGACGACTACCCGCAGCCCGGTGCCGCGAGTGCTCCGAAGGATCTCGAGCCCTGGGACAGGTGGGTCACCGAGGTGGCGACGCGCTACGGCGATCGCATCTCCGCCTACCAGATCTGGAACGAGGCGAACCTCAAGAACTTCTACAACGGCACTCCCGAGGAGATGGCCGAGCTCACCAAGCGGGCCTACGACATCATCAAGAAGATCGACCCCGACGCCCTCGTGGTGTCGGCGTCCCCGTCGACGCGCCTCACGGGCCCGTACGAGAAGTTCTTCCCCGCCTACCTGAAGGCCCTGGGCGAGAAGGGCTGGCCGGTCGATGTCTTCGCGGTGCACACCTACCCCGCGGCAGACGGCGACCCGTCGGCGCGCGGTGCGCTCCTCGACGCCGTGAAGGCGGATCTGACGGAGGCGGGAGCCCCCGACCTGCCGCTCTGGGACACCGAGCTGAACTACGGCCTCGCTGGGCCGGGCGACCTCCCGAAGCAGGACATCACCGGGGCCCGCGCTGCCGGCTTCGTCGTCCGCACCTACATCGATGATCTGCGCTACGGGGTCGACCGCTCCTACTGGTACATCTGGACGGCACGGGAGTACCCGCTGCTGGGCGTGCAGGCCTTCCCGGGCTCGGACGCCGAGCAGGGCTTCTTCGCGTTGGAGAACTGGGTGATCGGCTCGCAGTTCGACGGGTGCGAGGAGGCCGACACGGGCGCCGTCGTCTGCAACTTCTCCCGCGACGGCTCGAGCTGGGTGATCGCGTGGGCGCAGTCCGGCGAGGTGCCCTTCACGGCGCCCGAGGGCACGGCCCTCGTCTGCGATCCGCTGGCGAACTGCACCGAGTCGACCTCGGGTGCCGAGGTCGTCCTCACCGAGGTCCCGGTCCGCTTCTTCACGCAGTGACCTGCCCCGGCAGGGGTGCGCCGGCCGTGGTCTGCACCGCCCCCTGACCGGTCAGAACGCGGAATTCCCCCGTGGCGCTGCTACCGTGGTCGGACGCTGTCGAGGGAGGTGGCATGACGAG
>CAZQXO010000087.1:0-1307 GCA_964597445.1 uncultured Bifidobacteriaceae bacterium | reverse complement strand
GCCCCGGAGGACGACCTCCAGCACACGATCCCCCTCGTGATGCCCTCCCGCATCGGATGGGCCGAGGCCCATTCCCGGTGGGATCGGCCGCACCTGCGCCGGGACCCCCTGCGGGTCTATGCGACCCGAGCGGTCTTCCTCGACCTCCTCGCGATCATCGTCGCGGGCATCACCGGCTTCATCCTCCGCTGGGCGATCCCCTACTCGGTCGAGCTCAACGACCCCACCTACGTCTCGTTCGTCGTCGTCGTCGTGGTCGCGTGGATGACGGTCCTCGTGCTGCGGGGTGCCTACGACACCCGCGTGCTCGGCGTGGGGTCGGAGGAGTTCAAGCGCGTCGTGGGCGCGACCGCGATGGTGTTCGCGGCGATCGCGCTCGTGGCCTTCGCCCTGAAGCTCGAGCTGTCCCGCGGTTTCGTCCTCATCACCTTCGTCGTCGGTCTCGCACTGCTGCTCGTCGTGCGGTGGAGCCTGCGTGCCTGGCTGCGTCATGAGCGCCGCTACGGGCACTTCCTGCATCGCACGGTCGTCATCGGGCAGGGCGATGCCATGTCCGAGGTCGTCGACATGCTCGACCGCGATCCGGTGGCCGGCTTCACCGTCGTCGACGTCATCGACGAGCTCGCCGGTGACGCCAGCGAGGAGCAGCTCGACGCGTGGCTCGACGAGGTCATGGCCCGGATCTCGTTGCAGGACGCCGATACCGTTGCGGTTGCCGGGTCCCCAGCCATGGGTCCGCGCGTGATCCAGCGCCTGGCCTGGCGACTCGAGGGTCCTCGCGTGGACCTTCTCGTCGCCCCCACGATCGGTGATGTCGCCGGTCCGCGCGTGTCCATGCGCATGGCCGCGGATCTTCCGCTGCTGCACCTCGACGAGCCCCACCTGACGGGCCCGAAGCGCGCGATCAAGCGCTCCCTCGACGTCATCTTCGGCAGCCTGCTGTTCCTGCTCTTCCTGCCCTTCATGATCGTCGCGGCGATCGGCGTGAAGCTGACGAGCCCCGGGCCGATGCTCTACTTCCAGGAGCGGGTCGGCCGCGGTGGTCAGATCATCCGCATCGCGAAGTTCCGCACGATGTTCGTCGGCTCGGACCAGATCCGCGAGGAGGTCATCGGGGCGCCGGACGAGGGCATCGCCGACCGCTACAAGGCTGACCCGCGCATCACCGGATTCGGCCGGTTCCTGCGCCGCTGGTCGATCGACGAGATGCCGCAGGTGGCGGCCGTGATCGCGGGCTCGATGTCCCTCGTGGGTCCGCGCCCGGTGCTCGTCGACGAGATGCCCCTCCTGGGCGACGCCGACCACCG
>CAZQXO010000086.1:0-4930 GCA_964597445.1 uncultured Bifidobacteriaceae bacterium | reverse complement strand
GGTTGACCTTGATGTCGCCGAGGTTCGTGTGGATGGTTGCGGTGGTCGTCATGGACACGATCCTGTCAGACGGTCGGGCGGGCGCTGTCAGGGCCTGTCGTCGCCCCAAGGGTTCACAATGTCGAGCCCGAGACCATCGACATCACGGACGTTCCTCGTGACGAGAGGGCGACCGAGAACGAGTGCCGTCACGATGATCTGAGCGTCAGCGCAGCCGGAGCCAGACCATCGTCCCGGTACGAGCATTCGGCCCCTCGACTCGGCGAACCCCTGAGGCCACCCGGATCGGCTTGGCGAACCCTTGGTCCACGAGGCTCTCCTTCACCGCAAGGGCCTGCTGACGGGCCTGAATGGCCTGAGCCTTGGTGGCCTTCGCTCGCACGACCGGAACGATCAGGGCTGAGGCCGACTTCGTGCCGTTGCGCTTCACGAATGCCCCGAGGGCTGATGTGCTCGCGCTCGTCATCGTGGTGGTGGTCGAGGGGAAGGTCACCCGGAGGGAGGTCGCCTTGGCGGCCTTGCGCAGCGCAGGCAGGAGCTGCATGCCGAGGTTCACCGATCGCACGGACGTCACCGTCCCCAGGCCGTTGACCTGGAAGACGTACTGACCGGCCCGAAGGGATGCCGGGATCATCGCGTTGACCTCGAAGGTGCCATCGCTCTCCACCGTGGACTGGCCCAACGAGTCAGCCCACGCTCCGGGGAGGTAGCTGGCGATCAGCGTTCCCGGGGCGAACCCGTCACCACGCACGAGCACCTTGGCGCCCGCACGTGCCGTGAACGATCCCTCGAGTTCACCGGCGAGAGCCTGGGGGATGAACTCCAGGCTGAAGTCCTCCCCCTGCACCTGCCACTTGCGACCCTCGACCGCCTTCACGGCGACCTTGGTGGCCCGGCCGTCCACGACCACGAGTCCTTCGCCGACGGCAACAGGCTGAGGCACCGCGACCTGCGCCGGGGCAGCAGTCGGATTAGGCGTCGGGGTCGGCGTGGGCGTGGGTGTCGCGCTGGGGGTGGGATCGGGCGCACGAACCGGTGACCCTCCCCCGCTCGACGCCACGTTGGGGGTGACCGCCACTGGCGTGGATCCCGTGCCGGACCCGAGGGCATTGACCGCGCGAAGGGAGACGAGGTACTGCACACCGTTGGTCAGACCCGTGACTGTGATCGGACCTGTCGTCACGGCTGGCGACTGCGTCTGCCAAGTCGAGCCGCCGTCCGTGCTCACCTCGTAGTTGGTGATCGCGAAGCCACCGTCGGACTCCGGTGCGGTGAAGCTGATGCTGATCCGACCGCTCGAGGGGGTGATGCTCACACTGCGCGGGGCCCGCGGAGTGCTCTGCGGTGTGACCGTGACCGACGAGGAGGCCGCGCCAGAGCCCTGGGCATTGACGGCACGCAACTCGATGCCGACGGATGTCCCGTTCGTGAGCCCCGGGATCGTGACGGGGCTCGTCGCATCCGCTGGTGACAGTGCCGTCCATGGGCCTGAACCGTTGAGTCGGTACTCATGGTTGGTGATCGCGGACATTCCGGAATTGGCTGCCGTGAAGGAGATCGTCGCACTGTCATCGCCCGGCGTGGCGCTCAGAGAGGACGGTGCGTAGGGAGTGGACGGAAGCTGGATGATCCGACTCAGTCCGCCCGAGCTGACCAGAATCTCGTTGGCCGCATTGGTACGCGAGGCACTCGGGCTCGCCGCAAGGTCATTCGGGGTGTCGGCTGAGAGCGACGGGTAGGCCGTGGTGAAGCTGAGTCGGTCGGCCACCGTCAGGTCTGACGTCCGGATCTTCACTAGTGACCGGGACCACACGGATCCGACATACGCGTACGTCCCTGTCGGGTCGATCACAATCCTGCGCATGCCATTCTCATCACCGAAGGAGGCGGCTGTCACCGTGCCGGCGCTTGCACCCGTCAGCATGACCTTGCGCACCGTTCGAGTGCCGTCCGTGACCAGCACGTAACTGCCGTCCGGGGCCACCGCCACCGAGTGCGAGGGGCCCGACCCCGTCAGCTCCGTCTCGGCCCCCGACGTGGAGTTGATCACTCGGACGGGGCTGCTCTCCTTCGTCACATACACCGTGGCACCGTCCGGGCTGACCGACAGGGATCGTGCCGTCCACGAGTCTCCGCCAAGACGGACCCACGAGGGACCCCAGGTGCCGCCGGACTTGGTGATCTTGTAGACCATGCCGTTCCTGGAGCCGACCACATAGGCGGCACTCGGTCCCACGCTGATCTGCTGGGCCCAGTCGAACCACGTGCTCGTCGTCGTGAACCCCGCGGGATTCGACAGGGGAATCGTGAAGGCGCAGGAGTAGCCGCCGGCCAGGAGGGTGGTGTTGTCCGGGGTCACCGCCAAGGCGGTGACATGAGCGTGGCACCCGTGGGGATCATTCATCGTCACCACATCGGTGACGTTGCCGTTCGACAGGTCCAGTCGCTTGATGGTTCCTGTGCCGACCGTCTGCGTCGCCGGGCTGAAGTACGCGTACTGCCCGTCCGGGCTCCAGGCGATGGCACCGGGAGCGGTGGCGAGCGTGAAGTCACCTGCCTGAACTGATGTCGGAACCGTGAGGCTGACGGCAAGGAGGGACAGTGAGGACGCGAAGGCCACGAGAGTCTTCTTCAGCATGAGAGGACGGTAGGAGCGGAATCCCGTCCCTCGTGAAACTCGCACAGGTGTGCGCAGGTGGCACAGGTGTGCCATCCGCGCTCCATGTGGGTCAGGTACGCACCTGCAGTGTGACGCGCACCACGGCACCGCCCTGGATGCCGTTCGCCAGGGACCACTCGCCTCCAAAGAGCCGGGTCCATGTCGTCAGGACTGCCGAGCCGAGTCCCTGACGACGAGAAGCGGGGGCACCGCTGCCGTCGTCGGTCACCGTGATGACGATCAGGGATTCGTCCAACGCCACCGAGACACGGGTGTGCTGCGCGCGCCCGTGCTGAGCGGCATTCATGAGAGCCTGCTCGACCACCCGATAGACCGCGAGAACGATGTCATCGCCGAACTCCGCACGTCGTGAGTCGAGTTCCGGGGTCACGTGGACCGTGCTCCCCATCGCAGGTTCGTACTGGGCGGCGAGATCCTCCAGTGCCGTCTGCAGATCGACGTCATGAAGATCGGGGCTCAGCGCGCGAGCGGCCCGTCGCACGTCGAGGGTCCGAAGCTCCTCGAGCCGGGCGATGATCTGGCGGATCGCCGCACGATCGCTCTCCGGCGACGTGTTCATGAGCATCTGGAGCTCGAGACCGGAGGCGATCAGGCCAGCTTGGACCCGATCATGGAGCAGGGCCGCCACCTGTCTCCTGGCGGATTCATCTGCCGCCAGCATCACTTCCTGCTGCTCCTCCACCTGATCAAGGGCACGCTGGGTCGCCTCGACCTGACGCTGCAGACGAGCGGTGAGAGCACCAGCGATCGCGAGCGTGATCGTCAGGAGTGCGACGATCCGGAAGACACCCACGATGATCGGAAGTGGAGCGTCCAGGGTGCTGAGGGGAACGGCACCGATGACGAGGCGGACCGCCAACGCCACGGAGGCAGCGGTCACCAACGTCACGACGTAGGCAGGTAGGTGGATACCTTGACGCCTCTGCCACTGCCGGCCCGCGAGGATGATCAGGGCGAGAACGAAGGCGGCCGGAGTCGCATCGACGACCACGCTACGAATCCAGTCGGACGGCGCGACGTTCTCACGACCGAGCAGCTGCCCCGTCGCCGTCGCGACATAGAAGTACCAGGCCACGAAGAAGCTGACGACAGGGCGCAGGGGCCAGGGAGCGATCAGGCGCGCCCACGAGGCCACGCGAGTCGACACGGTGCTCATGGGGTGTCGTCCCATTCACTCTCACGAACGGCCTGCAGGTAGGCCAGGATCGCACGCGTCCGCAGGTCATCCCCAGGCTCCGCCTCCGGCACGAGGTGCTTGTACGCCCGCGACAGGTCGTGGCGCACGCTGTCGTGCGACACACCCAGTCGCTTCGCGACCTGGGGAGCGCTCAGTCCGGAGGCTGCGAGGGCCATGACGGCCCGCTGACGCGGCGTGAGTGACTCGAGAATTGAGTCGGCTGGTGCGTCCGAGGTTGAGGGTGAGGTACCGGTCGCGATGCCCTGGGCCGTGACGCGCAGCACCGCCACGAGATCGTCGATGTCCAGGTCGGCCGTCTTGGGCAGGAACGACCACCCGATGCGCGACTCCTCGGGAACCCGCCGGGCCATGTGGTCCAGGGAGTGCTGGGAGTGGATGACGATGCCGAGGTCGGGATTGCGCTCACGGAGCGCCAGCCCGAGATCGATGCCGTTCATCTCGTTCACGCCCAGAGCCAGGTCGATGAGCGCGACATCAGCCGAGGGGACGAGATCCGAGTCGAGGACGTCGGCGCCGTTCTCGGCCGCCAGGAGCAGGGTGAGCTCGGGGCGCTCGCTCAGGAGCCGCGTGACGATGCCGCGCAGGGCAGGATCGTTCTCCACGTAGATGACCCGGGTCGGGCGCACGGCTTCCTCCTCACGCGGACCGTGGCACGGTAGGACATCGGCGCCAGCATGGGTCGAGGCGGCACACCTGTGATGGCGCCCACCAAGGCCCGCACCGCGCGAGGGTGGAGGCTAGGGGACTCGAACCCCTGACTTCTGCCTTGCAAAGGCAGCGCTCTACCAGCTGAGCTAAGCCCCCGGGAGGGCCGTGCGGCCCGGGTGACTAGCGGAGATCGGGCTCGGCGGTCGCCTCGGACCAGAGGTCCTGCTCGGCCTTGTTGGCCATGACCTGGCGGTAGACGAGGTAGCCGACACCGGCGAGAACGACGAGGAGGAGAAGTTTCTTCATGGCGGCAGCGTACCTTCACGGGGAGTGGGGCCGGGATTCGGATCGGTGGGCCTAGGTGGACTTGAACCACCGACCTCTTCCTTATCAGGGAAGCGCTC
>CAZQXO010000085.1:0-5194 GCA_964597445.1 uncultured Bifidobacteriaceae bacterium | reverse complement strand
GGCTGCGGCCTATCCGCCCTCCCTCGCGGCCGGACAGCCGATGCGCCTGCCGCATATGGCGACGATGCTTCCCTCGCATATGACGAGGTCGAGATCGTGGTCCACGTCGAGACGCGTGGACCGGAGCACTGCGCGGACCTCGTCTCCTTCCTCCGAGGCCAGGGCTACGGGGTCGGCGAGCCCATGCCGAGTGCCCGTGGTCCCGCTCCCGCGTGAGGAGACGGGTGTCAGGGAACGCTCGGTGGGAATCATGATGCAGATTCCCACCGGGTCTGTCCTAGTGGTACGATTGGAGGGTGAGCGACGCGACGACCCACACCATCACGGTCGGTGATCGAGGTCGGTTCGTCCTGCCCTCGGATGTCCGTGATCGTCATGGCTGGCACACGGGCACGGAACTGGTGGCTGTCGACACCGACACGGGCCTGCTCGTGATGTCTGTCGATGAGGCACTTCTCTGGCTGCGTCGACGGACAGCGGGCCGGGATCTTGTGCAGGAACTGCTCGATGATCGTCACGCCGAGGTGCTGCAGGACCCGGCATGACGGTGCTCGATGCGTCCGCCGTCCTCGCCTACATCCAGGGGGAGGACGGAGCGCCTGTCGTCGCGAGAGCGATGCCCTCATCGACGATCGGGGCGGCGAACCTGTCCGAGGTTCTGTCCAAGTTCAGCGGTACGGCCGAGGTGAGCCTCGTCGAAGCCATCCTGAGTGCGCGTGGTGTCTCCGTCGAACCTGTCACCCGTGACGATGCACGACTGGCGGCGCTCCTCCGCTCCTCGTCGCCATCGCTGTCCCTTGGCGACCGACTCTGCCTTGCGTTGGCGTCGCGACGTGGCGAACGTGTCCTGACAGCGGACCGATCATGGGGCGAGAGCGGCACCGTCGTGCAGATTCGCTAGGCCGAGAGGAGCGCACGATCGCCTCGAACTCCAGGGGAGCTGGGCCTGTCAGCCGCCGTACGGCTCGACCTTCCGGATCTCCACCGTCATCTCCTTGCCGTTGGCGAGGGTGTAGCGCACGGTGTCGCCGACCCTGGCTCCGTTGACGGCGCTGCCGAGGGGCGATGTGGGGGAGTACACCTCGATGGAGGCATGCGCCGCCTCCTCGCGTGACCCGAGGAGGAAGGTCTCCTCCTCGTCCCAGGCCGCGAAGTGGACGGTCACGACCTTGCCCGGGGCGACCTCGTCGTCGGCCGACTCCGGAGCGCCGATCCGGGAGTGCTCGAGCAGATGCTTGAGCTGCCGCACGCGGGCCTCGTTCTTGCCCTGCTCCTCGCGAGCGGCGTGGTACCCGCCGTTCTCCTTGAGGTCGCCCTCCTCGCGAGCGGCGGCGATGCGGTTCTTGATGTCCTCCCGAGTGGGACCCTCACGGTCGGCAAGCTCCTCCACGAGGCGGTCGTAGGCCTCCTGGGTCAGCCAGGTGATGTCGGTCTCGGTCATAGAGGGAGGCTACCTTCGGTTCGGCAGCCTGCCGAATCGAACGGCGGCTGCCTCAGCTGGCGCTCCAGGGCTGCTCGGGAGGAACGACGCTGGGGGGGAACTGCGGGGGTGGGACGCCCGGCGGGCCGTCCACGGAGCAGCCGAGCAGCTCCACCGTGAAGGCGGGCGCCAGCGTGCGCAAGGGGTACGTGACGAGCTCCCCGGTGCTGCCGGGCTCGATCACGACGGTCGCGTAGCCGAGATCGATGCGGTTGCGGTCCTGGGCCCTGACGACGCAGGTCACCGTGGCGTCCTGCGGCTTGCTGACGGAGAAGTCGACATCCACGCGGTCGGGTCCCACGACCACCCAGGAGACGAGGCGGAACTCGATGGGGTTGCCGGTGACCCGGGTCGTCACGAAGGCCAGGACGCTCACGAAGGCGACGATGAGGATTCCCACGAGGATCCAGATGCCCACGGGGCGTCGATCCATGCCGTACCGGGCCTGCATCTCGGGGCTGAGTTGGTCCCGGGAGAAGGGGGAGGGCACGTAGGGGAGACTATCCCTGTGACGAGCGACCTCCGCCTCATGGCCGTGCACGCCCACCCGGACGACGAGTCCAGCAAGGGCGCCGCGACCATGGCGATGTACCGCCAGGAGGGGGTCGATGTCATGGTCGTCACGTGCACGGGCGGGGAGCGCGGTGACGTGCTCAATCCGGCGGCCCAGGCCGAGGTCGACCTTCACGGGCTGCACGCCGTGCGCATGGCGGAGATGGCTGCGGCCGTCCAGGTGCTCGGCGTCCGGCATGCGTGGCTGGGCTTCGAGGACTCCGGATTCCCCGAGGGGGACCCGAAGCCGCCCCTGCCTGCCGGCTGCTTCGCGGACCTTCCCCTGGAGCAGACGCTGCCGCCGTTGGTGGAGGTCCTTCGCCGGTTCCGGCCGCACGTCGTCACCACGTACGACGAGTTCGGCGGCTACCCGCATCCGGATCATGTCCGCACGCATGAGACCACGATGGCCGCGGTCGACGCGGCGGCGAATCCCGCGTACCGCCCGGATCTGGGCGAGGCGTGGCAGGTGCTCAAGGTCTACTACAACCATCAGTTCACGCGCAGTCGCGTCATCGCCCTGCACGAAGCCATGCTGGCCGCCGGGCTGGAGTCACCCTACGGAGAGTGGCTCGACGGCTGGGGTGAGGAGCAGGACATGATCGGGCGTGTGACGACCCGCATCGACGCCTCGGACTTCTTCGATGTGCGCGACGCCTCCCTGCTCGCCCATCGCACGCAGATCGATCCCGAGGGTCTGTGGTTCGCCGTGCCGTTGGACCTTCAGAGGCAGGTGTGGCCGACGGAGGACTTCGAGTTGGCCCGTGCCTGGGTGCCCGTTGATCTTCCGGAGATCGACCTGTTCGCCGGACTTCGCACTACCCCGCAGGGCCTGTCGGGCTCGTTGATGAGAGAGGACGCTCGATGACCTGGTCGATCGCGGCAACTGTCTGGACAGAGGACCCCATGGACCCGCAGGAGCAGCAGAACCTCATCAGCGGCGCCCTGCCGATCGCGGGCGTGTTCATCGCGGTGCTGGCGATCGCGATCGTCCTGCTCTGGCTCTCGATGCGACGGCAGATGACGAAGATCGATGCGAGCCTTCCTGCGGGAGCGGATGATCGGGAGCAGGCCCTGGATCGACGCCTCACGCAGGAGGCGGTCGAGCGCGGCGAGCGTGAGGCGGCCGAGTCCGCGGATCCGCAGGACGAGTCCCCCCCGGGATCGACCGGAACCTGACCATGACCGGATCTGCAGCGGACGTCGACGTCGATCAGCCGTCGCGCGCTGCCATGATGCTTCGCCTTGCGCTCACGCCGCGGTGGCTGCTGCTCCTGGCGCTGCTCGTCGGCCTGATCGTGGGAGCCGCGCTGCTCGGTCGCTGGCAGTGGGAGCGTACGCAGGCCATCCTCGCTGCGGAGCGCGCCGCGGTCGCGGCACCCATCCCGGTCGAGTCCGCCCTCGATGGCGCCGTCGACGAGCTTCCGTCGGAGTCGATCGGCCGACCCGTCACGGCTGTGGGGGTGTACGACGCGGCGCGTCAGGTGGCGGTCCCGAACCGCGCCCTGGACGGCAACCCCGGTTCCTGGATCGTGACGGGCCTGCGCCTGACCGATGGGTCCCTCGTGCCCGTCCTGCGTGGCTGGGTGGCACCGGACGATCCGGCTGCGGCCGCCGTTCCGGAAGGAGCGGTCGAGATCTCCGGCGTGCTCCAGCCGGACGAGATCTTCTACGCCGATGCGCCGGTGACCTCGGGCTCGGTCGCGGCCGTCTCCCGCCAGTCGCTGGGTCAGGCGTGGGGCGAGGATGTCCCCCCGGGCTTCATCGTCCTTGCACAACAGGACCCGTCCTCGGGGCCGGCACCGCAGCCGGTGCCCCCCACCGTTCAGACCGCGGATGTGCCGTTCCCGCTGCAGAATTTCTTCTATGCCTTCCAGTGGTGGATCTTCGCGGCCTTCGGTGTCTTCCTGTACCTGCGCTGGCTCTGGATCGAGGCGGGCCGCCCACCCGCGGTCGACTAGCCTGTCGGCGTGATCTCTGTTCTGGGCGAGGCCCTCGTCGACATCATCGTGGACCCTCAGGGTGAGGTCACCTCGGTCGTCGGCGGAGCACCGCTCAACACCGCACGCACGATCGCCCGACTGGGCATCCCGGCGACCTTCCTCGGAGGAGTCTCCACGGACGCGTTCGGAGGACGCATCCTGCGGCTGCTCGAGGGGGACGGCGTGACCCTGGGCCTCGGGGCTCAGGTCCCGGAGCCCACGACCCTGGCGATCGCCCAGATAGACGAGCACGGTGCAGCGACCTACCGCTTCATGTTGGAGGGGACCTCCGCCGCGGCGGTCACGCCGACGATGGCCCTGGCGCATCTGGACGCGTCCGTGCGCGCCCTGCACGTGGGCACCCTCGGCCTCGTCCTCGAGCCCCTGGTCGAAGCATCGGTCGCGATTGTCGACGCGGCGAGCGAGGATCAGCTGGTGATGGTCGACCCCAACTGCCGCCCGTCCGTCATGACGGGGTCATCGGTGTTCTCGGATGCCCTGGCCCAGGTGCTCCCTCGCGCCGACGTCGTGAAGGTCAGCGGCGATGATCTCGCGTTTCTCTTCTCAGGCGCTGATCCCTCGCGCGCTGCAGCGGATCTCGCGACGTCGAGCGGGTCGGTCGTGCTGTTCACGGACGGCGCCAACTCCGTTCGCATCATCACGAGCACGGGTGAGCAGGTCATCGACGTCCCGCGCGTGCCGGTCGTCGACACCGTCGGCGCCGGGGACTCCTTCAGTGGTGGCTTCCTCGCATGGTGGATGCAGCACGGCAAGGGCCGTGCCGATGTCGCCGACTCCGAAGCGCTGGCGGCTGCTGCTCGGTTCGGCGTCGCGGTCGCGGGCATCACCTGCCAGCGGCCCGGAGCGGATCCTCCGCATATCGACGAGGTCCCGGGAGGGTGGGCATGAAGGGCATAAACGGCGCATTCCTGCGCTATCGCATCATGGCGTGGATCACGGGCGTCGTCCTCGCGCTTCTGACGGTGTGGCTCATCGTCGGATACGGATTCCTGGACTACGCCAACGTGGAGTCCAAGCCGACCCTCTACTCCGTGCTCTGGATGCTGCATGGCTGGCTCTACGTCGTCTACCTGATCACCGGTGTCGATCTCGCCTTCCGTGTGCGCTACCCGGTGCTCCGCACGATCGCGATCCTTCTCGCCGGCACGATCCCGTTCGC
>CAZQXO010000084.1:2208-5664 GCA_964597445.1 uncultured Bifidobacteriaceae bacterium | reverse complement strand
GACAACCCATCCGGCGGGTTCACGGACGTGGCCCCCGCCGTGTCCTGTGATCCCGCCGGATGGAGTCTGGGATGGGCCGATCAGGCCGGGACGGTGCGCTCGACCTTGGCCGCGGTCTTGACCCACTGCGTGCCGTTGTCGGCGTAGCCCGCAGGGGCGGCGTCCTTCACCTGGATGGTCCGCACCCAGGCCGTGCCGTTGTCGGTGTAGCCCGCGGGGGTGCCGTCCTTGACGTTGGAGTAGACCGGCTCGTCGTAGGCGCCCCAGCACTCCACGACGGGGTTCCCGTAGGCGTCGGGCAGGTAGCCGCACGTCTGGTTGTCGGTGTTGCGGCGGGTGCCGGTCTGGGTCCACGTGTACGTGTAGGCGCGCGTCTCCGTCGCGTTGTGGAACGTGTAGGCGAGGGTGGTCTGGCACTGGCCCGCGACCTCGGCGTAGCCCTCGGGGCAGACCCAGATCGTGCGAGTGGACGGTCCGGGAGCCGGTGCGGGCGCGGGAGTCGGGGTGGCATCGGCGGGCCTGGGCGTCGGAGCGCTCGGGGTGTCGACGGTCTTCGTCGGGGTGCCGGTCAGCTGGGCCAGCGTGCGGGTCATGGCTGCCTTGGTGGCCTTGCCGCTGCCCGCGCTGTTGCGCGGGGTCACGCTGAACGAGTAGAGCGCCTGCGGCTCGAGGCCGGTCAGCTCGGCGGCGTGCACGCCCCGCACCGCGGCGGACACCTCGGGTGCCGTGGCACTCGTGGCCGTGACGACGAACTCGACGTCGCTCCCGCCGGTCGCGCGGGTCGCCTTGTGCTGCCACTCGAGGGCCACCGTGCCCGGCCGATCCGTCGTGCTCACGCGCAGGCCGCTCGCGGCGCTCGGGGCGTCGAGGGCGACGACGGTGCCGATGGGCTGACCGCCGACGGAGACGGTGTAGACGCGTCCGGCGGTGAGCTTGGTGAACGTCGCAGGCTTCGTGCCGGGGGAGAGGTTGCGGCGGATCTGCTCACCCTTCGCGAAGAGCACGACGGACCTGCCGCGGTGGTTCGACACGGTGATGGTGCGCGGCTTGCTGGCCACGGCCGTCGGAACGTTGGCAGCGACCACGGCGCTCTGCTCGGGAGCGCTTGCGACGACCTCGGCCGCGATGACCTCCCCGGCGAAGGCGGGTGCGGCCAGGCCCAGGAACAGGGTTCCGGCGGCCAGGGCACCCAGCGTGGCGGTGCGGGTGCGGCGGTGGATGGTGTGAGTGCGCATGGTCATCGTCCTTGTCCAGCCCCCAACAGGGGATCTCCGTGCCTTCGGAGTGCTGGTGCCGAAGAGCCTTGCGACGATGTTGTGCCCGACGCCCTCGCGGCTCAAACCTCGAATTCCACCTGTGGACGGGTGACACCGGATGAGCTGGCTGGGGAGAGGGTCCCGACCCCGTCGTCCACAGCCGCCCGATCGTGCTTGCCGGGCCCGTCAGTGGGGGACTAGCGCGGCCGCGCGGCGATGAGGTCGCCGGTGCCGATCACGATCGAGGGGCTGAACGTGTTGACGTCGAGCTGCTCGTTGAGCAGGTCCGCGGCCTCCTGGCCGTTGATGCGGACCTCGACACCGCGGAAGATCGAGGTGACCGTGGTGCTGCCCCACACGCGACTGCGCGAGTCGATCGCCGAGATCAGCAGCAGCGCCTCCTGGGAGCCGTCCGGAAGGATGCAGTCGACGAGTCGCGCAGCGGTGTCGATCGTGGGGGTCGAGCACCTCACCGACACTCCCGTGTCGCGATTGAGCAGCCGGAATCCGCCCGCGGCGGCATAGGCGGTGCCGGTCTTCGCGACCAGCGGCAGCGAGACGCGGGCGGTGATGCCGGCGGCAGTGGTGACGACGGACGCGGGCGCCACGCCGATCAGCGCGATGTCCTCGGCCTCCCAGGTGGGCACGACTCCGTTGGCCGTCGTGAAGGAGAAGGTCCCGGTGATCGGCACGGTCTCGCCCGGCGGCAGGGCACGGGCGGGAGCCGCGAGGAGCCCGGCCGCGAGGGCCGTGATCGTCAGGGTCGCGAGCACGGGAAGGGTCCGGCGCATGGGTCCCTCCTACCTGATGCTCGTGTGACGGATGGTGCGTCTCTGCGTCAGGATAGCCCCGTGACCGACACCCGGACGACGTCGCCGCTGGCGGATGCGCTCTCGGCGATCGTCGGGCCCGAGCACGTGCTCACCGATCCGGCCCTGATGGAGCAGTACGTCGTCGACTGGTCGGGGCGCTGGCGCGGCGCGGCGGCCCTCGTCGTGCGCCCGGGCTCGACGGTGGAGGTCGCAGCCGTGCTGCGCACGTGCCACGACCATGGCGTGCCCGTCGTGCCCCAGGGCGGCAACACCGGCCTCGTCGCCGGCTCCGTTCCCGCGCCGCACGCCGATCCCCTGCCGGTCGTCCTCTCGACCCGCCGCCTCGACTTCCTCGGCGAGGTCGACGACCTCTCCGGCCAGGTGACCGTCGGGGCAGGAGCCCTGCTGGGAGACGTGCAGCGCCACGCGGCAGCAGCCGGGTGGCACTACGGCGTCGACCTCGCCGCCCGCGACTCCGCGACCATCGGCGGCACCGTCGCCACGAACGCCGGGGGCATCCACGTCGTCGCCTTCGGCATGACCCGCCTGCAGGTCGTCGGCATCGAGGCCGTGCTCGCCGACGGCACCGTCCTCTCTCACCTGTCCGGCATGCTCAAGGACAACACCGGCTACGACCTCGGCGCGCTCTTCTGCGGCTCCGAGGGCACCCTTGGCGTCATCACCGCCGTGCGCCTGCGCCTGCATCGCCCCGTCGGTCGCACGACCGTCGCGCTCATCGGTGCCGAGTCCTACGCGGAGGCGATCGCCCTCATGTCGTCCGCCGTGGATCCGTCCGTCCGCCTCATCGCTGCAGAGGTCACGGACGAGACCGGGATGGAGTTGGCCGGACGCCTGCGCGGCCAGGGCTGGCCCCTGCAGCGTCGTCATCCCCTCGTCGTCCTGCTCGAGGCCGCGGACGGTGGTGACGCCTCCGGCTTCACCGGGCTTCCCGACGATGCGGACGTCGTCGTCGGCCTCGATGCCGCGGAGCAGGCGCGACTGTGGTCGTACCGCGAGGCGCAGGGGGAGGCCTTCAGTGCTCTCGGTGTCGCGCACAAGCTCGACGTGTCGGTGCCGCTGCCGTCACTCGCGGCGTGCGCGGACGAGCTGCGCGGCATCGTCGGCGGCTGGCCGACGGTCGAGCACGTCGGCGTGTTCGGGCACCTCGCCGACGGCAACATCCACGTCGAGATGATCGGCCCGCCGGCAGACGACCTCGCCGTCGATCACGCCGTGATGGAGTGCGTCGCGCGCTACGGCGGCTCGGTGTCGGCCGAGCACGGCGTCGGGCGGGCGAAGGCGGGTGAGCTGCACCTGTGCCGCTCGGCGGAGGAGATCGCCGCGATGCGGGCGATCAAGGCGGCCTGGGATCCGCAGGGCCTGATGAA
>CAZQXO010000084.1:0-2108 GCA_964597445.1 uncultured Bifidobacteriaceae bacterium | reverse complement strand
AGATGCCCGTCCTGCGACTCGACGAGATCGAGCTCTAGGCCAGCACGGCACCCAGAGCCGGAGGAGATGCCACCACCCGAACGGCGCCCGCGCTGAGCAGCTCCTCCTCGCTGCCGTACCCCCACAGCACGCCGACGGTGTCGATCCCGTGGGCCCGCGCGCCGTGCACGTCGTGCTCGCGATCGCCGACCATGACGATGCGTGCCCCGTCCGTCGGTCGACCGAGTGCACGGAGCTCCTCGAGCGTGTGATCGATGACGGCGGCCTTGTCGTGGCGCACGCCTGCGAGATCGGCACCGCCGATGAACGCCAGGTACTGGTCGAGGTCGAAGTGCTCGAGGATCCGCGTCGCGGAGTAGGTCGGCTTGCTCGTCGCGACGGCGAGGATGACGCGGGCATCGGTGAGCTGCTGCAGCAGTTCCGGAATGCCGTCGTACACGGTGTTCTCGAAGAGGCCGACGTCGTGGTACCGCTCGCGGTACTTCCCGATCGCGTAGGCAGTGTCAGCGTCGGACATCCCGAAATGACGGCTGAACGTGTCGGCGAGCGGGGGGCCCAGAAAGGTGCGCATGGTCGCGTCATCCGGATGCTCGACGCCCATGTCGTCCAGGGCGTACCGGATGCAGTTGACGATTCCCGGCCCGGCATCGGTCAGGGTTCCGTCGAGGTCGAGGAGAACGAGATCCGGCGGGGCCACGGGGTGACTATGGCATGGCGGGTGGACGTCGTAGGCAGGTCCGGGGCGTCGCCCGTACTGTTGCCGCGTGACCATCGAGGTCGTGGCCCATCGCGGGGCCAATGACGAGGAGCCCGAGCACTCCCTCGCGGCCTACCTCCGCGCCATCGAGCTCGGCGCCGATGCCATCGAGTGCGACATCCGACTCACGTCCGACGGCACGCTCGTCTGCGTCCATGATCGGCGGATCGATCGCACCAGCACGGGCACGGGCTCGGTGAGCGCCATGACCTACGACGAGCTCGCTCAGCACGACTACAGCCGCGGGCATCTGCGCTGGTTCGACTTCGAGGAGCCGCGTGACATCTCCCGCACGTCTGTCCTGACCCTCGAGCGCCTGCTCACGACGATGATGGACGCGTCTGCGACCGTCCGGTTCGCGATCGAGACCAAGCACCCGGTGCGCTACGGGCGCTACGTGGAGGAGGAGCTGGCGACCATGCTGCGTCGTCTCGGCCTCGACGTGCCCGTCGACGGTGAGCCTCCACGGGCGCGGGTGATGTCGTTCAGCCGGTGGGCGGTGCAGCGCTCACGCCGACTGCTCCCCGAGGTACCGACCGTGTTCCTGATGGATCCGGTGCCGCTGTGGCATCGGAAGGGATCCGTTCCCCGCGGCGCGGGAATCGCCGGTCCCTCGATCGAGACGCTGCGCCGGCATCCGCACTACGTGGAGCGGGTCCACGCCCAGGGTCACCTCGTGCACGTCTGGACGGTGGACGACGATGCGGACATCGACCTGTGCATCGAGCAGGGCGTCGATGCGATCATCAGCAACCGCCCGGGGCACGTCCTGCGACGCCTCGGGCGCTGACGCCCGCAGGCATCGGCCCGATCCGATGGCCCGGTAGGTTTCCACCCATGGCCAAGAAGAACCGCTCGACCGCGTCCGGTGCCCCCGTCTCCGATGCGGACGTCCCCGTCGTCGGCATGCGTGAGCCCTGCCCCTGCGGCTCGGGCCGTCGCTACAAGGCCTGCCACGGCAAGGCGGCCTCCGCGGTGTTCGTCGGTGCGACGCGCCCGTTCGAGGGCATGGCCGCCGAGTGCGACATCGTCGCCATGCGCGAGATCGTTCCCGCAGCCACGGCGAAGCTGACGCTCATGGGGGAGCATGCGGGCCGTGACGTCACCCTCGCCACGGTGCTGCCGATGGCGTGGCCGGCCCTGGTGCGCGGTGATGGCTCGATCATGCTGGGCCTGCAGGTCAACGTCGGCTCGGGTGATGCCAGCCGCGACCTCGCGAATGTGCTGATCGCCGCCCTCGAGGGCGAGCCCGGCGAGCCCGTCGCGCTCGGGCGCGTGACGGAGGAGTCACCTCGCCTGCAGGACCTCGTCGACGTCACCGCGCCGCTCGACATCCAGGTGCACGAGAGCT
>CAZQXO010000083.1:0-5711 GCA_964597445.1 uncultured Bifidobacteriaceae bacterium | reverse complement strand
AAGCACGCCGCCAGCGTTCGTCCTGAGCCAGGATCAAACTCTCCATAAATGAATGAGTTGTGAAACTGGCAGATTTGAGCTGGTGCTCATTCATCTACCAAAGGAATCCGTCTGCGAGCGGATCGCGGCCGAAACCGCCATCCACCCCAGAACGGGGTATTGGCATTGACATGTGACACACTGTTGAGTTCTCAAGGAGCGGGCGCGCACCGCCTTCAAGCCTCTCGGCCCGAATTCGGGGCAACGTTCCAACCTTACGCATCTTCACCATGGAAGTCAATTCACCGTCGCCGGCGAGTCTTCCTGTGGAGATCCTCAGGTTCCGCAGGACCGGCCTAGCTTGGCGCACCCTCCCGGGACTCAGTCCCTGTGAAGAAGTACGGCTTGGTGTCCGGTGCTCCCTTGCGGTGACATAACGATACGCCGGTGGTGGCGATCAGGTCAAATCCGGCATCCCATCAGCCACGGCTGCTGCCCGCTCAACGAGGTCCGCCACGGAAACCCTTGCGCCGCAGTCACTTCCCCGTCGGTCAGCGCGGGACGCGCACCCCGGCGAAGGCCTTCTTGCCACGTCGGAGGACGAGCCACTCGCCGTGATGTAGGTCACCGACGACCGGTCGGGCACTCGCATCCGTGATCCGCACGTTGTTCGCATAGGCCCCGCCCTCATCGACCGTGCGTCGTGCAGCCGACTTGCTGGCTGCGAGCCCGCTGCGAGCGAGCAGGTCGTCGAAGGGCGGCAGTTCCCCCCCGACCACATCATCGGCACCGAGCGTCACGTGTGGGGCCTCGAGGAGGGCCGCCGTCAGGGTCGCTGCCGGGAGCTCCTCCAGCTCCCCCTGTCCGAAGAGCGCGCGACCGGCAGCCTCGGCCGCATCGCGCTCCGACTCCCCGTGCACCAGGGCGGTCAGCTCCGACGCCAGCGCCCGCTGTGCCTCGCGGGCCTGGGGGCGCTCGGCCAAGGAGGTCAGGAGCTCCTCGATCTCGGGCTGCGAGCGGAAGCTGAAGGTCCGCAGCAGCGTCGGGACGTCGCGATCGTCGGCGTTCAGCCAGAACTGGAAGAAGGCGTACGGACTGGTGAGCTCCGGATCGAGCCACACCGTGCCGGACTCGGTCTTTCCGAACTTGGTGCCGTCGGCCTTGACCATGAGCGGTGTGGTGAGGGCATGGGCATGGCCTCCGTCCATGCGCCGGATCAGGTCGACCCCCGCCGTGATGTTCCCCCACTGGTCCGAGCCGCCGGTCTGCAGCGTGCAGCCGTGGCGGCGATAGAGCTGGACGAAGTCGTAGGACTGGAGCAGCTGGTAGCTGAACTCGGTGTAGGAGATGCCGTCCTTGGCGAGCCGGGCGGCGACGGCCTCGCGGTCCAGCATCCGGTTGACGCTGAAGTGCTTGCCCACGTCGCGCAGGAACTCCAGCACCCCCATGCCCTCGGTCCAGTCGAGATTGTTGACGGCGATCGCCGCGTTCGGGCCCGTGAAGTCATAGAAGCGGTCCAGCTGCGCCCGGATCCGGGCCACCCAGCCCTCGACCACCTCTCGCGGATTGAGGGTGCGCTCCCCGCTCTCCTTGGGGTCGCCGATCAGGCCGGTGGCGCCGCCCACGAGGGCCAGCGGCCGGTGCCCGTGCTGCTGGAACCTGCGGACGGTGAGGATCTGCACGAGGTTCCCGAGATGCAGGCTCGGCGCCGTCGGATCGAATCCGCAATAGAGCGTGATCGGTCCGGGCTCGGTGGCCGCGCGCAGGGCATCGAGATCGGTCGATTGCGCGATGAGGCCGCGCCAGGAGAGTTCGTCGATGATGGAGGACACCGCCACATCCTCCCGCATGCTGGAGCAGATCAGCGCGGGGCGCGGCGATACGGACTCACGGTGGGCTCGTCTCGAAGGAAGAAGCGCCAGGGAATCGTGGACCCTTCGCCGGAGACGCCGGTGCGCGGGCTGACGTCGTGGGCAGGAACCGGATGATCGGGGAGAGACAGACGCAGGTGCCCCCGTCGACTCAGGAGATTCACGCCGTTGAGGGACACCGTGACGCCCAGGGCCACCGACAGCCGTCCGGGACCGCGAGCGAGGTCCCGATCGCGCACGGTCGCCCCGCGGCGCTCGCGGGCCCGCTCGACACCGTCGATGACTTCCCCCGCACGGATCAGCACCGCGGATGCCTGGCCTGCGACCCCGCACACCACGTTCACGCAGGCGTGCAGGCCATGGGAGAGGTAGACATACGCATGTCCGGGAGGCCCGAACATCACCGAGTTGCGGGGTGCCTGGCGCCGGAAGGCGTGGGAGCCCGGGTCCTCGCCCACACCTCCGTAGGCCTCCACCTCGGTGATCCGGACCGCGACGCGGGAGCCTCCCTGTCGCGACTCCAACACGGCGCCCAGAAGCATGGGGGCCACGTCAACGGGATGAGCGCTCAGCAGGCCTGCGTCATCGCCCATCGGCGGCCGACCCGTCATCGTGGAGCAGTCACCGACCCGTGCGATGCGTCAACCACCCCAGCAGTTCCGCCACGGGCATCGGATCAGCCACGAGGAAACCCTGGACCATGTCGACACCCACCGCCTCCAGAAGGCTCAACTCGGCCTCGTCCTCCACGCCTTCCGCGATGACCCTGGCACCCACGATTCCTGCGATGACGACCGCCGACCGGATGAGTGCCTCACGAGCTTCCGGATCGCGGTGCATGGTGAGGAACGACCGATCGAGCTTCAGGAAGTCGGGCGAGAGGGTCTCCAGCAGCTTCAGGTTGGAGTAGCCGCTGCCGTAGTCATCGACAGCGATGCGGGCACCAAGATCGGCCATCTGCCGGACCACCTCGAGGGCGTGCGGGCGGTCCGGCAGAAAAGCCGACTCCAGGATCTCCACCGAGATGCCCTCGAGTCCCCCGGGGGTAGGCCAGTGGCTCAGCAGGTCCGCGAGAGCGCGATCCTCCAACTGCAGGACGGACATGTTCACCGACACCACAAGATTCGTGAAGCCTGCACTCCTCAGGGTCACCAGGTCATCGCGCAGCAGCGCCAGGGTCTCCATGCCCAGCGCGCGAATCTGCCCGGTCTCCTCCGCGAACGGGACGAACTCACGTGCTCCCACGACGCTGCCCTCGCGATTCCAGCGCAGCAGTGCCTCGACCCCCCACGGCCGTCCATCGGGCACCGTCACGATGGGCTGGTAGTAGAGAGCGAACTCCTGGCGACGCAGCGCGGAGTCCAGTCGCTCGCGGAGCGTCCGGCGCGCTTCCGAGGCGCGGTTCATGGACTCGTCGAAGTAGGCATGGCCGTCACCTCCCGAGCGCTTGGCGACGTACATGGCCGCGTCCGCTGCCCGCAGCAGATCCTCAGGGGACCCCGCATCATCCGGGAAGAGGGCGACACCGAGGCTTCCGGACACCCGCACGGCCCGCCCCTGAATCTCGAGAGGTTCACGCAGCGCGACCACAATTCGCTCCACGATGCCGTCAAGTTCGGCGTCACCGTGGTAGTCAGAGATCACAATGCCGAACTCATCACCGCCCAGACGACCCACGAAGTCCGCGTCTCGCAGGGTGGCGGAGATGCGCGAGGCCCACAGGCGCAGGGCGGCATCGCCCGCCGCGTGGCCGTGGCCGTCGTTGATCTCCTTGAAGTGATCGATGTCGGCCCAGATGAGCGCCAGTGGGCTGGCCGTGCGCCGGGCTCGTGCGATCTCGCGGCTCACCGCCTCCGAGAAGGCACCCCTGTTGAGCAGACCCGTGACCGCGTCGTAGGTCGCCTGCTGGCGCAGCAGGATCTCCTGCTCCCGAAGGCTGGTCACCGTGGACTCCAGCTCCCTTCGGAGTGCCACCATCTCCGAGACATCCGTCATGGTGAGGATGGCTCCGACCACTCGATCATGGCCATCGAGATAGGGAAGCACCTGAAGCAGATAGGAGGTCTGATCGCTCACCGCCTCGAGGCTTCGGCGCCGCTCCCCGGCGAGGACTGCGGTCACCGCCTCGGCGAGCCCGGGCATGGGAATGGTCGTCGGCACGGCTTCGAGGGGTTCCCCCAGGTCGGAATCCATCAGCCCGAACAGGCGAACCGCCGAGGCTGAGTAGCGCAGCACGGCACCCCGAGCATCCAGAATCACCATGCCCTGGTCGAGCGAGTTCTGGATGTTCTCCAGCACCTCGTTGAGGCTCGCCAGCTGCTCGGCTCGGCTACGCAGTTCCTGGTTCAGGGTGCCGAGCTCCTCGTTCGTTGCCTGAAGCTCCTCGTTGGAGGACTCGAGCTCCTCGTTCGCTGCCTGCAGTTCCTCAGACGACGCCTGCAACTCCTCCGAGGCAACCTCGAGCTCCTCGTTGGTGGCCTGCAGATCGAGCAGTGACTGTCGGAGTGTCCGCTGGCTTTCCAGTAGTTGGCCTTCGAGCTGCCGGATCAGGTCGTCATGAGCGGCATCACGCTCGATCCGGGTCACGGGGGCGTCTCGGTCTTCGGTGTCGAAGACCAGCAACTGCAGGGATCGATCCCCCACCTGGAGAGGCCGGACCTCCAGGTGCACCGTCACCTCAGGATCGTGCAGAACCTCACGGACACCGATCAAGGCTGACCCCTGTGTCCGAGACAGGAGAAGGAGAGCCCGCGCCTCCTCCTGGAGCTCAGGCCGCAGGAGGGACAGCGCCGCCGTCGTCACCCGCCCCTCAGGAACCCGGCAGAACGGCGAGACATCACCCACGACCTCGATGAGCTCGAGATCCTCGTCCACGACCATGAAGACCTGGCCGGTTGAGCGCACGAGGGCCTCAAGTAGCTCGTCGTGATCGCTGGCCTGGGCCGGCATGACCACGGGGACGTGATACTCGGATCCGACCGATCTCGAATACCTGTTCGGCCATCCCGTCGACGGGTAGGAAGGGCGTTCCACCGGCTCGTCCGTCCGCGAGAAGACCCTCCAGGTCGGATCGACAGCGGCGAAGCCGCGCGTGCCCCGCTCGAGGTTCTCGGCCTTGCCCAGGAACAGCAGGCCGCCGGTGTTCAGGGAGTACCCGAACATCGCGATTGCCCGCTCCTGCAGCGGGGCGGTGAAGTAGATCAGGGTGTTGCGGCAGGAGACGAGGTCGATGCGCGGGAAGGGTGGGTCGACGAGGACATCGTGACGAGCGAAGACCGTGCACGATCGGAGGTCGTCGCTGATGACGAACCCATCGTCGTTCGCCACAGTGAACCGCGACCGGTACTCGGGTGGGATCCGCTCGAGCGCCGACATCGGGTATCGGGCGCGGCGTCCGAACGCCAGGCCAGATTCGTCCATGTCCGTGCCGAAGATCTTCAGCCTCGAACGCAGATCGGGCGGATGACCGAGCACGTCGCTGATCAGCATGCCCAGCGAGTAGACCTCCTCGCCCGTGGCGCATCCGGGCACCCAGACTCGGATCGGCTCAGACTGCTCGCAGGATGCAAGGCTGGTGACCAGTGCGGAGCGGAGGGCAGCGAAGGCGTCCGGGTCACGGAAGAACGCGGTCACCGTGACCAGGAGGTTGTCGGCGAGCCGCTGCGCCTCTTCACGATCCTTGGCCAGCAGGGCGAAGTAGTCATCGAGGGTGTCCACCTGGCAGATCGCCATGCGGCGGCGAACCTGGCGGTTCAGCGTGCTCTCCTTGTAGCCCGAGAAGTCCATGCCAAGCAGGCGCCGCAACTGCGCGGTGATGGAGCGGAGCATGTCCAGATCCGAGGCCTTGACCTCGGGTGCGTG
>CAZQXO010000082.1:0-5732 GCA_964597445.1 uncultured Bifidobacteriaceae bacterium | reverse complement strand
CCGTCGTAGTGCTCGACGGAGACGTCCACCAGGGGGAAGTCGGACGTCTGCATTCCCGCCGGAAGGGTCAGGACGGCCTCCTCCCCCGGATTGAGGGTGCCGACCGCGACCATCGTGCCGGCATCCGCGGTCGCCATCCACACCTCGTAGTAGCCATCCTCGACCGCGGGGAGCTCCGGCACCGAGATGCGCAGCACGGCTCCCGAGCCACGGCGCTCGACGGCGGCGGTGCCCTGGACCGTGGCATCCGCGACGGGCTCCAGGCTCGCCGACGCCACCACACTCGGGGCTGGCGTACCGAGATCCGACGTGACCGTGGTGACGACCGATCCCGCCACGACTCCGACCGCGGCAGCCGCAGCCAGCCACCACAGTGCCGGACGCTTCCGACGCCGCGCCGCATCCAGGGATGTGACCGTCGCGTCCGTTGCAGTGTTGGGGGACGCCACCTGCGCGGCGATCCCCTCCCAGACCGATGGCGGCGGCGTGACCGGACGGTCGTCGTCCGTGATCATGCGCGCCGTCGTCACCACTGCCGCGAGCTGGTCCACCCGGCTGCGGCAGCGTGCGCACGACGAGAGGTGCTGCTCATTCCCTGCGCTCGCCGGCTCGCCCAGGGCGATCAGGGCGAGATCCGCCTCATCACAGTGCGACACGGTCCACCTCCAATCGAGTTCGCAGCCGGTCCAGCGACCGGCGGATGTGACTCTTGACCGTCCCGAGCGGAAGGTCGAGCAGGCTGGCTATCTGGGCATGGGTGAGGTCCTGGAAGAAGGCCAGCTCCATGATGCGGCGCTGGGGCTCGCCGAGACGCTCGAGCTCATCGGCGAGGAGCACCCGATCGATCAGCGCATCCGAGGGGGTCTCGACCGGCTCCTCGGGTGACTGCGCGGCCACGGCTTGCACGCGCCGGGTGTGACGGGACCTCTCCTCCCAGTGATCCGCGATGCGCCGCCGCGTGATCGCGATCAGCCAGGCGGGCAGCGCACCTCGCTCGGGATCGAATCCCGATCGGCCGCGCCACGCACTGATGAACACGGCCTGCGTGATGTCTGCGGCATCCGCGTCGCTCCCGACGCTGCGCAGCGCGATCGTGTGGACGAGGGTTCCCCACAGGCGGTACGCCTCCGAGAGCCCGGCCTCGTCGCCTCGCGCGAAGGCCTCGGCTGCCGCGGCTTCGGGATCGACGGACACGAATGACTCCCTCACGGACTCCGGGCGGCGGGCGCACAGGACGGTCTCGCCAGTATGCATGGCCGTCTCGCTCAATGCCTGACCTCCCTCCCCGCTCGTGGACCCCGGGTCCCCGTGGAGCGACAGGATGCCGCGTCCCTCCCCTCTTCGCCCGATGAGGCCGGGATGGATGCACGCGGGGCCCGCGGATTTCGCGCCGAGAATTCTTCAACTTCCTGCATCCGAAGCCGGGTCCGCCAGAGAAGTAGGGGTAACACCGTCCCACCCGGGGCGGAGTGGACCCTAGGAGAGAACATGCGCACCACGATCATGCGAGCAGGCGTCGTCGGCGCCGCGGCCCTTCTCGGCGCGACCGCTCTGGCCCCCGCCGCCAGCGCTGCTGACGGCACCACCTCCCTCGCGAGCGTCCTGAAGGTCGGCCAGTCGACCTTCGACCGCGACTTCGCCGACTTCGACATCCTGACGAAGGCTGCCGAGACCGTCCTCGGCGCGAAGCCGAACTCCAACGTCAAGCTCCTCGCGGACGGCACCACCGCCCTGACCGTGTTCGCCCCGACCGACAGGGCGTTCATGAACCTCGCGTCCGCGCTGACCGGCACGAAGGTCAGGACCGAGAAGGCGGCCTTCGACGCCGTGGCCGGCCTCGGTGTCGACACCGTCGAGCAGGTCCTGCTCTACCACGTGGTTCCCGGATCGACGATCCTGTCCCAGGACGCCCTGAAGGCCAACGGCGCCAAGCTGAAGACGGCTGTCGACGGCAAGACCATCAAGGTCAAGGTCACGAAGAAGCCGGCCATCGTGCTCGGTGACTACGCCCCCAAGCTGCCCAACCCGAATGTCATCCTCAGCAAGGTGGACATCAACGAGGGCAACAAGCAGGTTGCTCACGGCATCAACGGAGTGCTGCTTCCCTTCGCTCCCTGATCCATGCATCCCGTGAGGGGGGAGGTCCGCATTCCGCGGACCTCCCCCCTCACGCATGTCAGGGAACGATCTGCAGGCCTTGGGCTGTCACCGCGTACGCGCGATCCGCATCGCCCGCAAGCGCCTCGATGCTCGTGACCGCACCGACGTTCTCCCATTCCGCACCATCCGTCGTGCGGTGCACGCTTCCGTCGATGTCGACCCGCCACAGCACCTCCCCCTGAGGAGAGGCGGCAACGAGGACACCGGAGGAGCCGACCGGGGAGACATCGGCGTCTCCCGGGAGCCAGGTCACGAGGCCCTGATCAGGAGTCGCCAGCCATACGCGGTCGCCGAACCACGCGAGCGATGTGGGAGTGAGGACTGGTCCGGCGGTCCAGGTGCGCCCACCATCGGAGGACCACTGCAGCGGGCCGCGGGTATCCCAGCCCACGATCTCGTTGCCCCGTACGGCCAAGCCGTGGAAATCGACCTCGCCGAGCAGGCTGCGGGCCTCCCACGTGATCCCGCCGTCGTCACTGACCAGCAGTCCGAGCGGGTCGGGCAGGTTGGAGCCGGGGCCGGGGTGACCGCTCGCCACGAGGGTCTCGGACACCTGCCCGGTGAACCCCATGAAGTCATCCTGCGAGCTCCCGATGCGCTCCGACGCACCGGTGGCGATGGCGACCCGATGGACGCCGTCGTGCGTGCCCACCACCACGTGGTCGCCGTCGACCACCGCACCATGGACGTGGCTCAGGGCCGGGTTCACCGGCACGGTGCCGACACCGACGGCCGAGCCGCCCTCCTGACCGGCCAGGAAGGTCTGGAGCAGGAGGATCTCCTTCTCCTGCGTCACGATGATCTCCCGGGCGAGGGCAGCGACCTCGGGATCCGAACCGGCAGCGAGGACGTCTCGGGCCATCTGGACAGCACCCTCATGGTGCTCGATCATGGACCGGGCGAAGAGGGTGTCGAAGTCGGATCCCTCGGCTGCCGCAAGCGCGTCGAGCTGCTCCTGCGTCAGCATGCCGGCCATGCCATGGGACCCATGAGCACCCATGGCGTCGTCTGATGACAGGCGCTCGGCCCCCCAGGCGTCGAGCCAGGAGCTCATCAGGTCGATCTCCGGAGCCTGCGCTCCCCTGATCTCGAGAGCGAGCTCGGCGATGACCGGATCGCCGGCACGCGAACCAGCAAGGTCGGACATCACCACAGCCTGCTCGTGATGCGGAATCATCATCTGCGCGAACATGACGTCATCGGGATCGACGCCGGGTTGCATCTCCATCGAGGAGTCGTGGGCACCGCCGTGCGCACTCGGATCACTGGAGCAGGCAGTCAGCACGAGGCTGCCCGCGAGCAAGGCGGCTCCGATGGCCGCCGATCGCCGGGCGAGCGTGGATCGAGAACGGGACATGCGTGAGGTCATGGTGAGTTCCTGTCTGAAGTCGGGTAGGGACGATCGAGCCGCGCACGGCTCCTCGTCACGTGCGACTGACCGACAGCACGACCAGATCAGGCGGTCGGGGCGGAGCAGCGACCACGGGGGGCGGTGCCCGCAGCACGGATTCGGCGCCACGCAGGGCCCGGCGATATCGCAGGAGCGGGGTCAGCAGCCACGCACTCACGAGGACGGCGAGACACAGGGCTGCGCCGGAGTGGTCGACAGGGGCACCCGTTCCCGATGGACCGCCAGGCACCGATTCCTGCCGCGGCTCGTCCTTCGCCGCGATGGGGCCTGCATCCCACCCGTGACCTCCTGCGTGCACCGCCGCCTGATCGACGACCGCGGTCACGCACCCCGAGACCACGAGGTGATGCATGGCGGCGATGCCCAGGAGCAGCAGCATCGAACCAATCAGGTGGCTGACGCTGCGAGGCAGGGAGGTCCGAGACCGCACGCTGACATCCTCACATGACTCCTGGGAGCCGGCCATCGGCGTGGGTCAGCCGGACTTCCGCCGGAACTCCCGCTTGCCGCCGGCCCGGTCAGCGTGCTCCTGCCCCTTGTCCTCCGTCGGGGTGCTCCCGTGAGGCGTGTTCTTGGAGGACTTCTTGTTCTTCGCCTCCAGGGCCAGGCGCATGCGCTCCTTGATGTCGTCGTTGTCCGCCATGCGTTCAGTGTGTCATGTCACCAGCACCCTCCCCAGTCGGGTTGATGATGGGACGGCTGCAGGCGGCGCAAAGCACCCTTCCGGCATCAGCCACCCTGAAGCGCACCGATCAAGCCCAGCACGAGGAACCCAGCAGCCAGCATCGATAGCCGAAACGGCCAGGCCGTCGGGGGTGTCCTTCGTGCTTGCGCCGCGGCGGCAACTGAGACACCGACAGCTGCGACAGCCGCAGGAACTGTCACCCACACAGCCGAGGTGCCGCCTTGCCAGATCAGGACGGCCGCCGAGATCGTGGTGATCGACACGAGGACTGTGACGGTGACCATTGCGGGGAGTCGTTGCGGGAGTCCCCGGATACCTTCAGCGCGATCACTGTCACCGTCGGGCAACACATTGGCGAAGTGCGCTGAAACACCCAGGCTCGCACCGACGAAGACCACCCACCATGCGGGCCAACTCGGTGGCTGCGTTGCCAAACTCACCAGCGTGGGCAGAGCAGCGAATCCGGTTGCGTACGGAAGGGCCGAGAAGACAGTTGCCTTCAGGCCAGCGTTGTAGGCGAAGCCGGAGAACAGGAAGACCGCCTGCCACACCCCCACCCAAGGATTGACGAGCACCGACAGCACAAGGGACACGAGGGAGGACCCGACCACAACCACCCACGCTGTCGAGAGAGACATCGCTCCGGTTACCAGTGGCTTATCGGTTCGCCCGGCTCGCCGGTCTCGTGCAACGTCAAGGACGTCGTTACTCAAGCCGATCGCGATCTGATTGAAGAAGACAGCAATGACGATCACGATGGTGTGATCTGGCTGCACCCCGAAGGCGATAGCCAGCAACAGCGACAGCCCTGTGACCGCAAAGGTAGGAACCGGGTGGCTGGAACGCAGGATGGTGCCGATCATGGCTACCGGGCCAAACGATTGATGATGGCACCGAACACACGGGGACTCCTGCTCGACACCGGGACGATCGCGTGACGTAGTGGCGAGGAAGCAACCACCACGAGGCCCTTGGTCAGTACTCGAAACTCGCGCGTCACCTTTCGCCATCGCTTGGGGTAGGAGGAGGGGTCGCCGGCCTTCAGCGCGGTGATGGCTTCCTGCGCCTGGGCGAAGCCCACCCGCAGGCCCTCACCCGTGATGGCGTCGACGTAGCCAGCGGCATCACCCACGAGCAGGACCCGTCGCACCTGTGCCCGGCGAGCGCGATAAGGGAAGGGACCGGCGCCGCGCAGGGTGGAAGCAGGAACGGCGCCCTGCAACTCGGCGCTCACCTGCGGCACGCGTGCGATTGCCTCGGCAACGTTGATGCCCTTCGGGCCGAGCACCGCCACGCCGACCATGTGGTCATCGATCGGAGTGATGTAGAGCTCAGCATCCCCGGCGTAGTAGACCTCGATCATCGAACTCCAGGGTGCGCGTTGGAAGTGCTGACGCAGCCCGTAACGACGCCCTCGCTTCGACGGTCGAGCAACAACACCTAGTTGCCGAGCGACCGTCGAATGCAGTCCGTCGC
>CAZQXO010000081.1:0-5822 GCA_964597445.1 uncultured Bifidobacteriaceae bacterium | reverse complement strand
GCCACGAGCGCCGGCAGCACGAGCCGCAGGGGGATGAACGAGAGGTCCGCCACGATCAGGGTGGGACGAAAGGCGACGTCCGTCGGCGTCAGGGTCCGCACGTTCGTGCGCTCGAGCGAGTGCACGCGTGGGTCGGTTCGGACGGACCATGCCAGCTGGCCGTACCCGACATCCACCGCGAGGACGCGCGCGGCTCCGCGCTCGAGCAATACCTGCGTGAACCCTCCGGTCGAGGCCCCCGCATCGAGGCAGTCCCGATCACGGACGTCGATGTCGACGAAGGCATCGAGAGCGCCGATCAGCTTGTGCGCACCCCGGGAGACATAGGAGTCCTCGGCGGGGCCATCGACCACGACGGGATCGGCCTGATCGACCTGAGTGGCGGGCTTGAGCGCCACGCTTCCGCGTACCCGGACGGAACCCGACTCGATCAACTCGCGCGCGTGCTCACGCGACCGTGCCATGTGTCGCCGCACCAGTTCGGCGTCGAGTCGACGGCGGGCCATCGTCGGATCAGACGGGGGTGTCGAGGTCGCTCAGCGTCCCGCGCAGCCGCTGATGGATGGCGTCGTAGACCTCAGCATGGTGATGGACGTCGTCGGGATCCAGACGGGTGAGGTCGTCGAGCGCCTCATCGACCCGTGCCACCCCCGTGGGCTCCCACACCGGGAGCACGAGCGCGTCGTCCACGACCTCGAGGACGAGCACATCGTCGATGTCGTCGACGTCGTCGTCGGCCGCGACGGCCTCCGTCATGACGTCCTCCGTCACCGTGGCCGCATCCTCCGCGACCGGCGCCACGTCGACGACATCCTCGGCCCCCACCCAGTCCTGCTCGCTCACGCGCCCGCCTCCGGTTCCACGATGACCTTCTTCTTCTTGGGCTTGTCGGCCGGCGTGCCGGCCGGTGAGCCAGCCGGCTGATCGGCGCCTGCCTGTGCCCCGCTCTCCTGGGTCACGGGCGCCGTACCGGATGCGGCAGCGGTCTTCAGCTCGTGGACCTCGGACTCCAGCCGCTGGACATGACGTCGCAGGGCTGCCAGCTCGTCCTCGCGCACGAATCCCATGCGCCCGACAGCCTTGTCGACCTCGGATCGGATCACTCCGGTCAGCAGTTCCCGGTTGCTGCGGCTTGTCTCCACGAGTTCGTCGGCCAGGTCCTGGACGGAGCCGACCACATCCGGCGCGGGGACCGCCCGCGACGTCAGCGACAGCCCGGTCGCGAGAAGGCCGGTGATGACGTCGCGGGCCTTGGCCGTCGTGGCCTCGGTGATGCCGGACGCCATCTGGACGTAGGAGCGCAGGTCATCCAACACGTCGGTCACCTTCCGATCGGGGCACGGGAGCTGGGCCGGCCGGGGCTCCGGCGGCCGCTCCCCCGCTGGCACTGCCGCCACCGTACCCGCGCGAGGCCAGCCGATGTGCCGCCCACCTCATGACCGGGCCCACCACTCGTGGAAGTCGGTCAGGTCGACGGAGCGGCCGGCGTCCACCTCGGCCCATGCCAGCGCACAGGCCGCTCGCAGGACGTCCAGGCGATCGATGGGGAAACCTGCCTCCTCCACCACGAGCCGCCCTCCCTCCTGACGAACCATGCCCGTCCCGCATGCGACCCGGGCCCGACCCGTGGCATCCGACTCGATCCAATCGACATCGGGGTAGGGCACCAGCAGCGCCCGGAGGTCCTGCCCCACGAAGTCCGGTCGCTCACCCGGCCGAGCATGCAGAACCCCCTCCGGGGTCGTGACCCCCGTGAGGACGAGCAGCGACGGGATGCCGACGCGCTCGCCTGCCGCGATGTCGGTGTCCAGACGATCGCCCACCATGAGCGGGCGGGAGGCGTGGCATCGCGCCAGGGCCTCGCGCATGAGCGGAGGCTCAGGCTTGCCCGCGATCGCGTCGGGCCTGCGACCCGCCGCCTCGGCCACCAGCGACACGAGTGCGCCATTGCCCGGCGCGGCTCCTCGGGGGGTGGGGAAGGTGCGATCGGGGTTGGTCGCGATCCACGGAAGTCCGGACCTGACGGCGAAGGTCGCCTCGGCAAGGTCGCGCCATCCCAGATCAGGGGAGAAGCCCTGCAGGATCGCCGCCGGATCGTCCTCGAGGGAGCTCACGGGGACGTAACCCCGGTGCCGGAGCTCATCGGCGATGCCGGAGCCGCCGATCACGAGGACGCGCGCTCCCTCGGGCACGAAGTCCCCGAGCACCGTGACAGCCGCCTGCGGTGACGTCACGACGTCGTCCGGGAGAGTCGGGAGACCGAGCTCCGTCAGGTGCTGGGCCACAGTCTCAGGCATGCGCGCGGCATTGTTGGTGATGAAGACGCAGTCGACACCCGCGACCCTCGCCGACTCGATGGCCTCGACCGCGTGCGGCACCGCGTACGGCCCCACGTACACGACGCCATCGAGGTCGAACAGCAGCGCATCGAAACGATCCAGAAGCCGGTTCATGTGGGCACAGGCCCTTCCTCCGGCAGACCGGCCTCCGCCCGGGCCCTCAGCGTGGCGCGCACCTGCGTGAGCGCCTTTCCGTATTCCGGGCGGTCCGGGCGCATCACGACAGCCATCGCGAGGTGATCCTGAGCGGCCCGGAACCGCTGCAGGCGCCACATCGACAGCCCTAGGCCGTAGTGGGCGTAGTCGTCGTCGGGTGAGCGCTCGACCAGCAGGTCGAAGGCGTGAGCCGCCTCGTCGAAACGTCGCGCGTCGAACAGGGCCCGCGCCCACGCCTCCAGGAGGGAGGGGGACCCGGGATCGGCCCGATGCAGCCGCTCGAGGATCACGGCTGCCGCGTCCGCATTGCCCTGGGCGAGGAGCAACTCGGCTCGACGGAACGCCTCGTAGGTGCCGTCCGGATCGCCTCCGGAGGAGCCCTCCGCCGTCGATGCACCAGCCGAATCCACGGCGCCATGCTGCCATGCGCCAGACGCTCAGCCCGACCACGAAGCGCTGGTCCCGAGCCCGGATCACTCCAGCACCCGGATGGAGCGGACGTCCAGCTCCAGAGCGCTCCCCAGACCGGTCGGCGTGCGCCAGAACCGGCGGCGCAGCGTGCCCTCGACATCGACGAGGACTCCGGGATCGAGTCGGGCGACCCGGGCGCGCAGCCGTGCGGGAAAGGCCTGGCAGGGGATGGCATCGACCGTGACCCGGCTCCCGCGTCGCGGGGTGCGGTCGATGACCACGGTGAACGTGCGCACGATGTCGCCGCTGGGGAGCTCACGCTCCACCGCGCCGCCACCCATGCGGCCAACAAGATGCACGTCGCAGAGCGTCGACGCCTTGACCTGCTTGTTCTCCACGGGGCTCATGGCGCCACCCTCGGGCACGGTCGATGCGCCGAGCCCACTCTCGCCAGAGCTGTGGACGGTTGACTGCACCGGGCGGTCTGGGGACAGTCGCGCTCCGGCGAGCCATACTTCCCCCATGGCGACTGCGTTCGTGCCCTCCCATCTGATCGAGGACCTGGGCGACGAGGTCTTTCACATCGACACCCGCATGGGTGGATACGAGGGCATCACGTCCGGCTATCTCATTCGCAGCAGCAGACCGTGCCTCGTGGAGACCGGGACCGCGCACAGCGCCGCCGAGGTCATCGGCGCCCTGGCCGAACTGGGCGTAGGCCCGGACGACCTCGCCACGATTGTCGTGACGCACATCCACCTGGACCATGCCGGTGGCGTGGGCGACATCGCCGCGGCCTTCCCGCACGCCGAGGTCGTCGTCCAGGAGAAGGGTGCCCGACACCTCGTCGACCCGACCAAGCTGCTCGCCAGTGCCCACCGGGTCTTCGGTGACGATATGGATCGCCTCTTCGGCGACCTGCGACCCGTCGCAGCCGAGCGCATTCGCTCCATCGGCGCCGAGGGATCCGTGGACCTCGGTGGCGGACGCATGCTGGAGGCCTTCCACAATCCCGGGCACGCGTCGCACCACGTGGGCCTGCTGGACACGCAGTCCGGTGACCTCTACACCGGGGACGCGGCGGGGGTCTACGTTCCGGAGACGGCCGAGGTGCGCCCGTCGACTCCCCCACCGGACTTCGACCTCGACCTCACACTCTCCTCACTGTCACGCATGCGTGACGCCCGCCCCGATCGCCTGCTGTTCAGCCACTTCGGACCGGTGACCGACGTCCTGGACACGCTCGACCGGTCGCGCGAGGAGCTGCTCATCTGGGTCGACATGGTCCGGGCTGCGCACCAGACCGCACCGGATCTCGACCACGCGATCGCCATGGTCCGCCAACGTGACCGTGAGCTCCATCCGCACTTCCACGAGGACCCCGAGCGGGAGCGGAAGTTCGAGGAGCTCTCCAGCGTCTCCGCGAACGTCGTCGGGATCACCCGGTGGCTGGAGTCTTCAGAGCAGTGACCGGCCACCCGACGCACCCGTGTCGGTCACGCCCCCGGGGTCTCGTCGTCCCATTCCTCTTCGAACGCCAGGCCCGTCCACTCTTCCACCCGCTCGGCGGCATCCGTCACGCCATCGACGTCGGACTCAGCCGCGCGCTGCAGCCAGCCGCGACCCTCGTCCTCCCGCCCGGCCTGCATCAGCAGCTCGGCCCGGGCGTACTCCAGACGCGCACGAGCACCACCAGCCGGCAGCTGGGTCAGATCGGGGGCGTCCAGGAGGATGAGGGCGGCATCGACCTGGCCGAGATCAGCGCGCGCGCCCGCCGCGACCAGAGCGACCTCCACGCGAGTCGCATCGTCGACTGACCGCAGGTCGATCTCCTTGAGCAGCTCCAGCGCCCGCCTCGGCCGCCCTAGGCCCCGCTCGCAGTCCGCCATCATCGGCAGGTACTCAGCAGTGCCCGTCATTCGCCGGACAGCACGCAACTCGGCAATCGCCTCGGCATAGTCGCCACCGAGGTAGGCGACCACCCCGGCTGCCTCGCGCACGGCCGCGACACGGCCTGCCCGACGACGAGCCGCGGCCACGTGAGCACGGGCCGACTCCAGGTCGTCGTCGACGAGTGCTGCATCCGCCGCAGCGAGATGACGCCCCACGATCTCGGCAAGCCCCTCGGGGAGGGTGCGCAGTTCGTTCTGCACGGCCGGGTCTAGGGACTCGAGCGTGATGGTGTCGGGCACATGCGGGTCGCGTGGACCGGAGGTCGCTGCCCGGGGCGGCCCTGACCGCTTGGCCCCGCTCGAGGTCCGGCCGCTGGGAGGCCGACGCTCACCGGCTCGCTCCGATGGCTTGTCCCCGGGCTTGGACGACGAGCGCTCCCATGGCTTGCCGGAGGACTTGCCAGTCGGCTTGCCAGCCGGCTTGCCGCCGGGCTTGGACGACGAGCGCTCCGACGGCTTGCCGGAGGACTTGCCAGTCGGCTTGCCGCGCGACGTGCCGCCGGGCTTCGATCCGGACGCGCCAGCGGGCCGACCACGGGACTTGCCGCCCGGCTTGCCCGACGCCTTTCCTGCCCCCGAACGCTCCTCGCCCATTCGCCTGCCTCCTGTGTCCAGCATGCCCGAAACGCAATAAGGGCCACCCATGGGGTGGCCCTTATTGAAAGTATGTCCGGCGGCGTCCTACTCTCCCACGCAGTCACCCGCGCAGTACCATCGGCGCTGAGAGGCTTAGCTTCCGGGTTCGGAATGGAGCCGGGCGTTTCCCTCTCGCTATGGCCGCCGAAACACTATGGAGATGTCAATCGTTTCCGAGACCTCCCGGCCATAGGCCAGGGATCTCGAGGTTCCCGACCGAATCTCGGGAACCGCACAGTGGACGCGAGTGATGATATGAGGCAAGTCCTCGGCCTATTAGTACCGGTCAGCTCCACACATTGCTGTGCTTCCACATCCGGCCTATCAA
>CAZQXO010000080.1:0-5857 GCA_964597445.1 uncultured Bifidobacteriaceae bacterium | reverse complement strand
GGTGTCGTCGAGAAGTGCGTCGTCGGTCATGCCCAGCTGCAGAACGGCATCGGCGTAGGTGACGCCCTCGGGGCCGGACCCCGAGATCACCTGCCCCAGCACCGACAGGCTGTCGCGGACGCTGCCGGCACCGGCACGAGCGACGAGGGCAAGGGCTGCCGGCTCGTACGCGACACCCTCCTGCTCGCAGACGGATGCCAGGTGCTCCTGAAGCGACTTCGTCGGTACCAGTCGGAAGGTGTAGTTGTGCGTCCGTGAGCGGATCGTCGGGAGGACCTTGTCGGCCTCCGTCGTCGCGAAGATGAAGCGGACGTGATCCGGGGGTTCCTCGACGAGCTTCAGGAGAGCATTGAAGCCCGCGTTCGAGACCATGTGGGCCTCATCGATGATGTAGACCTTGTAGCGCGACGAGGCCGGGGCGAACATCGCACGCTCGCGGAGGTCGCGGGTGTCATCGACACCGCCGTGGCTCGCAGCATCGAGCTCGATGACATCGAGGGATCCCGGCCCATTCGGTGAGAGATCGAGGCAGCTCTGGCACTCACCGCACGGATCGGGGGTCGGACCCTTCTCGCAGTTGAGGGATCGGGCGAGGATGCGCGCGGTGGAGGTCTTGCCGCACCCGCGAGGCCCGGAGAAGAGGTAGGCGTGATGCACGCGATCGTTCTCGAGGGCGCGACGCAGAGGGCCCGTGACATGGTCCTGGCCGACGACCTCATCGAGGGTCGCGGGCCGGTACGTGCGGTAGAGGGCCATGGACACATTCGCACCCTAGTCGCCGGGGGCGACCATCGGGGATGACGTGCCCCTGCCTGCGCCAGAGCGGCACCATGCGCGGCCAGTCCCCATCGCCGGATGCGGTCGGTCATTGACCGGACTGACGTGCGCATAGTCGACGAGCACGGCGAGGGGCGCACCTACTCTCGAATCATCACGGGTGCGCATGCGCGATGCGCTCGATCCACGGCAACACCTCGAGCGGGGGCATCGCGGCACCCCCCACACCGAGAGGATCGAACATGAGCGCCAACACGGACAAGGCCAAAGGCAAGGTCAAGCAGGCCGTCGGAAGCCTCACAGGCAACGAGTCCCTCGAGCAGGAGGGCAAGGATGACGAGGCGGCTGGCAAGGTGAAAGACGTGCTCAAGGACGTGGAGGACAAGGCCGAGGAACTCGTTGACGAGGCAACCAAGGTCTTCCGCCGCGACTGACGTCCACGAAGAAGCACCGTGGTGGGTGTCTCACCGATGAAGGGACCCCCCGCGCACCCGCCAGAGCACGCTTATCCTTGCTGCCTTCCGGCCCTGGGGAGGTTCACGCGATGACGCCGCACGAGGGGTCGATCCCACTGTACGGGGTCCGTCATGCAGCCCTGTAGCCTCCTCCGCGGAGGATTCGCCTAGTGGCCTAGGGCGCACGCTTGGAAAGCGTGTTGGGAGCAATCCCTCAGGGGTTCAAATCCCCTATCCTCCGCCAGCGACGAGGGCGACCGAGAGGTCGCCCTCGTCTGCTTGTACCCTCTTCCGCGGTGGCGTGTCCGAGCGGCCAAAGGAGCGCGCCTCGAAAGCGCGTGTGGGGGCAACCTCACCGTGGGTTCAAATCCCACCGCCACCGCCATGGATCAGGGAGTGCCCCGCAGGGGTGCTCCCTGATCCTCAAGACGCGGTGGATTCGAGAGGCAGGCCCCAAGAGTCGGCCGGGTCCCACCGCCACAACGGCAACAACGAAGGGGCACCCCGTGGGGTGCCCCTTCGTTGTTGATGCTGCGACTCGAGGCGGACTACCTCTGACCGACGTACCGCCACTCTGCCCGGTTCGCGTCGAAGTAGATCTCACGGGTGCAGATGGGCCCGCCTCGACCATTGTTGATCCACTGGGCCCACGAGGCCGACCAGCCGCCGTAGGGGAAGCCGTCAAAGTGCCCCGCGTCATGCGCCACGTCCGAGCAGGAACCCGAACGCGGCAGGCCGACCTGCTGGAGGTAGTCGTGCATCACAGGACGGGGCGTGGTGATGGGGGTGGAGACGATGTTGACCCTGATCACGAACGGAACGGTCGTCACGGTGCGATCGGGATTGATGACCAGCGTCCCCGACCCGACCGATGATCCGAGCGTGTACGTCGCGCTTCCGAACTGAGGGATCGAGCCTGGACCCGTCAGGTTGCCCGTACTGGGCGTCGTGACCGGTCCGCATCCCAGGTTGAACACCCGGAAGGAATCGCCCGGGTTCCCGGTGATGGTGATCTCGTCTGCCCCGCTGGACACCGCACAGGCGCCGTTGACATTCCCCACGAGTACGCGGGGCGTGTCGATGCCTGCGCTTGCCCCCGGCGCCATGGCACCCACAGCGATAACGATCCCCGCGAAGATAGCCCCCGCGATGGCATTCCTCTTCATGTCTCGCTCCCTCACCCACACAGACTCGGATTGCGCGCACACTAACATTCGGCCACGGTCATGCGTGCCATTCCACAGGCGCTGACTCACGCCAGGGCGACCGCCCCAGAATCGCTGGAACTGCCCCACTCCTTGCCTGCATCCAAGCCTCGTTGAAGACGAGCGGAGGGCTCCACAATCCTCACAAGCGGGACGCGGAGCCTCGCACGGGTCCCACCGTCCGATCCCCAAACGGTCTAGCGGACGACAGCGTTCGCGAAGGTCGTGATGGCCTTCGTGCAGGCCCGGATCTCCTCGGATGTGAGCGCACGAGCCGCGCCGACCGTGCCGGGAATCGAGCACTGGACATCGCCCAGCCGTCGGTTGCCCGTGAAGTGCGAGGAGATGCTTCCCGTGCCATCGGCAGGATTGCGCATGGACCAGGCGCCGATCCACCCCTTGGCCTTGCCCCCGATGCGGCCCTTGGCACACGTGCGGTTCGAGGGTATCGACGAGTCGCAGATGGTGGCCGTCCACGGCCGAGCAGGAGCCTCGTTGCTGATCGCGGCGACCTTCGCCGTGAACAGGAGCTCCGGATAGCCCGCCACTCCATACTGCAGGCTCACCGAGTTCGCTCGTGCACCGAGCGCTCGCTCGAGGGCCGGTGTCGGGTCGTTCGGGAACCACAACGGCCGAGTGGGCTCGATGTTGAGCAGCTGCGGATCGAGTGACGCTGGCGTGCTCGGCACGAGACCGGCGATCGACCGCACCCCCGCGAGAGTCGCGGGGGGAGTCGACGTGACGACGTCGGTCGTGATCGACTGGACATTGGCCGGAGGACACGTGACCGAATCGCGCTCGGTCCCGTACTGCAGGCAGGCTCCGCGTGCGAGGGCGTCACCGCGGGACACGTAGGACACGACCCAACGAGCATCGCTGAAATCACCGGTCGCGGACCAGGAGGTGGTGTCTCCCTGGGTCGTCGGAGTGGAGAGCGTTCCGCCGTACTTCACGGCGTCTGCTGCCACCAGAGCTGCGACGTCGGTTCCCGGCAGTACTTGCGTCAGGTTGATGGTGAAGGTGGAGAAGTCCTCGGAGTAGTTGCCGGAGAGCCCCGCCCAGTTCTTGTTGAGCTTGGCGACGAATCCTGGTGACTCGGCGAACGCCCCGCCTCGGGCGACGGTGGTGCTGATGTAGGCGGTGCTTCCACCCTCCGCGCCGATGATCACGCCCGACGTGCAACGCGCGTCCGAGCAGTTGACCTCGGCGTAGGTGGGCATGCGTCCCTCGGTGAGCGTGGCTGTCGTGCCGAAGATGGGGGCGTCGAACTCCGACACGGGCGTGGGAGCCGCCTGCGCGGCGGGCGTGCTGGCGAGCAGGAGGACGCCGGCGCTGGAGGTGGCAGCAATGACACGCAAAAACGTACGCATGAGGGCTCCTCGGTTCGACTGCCATCGATGCTAGGCACGGGCGGCGGGCGGACTCAATGACCCGCGGCCCCCCGGAACCGGGGGGTCGAATGCGACGCGATCAAGACGGGACGACGGCGAACCGGCGTGAGGCCACGAGGACGATGATGAGCGCGAGTGCCAGGACCCCGATCAGGGCCTGAGGGCCCCACGCGACGGCGAGTGCCGCACCTCCGAGTGCGGCGACCGAGATGAGGATGTTGCGTCCGGCCACGAGGATCGAGGCCAGCCCGCCGCGGTGCTCCTCCGCGACCTCCTGCTGGATGATCGATGCGGTCACGCCCTGCGCATAGGTGCTGAAGATCGAACCGATGATGATGATCGCCGGCAGGAGGAGGAGCTGGTCGATCAGCCATCCATCGGTCAGGGCCAGGGCCGCCACGATCTGGGCCAGGGCCAGGCCCACCACCGTCAGTGTGAGGAGTCTCCGCGGATCACCGCGGAACCCGACCACGGCGAGGGCGAGGCGACCGACCAGAACGCCGACCATCCCCGCGGCGATGCTCAGGCTCGCCACCTGCGGCGCGTCCATGCCCACAAGCACGAGGTTGACCAGCTGCGTCGGGATCACGAACGCCAGCGCGAGGTCGATGACGACGAGGCCGCGCAGGGCCTTGGCTCCCCGAAGGTAGCCCAGGACGGCGACCATGCCCGTGCGGCCACTCGCCGGCGGGCGAGGCGTGATCGTTCGCATGACCCACCACAGGCCCCCGACAGTCGCCAGGAGGAAGATCGATCCCACGATCAGCGTGAGCGTCGGATCCGGACTCAGGCCACCGAGCACCGCACCGATCACCCCGCCGATCCCCAGTCTCAGGATGTTGACGATCTCGGCCGCCCCTTCAGCACCCGGACGGACGAAGGCTGCCTGGACCTTGAGCAGGGCGACGCCACCCATGCCGAGCGTGGCCCCGTCGATCAGAGACGAGAGGACGATCCACCACGGTGAGATCGGGCCCGCAATGAGCACCAGAGCGACGGTCAGGTTGCCGAGCGCGCCGAAGCCCAGCGCCATGATGACGAAGGGGCGCGGATCACGGCGGTCGACGAGCCGACCGACGAGAAGGCTCGTCACAGCCACAGCCACGGCTGAGATCGCGGCAGAAGAACCCAGACCCCACTCGGAGTCGAAGGCCTCGTCGAGGTACTGCCACCTCGCGACCTCCTTGGAGCCCAGCGAGATCGCGCCACCCAGCAGGAGAGCCATGAAGACGAACACCCGAGGTGTCTGACGCAGTTGGGCGTAGACCGATGTGCGGGGAAGCATCACCTCGGCCGCTGCGGGGGACGGATCGCTCACGATCATGCATCCTTGCGCACGTGCGCATCGACACCGACTCGACGGCCCTGACCCGGGCCCTGCTCAACCTCGTCGACGTCATGGTGGCCGCGGGCTCCACCTTCCACCCCGGCCTGCGCATCGTCGGCGCCACCGGGCAGATGTCCGCGTGGGCCGAAGGAGACGAACCGTGGCTGATGCGCATCCCCATGAGCAGCCTCGTTCCGATCGAGGGCGTGACATGGTCGGACGACCCTCCCCTGCGCCTGACGGGTATTCCCGACGACCTCACTGCCCTGCAGGTCGAGGTGCTCGAGGCATGTACGGCCGTCATGGCTGCCGCAGGCACCTGGGAGCACTTCCGGGCGACACACCCGCGGGCCACCATCACCGATCCTGAGGCGATCGACGTCATCCGCTCACTGCATCCGGCATTCGCGCCAGCCACGAGCGCTGCCGCGATGCTGAAGACCCGCACGATCAGGCTCTCACTCGACGGCGGGGAACCGACCTCGTACCTGATGCCGATGCTTGACCTCGTCAACCACCATCCGGATGCGCCCGCCTACCCGCACGACGGGGACTTCCTGTGCATCGGCACATGGCGTGCCGTCGAGAACGGGGAGTGCTTCGTCTCCTACGGCTCGACGCGTGACGTCCTCGGCATCGCCCTCGCCTACGGATACATCGACGCGAACATCACGCGTGCCAACGCACTGCCCGGCGAGTACG
>CAZQXO010000079.1:0-5932 GCA_964597445.1 uncultured Bifidobacteriaceae bacterium | reverse complement strand
GACCGATCCGACCCCTGCACCGTGTCGGCGGACCACTCCTCCAGCGCCTCCTCCAGCGCCAGGGCCGACTCCAGCGCACCATCGGCATCACCCGCAGCGAGTCGCTCATCGAACTCAAGCTGCAGCGCGGCCGCGACCTCGCGCAGAGAGGTGGGCTGACCCGACGACTCGGAGGCCTCCTCGGCCTCCGCCACACCAGCGTCCATCACCGTCACCTGTACCGCCGACGGGCCCGACTCCCCCAGCAGGATGCTGCTCACCTCCGTGAGGGCGAGGACTGAGCCCGCCGGGAGGACGTGCTCGCGACCCTGCTTCCGGAGCGTGAGTCCGCCGGCGCCGTGGACCTCCACCCGTCCGGTCGACAGGTCAAGGACGGCTGCGGTGTGCTCATCGACCCCGATCACCCCGGCACCCTCGGGAAGCTGGGCCTCGAGGGTGAGCATGCGCTGCTCGCCGAGATAGCAGAAGCGGGTGTCGTGCCGGCCACCTTCCCGGTTGTCGAAGTGCGGGACCACAGCGACCTCGAGGCCGAGCGCGTCGCCCACCAGATCCAGACCCGGAACCCACCTGGGCTCCTCACCGACCTTGTAGATCTCGTACACCGGCACCGACCATGCTCCTGCGGTGACCGCGGCCGCACTGCCGAGAACGACGGTCCCGCCGCGCCGCAGGACATCCGACAGCGCCCGGGGAACGTCCGTGTCACGCCACTGGCCCAGGGCGTACGTCGGACTTCCGGGCCCGGCAAACACATAGGACGAGCGATGCAGCAGCGCCAGCGACCGCTCCCGCACCGTCAGGGGCTCGTCGCGTCGGCGCCAGCGAGCGACCTCGATCGGCGACCCGACGGCCTCGGCGAAGTAGTCCTGGACCTTGCCGGTGAGGTCGTCGGCATTGGCCTGGAAGCCGAAAGGCGTGTCGAGCATCGCCCGTGGACCGGACGGGCTCGCCTCGATCAGCGATCGATGGACCTTGACCATCGTCGGGGCCGTCTCGCCCGAGCCGATGATGACGAGTCGACCGGCCACCTTCGTGTTCCTCCGCTCGTCCGGATCAGGGCTGGATGACCAGGCGCTGCCGGCGCAGGGCCATCACCAGGGCGATGATCCAGCCGACAATGGTCCAGAACAACAGCAGGTTGACCCAGAAGACGCCCCAGTGCGGCACATCGCGCACCGCGGCGATCGCCCAAGGCAGCATGATTCCGCCCGTGAGGATCGCGACGATGACCGCCACGACCTTGGTTGCGGTCGAGGACTGACCCACGGATTCCACATTCATCGCTGACATGCCCCGATCCTAGGTCGCCGACCGTTTCGCTCCCGAACGCCCTCCACGGGACGTCCCACCACTCTGCCCCGCGACCGTCAGAAGGGGAACTCCTCGTCGTCGTCCGGCACGCCGAGGATGTCGCGGAGCACGGCATCGGTCGCCTGGGCAGGTGCCGCGAGCGACGCGCTCACCTCGTCACCGAGCAGGTCGGTGGCCGTCACGTCGGAGGCGGGCTGGTGCCCGCACCACCGCGACACCTCGCAGCTGTGACATGGCGGACGATCACCGATGGGGTGAGTGGTGTCGAACAGCCATGCATCGATTCGCTCGGACAGCGCCGAGCGCGCCACGAGCACCGTCAGCGGATCCGCGGCGTCGTAGACGAGGACGTCGCCCGCATCCGGCCCGAGCAGCTCCAGCTCCACCCGACCCGGGTGATCCGCCGGCTGCGTGTCGGGACGGTACCCGTCGGCGAGCAGGCAGACCATCGCTGCGACCTGCGGATAGCGATGCAGCAGGGCGGTGCGGTCATCGGATAGGCCGCGTGGACTGACGGTCTTGACCTCCCGGATCACCCACGCACCGTCGTGGTCGAGGTACGCGGCATCGGGACGCGTGCTGAACAGGATGTTCGCCTCAGGATCGAGGGCCGTGACGTCGACCTCGCTGCGCAGGGAGTGACGGCCGTCGTGCGCCAGCGGGCACACCCGCACATGCTGCAGGAGATAGGGACGGTTCGCGGCGTAGTCGGAGGACGTCCAGCCGAGGCTGTCGACGTCCTCGGGCACGTCGTCGTAGGACTCCGGGACGTCAGCGGCGGTGCAGGCCACGCCCCGCTCGTGCACCCGCGCCAGCCAGGCGTGCACCTGGACACCACGGCGCAGGGCGTCGGACGGCTCGTGCCGCTCCCGTGGCAGGCCGAGATCGCGGAGCAGGTGCAGTTGGCGGGGGCAGGCGCCGTGGGTCCAGAGGTCGGACGGCGACACGGTCCGGAGCGTGGGCGAGAAGCCGGCGACGCCCAGGAGCCCGGGATAGGACGGGATCCCAGCGCACACGTGCCGGACGTTGCACGAGGCGCATCCTCGGGACGGCCGCAGGCGCCCTCCCGCAAGAGCGCCCAGGGATCCCGGCACCTCCTGCTCGAAGGCCGCCGACGCGTCCTCGGCCGAACCGTCGAAGCAGACCTGGGTCACGGCGTCGAGGACGCCGACCAGTCGCACGCGCACCTGTCGGGCGGCCGGAGGCTGCGTCACGGCCCGCACGGGCACGAAGCGTTGGTACCAGCGGGCGTGCTCGGCGATGAAGCCCGCGGCGGCCACATGCGCCAGCAGAGCGGACTCCGCCGGGCCGGGGACGACGCCCCCGGACCCACGCCAGCGCAGGAGGTGCACCTCACGCAGGGCGCCATCGACGCTGATGTGGTGGACCGCCCACCCCCAGAACTCGACGCGATCGCCGTCAGGATCCTGGACCGCCACGACATCGGAGACGACGAGCGTGGCGGGCAGCTCCCCCGTCGACCTCAGGGAGGCCAGCACCTCGAGGTAGCCGACCACGCCCGCCTCCACGGCCGGCAGCACGTCGGGCGACCACTCCTGCCAGGACTCGGCGACGACCTCCTCGACGATCGCCCGGATCGGCCGATCGGGCTCCTCGCCGCGATCGCGACCCGTGGACTCCAGCACGCGCAGGACGGCATCGCGCACGAGGCCCAGCGGGAAGGAGCCGGGGGGCGCGGGCTCCCGCGGGGCGTCCTGCGCGGGGTAGAGGTCGGGGCGAGCCTTGCGTGCCACCTGCTCCGCGCATCCCCCACCGCGCACCATCGTGCTCGTCACGCGCACGAATCCGGGAGCCCCGCGACTGGGCCAGGGCGGCTCCCATGCCGGGATCGTGACGGTCATGATGCGTCGGCGTCCGACTCGGCGCCGGGGTCGGCACCGCCCTCCGCGGACACCACTGGGGTGCGACGGATCAGTTCACGGCTGCGCTCCAGGATCGCGGTGCTCTCGGCCGAGCCGGGCATGGGCACCTCGCGATCCGACCAGGCGGGGCACGCCACGCGGAAGGGACAGTAGGAGCAGAGGCGACCGGTACGGGCGGGCCAGCGACCCGACTGCTCGAACGTCGCGCGCTGGGCGGCGACCTCGACGATCTCGCCCTCCACCCGCGAGGTCACCGCCGGAGCTGCGGGGCGGACCATGAGGCGGAACGGATCGCCCAGGTACATGAGGGCGACATCGGCGACCTCGACGCCCATGTCGTCGAGCATGCGCGCATAGAGCAGGAGCTGGCGCCAGTAGGCCTCCGCGTAGCGCGGCTTGGCCCCGCCCGTCTTGTAGTCGAGGACGCGGGCACCACCGACGGAGAACTCCAGCCGATCGACCGAGCCTGCCATCGGGACACCGCTCAGGGTCGCCGACACGGAGCGCTCGAGACCGTCGGGCACGACCTCGACCTCACGTGGATCCTCGAGCTCGAAGTAGGAGGTGAGCGCGGTGCCGGCGCGGCGCCGCAGGTCGTCGAGATCGACCCGGGGGTCCAGGTCGGTCTGCAGCTCCGCTGCCGCGGCGCTGTAGATCTCGCGCGCCCGATCGCGGGTGCGGTCGTCGGGATCGAGGGCCAGCAGCTCCTCGAGCACGGCATGCACCAGGCTCCCGGCGGCGAGGGCGGCCGTCGGCGCCGTGCGCCAGCCCTGCGCGTACTGCCACCAGTACGACAGCGGGCACTTGAGGAAGGTGTTCACGGACGTGGGCGACCACACGGCGGGCAGACCCACGGACTGGGAGTCATCGACCTCGACCCGCGATTCCGACTCTGCGGAACCGCCCGTCACCACCGCCAGCACCATGGGCCGAATCTAGACCCGGGGTCCGACACGAGCAGGGACGACGGAGTCACAATCGTGATGTCCAGTAAACCGACGGGTGACGTGCGGCAGCATGGGTCGGTGCGCGACACCCGGGTCATCTACGTCGAGAACGACCCGGCCCTCCTCGGGATCATGCGCTCACTCCTCGAGCAGTCCCCCGGGATCGCGGTCGTCTGCGCCTGCACCACCGCGGCGGAGGCCCTCGCCGACCCGGCCGTCGACACCGCGGACGTCGCCCTTCTCGACCTCGGCCTGGGTGCCGGCAGCGTGAACGGCATCGACCTCGGGATCGCGCTGCGCGAGCGCAACCGCGAACTCGGCATCGTGATCCACTCGCAGCACGAGGCCTCCCACGTGCTCCCTCTCTTCCCCGCCGGCGACGACATGGCATGGTCGTACCTGCCCAAGACCGGCGACATGCGGATCGCCGATGTCGTGGACGTGCTGCGATCCACGGCCGCCGGACGCAGCAGCGGGACCGAGTCGGCCGATCCCACGTCGACGACGACCCTCGCGGACCTGTCCGATCGCCAGCGGGCCGTGATGGCCCTCGCCGCCGACGGACTCGCCGCGCCGGAGATCGCGCGCCGTCTCGGCACGACCCATGAGGCCGTGCGCCAGGAGCTCTCCCGCGCCTACAAGGTCCTCATCCCCGACGTCGGGGAGGGAGAGGACCGACGCACGAGAGCCGTCGTGGCCTACCTTCGCCTCGTGAGGCAGGACACCTGGACCGAATCGTGACGAGCGCATCCGCCACGGGGCTCGACCTGCCCTGGTGGAGGTACATCGGCCCCTGGGACATCCGCCCCGGCCCCGTGGCGCTGTTCACGGCGATCTTCTTCCTCTTCACCGCCGTCGCGACAGCGGTGCTCGAGGCGCAGGCGGTGGCCAACGTCTCCTTCGTGGAGCAGGCCCTCTCCGTGGTGGTGGCTGGCGTCACCGTCTGGGTCCTCCTCATCGGGGCACGACGGTGGCAGCGGCGCCACGCCTTCGGGCTGCTCGTCTACCTCGCGGTCTTCCTCGTCGCAGCCGCCTCGGGAGTCGTCCTGCGGGCCTACCTGAGCGGCATCGAGGGCATCGTCCTGGCGACACCCCTCACGTTCCTCGCGACCCTCGTGCGCATCTGGATCCCGCTCGTCGCCGTCAACTCGATCATCGGCGTGACGACCGAGCGCTTGCGCCGCCAGGTCGCGCAGACGGAGACGGCGCTCGCGCTCGCCCGCGAGCAGCAGGAATGGCTGATCGACTCCGACGAGCGGGCTCGCCGCCAGGTCGCCGACGACCTGCACGATCGAGTGCAGGCGGGCCTGATCGCCGCCTGCCTGCAGCTGCAGGCCGTCGACGCACGCGATCCGGCCCAGGTCGATGCCGTCATCCAGCGCCTGGAGGAGATGCGCCGGATCGACGTGCGCCGGGCCGCCCGAGCCCTCAGCCCGACCCTCTCGGATGTAGGCCTGTCCAGCTCGCTCTCCGAACTCGCCGCCCAGTACGAACCGGGCATGGTGACCGTGGTCGCGGTGGATCCCGGCATCGACGGTCAGGGCCCTGTCGACGAGCGCACCCGCCTGGGGCTCTACCGGATCGCCGAGCAGGCCCTGCTCAACGCCGCCGGGCACGGCCACGCCCGCACCTGCCAGATCACGGTGCGCTGCGAGGACTCCGACGTGGTCATGACGGTCGAGGACGACGGGGGCGGGTTCCCCGCCGCCGAACCCCGAGCCGGGACGGGAGCGGCCCTGATCAGCACCTGGGCGCGGACCCTCGGGGGCACGTGGTCGTGGGGGTCCGGCG
>CAZQXO010000078.1:0-5938 GCA_964597445.1 uncultured Bifidobacteriaceae bacterium | reverse complement strand
CCTCGGCAGGCACGCAGGACTTCAAGTCCGTCGCCAAGGCCGACGTCATCATGGTTATCGGAGCCAATCCCACGGATGCGCACCCGGTCTTCGGTTCCCGCATGAAGAAGCGACTCCGCGAGGGCGCGCGACTCATCGTGGTGGATCCGCGGCGTACCGACCTGGTGCGCTCACCCCACATCGAGGCCGACTATCACCTGCAGCTCCAGCCCGGCACCAATGTCGCGATCGTCAACGCCATGGGGCATGTCGTCGCGACCGAGGGACTCGTCGATCGAGAGTTCGTCGCCGACCGATGCGATCCGGTGACCTTCGCCGCCTGGGAGGACTTCATCCGGCAGCCGGAGAACTCTCCCGAGGCCGTTGAGGCGCTCTCCGGCGTCCCCGCCGAGGAGGTCCGCGCGGCCGCACGGCTCTTCGCAGCGGGAGCCAACGCCGCTATCTACTACGGCCTGGGCGTCACCGAACACAGCCAGGGATCGACGATGGTCATGGCCATGGCCAATCTCGCGATGGCGACGGGCAATATCGGTCGCGAAGGCGTGGGCGTCAACCCGCTGCGCGGGCAGAACAACGTCCAGGGCTCGTGCGACATGGGCTCCTTCCCCCACGAGCTTCCGGGCTACCGACACGTCTCCGACGATGCAGTCCGCGAGCAGTTCGAGGTGCTGTGGGGTGCGGAGCTGCGCGGCGATCCTGGAATGCGCATCCCCAACATGCTCGATGCCGCCGTGATGGGTGAGTTCAAGGCGCTCTTCGTGCAGGGTGAGGACATCGCCCAGTCCGATCCCAACACCCAGCATGTGCAGCGTGCACTGGAGTCCATGGACCTCGTCATCGTCCAGGATCTCTTCCTCAACGAGACGGCTCGCTTCGCCCACGTCTTCCTGCCCGGCACGTCGTTCCTGGAGAAGGACGGCACCTTCACCAACGCCGAGCGTCGCATCAACCGCGTGCGCCCGGTCATGGCGACCAAGACCGGCAAGCAGGAGTGGCAGGTCACCTGCGATCTCAGCGCGGCGCTGGGCTACCCCATGCACTACGACTCGTCCAGCGAGATCATGGATGAGATCGCCAGCCTCACCCCGACCTTCGCCGGTGTCTCCTTCGCGCTCCTCGACGAGGTCGGCAGTGTGCAGTGGCCGTGCAATGCCGCGCATCCGCTGGGCACCCCGATCATGCACGTCGAGGGCTTCGTGCGCGGCAAGGGCGCCTTCCAGGTGACCCCCTTCGTGCCCACCGACGAGCGCACGACCCGTCGCTACCCGCTTGTGCTCACCACGGGGCGTGTCCTCAGCCAATACAACGTCGGCGCCCAGACGCGACGCACTGCCAATGTCGCCTGGCATGACGAGGACGTCCTCGACATCCATGAGGCCGATGCCGAGGCACGCGGCATCGCCGACGGCACGTGGGTCACGATCGCGAGCCGCGTCGGCACGACCGTCATGCGGGCGAATGTGACCGATCGCGTGCCCCCCGGTGTCGTCTACACGACGTTCCACTTCCCCGGCAGCGGAGCCAACGTGATCACCACGGAGTATTCGGACTGGGCCACCAACTGCCCGGAGTACAAGGTGACCGCGGTGGAGGTCACGCCGACCCTGCGCGGGCCCGAGGCGAGCACCGTCGCGGCGGGTGCGGAATCGATCCACGCATAGCCGTGCGCATCGAGACCTTGACCCGGATGTCCGGTCAGATCGCCGCAAACTGCGTCGGTCTCACCGATGAGCAGGCGGCTGCGCGCATCACCGACCATCTGCACTCCTTTTGGACCCCGGCGATGATCACCGAACTGACGGAGTTCGACAGTGCCCATCCAGGTGCCCTGGACCCGCGCGTCACCGCGGCTCTGTCTCGCCTCGGCGGATGAATCCTGGAGAAACTCCCCGCCCACGCGTCCTCCATCCACTTGGATGGGGGACCACCCCTAAGGAAGGAAGTGCCATGGCTGACGACGACATCGAGGTAGGCGAGTCGATCGAGATCACCGAGCTCGTCGATGACAACGGCAATGTGATCGGCACGGTCGTCGACGACGTCATGGTCGTGACGAGCGAGGACGGATCAATCGTCGAGGAGACCATCGATGTCTTCGATGCCGACGGCAACCTCGTGGTCGAGGAGGACGTCGTTGACGTCTATGACGCAGACGGCAACCTCGTCGCCGAGGCCGGCGAGATCATCGTCGAGGGCTAGTCGCCCTATCGGATGGAGACGTAGTACTTGACGATCGTCTCCTCCACATCCCAGCGGCCATGCCAGCCCTGGGGGAAGACGACGGTGCTGCCCTCGGAGATCTCGGTGACCGTGCCGTCGGCATCCGTGACGCGGGCGCGTCCGGCCAGGATGATGACCGACTCCTCGTCCGGGCGGTCCACCACGGTCCAGCCCCCGGGCGTGCACTCCCACAGGCCCGTCTCGACACTGCCCCAGGTCTTCAGGATGCAGCCGCGCGTCATGGGGTTGCCGGAATCCGCCCCGGGCTTGAGGCCCCAGTCCTCGAGTCGGTCGTGCAGGGACTGCCAGGTCGATGAGACAACGGCGGGGTGGGTCATGTCGATGCTCCTGTCGCAGCGTGAGTCTCAGCCTAGCCGCATGGGCCGGTCGATCCGCGCACGTGCAGTTGGGTCGGGACGCGCACGATCCCCGGCATGGGCTCGCGCATGCCGGCCTGGATCTGAGCAAGCAAGGACTCTGCGGCTATCCGCCCGAGAGCCGTGACGGGCTGGGCGACCGTGGTGAGGTCGAGGTGCTCGCTGATGTCGTGCCCGTCGATCCCCACGATGGAGACATCGCGCCCAGCCTCGAGGCCATGCTGGCTGAGGGATCGTAAGGCACCGAAGGCCATCTCGTCGCTCATGGCGAAGACCGCGGTGGGCGGTCGCGGCTGAGTGAGCAGGTTGGTCATGGCGCTCTCTCCGCCCGAAATGGTGAAGTACCCGTGCGAGACGAGGGAGGGGTCTATGCCGATGCCTTGCTCAGCGAGGACCTGGCGGTAGCCGCTCTCGCGGTCAGATTCTGCGGTGAAGTGTGCCTCCACGGATGAGCCGCCGATGAGGCCGATGCGCTCATGGCCGAGATTGATGAGGTGCTGTGTGGCCTGTCGTGCGGCATGCGAGTCATCGATGGCGACGCCGGGGACGCCTTTCGTCGTCACGCCGACCAGGGAGGTGGGTATCCCGAGGTCGAGGACCTCTCGGACCTGCGGGCCCGTGGGAGGCATGGCAACGATCAAGGCGCCATCGACACGGCGGCGCAACCGCTGAGCGGCGGACGGCAGATCGCGCGCCCGGCCCCCGGGATCGACGCGCAGCAGGAGGAGGTCCATGCCCGCGTCTTGCAGGACGGCCTCGACGCCCGAGAGGACCGTGGAGAAGTACCAGCGAGAGATGAAGGGGGTGATGACCGCGATCGAGCCGGTGCGACCTGAGGCGAGTCGCGAGGCGCTCGGCGAGGCGACGTAGTCCAGGCGGGATGCGGCAGCCTTGATGCGCGCGCGGGTCTCCGCGTTGACGTTGGGCATGCCCCGCAGGGCCCGGGAGACGGTGGCGGGGGAGACTCCAGCGGCGTCGGCGACGTCCCTGATGGTGATGCCCACCGAGACATTCTGGCGTTTCAGGCAAAGGTCCGCGCATCATTCATGAAACAGGTGCGGGGTGACCCTACGGCCCATGGCAGGATGGGGCGGCCCGCCTCCGTAGCTCAGTGGTAGAGCAACCGCCTTGTAAGCGGTAGGTCGTCAGTTCAATCCTGACCGGGGGCTCTCAGACGGGATTGCCAGATCGCGATCCGCCCGCGTGAACCCAGGAGGTCAGAATGCCGGTCGCGACGATGGCGGAGCAGGGGCCGATCGGAGCTGGGGCGGCTCGAGCGGTTGCCCTGGGCGGTGGCGGCGAGTGGTTTCTCGCGTGGATGGTGGGCTACGCCAACGGCCTGCTCCAGTCCGGCGTCGACCTCGCGAAAGCCGATGTGACAATCGGCACGAGTGCAGGATCAATGGTGGGGGCGGCCATCAAGGGAGGGCGGCTCTCGCAATTCACCGGGGTTCTTCAGCAGTTGGGCGGCAACCCGGCTGTGGCCGATAGGGAACTCAACATCAGCGAGGGTGCGCCGTCGCAGGCGCGCGCACGCACGGTGATGGGGCAGACCGACCAGATCACGCCGGAGACGCTGCAGCAGATCGGGCGCGCTGCGATGGCTGCGCGCAACGCTCCCGATGACAAGTACATCGCCTCGGTGCAGGGGATCCTCGGACTGGCCGGCTGGCCTGCAGGGCACTACACCACGTCGACCGACTGCTACACGGGCGAGTCGCTCGTCGCGAGCAGCGAATCCGGCGTGACGATCGCTGAGGCGTGCGCGGCGAGTTCCTCCCTCCCCGGTGTCAATGGGCCGACGTGGCTGGGCGATCGCCTGTGTATGGATGGCGGGGTCAGCACCTCAAGCACTCACGCGCAGATGCTCGAGGGTGCGAAGACGGTCCTCATCGTCGCGATGTTCGACTTCAAGGCGCATCCGCCGCAGCACGTCAACCCGTCGTTCGGCATCGCGGAGCGAGTCAACCCGGGCACCGCTGAGCGGGAGGCGGCGTTCCTGAGGTCCAAGGGAAGCACCGTCCACGTGGCCATCGCCAATCCCGACCCGGCGACAGACTTCATGGATGCCGCCACTATCTCTCCGGCGATTGTCGATGGAACCGCACGCGGCAAGGCCGACGCCTCGACGCTCGCCGCTCTATGGTGAAGGCCATGTCGTCGACTTCGGCCCACCCGGTCATGCCCATGAAGAAGCGGCTGATCCTCGCGCTCATCATTGTCGTGATCACTGTGGTCCCGGCCCTGATCATGCTTGCGGTCACCTATGCGGCCACCGGCCAGGTGCAGGCCGCGGCCACCTGGGCTTCGATTCCTGCCATTGCCGGTATGGCTGCCGCGGCGAGCGCCGGCCGTCGTTTTGCGGTGATCATCGCCATCGTCATGGGCCTGCTTGCCCCGCTGAGCATCGTGGCGGGCGCCTCGCCGGTGTCGGGCGCTGCCCTCATGGCCATCCTCGCTATCGAGGTCGGGCGCCTGGCGCGATTCGGCCTGCACAAGTCGGCCATGCTCGTCCCGGTCATGATCTCCTGGGCGCTCATCAATCCGCCTCCATGGGCTGGTCAGACGGCCGTCGATCGACTCGACGAGACCTACCTGCTGTGGATGTCCCTCATCTTCTTCGTGGGCGGTCTCTTCCCTGCTCTCGTGGTGCCGTTCCTCATGCGCAAGCGCCCAGCGCCGGAGCTGAAGCCCTACTCACGCAGGGATGCCGTTCCCTACTCGGTCATCATCACCGTGCTCGTCACCGTTTCGACCTATGCGGTGCTGTCCAATCCCAAGTGGTACGGCGGTGCCTTCCTCATCGCGGCCATCTTCATCCTTTCGCCGATCGGCGACGCCCAGACGCTGCGGCCCACGATCCTGCGCATTCTCGGGACGCTCATCGGCTCGGTGTTCCTCCTGCTGCTCCTGCCGCAGATCGACTCGCTGGCCGTCATCTACCTCTTCGGCCTGCTCTTCATCGTCATCGCCCTCATCGCGCGATTCGGCAGGTATGGCTGGATCTATTACGTCTTCATGATGCCGGCGACGGCCGCCCTGAATGCCACGACGCTCGCGCAGGTGGGTCAACTCGGCGAGCAGCGAGCCATTGACAACCTCATCGGCGGGATACTCGTGCTCATCGCCTCGGCCGTCGCGATCGGCTACGCGAACTGGGCCCAGCGTCACGGGCATGCCTCGGACGCCGATCCGGAGGCCCGTGACCTGGTCGCTGGCCACGAGTCCGAACTGACTCCGGCGTAGGCGACGCCACCCGAGGAAGTGGCGGTGACTAGTCGAGGGCGCAGGGCCAGGTGACGGTCGTGCGTGGCAGAGGCACCTCGGGGCCGTCGAGGTAG
>CAZQXO010000077.1:0-6007 GCA_964597445.1 uncultured Bifidobacteriaceae bacterium | reverse complement strand
CCGCATCGGCGGGGACCTCGCCCTGCGTCAGCACGACGGCGATGTCGGGAATGGCGGTCAGGGCTGCGCGGACCTGGTCGGCGGTCACGCGGGCGTTGGCGCCGGGGATGACGATGATGCGGTTGGCGCCTGAGCGCTCGACCTCGATGACGGCCGTGCCGGCGAGTCCGTCGATGCGGGAGACGTGCGCGGAGTCGATGCCCTCGTCCTCGACCACGCGCATGAGGAAGTCACCGGCGCTGTCGGTGCTGGTCGACCCGACCATCGTCACCGAGGCGCCCAGTCGCGCGGCGGCAACCGCCTGGTTGAGGCCCTTGCCCCCGGCATGCCGCTCGAGATCGTGGCCGAACACGGTCTCTCCCGGCAGCGGCATGCGCTCCAGGTTGACGACGAGATCCTGATTGAGGCTGCCCACGACGACGACGCGACCGGTCATGGCGCCAGTATGGCGCGTGACCGCGAGTAGCGTCCGTCCCGGCAGCGGCAGACGCGGAAGGTGAGGGCCTGATGTCCCATGGCAACCCCCTGGGCGTGCACGCGCTCGTGTGGACCGGCGGGTGGGCGGCGGATGAGGCCGAGCTGGCCATCGCCTCGACGGCGGCTGCCGGCTTCGACCTCATCGAGATCCCCGCACTGGATCCGGCGCGCATCGACATCCGTGACACCCTCGGCCGTCTGGCCGACCACGGCATCCGGGCCACGATCTCGCTCGGTCTGTCTCCCGAGGCCGACATCAACTCGGAGGACGCGGACCGCGTCGAGCGAGGACGAAGGACGCTCCTCGAGGCGCTAGCCGTGGCACGGGGACTCCAGTCCGACTACATCGGCGGTGTCATCTTCAGTTCGATGATGAAGTACGGGAGCGCAACGACCGATGCCTCCCGTCGCAGCAGCGCATCCGTGATCAAGGAGCTCGCCCAGGAGGCCGCGCGCGACGGGATCACCGTCGGCCTGGAGTTCGTGAACCGGTACGAGAGCAACCTGCTCAACACCGTGCAGCAGACCCTCGACTTCATGGACCTCGTCGACGAGCCCAACGTTGTCGTCCACGCTGACGTCTACCACATGAATATCGAGGAGAACGGGTTCCGTGCGCCCTTGCTGCTGTGCGGTGACCGTCTCGGCTACGTCCACATCGGTGAGTCGAACCGCGGCTATCTCGGTCAGGGAACCATCGACTTCGACGAGGTGTTCGGTGCGCTCGCCGACATGGACTACACGGGCCCCATGACGTTCGAGTCGTTCTCCTCGGCGGTCGTCGATCCGCAGCTGAGCAACACGCTGGCGGTCTGGCGCAACCTGTGGTCGGACGGCATGGATCTCGCCACGAACGCCCGTGAGTTCATCGCCTCGGGGATGGAGCGGGCCCGGGCCACGCGTGGCACGCGCGATTAGTCTTCGGTCATGACGATGCTCGGCATCGACCTCGGCACGGGGTCGGTCAAGGCGGCCGTGCTGTCCGATGACGGTGTCGTCCTCGGCAAGGCCAGTCGCCCCTATGCCGTGCAGGCGCCGCGTCCCGGCTGGGCCGAGAGTGATCCGCAGGAGTGGCTCGACGCCACGCTCGACGTCGTCGGTCGGGTCCTCGATGCCACCGGAGCGACGCCGACCACCGTGGGATTCTCCGGACAGATGCACGGTGTCGTGCTGGCCGAGGAGAGCGGCCGTCCGCTGCGGCCCGCGATCCTGTGGGCCGACTCGCGCACCGCGCACGAGGCCGACCGCATGGCGCGCGACCTCCCCGACGAGCTCATGAGCAGGCTCGGCTCGCGCCCGGTCGCGGGCTTCGCCGCGACGACGCTGGCCTGGCTCGGTGCGCATGAGCCTGACGTGCTCTCCCGCGCATCGACGGTGCTCCAGCCCAAGGACTGGCTCCGCGTGGCCCTGGGCGGCGAGGTCGCGACCGAGCCGAGCGACGCCTCGGGGACGCTGCTGTTCGACGTTGCCGCGGGGCAGTGGTCACCGGAGGCGGTCGCCTGGACGGGCATGGCGTCGGAGCTGCTCCCGCCCGTGCGGGCCTCGCAGTCCGGCGCCGGCACCGTGTGCCTGCAGGGTCACGAGATCCCGGCTGCCGTCGGCGGGGCCGACACCGCCTGCGTCGTCGTGGGCCTCGGACTCGGACCGGGTCAGGGGTTCACAGCGGTGGGCAGCGGATCGCAGACCGTGCGACTGATGGACGAGCCCCTGCTCGACGCGACCCTGCGCACGCACACCTTCTGCGTCGCGGGGGAGCCCCGCTCCGGCTGGTACCGCATCGGCGCGGTGCAGAGCGCCGGCATCACCCTGACGGCGGCGCTGGCCTGGCTCGGCGCCTCGGTGGAGGAGGCCACGGCGGCGCTGGCGCCGGGCGTGCAGCCGGACGACCCGATCTTCGTTCCCTACCTCTCCGGCGAGCGCACGCCGTTCATGACGCCGACCCTGCGCGGCTCATGGCACGGGCTCTCGCTCGCCACCGACCGCGCGGCCCTGCTGCGCAGCGTGCTCGAGGGCGTGGCGCAGGCGGTGGCCCTCGGGGTCGAGGCGGTTCAGGGATCCGGAGCGTCCCTCACCTCACCCGTCCCGCTCGTCGGTGGCGGCACGCACGACCCGGCCTTCCGTCAGCTCCTCGCCGATGCGACGGGCCTGGCCCTCGCCGTGGCCGAGGCACCCGACGCCGCCGTCGTGGGCGCGGCGCTCCTGGGTGCGGGACTGCCGCGCAATCCCGATCGGGTTCCGCTCGCGGCGGCTGTCGAGCCGCGAGCAGATGTCACGGCCCTGCTGCGTGAGCGACGCGGAAGAATGGTCGACGAGGTCAGAGCAGATCTCGCCGCGATGCAGGAGGACTCATGAGGATCGCCGTCGGCTCCGATCATGCGGGCTTCGTTCTCAAGGAGACCCTCCGGGCGTGGCTGGTCGAGCAGGGGCATGACGTCCGGGACCTCGGCGCCTACTCGGAGGAGCGGGTCGACTACCCGCACTTCGGTGCGGCCGTCGGCCGGGCGGTGGCCTCGGGTGACGTCGATCTCGGTGTTGCCGTCTGCGGGAGCGGGCAGGGCATCTGCATGGCCGCCAACAAGATCCCGGGTGTGCGCGGTGGCGTGATCCGTGACGCCCAGGACGCCGAGATGACCCGCCGTCACAACAACGCCAACGTGGCCTGCTTCGGCGAGCGCGTCACCGAGCCCCAGGTGGCCGTCGACTCCCTGCGCGTGTTCCTCGAGACTCCGTTCGACGGCGGTCGCCATGAGGCGCGAGTGGAGATGCTGGAGCGGCTCGACGAGACGAACGGTGCGGCGGACGTCTGACCAGGAACCCGGACGCGTACCCTTGCGTCCGACGCTGTAGCCCGAACCGGGCCACGTCACGACCACTCGAGGCACTCAAGGAGCACTCCATGATCCGCATGCGCACCGCTGCCGCCCTCGGCGCCACCGCCCTCCTCGGCGTGACCGTCCTCGCCGGCTGCTCCTCCTCGTCGAGCGAGTCCACCGAGATGCTTCCCCCGGTGATCATCACCGAGGACCAGACCAGCGCCACCTGCAAGGTCGGCGACAACCTCGATGTCATCGTCGCCGAGGACAAGCTCGCCGGCACGACCCTCGACTCCAGCGATCCGGCTCTTGTCTCCGTGACGCAGGCGAACGAGGAGGGTGGCGCCGTCTTCAACCCGGGTGGTCAGTGCCTCGGCGCCGGCTCAGTCACGCTGACGCTGACGGGCCCGGACAACACGACTCGCGACATCGCCCTCACCATCACGGAGTAGTCCGCACCGGCTACGGTCGACGGCATGCCTGTCGTCGCCCTGGCCACGTGCCGTGAGTTCCCGCTCCTCGATGAGGACGACCAGCTCCTGATCCCCGCGCTCGCGCGCATCGGGATCGAGGGCGTTCCCGTCGTCTGGACCGACGACTCGGTCGACTGGTCGCGTTTCGACGCCGTGGTCCTCCGAGAGACGTGGGACTACAGCGATGATCACGACACGTTCATGGCGTGGATCGATCGCGTGGCGCGCGTGACCACGCTGCTCAACCGCGCCGACCTCGTCCGCTGGAACACCGACAAGCGCTACCTGCGCGAGCTGGCCGCCGCCGGCATACCCGTGGTGCCGACGCGGTTCCTCGAGCCGGGTGACGAGCTCGATGCCTGGACCTCGATCGAGGCCGAGGAGATCGTCGTGAAGCCGGCGGTGTCGTGCGGATCGCGCGGCACCGCCCGGCACCACGTCGACGAGGACATCGCAGGAATCGAGCAGCACATCGCCGGGCTGCTGGCCGAGCAGCGCGTCGTGATGGTGCAGCCGTACCTCACGGCGGTGGACTCCGACGGCGAGACAGCACTCCTGTTCTTCGGCGGCGTCTTCTCCCACGCCATCCGCAAGGGCCCGCTGCTGGCCCGGGGTGCGGAGGGCGAGCGCGTCGAGGGGCTCTTCCTGCGCGAGCAGATCGACCCCCGCACGCCGTCAGCCCAGGAGAGGGAGTTGGCCGACCGCGTGATCGCCGCGATCCCGGGCGACGTTCCTGTGTACGCCCGAGTCGATCTCATCCCGGACGCCCAGGGGTCGCCTGTGCTGCTCGAGCTCGAGCTGACGGAACCCTCGCTGTTCCTGCTGCACTCCGAGGGGGCCGCGGACCGACTGGCGTCCGCGATCTCCGCCCGTCTGGCCTGACGTCAACTCACGGGGTGGGAGCGGGCAGGTCGACGATCCTGCAGGGAATGGGCGTGTTGTCCGCCAGGTGGTAGCCCGTGCACACGCGGTGGTAGCCATCGGCGATCGTCAGCGGTGCGTCGTCGTGGAGTCGGCCGCGCACCAGGAGGATGGGGGACAGCTTCTCGCCCCGGATGATGGCCGCGAGGTCTCCTGCCACGTGGACGTCGTCGATGGGGAGCAGGCTCAGTCGGGAAGCGCGCAGGATGTCCTTGGCGAAGAAGTGGATCGTCTTCGCCTTCTTGAGTCCCTTCACGGCCTGATCGACGTACTTCGCATCGAGGAGCAGGCTCAGGTAGTTCGCCGCAGCGGGATAGTCGTGCTTCTGCGGGTTGTCCAGCCAGATGGGCTTGGCTCCAGCGAGGTCCATGGTGAGGTCTCCCGTCGTGTCTGTTCCGCAGAGACTAACCGTTGCTAGCGTGCGGGTTCATGAACAGTCAGCTTGTTGCCGAATGGACCGACTTCGACGACCTGAGCGTGGAATGGAAGCGGTGGATCGCCGAGTTCGTCGGCACGTTCTTCTTGGTTCTCGTTGCGGCGGGTGCCCCCATGATGAACCAGGCTTTCGATCAGTCAATCGGACGCGTGGCCGCCGTTGTTGCCCCGGGGTTGATGGTCATGGCGATGATCATGTTCATGGGGAAGGTGTCCGGTGCGCACTTCAACCCCGGAGTGACCATGGCGTTCAGTCTTCGAGGTGACTTCCCGTGGCGACGCGTGCCGGGCTATCTCATCAGTCAGGTTGCCGGTGCCGTGGTGGCGATGATCGTGGCGCAGGCCATCATCGGGGTGTCGTCCTCCTACGGAGGCACCTATCCGTCGAGCGACACGACCGCCTGGGCGGCGTTCTGGATGGAGTTGATCCTGACCTTCGGTCTCCTCAGCGTCATCCTCGGCACGGCGTCGGGGGCGCAGAACATCGGCATCATCGGTGCCCTGGGCGTCGGCGGCTACATCGCTCTGGCGGGCCTGTGGGCCAGTCCGCTCTCCGGTGCATCCATGAACACGTGGCGAACCCTCGGCCCCGACATCATCGCGAACGACTACACCGCCCTGTGGGTCTACATCGCGGGGCCGCTGCTGGGTGCGCTTCTGGCTGTGCTCCTGGCCACCCTCCTACGGGGCAAGGGAGGGGGGCGTGATGGCTCCCTCGCAGCGCAGGGTGACATCGATGCCGAGATCCGCCGCCCGGATGCGGTCTGAGGAGGAGTTCTCCTCCCCCGGCACTACAGGCGATCGAGAACGCAGGACGCCGCGCTGTTGACGACCGACAGGCCGTTGTCCTCGAGCATGAGGTCCTGGACGACACCGTCCTGCAGCACC
>CAZQXO010000076.1:0-6022 GCA_964597445.1 uncultured Bifidobacteriaceae bacterium | reverse complement strand
CGCTTCGTGATGGACCACCACGTCAACCTTCGGCCGGTGAAGCTCTACCCCGGCGTCACGACCGGGCCCCTCGCGGGCAAGGGTCCGGCGGAGATCGACTTCGTCGTCTGCCGCGAGGGAACGGAAGGCCCCTACGTCGGGGCCGGAGGAACGCTGCGCAAGGGCACGCCCCACGAGGTCTCCACGGAGGTGAGCATCAACACTGCCTACGGAGCCGAGCGGATCATCCGCGACGCGTTCGAGCGGGCCATGCGCCGCCGCCGCAAGGTCACTCTGGTGCACAAGACGAACGTTCTGGTGCACGCCGGCCAGACCTGGCAGCAGGCCTTCGATCGGGTGAGCAAGGAGTACCCCGAGGTCGAGACCGACTACTGCCACGTTGACGCGGCGTCGATGTTCTTCCTGACGCAGCCCGAGCGGTTCGATGTCATCGTCACCGACAACCTCTTCGGCGACATCCTCACGGACATCGGCGCGGCCATCGGGGGTGGCATCGGCCTCGCGGCGAGCGGCAACATCGATCCCACGCGCTCGAACCCCAGCATGTTCGAGCCCGTCCACGGCTCCGCTCCCGATATCGCGGGTCAGGGCAAGGCCGATCCGACCGCCACGGTCATGTCCCTGGCCATGCTGCTCGACCACGTCGGGCAGGCCGAGGCTGCGGCGTGGGTCGAGTCGGCCGTCGCAGCCGATCTGGCCTCGCGGGGCGACGCGATCCGCAGCACGAGCCAGATCGGGGATGCCCTGGCAGCGGCTGCTGTCGCGGCTGCCGAGGGGTAGGTTCCGTTCCATGACTGCGACTGACTCCGGAACGGCTCTCTGGCCGATCTCCGTCACACCGTCGGACCATCCTGCCGATGCGGCGGAGCGCGACGCGGTACTGGCGGATCCGGGGTTCGGCCGGACGTTCACCGACAACATGGTGCGAGCGACCTGGACCGAGGACGAGGGCTGGCACGATGCCCGACTCGAGGCCTACGGGCCCCTGAGTCTGGACCCGGCCACCAACTTCATGCACTACGGGCAGGCGATCTTCGAGGGGCTCAAGGCCTACCGGCATGCGGACGACAGCATCTGGGCCTTCCGCCCGCTCCAGAATGCCGAGCGGTTCGCCAATTCCGCTCGCCGGCTGGCCATGGCCGAGGTCCCGCCCGAGCTGTTCCTCGGCTCCATCGAGGCACTCGTCCGCCAGGATCGCGCCTGGGTCCCCTCGGGTCAGGAGCGGTCCCTCTACCTGCGTCCGTTCATGGTCGCCACCGAGGTGGGCCTGGGGATCCGACCGGCGAACCGGTACGAGTACCTGCTGATCGCGTCCCCGGCCGGGGCCTACTTCCCGAGGGGTCTGACCCCTGTGTCCGTCTGGGTGTCCGATGACTACGTCCGGGCGGCACAGGGCGGAACCGGCGAGGCGAAGTGCGCGGGAAACTACGCGGCGTCGCTCGTGGCGCAGGCCGAGGCAGCCTCGCACGGCTGCGACCAGGTCGTGTGGCTGGATGCAGTGGAGCGTCGCTGGGTCGAGGAGATGGGCGGCATGAACCTGTACTTCGTGTACGGGTCGGGCGACAGCGCACGTCTGGTCACGCCCACGCTGACAGGCTCACTCCTGCCCGGGATCACCCGCGCGTCCCTGCTCACCGTGGCCGCCGATCTCGGCATCCGAGCGGAGGAGGGACGCATCAGCGTCGATGACTGGCGAGACGGGTGCGCGTCGGGGGAGATCACCGAGGTCTTCGCCTGCGGCACGGCAGCCGTCATCACCCCTGTCGGGGAGGTGAAGTCCCGTGGCTCCGGGTCGTGGCTCGTGTCCGACGGGGGTACGGGTGCGGTCACCCAGCGGCTCCGCCAGGCGCTGCTGGACATCCAGACCGGTCAGTCGCCTGACCGTCACAACTGGCTCCATCGCCTGGTCTGATCGCTCCTCCGCGGCCACCGAAGTCGTGCATGTGGCAGGATGGAGGGGTGCACAGCACCGTCATCATCATTAACTAGCGCGTCGACCAACGTCGACGCGCAGCCCTTCGCACCCGCGGGGGGCTTTTTCGTTGGCGGTCCGACCGGATTGCGAGGAAGAGCCATGTCTCGTCCTGACGGCTTTCACGTCTACGACACGACCCTGCGTGACGGGGCCCAGAGGGAGGGCATCTCGTACTCGGTGGCCGACAAGCTCGCGGTCGCGCGACTCCTCGACGACTACGGGGTTGGCTTCATCGAGGGCGGCTGGCCCGGGGCGATGCCGAAGGACACCGAGTTCTTCCAGCGGGCGCAGACCGAGCTGAAGCTCCGCAACGCCGAACTGGTCGCGTTCGGCGCGACGCGCAAGGCGGGGGTGCGGGTCGAGGAGGACCAGCAGGTACGGGCCCTGCTCGACTCCCAGGCCCCCGTCGTCACGGTCGTGGCGAAGTCGGACGTGCGGCATGTGGTGGAGGCGCTCCGCACGACCCTGGACGAGAACGTCGCGATGGTTCAGGACACCGTGCGCTTCCTGGTCGGTGAAGGGCGACGGGTGTTCGTGGACATGGAGCACTTCTTCGACGGCTACGCCCACGATCGCGACTACGGCGTGCGACTGCTCATCGCGGCGGCCGAGGCAGGAGCCTCGGTCGGAGTCCTGTGCGACACCAACGGTGGCATGCTGCCGCATGGAATGTACGAGGTGGTCTCGGACGTGAAGGCACGTGCGGGCGTCCGGCTGGGCATCCACTGCCAGGACGACACCGGATGCGCGATCGCCAACTCGGTCTCCGCGGTGGAGGCCGGGGTCTCCCATGTGCAATGCACGGCCAACGGGTACGGCGAGCGCACCGGGAACGCCGATCTCTTCGTGGTGGTGCCCAACCTGCAGCTGAAGCTCGGTATCGACTGCATCCCGGGGGAGTCACTCAAGGAGACCGTGCGCATCTCGCACGCGATCGCCGAGATCGCCAACATCGCACCGAACACACATCAGCCCTACGCCGGCTGGGCCTCCTTCGCCCACAAGGCGGGCCTGCATGCCAGCGCCCTCAAGGTCAATGCGGAGCTGTACAACCACATCGACCCGGCCGTCGTCGGCAACCAGCAGAATGTGCTGGTCACGGAGATGGCCGGGCGCGCCTCGATCGAACTCAAGGGAGCTGAACTCGGTCACGACCTCTCTCACAAGCCGGAGGTCGTGACGCGCGTGGTCGAGCAGGTCAAGGAGCTGGAGGCGGAGGGATGGAGCTTCGAGGCGGCGGATGCCTCGTTCGAGCTGCTCATCTGGGGGAGTGAGGGGCGTGAACTGTCCTTCCGGGTCGAGTCGTGGCGCACCATTGTCGAGCAGGATGCACAGGGCGAGGTGAGCACCGAGGCCACAGTGAAGATCCATCTCGATGGGGAGCGGATCATCTCGACCGCCGAGGGCAACGGCCCGGTCAATGCGCTCGACCGGGCACTGCGCCGGGCGATCTTCCAGAAGTACCCCGATCTGGAAGGCCTGCGACTCGTGGACTACAAGGTGCGCATCCTGGATGAGAAGGCCGGTACGGGCGCCCGCACGCGCGTGCTGATCGGGACCTCCGACGGTCAGGACTCCTGGAGCACCGTGGGTGTCCACGAGAACGTCATCGCGGCGTCCTGGCGAGCACTGGAGGATGCGGTCCGATACGGGCTGCTGCGCCGGGATCGGTAGGGTCGGCGGGTGCGCATCTGCCGCGTCTCCTTCGAGGACGACCTTCACTACGGAGTGATCGAGGGCGAGGCTGTTGCTCTGCTCTCCAGCCACCCCTTCGGTCCCTTCGAGCCGGATGGGCGGGTCGTGGCGCTCGCCGACGTGCGCCTCGTCGCACCTGTCCTGCCGTCCAAGGTCATCGCCGTCGGGAAGAACTACCTCGACCACGTCCGTGAGATGGGCGGGGATGCCCCGCCTCAGGAGCCGATGGTCTTCCTGAAGCCGAGCACGGCCGTGATCGGTCCCGGCGATCCGATCCTGCTGCCCTGGCAGTCCGAGCAGGTCGAGCACGAAGCCGAGCTGGCGATCGTCGTCGGTCGACTGTGCCGGGATGTGGAGGAGGATCGCGTCGACGAGGTGATCCTCGGCTACACGTGCGCGAACGACGTGACGGCACGCGACCTCCAGCGGGTTGATGGTCAGTGGGGAAGGGCCAAGGGCTTCGACACGTTCTGCCCCCTGGGGCCATGGATCGTGACCGACGTCGACCTTGACGACGCCTCGATCGACTGTCGCGTCAACGGCGTCGTCCGACAGTCATCGACCCTCGGCGAGATGGTGCGCTCACCGCGGGAGCTCGTGGCATGGATCAGCTCGGTCATGACCCTTCTGCCCGGCGACGTCATCCTCACGGGGACGCCAGCGGGTGTCAGTCCGCTGGCAGCGGGTGATGAGGTGAGCGTCTCCATCGACGGCATCGGAACACTGACGAATCAGGTGAGGGATCGTGGCTGAGACTGGCGTGCGGGTTCGCTTCTGTCCGTCGCCGACGGGCAACCCCCATGTGGGGATGGTGCGCACGGCTCTCTTCAATTGGGCCTTCGCACGACACACCGGAGGGACGTTCGTCTTCCGCATCGAGGACACGGATGCAGCCCGCGACAGCGAGGAGTCGTACGAGGCGCTCCTGGCGGCACTGGAGTGGCTCGGCCTGACGTGGGACGAGGGCCCGGTGGTCGGCGGCCCCTACGGCCCCTACCGCCAGTCCGAGCGCATGCGCGAGGGCACCTACGCTGATGTCGCGCGCCGACTGGAGGACGGCGGCTACGCCTATCGGTGCTACTGCACGCCAGAGGAGCTGGAGGCGCGTCGTGAGCAGGCGCGAGCGGAGCATCGTCCCCCCGGCTATGACGGGCACTGCCGCTCGCTGACCGAGGATCAGGTGGCGTCCTACCGTGCGGAGGGCCGCCCATCCGTCCTGCGCTTCCGCATGCCGGATCGGGACTGGACCTGGGACGATCTCGTGCGCGGGCCGATCACCTTCGCGGCCGATCAGGTACCCGACTACGTGCTGCTCCGGGCCAATGGCGAGCCGCTCTACACCTTGGTCAACCCCGTCGACGATGCGCTGATGCGCATTACCCACGTGCTTCGCGGCGAGGACCTCCTGTCGTCCACGCCGCGGCAGATCGCCCTCTACGAGGCGCTCGCCGCCATCGGGATCTCCGACGGGACGACGCCGCGCTTCGGTCACCTGCCGTATGTGATGGGCGAAGGCAACAAGAAGCTCTCGAAGCGCGATCCGGAGTCCTCGCTCCAGTGGTACCGCGACGAGGGCTACCTTCCCGAGGGGCTCCTGAACTACCTCTCCCTGCTCGGCTGGTCGATGGGAGAGGATCGGGAGTTCTTCAGCCCTGCGGAGCTGGCGGCCGCCTTCACCCTCGATCGCGTGAGCCCCAACCCTGCGCGCTTCGACCTCAAGAAGTGCACGGCGATCAACGGGGACTGGATCCGGGCGCTGGACACCGCTGACCTGGTCGAGCGTGTGATCCCGTACCTCGTGGCCGCGGGTGTGCTGCGCGAGCCAATCACGTCCGAGGCGCGAGCGGTGCTGGCGGCGGCCGTGCCACTCGTCCAGGAGCGGATGGAGACCCTGGGCCAGGCGGTCGGGATGCTCGGCTTCCTCCTCGTTCCCGAGGAGGCGTTCACGGTCGACGCCGGGGATGCGGAAGCGCTGCTCGACGCATCGGGTCGGACGACGGTGGCGACGGCGACGGCTGCCCTGGAGAAGCTGGACGCGTGGACGGCCTCCGACATCGAGGCGGCGCTTCGGGCCGCACTGATCGATGGTCTCGGGCTCAAGCCCAAGGTGGCCTTCGGGCCCGTGCGGGTGGCGATCACGGGGCACCGCGTGTCGCCGCCTCTGTTCGAGTCGATGGAGATCCTCGGTCGCGAGACCTGCTTGGCGCGTCTCCAGTCCCGCGCGTGACTCGGGGTGGGCCGCGTCGGCCCCCGGTGGCGGAGTGTCTATACTCGTGGGGCCGCACGTCGGCAGCCATTGGGGTATGGGGTAATTGGCAGCCCAACTGATTCTGGTTCAGTTAGTCTAGGTTC
>CAZQXO010000075.1:0-6740 GCA_964597445.1 uncultured Bifidobacteriaceae bacterium | reverse complement strand
CTCCTCGGCCCCGATCTCACCGCAGTTGTCGATCCCCTCGCGGATGATGCTCACGCACAGGCCACACGAGGCATTGGCCTCGCACTCGGTGGGCCAGGTGTAGCCCGCGGCGTGGGCTGCCTGCATGACGGTCTGACCCTCCTCGACTTCCAGGGTGAGGTCGAGGGGGAGGACGGTGACACGGTTCATGAACGGCTCCGGGGAGTCTGAGGGAACTCCGACTTACCGTAGTCAGGATCTAGTAACATGCCAACACCCCACGACAGAAGAGGAACAGCATGGATCTCGGCATCAAGGGCAAGCGCGCCCTCGTCACTGGAGGCACCCGCGGCATCGGACGTGCCACCGTCGAACTGCTCGCCGCCGAAGGTGCCTCCGTCGCCTTCTGCGCGCGCAACCAGGAGGCCGTCGATGCGCTGGCCGCCGAGCTGCGCGCGAAGGGCGCCACGGTCTATGCCGAGGCGATCGATGTCTCGAAGGAGGATGAGCTCAAGGGCTTCATCCGCAATGCTGCGGATGCCCTCGGTGGCCTCGACATCCTCGTGTCGAACGTCACCGGTGGCTCGCTCAAGGGCCCGGAGCAGTGGCAGCAGAGCCTCGAACTCGATCTGCTCCCGCTCGTGCACCTCATCGACGAGGGCACCCCGATCCTCGAGGCCGCCGGCGGCGGCTCGATAGTCGCCCTCTCGTCGACGTTCGGCTTCGACAACGTGTGGCCGAGCTCGCCCAACTCCTACGGTGCTTTCAAGGCGGCCATCATCAGGCACGCGTCGTCGGCCGCTCAGGCGCTGGCGCCGAAGGGCATCCGCGTTAACACGGTCTCGCCGGGTCCCGTCTACTTCGAGGACGGTGACTGGGGCAAGATCAAGGCCGGCCGCCCCGAGGTCTACGAGAAGGTCCTGGGATCGATCAAGCTCGGCCGCATGGGCAAGCCTGAGGAGGTCGCAGCCGTGATCGTGAGCCTCGCCAGCCCGGCCTTCGGCTACTGCGTCGGCACCAACGTGGTGTGCGACGGCGGCATGACCGTCCGCACGCAGTACTGACCACGATCTGATTCACGATGGCCACCTCTGCGCTGTGCCCCACCGGGCGCGCGGAGGTGGCCATCGTCGTCGGCGGACGCTGGCACGACGTGGGCTTCGCCCGTCAGGAGTTGCTCACCCTCGTGGGCAGGCACGATGCCGCCCGCGTGACGGTCCACGCGGACTTCTCGGACACACGCAGGCTGGGCGAGGCCGATGCCGTCATTGCCTACACCTGCGATGTCCGGCCCTCCGCGGGCGAGGTGGGAGCCCTCCGCTCCATGGTCGCTGGCGGCGGCCGACTTCTGGCCCTCCACGCGACGAACTCGGCGATTGATCCGCCTGAACCGACCGGCCCGCGCATCTTCCGCACGCCTGATGCGATGCCTGAGTTCTCGGCTCTGCTGGGCAACCGGTTCCTCGCCCACCCGAAGATCTCGGACGTCCTGATCGAGCCCACTGAGGTTTCCGACCCGCTGACCGAGGGCATCGCGGCCTTCACGACCACCGACGAGATCTACGTGTCAGAACTCGCCGGCGATCTTCGAGTGCTCCTCGATGTGAAGTACACGGGCCCGACTCCCGGTTTCGAGACCGACCACGGTTCGGGCCGTCATCCCGTGCTCTTCACCCGCCCGGAGGGCGACGGTCAGGTCACCTACTTCACGCTTGGCCACTGCCGAGGGCGCTTCGACGTGATGGATCTTGGGATCGACGACCTCGGCGTCGTCGACCGGGTGGCGTGGGAGTCCCCGGAGTACCGCCAGGTGCTGCGGCGCTGTATCGACTGGGCTGTGCACGGGGATGCATGGATCGACTGTCCGACAACGGAGGAAGCATGAGCAGGGGAACAGCAGTGGTCACGGGCGCGGCCCAGGGGATCGGTCGGGCGGTGAGCCAGCGCCTCACGGCCGACGGCTACGACGTACTCGCCCTCGACGTCAACGCCGATGCGCTCCGCGCGCTCGCGGCTGAACTGGACTGCCGCACGGCCGTGGTGGATGTGTCCGATGCCGACGCGGTCGCAGGTGTTGCCGGCCTCGCCCCGGACGCGAGTGTTCTCGTCAACAACGCCGCCATCCAGGTCTACAAGGACCTCCTCTCCACCACGGTCGACGACATGCGCGCCATCTGCGACATCAACATCATGGGCCCTGTGCTCATGGCGCAGGCCCTCGTTCCCGTGATGGCCCAGCGCGGTGGGGGCACGATCATCAACCTCTCGTCGATCACGTCCGTGGCGCACGCGGCCTCGACCTCGCTGTACCCGACGTCGAAGGCAGCGATCAACCTGCTGACCCAGGCCATGGCTGTCGAGTTCGCCGACCAGGGCATCCGCTGCAATGCAGTGGCGCCCGGCACCGTCCTCACCGAGGGAACCGCAGGTCACTACGGCACCGAGGCGGCCCAGCAGGCCATCGGCCACAGCCTTCCCGTCGGACGCATGGGCCGGCCATCGGACATCGCCGATGCGATCGCCTTCCTGTGCTCGGACGAGGCAGGGTGGATCACGGGTCAGGTGCTGTTCGTTGACGGTGGGTTCACCGCCTCACAGGGCCAGTACTTCCGGGCCGCACGCAAGATGGCGATGACGTCATGACCCGGCCCTTCCGTTTCGCGATCCAGGCGTTCAGCTCTCCGACCAAGCAGGAGTGGGTCGAGCTGGCGCGTCGGGTCGAGGACTCCGGCTTCTCCACTCTCCACGTGGCCGATCACTACCTCGGTCCCGGCTCGCGCATCGAGGGCACGGGCCATCGTGTTCAGGCGATGGCGCTCATCCCTGCCTTGACGGCGGCCGCTATGGCCACCACCACGCTGCGCATCGGCTCGCGCATGGCGTGCACCAGCTACCACCTGCCGACCATCCTGACCAAGGAGATGGCGACCATCGACGTCCTCTCCGAGGGGCGCCTCGAGATCGGCCTCGGCGCAGGGTGGCTGGTCAACGAGTACGAGGGCATGGGCATCCCGTTCGAGTCCGCCGGTCGTCGCATCCAGCTCATGCGCGAGACCGCCGAGTTCATGCTGCAGGCATACGACAGCGATGCCGAGGTGGATTACCACGGGGAGTTCGTCCGATCGTCGGGATACGTCGCCGTGCCTCGACCGGTGCAGACGCCGCATCCGCCCCTCATGATCGGCGGCGGAGCACCCAAGGTGCTCGGCATCGCGGGCGAGCTGGCCGACATCGTCAGCGTCAACTTCAACAACAGCAGTGGTGTCGTCGGTGCGGGGAGCATTGCGTCGTCGACCGAGGACGAGACGCGGAACAAGATCCAGTGGATCAAGGACGGTGCGGGCGACCGATTCGACACCATTGAGCTCGAGACCGCCACCTACTTCATCTCGGTGGAGGGACGTTCCGAGATCACCGCTGAGGCCGTGTCGAAGCGGACTGGGCTCGTGGGGGAGGAGCTGACCCGCTTCCCGCATGCGGCGGTGGGCTCCGTCGACCAGATCTGCGAGGAGCTGATTCGGCGACGTGAGGAGTACGGTTTCTCATACATCACAGTCGGTGACGCGCACCTCGATGCCTTCCTGCCCATCGTCGAGCGACTGGCGGGAACATGACGCGTGAGTACTCCCTCGCCCACCTCTCGATGATCGCCGTGCCTCCGGCCCAGCTGGCCGACATCGCCGCCGGTGCCGGGTTTGACTGGTTCAGCCTGCGACTCACCCCGAGTCCGTCGACCGGCATCGATCACGGCCACCTCGGTGATGACCGGGCGCTCGAGCGCCTGCGGCGGCACATCGATGAGAGCGGATCGCGGATCCTCGACCTCGAGGTGATCCGGATGACGGGCCCGGAGTCGGTGGCGGCCGCGACCCCGCTGCTGGAGGCAGCCGAGGCCCTGGGTGCCCGCTACGTGATCGCGACCGTGGAGGACGCCGATCACGCCCGCCGTGTGGAGACTCTCGCATCGTTGGCCCGTGCGGCGGCGTCGCACGGAACTGCCGTCGCGCTGGAGTTCATGATGTTCACGGCATCCCCGACCCTGGTCGATGCGTTGGCCGTCATCGACGCCGCGGGTGAGCCGAATGTCGTCGTCCTGCCGGATGTCCTGCACCTTACGCGATCGGGCGGAACGACGGCACAGCTCTCGGCGGTCGACCCGCTTCTGGTGCCGTACGCGCAGATCTGCGGCGCCGATGGACCGGGAGCCGCAGCCGATGCCGCCGCCGCCCGGGCGGAGGGGGTGCGTGCCCGCCTCCTGCCGGATGAAGGCGACCTTCCGGTGCGGGACTTCGTGGAGGCACTTCCGGCCACGACGATCCTCGCGGTGGAGGCACCGTTGGCCGGGCAGGCCGATCCGGTCGATCCGGGCGTGCTCGCCGCGGCGATGATGGCATCGGCCAGGAGGGTGAGCTCGTGAAGGCGACGGAGCTGAGCATCGACGGCCTCGTCAACATCCGTGATCTCGGCGGCATGGTCACCGCCGACGGGCGTCAGGTGCGAGCCGGACGAGTCTTCCGAAGCGACAATCCGAAGGCCCTGACACGCGAGGGGCGCGCCGAGTTCGAGCGGGTCGTGGCGCCCCGCGTGGTCATCGACCTGCGGATCCCGCTGGAGGTGGAGCGCGAGGGCTACGAGCTGGATCCGTCGATTCGACTCGTCAACTGCCCGATGACTCCGCAGTCAGGGATCAACCAGGCGCAGATCGATGCGGGCATGTGCGACAACCTCATCGACGACTACATGAGGCAGATCGAGGTCAATGCCCGGTTCGTCACCGAGGCGCTGACGGTCATCTCCGAGCCTGACCACCTGCCGGTGGTCATCCACTGCACCGCAGGGAAGGATCGCACGGGGATCACCGTCGCAATGCTGCTCGACATCCTGGGTGTCCCTCACGAGCACATCGCGGCGGACTACCACGTCACGACGAAGAACATGGCGCCTGTCGTCGAGCGCATCCGCAATGCACCCGTGTTCCAGGAGAACGGGCTCGCCTACGCACCTGACTGGATCTTCGCCTCGGACCTCGAGACGATGCAGGGCTTCCTCGCGCGCATGACATCGACCTACGGCGGGGCGGAGTCGTGGGCGCTGTCGAACGGGATGGCGCCGACTCAGATCGCCGCGATGCGCGGATCGCTCCTGACGTGACTGCCCTGACGGGCGACCCCTAGGCGAGGGCGCTCTGCAGCGCCGCGATGCGCGCGGCCCAGATCTGCTGGCTCAGGGCCGCCGTCGGTGCGAACACCTCGGACGCGTGGTAGGCGCCGGGGTACTCGTGCCACTCCACCGGAACTCCCGCCGCGGCCAGTCGCTCGGCGAAGGCAGCGTCCTCGTCGCGGAACAGGTCGCGGTCGCCGACGTCGATGAACATGGGAGGAAGTCCTGCCAGATCGGTCGCGCGAGCGGGTGCGGCGTACTGGTCCGCGACCTGCCCTCCCAGGTACCACGCCCATGCCTCGATGTTCCCGGCGCGATCCCAGATCCCGATGTCGACGATCTCCTTGCTGGAGGCGGTCTCGTTGCGGTCGTCGATCATCGGGTAGGGGGCCATCACGAAGCAGAGGGCCGGGCCTCCCGCATCGCGGGCACGGAGAGCGGTGGCGATGCCGAGGCCGCCTCCGGCGCTGCCGCCGTAGATCGCCAGGCGAGCAGGGTCGTAAGCCAGGTCAGCTGAGTTCGCGGCCATCCACTCCAGGGCAGCGACGCAGTCGTCGAGGCCGGCCGGGTAGGGATCCTCCGGCGCGAGCCGGTAGTCGACGGAGACGACGACCGCTCCGATCGTCTCGCACAGCATCACGGCCGTGAGGTGATCGGTGTCGAGGTTGCCGAGCACCATCCCGCCGCCGTGGATGAACAGGATGCCCGGGCGGCTGGGCGCCGGGTTTGCCGGACGGTAGATGCGCAGGTTCAGCGTGCCCCCCGGCCCTGCGATGGCGATGTCCTCGAGAGCCACGTTCGGGTTGGGCGGAAGATCCGCCGTCATCTGCGCGAGCATCCCGTAGAGGGTCTCGCGCCTCGCGCCGATGTCGGGGATGGCATTGAAGCCGCCCGGAAGGGCCTCGTAGAGCGCGGCGAGGGGGACGAGCGACTCGGGATCGATGCTGTCGTGCTGCGGCATGGGTCACCTCATGGGTCCGGGGATGCCGCGAGTGTGTCACGCGGTCGAGGTCCCCGCACGGTGTTCTCCGTGCTGGCTCAGGGCGCGAATGTGTCGGACCACGTACCAGCCGCCTCCGACGATCGACAGGAGGACGGCGATCTCGTAGGCGATCAGGGGCACGACGATCCACCAGGGCAGACCCTTCGGCCCCACCCCTCGCTCCTGCTCCCATCGCAGGATGGCTCCGGTGAGGGCGATGGCCCCGAAGGCGGCGGCGGTCACCCAGGCGACCCAGACCAGTCGCGGAAGCGGCACCTGCCCGACCAGTCGGGTGATGGCGAGCATCGCGCCGGCGGCGAGGAGGGCGATGCCACCCTCTAGAGGATCGATGAGGCCGAGGACGAGCAGAGGCATGGCCAGCACGCTCAGGACGAGTCCGCTCCACCGTCGCACCTGCATGACCCGCCTCCTCGCCTCCACGACCAGCGTGGAGGCGCGACGAGTCGCACGAGGACCCGGGCGGCGCGATGAACGGTCAGGAGATGGTCTCTCCTCCGTCGACCACGAGGGTCTGCCCGGTGATGAAGGACGCGTCGTCGGACAGGAAGAAGCAGATCGCGGCGGCCAGCTCCTCGGGCCGCCCCATCCGCTTCATCGG
>CAZQXO010000074.1:0-6999 GCA_964597445.1 uncultured Bifidobacteriaceae bacterium | reverse complement strand
CGCTTCTCGACCCCAGGGCTTCGTGCGGCACTGCCCCGGGCGGTCCAGTCACTGTTTGGTGTTCCGCCCCCTCCCGTGACCGGAGGGCTTGGTGAGTCCCCTAGCGACGCCAGCTCCCGATTCGGGGACGCATCGGGCTGACGGCTGATCTAGTGCTTAGGCCGCGAGGGCGTAAGCGTCAGCAGACTGCTTCTTGTTGGCAGTTATTGGTTTCCAAGGATTCTTAACGAGATCACCTTGGCTTCTCGGCACGCTTCTCCGGTCGAAACATCTGTCCGTCGAAACCTGTCACCCCCTGTGGAATTGTCAACGACCCGAGGGCCGCTTTCGATGGTACGCCCCTTGCACGCGTGGGACAAACGCCCGGGCATCCGGGCTCAGGCTCAGGACCGGAGGTTGCGCCGGGCGAAGGCCAGGAGTCCGAGCACCACGAAGGCCACCGTCGCCGCCACGAGGACAAGCAGGGACCCGCCGATCGCCTCGCCCTGGAGGGCTGCCGTGGCGTCGTACCAGCGCCAGGGAGTGAGCGGCCTCAGGTTGCCCAGCCAGTCGACCGACTGACCGAGCCCGTCGACCAGAAAGGTCACGAACGCGAACCCTGCTGCGACGGCTATGCCGGTGCCCTTGCGCCCCGTCGCAGCGGACACGGCGAGGGCCAGCACCGCGAACAGCAGCAGGAAGGCTGCCATCTGGATGGTCACAGAGACCAGGGAAGCGACAGGGATGTCCAGGCCGGTGGGACCGGCCAGCACCAGGGTCGGCAGCAGGGAGGACGCCGCCAGGACGACCACGCCGACCACCAGGCCGACGAACTTCTGGAGGTACAGCGAGGTCCGGCTGACCGGCTGGGCCAGGAGCAGGTCGAGGGTGTGCGCCTCCTCCTCCCCCGCCAAGGCTGACGTCCCGCGTCCGATGGCGAAGACCAGGAGGACGGCGGGCAGGAAGGCCAGGTAGAGCTGACTGGACAGGTAGCCGACCGGGGACGTCAGGGAGTCCGGCCCGATGAGCGGGCGCAGCGACTCGGGGATCTGCTCCATCATCTGGTCGAAGGCGGGATCGCCCGCGATGCTCGGATAGAACGCGTCGACCAGTGCCACCAGGGCCATCGTGCCCAGCACCCACCAGAGGGTCGAGCGCCACTGGAGTCGGAGGTCGGATCCCACCAGCGACAGCGAGCCCGTCATGTCGCATCACCGGCTGCGTAGAAGCGCAGGAGCACGTCATCCAGATCGCCACCGATGGACTCGATCTCCCTGATGTGGAAGGCGGATGCCGCCTTGATGATCGGATCGATGTCGCCTGCGAAGGAGAGCCGCACCCGGTCACGGGTCACCTCGATCAGCCGGACCATCGCCTGCGGGAGACGGGCGGCGAACTCCTGCGCCTCCTCCTCCGTGGAGAACCTGATGGCAACTCCGCGCTCGGCCCCTTCGCGGAGCGTCTCGATGCTCTCGAAGGCGACGAGACGCCCCTCGCGCAGGACAGCCACGCGATCGGCGAGCTCCTCCAGTTCCGAGAGGACGTGGCTCGAGAGGAGGACGGCGGATCCTCCGGCCACCGTCTCGCGGACGAGATCCCCGAATTCCCTCTGCAGCAGAGGGTCGAGGCCGGAGGTCGGCTCGTCCAGGAGCAGGAGCCGGGACGCCGGAGCGAAGGCGAGCACGAGTCCCACCTTCTGGCGGTTCCCCCGGGAGAGCTGGCCGACGGGACGGTCGAGGTCGAGATCGAGGCGCTCGGCGATCGTGCGGACGCGATCGACGTCGATCGCACCGCGCGCGGCCGTGAAACGCCGGAGCACGGCCCAGCCCGTCAGTCGGCTCGGCAGGACGAGGTCGCCGGGGAGGTACGTCACCTCGGCCCGAGCCGCCGGTACGCGCGAGTCGATGCCCCCCACCCGGACCGACCCTGACGACGGGTGCACGAGGTCCAGGGCCGCACGCAGGAGGGTGGTCTTGCCCGCACCATTCGAGCCCAGGAGGCCCGTGACTCCGCGAGCAGGAACCTCCATCGACACGTCGACGATGCCGCGGGACGACCCATAGGTCACCGTCAGGTTCGACACCGCCAGGGCGACCTGCGGATCGGGCACGACGGGGGTCATGTCACCAATGTGACCGCCCGGGTAGAGGGAGTCAAGGCGACGGAATCATCGCCGGGGCGATGATCGATCAGTCCATGCCCTTGGTCCGGCGCCCCGTGGCGCGTTCAGCCTCCCGCTTGGACTCGCGCTCGGCGATCGCCTGCCTCTTGTCGTAGTTCTTGCGCCCTCGGGCCACGGCGAGGTCGACCTTCGCATAGCCGTCATGGAAGTAGAGGGCGAGAGGGACGAGGGTCACTCCGGAGTCCTTGACCTTGGCCGCGATCCGGTTGATCTCGTCCTTGCGCAGGAGGAGCTTGCGGGCACGTCGCGGCTCATGGTTCGTCCACGTTCCGAGTGAGTACTCGGGGATATGGATTCCGCGCAGCCAGACCTCACCGTCATCGACGGTGGCGAAGCCGTCCGTGAGAGTGGCCCGACCGGCGCGCAGGGACTTGACCTCCGTGCCGGTGAGGACCATGCCTGCCTCGTAGACGTCCTCGATGGCATAGTCGTGACGCGCCTTCTTGTTCTGGGCGATGACCTTCCGCCCCTTCTCACGCGGCATGGGAGTCGCCCTCCTCCGCCGCTGACGCTGCGCGGCGCCTGCGTTGCTCCTGCTGACGCTCATGGAGCCGTTGGTGGTTCCAGCCGAGCACGACCATGACCGCCGCGGCTCCGGCAGCGAGAATGAACCACAGGTAGGCGTACATGTCGATCGAGGCACCGAACGGCGGCGCATTGGGCAGGTAGGTGCGCAGCAGGGGCAGGGCGAAGAGCAGGGCAGCGGACCAGCCGAGCAGCGCCGCCTCAGCCGGGCGGCGATCCGCCCAGACGAGGGCCGCGATCGTGAGCGAGAGCAGCGCCAGGATTCCCGCGATGACGATGATGAGGAGGGCGAAGACCTTGGTGGAGAAGGCACGCGTGAACTCAACCGCGATGGACTGCGTCTCGGCGAAGCCTGTCGGCAGGGTGAAGGCCGTGTTCCAGCCGTTGACCCCGCCGTCGCCCTGGATCCCGATCGGCACCGCCGCGGTCGACGTGACGGATCCATCGCTCTGCCGCTCGTATGTGTCCGCCGTGAAGAGCGCGTATCCGCGGTGCACATCGAAGGGATAGGCCGCCTCCTCTCCGTCGATCCGCACATCGACCACGTGCTCGCTCAGGACGGTGCCTGACGGGAACTTGAGCTCGTCGAGGCCGTCCGTTGTCGCGACGGTGATGCGCACGTTGTCGAGGAGTCGACCGTCCTCTCCGACGTACTCGCTGCCCTGCGCACCGAAGGAGAGATGGATCTCGGCGACGCCCGTGTTCGGGTCGATGCTGTCGGGTTCGATCGACAGGATCAGCCCGGACTCCGACGATGCTTCCAAGCCCCCGTCGACCGAGCTTCCGCCCTCGGCGTCGTAGAACCGCACGACGAGGAAGAACGCGACCGCGAAGAGCAGTCCGGTCACAACAAGGCCGACCCACCCCCGGCGCGTCTGCGGGAGCGGCTCGGTGAGGGTGCGCGTCACACCCGGAGGTACTTGCGGAGCGTGAAGAACGCCGCAAGACCGGCTAGAGCGATACCCGTGATGAACATGATCGGCGCGATGGCGAGGATGGCATCCCAGCCCACGAAGGCCGTGAACTGGAAGGACGGCGCGAGGACACCGTCGACGATAACCGTCTTGATGAGCACGAGCCCACCGATCGCCAGGAGCGCCCCGATAGCCGCGGCAAGCGCGGCTTCCAGGAGGAAGGGCAGTTGGATGTAGAAGTTGGAGGCTCCGACAAGCCTCATGATGCTCGTCTCCCGGCGACGACTGAAGGCCGCGACACGCATCGTGTTCACGATGAGCAGGACTGTGACGACAAGCATCACGACGGCGATCACCAGTGCGACGAGCTGGAGACCACCGAGGATCTGGAAGAACTTGTCGAGCACCTGGCGCTGGTCGTTGACCTGCTCGATGCCGGGGCGCCCCTCGAACGCTGACGCCACGACGTCGTACTGCGTGGGATCGGAGAGCTTCACCCGGAAGGACTCGGGAAGGGCGCTCTCCGTCACATTGTCGACGATCGGCGAGTTGCGGAACTGCTCCTGGAAGCGCTGGAACGCCTCCGCCTTCGACTCGTAGTAGATCTCCTGGACCAGGGGTCGCAGGCTCTCGAGATCGGCGTTGATCTGGTCACGCTGGGCGGCCGTGACGGCACCACCCGCACAGGACGGAGTGTCGCTGCCCTTGCTGCACAGGAAGATGGACACCTCGACCTTGTCGAACCAGAAATCCTTCATAGTCGACACCTGGGCGCGCACGAGGAGGCTGGCACCGAAGAGGGCGAGCGACACCGCCACCGTGATGATCACGGCGAGGGTCATCGTCAGGTTGCGTCGCAGGCCATTGCCGACCTCGCTGGCGACGAATGTGGCCCTCATCGTGCGTACCCGTAGACACCGCGTGACTGATCGCGCACCACGTGACCTCCGTCGAGCTCGATGACGCGACGGCGCATCTGGTCGACGATCTGGGAGTCGTGCGTCGACATGACAACCGTGGTTCCCAGTCGGTTGATGCGGTCGAGCAGCTTCATGATGCCGACGGATGTTCCGGGATCGAGGTTGCCCGTCGGCTCGTCGGCGATCAGCAGCATGGGTCGATTCACGAATGCCCGCGCAATGGCCACCCGCTGCTGCTCGCCACCGGAAAGCTCGTCGGGACGTCGGCCCTCCTTGCCCTCCAGTCCGACGACCTCGAGCACTTCGGGCACGACCTTCTTGATCTGCGACGAGGGCTTGCCGATCACCTCGAGGGCGAAGGCGACGTTCTCGGCGACCGTCTTGTTGGGCAGGAGCCGGAAGTCCTGGAACACCGTGCCGATCTGCCGGCGCAGCGCCGGGATCTTCCAGTTGGAGAGGCGGTTGAGGTCCTTGCCCAGCACCCAGACCTGGCCCTTGGTGGGCTGCTCCTCGCGCAGCACGAGCCGCAGGAAGGTGGACTTGCCCGAGCCGGACGGACCCACGAGGAAGACGAACTCCCCCTTCTCGATCTCCAAGGAGACGTCATCCAGCGCAGGGCGTTGCTGGGTGGCGTAGACCTTGGTGACGTGGTCGAAGAGGATCACCTGACGAGGCTAACAGCCCAGCCTCCCTCGGCCCGTTCACGACCTGCGGCCTCAAGGCCCTCAGGCTGCGCCAGCCGACTTCTTGCGCCAGCGGATGCCCGCCTCCACGAAGGAGTCGATCTCCCCGTCGAGCACCGAGGCGGTGTTGCCCGTCTCCTCCTCCGTGCGGAGGTCCTTGACCATCTGGTAGGGGTGCAGGACGTACGAGCGCATCTGATTGCCCCACGAACCGGACGAATCCCCCTTGAGGGCGTCCATCTTGGCCTGCTCCTCCCGGCGCCGGACCTCCAGCAGCTTGGACTGGAGAACCGCCATGGCCGAGGCGCGGTTCTGCAGCTGCGACCGCTCGTTCTGACAGGAGACGACGATGCCCGTGGGCATGTGGGTGATGCGCACTGCGGAGTCGGTCGTGTTGACGCCCTGACCCCCGGGCCCGGACGACCGGTACACGTCCACGCGGATCTCATCGTCCGGGATGTCGATGTGGTCGGTCTGCTCGACGACGGGGATGACCTCCACCTCGGCGAACGAGGTCTGGCGCCGACCCTGGTTGTCGAACGGTGAGATGCGCACGAGGCGATGGGTGCCCTGCTCGACCGAGAGGGTGCCGTAGGCGTACGGGACCTTCACGTGGAACGTCGCCGACTTGATGCCGGCCTCTTCCGCATAGGACGTGTCGTTGACCTCGTACGGCCATCCGTGGCGCTCGCAGTACCGCGTGTACATGCGCAGCAGCATCTCCGCCCAGTCGGCGGCATCGACCCCGCCCGCACCCGAGCGGATCGTCACGAAGGCCTCTCGTGAGTCGTACTCACCCGAGAGGAGGGTGCGCACCTCCATCTCGTCGATGGCGGCCTGCACGGACGCGAGCTCGGCAAGGGCATCAGCCAGTGCTGCCTCGTCACCTTCGTCCTGGGCCAGCTCGAAGAGCACCGGAAGGTCATCGAGGCGGCTGCGCAGGGCCCCCACCTTGCGGAGCTCGCCCTGCACGAAGGACAGGCGCGATGTCACCTGCTGTGCACGCTCCTGGTCGTCCCAGAGATCGGGGGCGCTCGCCTGCGCCTCGAGGTCGATGACCTGCTCGCGCAACGCCGGCAGGTCGAGCACGGCCTCGATACTGCCCATGGTTGTCTGGAGGGCGGCGAGGCTCTCGCCGAGTTCGATGTCAGCCATGGTGGGTCAAGGGTACGGGCCACTACTCCACGTCGACGGCGCGGTATGCCAGTCGCGCCCGCGACTCGACGGTGATCGGGTCCCGGACCATCGCCGACAGGAACGGAAGGCGCAGAGGCTGGCTGAGCCGCACGATCACGACGCGACCGTCTGTGGCGACCGCCTCGAGGCGCAGGCCCTCCGGAGCATCCGCCACCACCGCGCGCAGGAAATCCGACACGCGACCGGTGACGGCCGCGGGATCGAGGCTCGTGGCGGAGGTGGCGCCGTCGCGGTAGTAGGCCTGAGCGTCGATGGCCTGGGCACCCGCGAGCGCCGACGCATCGGCGAGCGCCACGAGCGAGCGCCGCTGGAGGTAGGCCGACGTCGCATCCACGCCGACCATGACGGCCAGCAGCGCGACCGCGACCATGCCCAGGCCGAGCACCAGGACACTCCCCCTGTCCCCACCCCAGTGCCCGCCTCGGCTTCCGCGCCCGGGCCTGAGCCCGCTCATGCGGGGACCCCGCGGTACTCGTCCACGAGGACGCGGTGACGGGCATGGACCGGCACGAGTGACGGGGCGGCGCCGGCGATCCCCTCCGGCAGCCAGGGCAGGGGAACCTGCCAGCGCACATCGACGATGACGTCGGTTCCCGGCG
>CAZQXO010000073.1:5366-7010 GCA_964597445.1 uncultured Bifidobacteriaceae bacterium | reverse complement strand
GGTTCCCGGCGTGAGGCAGGGGCCACCGACGCAGGTGACGGTCAGGGCGTCCTCGGGCAGGGCGATGGCGTGATCCTCGAAGGCCATGCGAGCTGCCGCGGCCGCGCGCAGGTGCGCCTCCTCGGGAGTCGCTGACGACACGAACGCTCGACCGGCCTCCCGGACGGCCTGGGTGCTCGCATAGACACCCGCCTGGACACCCGCGGCCGCGAGGAGCACGTACACGATCGGGACGAGCATGCCGATGCCGATGCCGAGGAACTCCACGATCGCCGACCCGTGGTCGTCGGTGGTGATGCTCACGTCCACCCCTCGACCAGGGCTCGACCTTCCACGGTCAGGGCGCCTGGGCCGAGCAGTCCGAGCAGGGGGAGGTCCGCATCGATCCTGATGACCACGGCCTGGACGCCGCCTGCGTCGACGAGACCGCCGCCGATGTCGCGCACCACGGCCCCGACCAGGCTCTCGCCCAGCAGCATGCGCGTGCGTGCCACTCCGGCAGCAGCATCGGCGCCGGCCAGCGACGCAGCACGCGCGCCTTCCGCGGCCGCCGAGGTCAGCGTCGCGCGCACGTGCAGGGCCAGGCCGATCTGGAGCACCCCGACGGTCAGCAGCAGGACGATCGGCGCCACGAGGACGAAGTCGACGGCGGCGCTGCCCCGATCCCCACGCCGCGCCTGACGCGCGGCGCGCTCGGCGATGCGAGCCACCGCTCTAGGGCGCGGAGACGGAGCCGATGGCACGGCCGAGCACGGAGGTCAGCTGCTCATCGGCGACGAGCCAGAGCGCCGTCACGAGACCGGCACTCATCACGGTCACCAGGACCCAGCCCGGGACGTCGCCCCGGTCGTCGACGTGGCCCAGCAGCTGGTGCAGGTACCTGCGCATCATCCTCATGATCAGACCTCTCTCCTCTGTTTCGACGGGAACCTCTCCCCGACGTCGTCCGCTCTCACGACACGACCACCTCGAGCGCTCGCACGGCAGGGAACAGGGCGATCAGGACGACGCTGGGCAGCACGAGGAACACGATCGGCGCCAGCATCGCGACGTCCTTCCGACCGGCGGACTCCATCAGCCGGCGACGTTCCTCCGCGCGCGCATCGAGGGCCTGCGCGCGCAGGACATCCGCCAGTGGAGTGCCGCGGTCGAGCGCGATGAGCATCGATTCGACGAGGCGGCTCAGGCTCGGGGAACTCCGTCCGAGGTCGACGAGCACTGCCTCGACAGCCTCGCCTGCACGCACGCGATCCATGGCCGCGGTGATGTCCTCGCCCAGTGGACCGGAGAGATGCCGAGCGGCACGGTCCATCGCCGCCACGGGCGCGACACCCGCCGAGACACCGAGGGCCAGCAGATCGGCGAGCACCGGGACCTGCTCCTCGATCGCGCGGGCGCGGGTTCGAGACCGGGCGCGAGTGCGCGCCTCCTGCGCCCACAGGGCTGCCACGGCACCGACCACGCCCAGGACCGTCACAGCCGCAAGGGAGGGCTCGGGAAGCGTCAGGAGTCCACCTGTCACCACGCCCAGGAGCGCACCGACGACGACAGGCGTCCAGGGGCGCGGCGCCCCGAGCGCGCTCGTGCGCCGCTCACGCCGCACGGGCAGGGACATGTGTCGGCTCTGCGCGGAGAGGTGTCCCG
>CAZQXO010000073.1:2712-5266 GCA_964597445.1 uncultured Bifidobacteriaceae bacterium | reverse complement strand
GAGGACCGCAGAGTCCAGGAAGGCAGCGGCCTGACGCGGGAGCGCACCCCGCTCAACGAGGTCGGAGAGGGTCCGCGCCCGCACGACGAAGCGCCGGATGTTCACAGCCCAGTGCTCTCGGGTGATGTCGGGGATCACCACATGGAGACGACTGCCATCCGGGAGCATCGCGTCGACGAAGGGAGAGCTGAGATCGAGTCGTCGACCTGAGACACGGAGCATGCGCTCCACGAGATCGCGCACCTCCGATCCCTCGAGCACGATCGTCGTCAGTTCACTCCGGCCCTCTCGGGCCACGAACACTCGTCCGGGGGCGTTGATCCAGAGCTCTTCCACGAGCGGGTCGTCGAGGAGGGGCTGCAGCGGGCCGAATCCTGCGATGGCCCGGAACGCGGCTTCGGCCGCCCCCTTCGCGTCGTCATCCGCGACCAGCTGCGCCAGGACCTCGTCGACGACTCCGCGCACAGCGGAAGGATCACGGAGCGGATCGATGCCGCGCGCACGAACCTCCGCGCGCACGCGATCCTCGACAACGGTGACACCGGGCATGTCAACGACGCTAGGTCGGTCGGTGCAGGCCCACCAGAATCATCGTGATGGCTGTGGACAGGCGCGATGCTGTGGATGCTGTGCTTGACAGCTCAGGCGATGAAGCGCTCCCACGCCGCGCGGACGAACTCGGGATGCTCCATCTGCGCGACATGGCCGCTGTCGGGCAGCAGGACGACATGGGCATCACGGAAGTGCTTGGTGACACGATGAGCGCTGCGCGAGTCGACCAGGGGGTCCTTGCGACCGTAGACGACGAGCGTGGGGCACGTGACACGTTCGGCGAGCTTCCAGGGCCGCTGAGGGCCGAGGTCCACATAGGTGCGTAGGAGTCCGCGCAAGGAGCGAAGGAACGCATCGGACGCGTACGGGAGGCGGTCGTGCACTTCGGTCTCGACCGTCGCCTCCTCGAGTCGCTCGGGAGGCACGCGCGACGGATCGGCGAAGGTGACGTCGATCGAGCCCCGCACACGACTCTCGGGATCGGTCTCCATGAACTTCGGGACGAGGCGCTCACCGACACCCGGGACGGCGATGACCGGGAGGTGCGCACTCTGCTTCGTCAGCGTCAGCGACGGCAGGGCCGGGGAGATGAGCGTCAGGCTGCGCACGAGGTCGGGCCGCCGCGCTGCGAGCTGCAGGGCCACGGCACCGCCCATGGAGTTGCCGAAGAGGTGCACCGGGGCGAGGTCGAGCTGCGCGATGACGTCGACGAGTGCCCGCGCATGACCTGACGGAGACATATCGCCATCGCGAGGAGGCGGCGAGTACCCGAAGCCTCCGAGGTCGACCGCCCACCCGTCGACGTCCGGCTGCATCGCATGCATGAGGTCGGTCCAGTTGAGCGAGGATCCGCCCAGGCCGTGCACGTACACGGCGGCGGGCAGGCCGGGCGAAGCGCCGGGGGCGTGCCGGACGCTCAGCGTGCGCGTCGGCAGCCGGAGGTCCTCGCGGGGCCACGACGGCAGGGGACCGCTCGTATCGGCCACGTGGGGCAGGGATGCCCCGGCGACCGGGTCGGACTCGTGCGGACTCACGCGTCAAGGGTAGGCCACCTTGTTACTCGCGAGTAGGATGAGCCCATGTCCGTGTCGAGTCCCGCCTCCCGCGCACCGCGACTGCCGCGGGAGGAGCGTCGTCAGCAGGTGATGACGGCCGCACTCGACGTCTTCTCCTCCGTGGGCTACCACGCTGCCTCGATGGACGAGATCGCCGAGCGCGCGGGGGTGTCGAAACCGGTCCTCTACCAGCACTTCCCCGGCAAGCTCGAGCTGTATCTGGAGCTGCTCGACTCCGGGATCGAGGATCTTCTCGACGCCGCCCGACAGGCGCTGACCGGCACCACCGACAACGCCACCCGCGTCGCTGCCATGGTGAACGCCTACTTCAGATTCGCCGAGGAGCCCGGCAGTGCCTTCGGACTCGTCTTCAGCAGCGACCTGGCACATGAGCCGGCCGTACGTGCGCGCGTCGATGCGACCGACCTCACCCTCGCAACCATGAGCGCTGCCGTCATCGCCGAGGACACCGGCCTCAGCGAGCCCGAGGCCATGCTGCTCGCCTCCGGAATGCAGGGGCTGGTGCAGGTGTCGGCGCAAAGCTGGGTCAGGTCCGGCCCGGATCGCCTGCCGCGCGACCTCGCCACCGAGCTGGTGGCCTCGCTGGCCTGGCGCGGCATCAGCAGTTTCCCGCTGTCGCACCCACCCCAGTCGGAATAACGTCGCGTCTGACACGCTTGCACTGCATACCGACTCATCCGAAGGGATCCGCTGTGGAGATCAAGATCGGCGTCCAGCACACCCCGCGCGAGGTCTCGCTGGACAGCGACGACACCCACGACTCGGTGATCGCGGCGGTCGAGGCCGCCCTCACCTCCGGTGGGAACCTCACTCTCGTCGACGACCGCGGCCGTACGGTGATCGTGCCCGGGTCGAAGATCGCGTACGTCGAGGTGGGGGCTGCGTCGAAGGGTCGGGTCGGCTTCGGCGGGTGACCGCCGGAGCGC
>CAZQXO010000073.1:0-2612 GCA_964597445.1 uncultured Bifidobacteriaceae bacterium | reverse complement strand
CGGTCCACACCACCGACCAGCAGGGTGGAGAGCGCATCGCGCTGGGCCGCGACCCGCTGGGCCTGCGACAGCGCCTCGCCGACGAGGCGACGTCCCCAGAGAGCCAGTCGCCCACCGACCCGGGGATCCTGCTGGATCGCCGCACGCACCCGGTCGACAATGAAGGCTGACTGCCCGAGGTCATCGCAGACCGACAGAACGAGCTCGCGGGTCTCGTCGTCGACGTAGGCCGCGATCTCACGGTAGAAGTCCATGCCGATGCCGTCGCCTACATAGGCCTTGACCATGCCCTCGAGCCAGTCGCTGGGCGCGGTCTGCTCGTGGTACTCCTCGTAGGCCCGGCGGAACGGTGCCATGGCCTCCGAGGGATCGGCTCCTAGCTCCACGAGTCGATCGCGCAGGCGCACGAAGTGCCGGTACTCCGCGGTCGCCATGCCGGCGAGGGCCGCCTTGTCATCGATGGTCTCCGCCATGGATGCGTCGGCCGCGATGCGCTCGAAGGCGGTGAGCTCGCCGTAGGCCAGGACCCCGAGAAGATCGATCACGGCCTCGCGGTACACGGGATCCGTGTCCAGCGCGGAGACGGGGGGCTCGGTCATGGTGGCCTCAGGCTAGCGACTGCCTCAGGGTAGGGTGGCGGCAAATGACTTCCTCCGTGGATCCCACCACCGCCCCCACCTTCGTCGAGCTCGGCGCCGATCCCCAGATCGCCGAAGCCCTGGCTGCTGACGGCATCACCCACGCCTTCCCGATCCAGGCCCAGTGCCTTCCCTCGGCCATCAAGGGCAGCGACCTCATCGGTCAGGCGAAGACCGGCACAGGCAAGACCCTCGGCTTCGGCATCCCCCTGCTCCAGCGCATGGTGGCTCCGGCCAATCCCGAGTACGCCGACCTTCCTGCCGCCGCGCAGGGCAAGCCTCAGGCCCTCGTCGTGTGTCCGACTCGCGAGCTCGGCCTCCAGGTCGCCACCGACATCGAGCGAGCCGGACGCATCAAGGGCGTCCGCGTCCTCGCGGTGTACGGCGGTCGGGCATACGAGCCGCAGATCGAGGCGCTCCAGAAGGGCATCGACGTCGTCGTCGGCACGCCCGGGCGCATCATCGACCTCGCCAACCGTCGCGACCTCGACCTCTCGCACGTGCGCGTCCTCGTCCTCGACGAGGCGGACGAGATGCTCGACATGGGCTTCCTCCCCGATGTCGAGCGCATCGTCGCGATGATCCCGGCCGAGCGTCAGACGATGCTGTTCTCCGCGACGATGCCCGGGCAGATCGTCAACCTGGCACGTCGCTACATGACCAACCCGTTGCACCTCCGTGCGGCCGACATGGGCGACGAGAATGCGACGGTCGACGCGATCGAGCAGCACGTCTGGCGCGTGCATCCCATGGACAAAGTCGAGCTGCTGGCACGCATCCTCCAGGCTGACGGTCGCGAGCTCGCCATGATCTTCACCCGCACCAAGCGCAAGGCCCAGAAGGTGTGCGACGAGCTCACCGAGCGGGGCTTCGCCGTGGGCACGGTCCACGGCGACCTCGGCCAGGGAGCACGCGAGCAGGCGCTCCGCGCCTTTCGCTCCGGCAAGATCGACGTCCTCGTCGCGACCGACGTGGCCGCCCGAGGCATCGACGTCGACAATGTCACGCACGTCGTCAACTACGAGTGCCCCGAGGACGAGAAGACGTACCTGCACCGGATCGGCCGCACCGGGCGAGCCGGCAACTCCGGCACCGCGGTCACGTTCGTCGACTGGGAGGACATCGCCCGCTGGCAGATGATCGACCGCGCCCTGAAACTCCCCTTCAAGGATCCGATCGAGACGTACTCCACGAGCGACCACGTCTACACAGGGCTCGGCATCCCCGCCGGCACCAAGGGCATGCTGCCCAAGGCGAGCCGCACGCGCGAGGGCCTGGCTGCCGAGACCGTCGAGGACCTCGGCGAGACGGGCAAGAAGCGCAAGGACGCGGACTCCCGCGGAGATCGATCGCGCCGCTCGTCAGACCGCAAGCCGGAGCGCCGAGGTGAGCGCAAGCCCGACTCGACGCGTGAGCGCAAGCCCGCCGCGAAGACCGACGGCGCCGAGGGCGCCAAGGACCCGAACGACGCTCCGAAGCGCAACCGCCAGCGTCGGCGCACGCGCAGCGGATCGGCGTCCGCGCCTGTCACCCCTTCCGAATGACGCCGGCCACCTCGGTGGCCAGCCGTCGGTAGTCCTCCGCGCCCTTGGACGTCCCTGCGGTCGCCAGAATGCTGCGACCCGCTGCGGGAGCCTCGGAGAAGCGGATCGACCGACCGATCGGCGAGAACACGGGAACTCCGTAGCGTGGGCCGAGATCGGCCAGCACCGCGCGGGCGTGGACCGTCCGCCCGTCGTAGAGCGTCGGCACGAGCCCAGCGATGCGCAGATCCGGATTGGTCAGCCTCTGCACGTCCGCGATCGTCTCCATCAGCTGCCCGACGCCACGGTGCGACAGTGTCTCGCACTGAAGCGGGATCAGGACGGCATCCGCGGCTGTGAGGGCGTTGATCGTGATGATGCCGAGCGAGGGCGAGCAGTCCAGAAGGATCCAGTCGTACTCGTGTCGCACCTCCCGGAGGGCATCGCGCAG
>CAZQXO010000072.1:0-7048 GCA_964597445.1 uncultured Bifidobacteriaceae bacterium | reverse complement strand
GACTCCGACACATCCGCACTCGCGGACTTCGCTTCCTGATCCCCGCTGCGCACCTGCACAGCATCGTCACGGGACTGCGTGTCAGACGACGACACCGCAGACGCAGATGCAGATGCAGACGCCGATCCCGACGCTGATGCCGATGCCGAGGCGGATGCCAAACCGGACGACGGCGATGGTGACGCCGCTACGGAAGGCTCGAGCACGCATCGAGCAGGAATGACCGAACCTGAGTCCGTCGGTGCCGCGACCGCTGCCGGAGGCACCGCGAGGGCCAGCGTCGAGGCCGCCAGAGAAGCCCCCACCACGGCCGAAGCCAAGGAGGAGACGCGGCGCATCAACAGGTCCTTCGAGGTCAGACCGCGCAGCCGTTCGCCCGACGCGCGGTGATGGTCCCTAATCGTAAAGTGACGCTCCCCACGGCACCAAAGTTCCGGGCAGGCTGCCCCACCCGATCGCGCGACGTCCGCGGCCCTCGGGCCAGCGCGGGGCGGTCATCCGGACCTCACGCGACCCCACAACCCTCAACTTGAGATTGAGAGTTAGGGTGCGATCTCCCCACGAAGCCCGCAGCACCCCGGCTCCGACGGCCGGGTGTCACGGGAGAGCACCCCACAGCGCGATGGCGGGCGGCGACCCCTTCGGTCACCGCCCGCCATCGGGGGTCGTGCTGGTGCGTCAGGCCTGCGCGAGCCGCTCGCGCAGTGCGGTGAGCTGCCCCTGCAGCTCCTGCGGAACCCGATCACCGAACTGAGCGAAGTACTCCTCGGTGAGGTCGGCCTCGGCGAGCCAGGTCACCGGATCGATGGCGAACAGCTCGGCCATCTGCTCGTCGCTGACGTTGAGGCCGTCGAGCGGCAGCTCCCCCTCGGCCGGGATGCGGCCGATCGGAGTCTCCACTGCCTGCGCATCGCCCTCGAGTCGACGGATGACCCAGTCGAGCACGCGGGCGTTGTCGCCGAAGCCCGGCCACAGGAACTTGCCGTTGGAATCCTTGCGGAACCAGTTGACGGCGTAGATGCGCGGCAGCTTCGACGCATCGGTGAAGGTGCCGATCTTGAGCCAGTGACCCCAGTAGTCGGCCATGTTGTAGCCGCAGAACGGGAGCATCGCGAACGGGTCGCGACGCAGCTGGCCGACACCGCCGACGGCCGCGGCCGTCATCTCACTGGAGACCGTCGCGCCCATGAACACGCCGTGCTCCCAGTCGAAGGACTCGGTGACGAGCGGCACGTTGGTTGCGCGACGGCCACCGAACAGGATCGCCTCGATCGGCACGCCCGCGGGATCCTCCCAGTTCGGGGCGATCGACGGGCACTGGCCGGCGGGCGCCGTGAAGCGGGCGTTCGGGTGGCTGGAGGGCTCACTGGAGTCGGGGGTCCAGTCGTTGCCCTTCCAGTCGATGAGATGGGCCGGGGTCTCCGGCGTCAGCCCCTCCCACCACACATCGCCGTCATCCGTGAGCGCGACATTGGTGTAGATGCAGTTGGCCGTCAGAGTGCGCACCGCATTGGCGTTGGTCTCCATGCCGGTGCCGGGAGCGACGCCGAAGAAGCCCGCCTCGGGGTTGATCGCGTAGAGGCGGCCGTCCTCGCCGAAGCGCATCCAGGCGATGTCATCGCCGACGGTCTGGACGGACCAGCCCGGGATGGTCGGCTCGAGCATCGCGAGGTTCGTCTTGCCACACGCGGAGGGGAAGGCCGCGGTGATGTAGTGATCCTTGCCCTTGGGCGAGGTCAGCTTGAGGATCAGCATGTGCTCGGCCATCCAGCCCTCGTCGCGGGCCATGGCCGACGCGATGCGCAGCGCGAAGCACTTCTTGCCCAGCAGGGCGTTGCCGCCGTAGCCCGATCCGAAGGACCAGATTTCACGGGTCTCGGGGTAGTGGACGATGTACTTCTCGTCGTTGCACGGCCACACGACGTCGTCGCGACGATTGCCGTCAGCGTCGATCAGCGGGTACCCGACGCTGTGAACCGCGGGGACGAACTCGCCGAACTCGCCGATCTCGTCGAGCGCGGCCTGGCCCATGCGCGTCATGATCTTCATGTTCACGACGACGTACGGGGAGTCGGTGATCTCGACGCCGAGCTGCGCGATGCGCGAGCCCAGCGGGCCCATCGAGAACGGGATGACGTACATGGTGCGGCCGCGCATCGATCCGGCGAACTTGCCCTTGAGGATCGCGCGCATCTCCGCCGGATCGGCCCAGTGGTTGGTCGGTCCCGCGTCGACCTCGCGCTGGGAGCAGATGAAGGTGCGGTCCTCGACCCGCGCGACATCGCTCGGGTCGGAGCGCGCCAGGAAGGAGTTCGGACGGATCTCGGGGTTGAGCCGGATGAAGGTGCCGGCGTCGACCATCTCCTGGGTGAGCCGCTGCCACTCCGCCTCGGACCCGTCGGCCCAGACCACGCGGTCGGGCTGGGTCAGCGTGGCGACCTCCTCGACCCACTCGAGCAACTGCTTGTTCTGGGTGGGGGCGTCGTGCAGGCCAGGGATGGTCATGAATCGCTCCGTTGCGATCGACGCCGCGGCCCCGGTGGTCGCGGTATCGGCTTAGCATGCACCCGCCCCGAGGGCCCGGCTCGCGTGAAGGGCCATGCAAGCGCTTGTCTGTGATCAAGTGCACAGCAAGGCGAGGCTTGCCTGTGACTCAGTGCACACGCGTGCACGGGACGTCGCTCCCGATCAGCCCCCGGTGACCACCCGGTCGACCAGCCGGGCATAGCCCCGGGCGCCGGCGGACCTCAGATGGACGCCATCGGAGTAGAACCACTCCGGGTGCCGGGAGGCCAGTCCCTTCCAGTCGACCACGGTCACCCGGCCGACCGGGAACGAGGCGGCGCAGCGCCGGATCGTGGCGTTGTTCGACCGCTCCCAGCTGCGCGGAACCGACACCGTCATCAGGAACACCCGGCGGTTCGGACCGGCGTTCTGCACGAGGCGCCGGCACGTCTCCAGCGGGAAGGTGCCGTTCGTGCCGAGGTGCACGACGAGGGTGCTCGGCAGCGTCGCACTGCGCTTGCGGACCATCGCGGGTGCCGAGTAGGCCTGACGGCTGACGGTGGCGTCGACCGTGAACCCCCTGCGCTTCAGCTCGCCCTTGGCCCCGAGCATCACCGAGTCACCGATGGCATAGCCGCCCTTGGTCGAGGCGGGCTGCGGCTCTGCGGCTGCCGCGGGCATGGTCAGGGCGACGGCGACGATCGCGGCGACCATCGGTGTCACACCACGCAGCAGCAGGCGCGTCAGCATCATCGCGACGACAGCACCTGACCCATGCGCGCGATCACCTCGGTCAGGATCGCCGGGGACGTCGCCATGTTGAGCCGCACGCGGCCCTCGCCTCCGTGACCGAACGTGGGGCCAGCGTTGACCGCCACCCGACCCTCACGGAGCAGCGCGTCCGAGGGGTCATCGCCCATCCCGTAGGCCGAGAGGTCGATCCAGGCGAGGTAGGAGGCCTGCGGGGGCACGTAGCGCGCCCGCGGGGCGTGCTCCGCCAGAAGATCGGCCACCGCGAACCGGTTGGCGTCGAGGATGCCCAGCACCTGCTCCCGCCACTCCTCTCCGTCGCGGTAGGCAGCCACCGAGGCGATCACGCCGAAGTGCCCCGTGCCATACAGGATCTCCTTGGGCAGCCGCTTCCGGACCACGACGGACGTGGCCTCCGTGCTGACGAGCTGCGCGCACTTCAGACCCGGGAGATTCCAGGCCTTCGATGCCGACACCAGGGCGATCGCCTTGGCGTCGACACCCGCGACCGTCAGATAGGGCGTGTGCCGCACGCCCGGCATGGTCAGCGGCGCATGGATCTCATCGGAGATCACCGCCACACCGTGATCGCGCGCGAGCATGGCGATCTGCTCGAGCTCCTCGGAGGTGGGCACCGTGCCGGTCGGGTTGTGCGGACTGCACAGGACGAACGCCGTGACCTCCGGACGCGCGAACGCCTCGGCCAGTGCAGGGATGTCAAGCGAGTAGGCGCCCTCGACATTCGCCAGCGGGACATCGACGATGGCGCGTTCGGCGATGTCACGGATCGTGGTGAAGAACGGCGGGTACACCGGAGTGGTGATGACGACGCCCTCACCCGGATTCGTCAGCAGCCGGATGCCCCAGTCGACCCCCGAGAGCACGTCCGGGATGCCGGTCACCCGCGATGGCGCGACCGTCCAGTCCCACGTGCGGGCCGCGAAGTCGACGAAGGCCTCGCGCAGGCCCTGCCCCGACTGGTACCCCGTGTCCGAGCGATCGATCGCCGAGTGAAGGGCCTGCGCGATGGGTGCCGCGAGAGGGAAGTCCATCTCCGCGATCCAGGCTGGGATCACGTCAGCGCCGTACGTCCGGTACTTCGCGCTCTGCCGTTCAGCGAGCGACTCGAGCGAGAGGGAGTCGACGTCGAAGGCGGTCACGTGACGATCATGCAGCAGCGGAGGGAGCCAGCCCGCGGAAGCCACGCAGCCGGAGGCTGTTCGTCACCACGAAGACCGACGAGAAGGCCATGGCTGCTCCAGCGATCAGCGGGTTGAGCAGCCCGGCCATCGCCAGGGGGATGGCCGCGACGTTGTAGGCGAAGGCCCAGAAGAGATTGCCCTTGATGATCGCGAGAGTGCGGCGGGAGAGCCGGATCGCATCGACTGTCGAGCCCAGATCTCCGCGGACCAGCGTGATGTCAGCCGCCTCCATCGCGACGTCCGTACCGGTGCCCATCGCCATGCCGAGGTCGGCTTGCGCAAGGGCAGCAGCGTCATTCACTCCGTCACCCACCATCGCGACGATCGCCCCGGACTCCTGCAGCCGCCTCACGACAGCCACCTTCTCCTCCGGCAGCACATCGGCGATGACCTCGTCGATGCCGACCTCGGACGCCACCGTGCGGGCGACCGCCGCGTGATCACCGGTCAGCAGCACCGGAGTCAGCCCGAGGTCCCGAAGGCCGCTGACCGCTTCGGCACTCGTCGGCTTCACGGCATCCGCGACGGCCACGAGCCCGACGGCCCGACCGTCAGCGGCGACCAGCACGACGGTGCGCCCCTCAGCCTCGAGACGATTGCGTGCTCGGGAGAGGTCACTCCCCTCGTCGACGCCCCTGTCGTCGCGCACCCATGCGGGTCGACCCGCGACGACCGCCACCCCGTCGACGAGGCCCTCGACACCACGACCGCCATGGCTGCGGAAGGCCTGGGCGGGCTCGACCGGGATCCCCTGAGCCAGGACACTCGCCACGATCGCGGCCGCGACGGGGTGCTCGGACGGATCCTCGACGGAGGCCACCCACCGGAGCAGGTCCGATCGGTCGACGCCCTCCGCCGGCACGACCTCCACGACGGCCATGCGCCCCGTCGTCACCGTGCCGGTCTTGTCGAGCACGATGGTGTCGATGCGCCGGGTGGACTCCAGCACCTGCGGACCCTTGATGAGGATCCCCAGCTGGGCCCCGCGCCCCGTGCCCACGAGCAGCGCCGTCGGCGTCGCGAGCCCGAGGGCGCACGGGCACGCGATGATCAGCACGGCGACGGCCGAGGTGAACGCCATCGTCACGTCACCCGTGAGGACCAGCCATCCGATGAGCGTGACGACGGCCAGGACGATGACGACCGGGACGAACACCGCCGACACCCGGTCGGCGAGACGCTGCACCGGGGCCTTGCCGGACTGGGCCTGCTCGACCAGACGCGTGATGCGCGCCAGCTGCGTGTCCGCCCCGATCCTTGTCGCCTCGACGACGAGTCGCCCACCGACATTGATGGTGGCACCGATGACGGCGTCGCCCGGGCCGACCTCCACGGGCACCGCCTCGCCCGTGACCAGGCTGGCATCGATGGCTGATGCTCCCTCGAGCACCACTCCATCGGTCGCGACCTTCTCGCCCGGTCGGACGATGAACTGCTCACCCACCGTCAGGTCCCCGATCGGCACGCGCCGTTCGACACCGTCATGCAGGACGGCGACGTCCTGCGCGCCGAGCGTGGCCAGTGCACGCAGGGCCTCACCGGACCGCGCTTTCGCGCGCAGCTCCAGATAGCGCCCGAGCAGCAGGAACACGGTGACAGCCGCGCACACCTCGAGGTAGATCTCCGCCGAGGCATCGCCGGAGTGCGGCAGCAGGGAGAAGGCCATCGTCATGCCCGGCTCACCGGCACCACCGAGAAAGAGGGCGTACAGCGACCAGAGGAAGGCCGCGAGCACGCCCACGGATACCAGCGTGTCCATGGTGGCGGCACCGTGGCGCAGGTTCACCCAGGCGGCTCGATGGAACGGCCAGGCACCCCACACGGCCACCGGAGCGGCGAGCGTCAGGGAGGCCCACTGCCAGTAGGTGAACTGCAGGGCCGGAACCATGGCCATGAGCACGACGGGAACGGTGAGCACCGTGCTGATGACGAGACGCTGTCGCACGGAATCCATCGCCGCGTCGCCAGTGTCGGCGGCGGCACCGTCGCCCGTCATCGGGACCGTCGCGGGAGCAGCCGGCTCAGGGGCATGGGCTCGGTAGCCCGTGGACTCGACGACCGCGATCGCGTCGGCCGCCGTCATGCCGTCAGGAAGGACGACGTGCGCCTTCTCGGTTGCGTAGTTGACCGAGGCCTCGACCCCGGGCAGCCGGTTGAGCTTGCGTTCGATGCGCGTCGCACAGGAGGAGCACGTCATGCCCTCGATGCGCAGGTCGACCTCGGACATCGTCAACCGGCCAGGTCGTATCCGGCCTCATCGACAGCAGCGCGGACGTCGTCCTCGCTCACCGGGAGGTCGCTGGCGACGGTGACGCTGCTCAGGGCGCCCGGGACGAGCTCGACGGTGACGTCGCGGACTCCGGGCACCCGGCTCACCTCCGCGGTCACGGCCGCAACGCAGTGATCGCATGTCATGCCGAGGACGGAGAAGGTCTGCGTGCTCATGGGCTCACCTAGGCGAGGGACAGGAAGAGCTTCTCGAGCTCCTCGCGCGTCAGCGGGGCATCGTCACCCTGCTCCCAGCACTGCTGCAGCCCGTTGGCCACGATCTTGAACCCGGCGCGGTCGAGGGCCTTCGAGACGGCCGCGAG
>CAZQXO010000071.1:0-7780 GCA_964597445.1 uncultured Bifidobacteriaceae bacterium | reverse complement strand
AGCGCCTCGCGCGCTCGCGCCACCTGCTCGGTCACCACGCGCTTCTGCGCCCAGGCGAGTTCACGCTCACGCAGGGCGCGCTCGATCGACGCCAACTGCTCGGCAGACACGGGAAGGTCGTAGGCCGCCGACACCAGCCGGGCGATGTCCTCGCGATAGTCGTGCCCGCGCCGGCCGAACGTCCCCGGGACCACATCCATGGCGTTGATGAGATCGATCCCTGTGAGGACGAAGCTGACGCCCGGGCGCCACGTTGCCGACTTCGGCACCCGGGGCGGCCGCTCCTCGACGGGACCGAGCCACCACGGACGACGCAACAGGATGTTCGTGCCGAACTTCGGGATGGGATCGTCATCGTGACTGATGAGGATGTGCCGCACCCGGGCACGCTGCTCCTCGGGAAGGTCGAGATAGTCACCGAAGTCGTCGATCTCGATGACCTTGCCCTCGGGATCGATCTTCTCAGGACTGAGGCGCCACGCCTTGGCGAACTCGGTGGCGGAGGGCGTGCCCAGGTAGATCGACGAGTGCACGAAATCGCGATCCATCGCCTCGACCGTGCGCCGCTTGAAGATGTCCTGCATGGTGAGCGCACCGAGGCTCTCGCCGAACAGGACGAACGTGGGGCGTTTGCCGGGATCCATGCCTCGCAGGTATCCCGTGATGGCGTGCATGAGGTCCCGGTTCTGCTCGACAGCAAGTCCCGTGCGCGTGAGCGACATCGACGAGGGCAGCATGGAGTACTGCATCGTGGCGATCGCACAGTCGCCGCGTGTCATGTACTCCAGCGACTCGGCGAAGACGTAGTTGATGTACCCCGATCCCGTGGGAGAGGCGAAGCACAGGACGTCGCGCTCGAAGGCACCCGTGCGAATGAGCTCGTCCATGAGGATGTCCACGCGGTCCTCGACCTCGGCCGCGGTGTCGAGTCCCACGAACAGGCGGATGGGATCGGCCTTCGCCGGCTCACCCATGACCTTCTCGATCTCGTCTCGCGTGAGCACCATGTTCACGAATCGACGCCCCTCGCGCGACAGCGTGTCGAACGGCACGAGGCTCGCCGGGCTCCCGGACACCATCGGCGACTGGGCCGGCGACTCATAGGCCGGCTCGACGGCCGCGCCACCCTGCTCGACCCGCCGTACGGCGTACTCGTACCCGGAGACCAGGGCGACACCGAGGACGCCAAGAGCGACAACATGCCCGACGGGATTCGAGACGGAGTCGTAGTTCGGGGCGACACGGGAGATACCGCGCGCCACACCGTGGGCGATGGCCCGTTCACCCAGCTGGAGGCCGATGACGCCTGCGCCCACCCCGACAGCGATTCCCATGGACTTTCCGAGCGAGACATCGGCGATGGTGGTGTCGCCCATCATCGTCGCCTTCTGGTGCGTCCGGTGGATGTGCCAGGCGGAGAACGCCACCCCCGCGGGCAGGGCCACCGGGATGCGCGTCAGCCATCGCCGCGAGGGCTCGCCCTGGGTCATCAGGTCGCTGGCACCCATGACCCCGGACAACGCCGCGCCCACGGTCGCCACTCGCGCGGTGCGGTTGGCGAGAACCCGGATGAGTCCGCGGCGCAGGGGCTCGTCCTCGCGGGGTGGAAGAGCACGCGCCAGACCCTCCGCAGCAAGTCCGACAAGGGCGTTGGTGCCCACGGTGAACGCGAGGCGGAGTGATCCGGAGCCCGCATCCGTGCGGCCACGGGTGAGGAGGCGTCCCACCGACTCGATGGCACTCTCGGCGACGGTCACGGCCGAGAGCGTGGTGGCGGCGATCACGCCGGTGGCGATGGCCTGGTCGACGGTCTTGCGCGGCTGCAGACCGGGCTCGAAGGACGCGCCGACCGACGCAGCGGCCGCGAAGAGGGCGACGCGCTCGACCAGGGAGCGATCGGGACCCAGCGCTCCGATCACGCGATCGAGGGAGCCTGGCTTCAAGGCGCCGGGTGATCCTGGCACCGAGGCATCACTCATGCCGGCATCCTGCCACGCACGTTCGGTCAGGCGCTGGCGTCCTCGACCACCGAGGACGGTGCCGTGCTCGATGTGTCGACCTGGCCGGAACCACTCCCCAGAGCGGACTTCTTGAGCCACTGGCTCCAAGGGATGTTCCAGAGCCCGCCGGGGCCGTTCCACTCCTGCACGGTCGTGCCGCCGGTGTTGGCGTACTCGATGACGTCACCGGGGATCGTCTTCTGGTAGATCCACTGGGCATCCTCGGCACGCATGTTCGTGCACCCGTGGGAGCCGTTGTAGCGACCGATGCGGCCGTACGCCCATGTGGCCGTGTGGATGAACTCTCCCGTCGGCGTCAGCCGGGTGTTCCAGTCAGCCTCGAGCTCGTAGAACTCCTCCGGTCCCAGCCCCAGGGACACGCTTCGGTAGATCTTGACCGGCTCCTTGTCGGTGCTGATCACCTTGACCCCGTTGCGCGTCTCCCAGCCCGACTTGCCGAGCGAGACTGGGAACGTCTCGACCTTGCGGCCGTCGATGAACACGCGCATGTTCACCTTCGCCCCGTCCACGCGCGCGATGAGCTTGCGGTCCGTGCGGAAGGTCCAGGTCTTGGCGAGGTCGCGCTTGCCCACGAGGTAGGTGCTGCCGGACTTCCCGAACACCGCGCGGTCCATGGTCGACGTGATCACGATCGTGGCATGACCGGGCCAGTAGTCCATCGGACGGAAGACGGCCGTGCGATCGCTCGTCCAGCCCCAGGCGCCATTGACCTTGCGAACCTTGCCGTCGGACAGCACGGCCGAGACGCTCAGGTGGGTCTCCGCGACCCGCTTGTCGGGGATGGCCCGCGTGAACGTGATCGCCGGGAGGGTGCCCACGCCGAGGCGCACCTGGGTCGCATCGACCCCCAGGCTGTTGCTCGCGGCGTTGAAGGTCGCTCCCACCCACGCCCGCGGCTTGGGCAGGGTGACCGGCTTGTCGGGATCGGCACCCACGGGCACCGTCGGCACACCCGCCGCCGGCACGCTGGCCGGTCCGGCGCCTGCACCGTTGACTGCCCGCATCACGACTCGGTACTGCGTGCCGTTGCGCAGGTTGGTCAGCACGCACTCGCCCTGGGTGCCTGCGCAGGGCCACCAGGTGCCCCCCTGGTCGATCGACGCCTCATAGGAGGTGATGACCGAGCCCCCGTTCGACGCGGGAGGGGCGTAGGTGAGGGAGAGCTGGCCACTGGCCAGGCCGCCACGCGCATTCAGGACGGTCGGCGCCGCGGGCGGGGTGGCCGGGTCGACGGAGGCCGTCGATGGCGTGGCCTTCGGGGCGGAGGTGCCGGTGGCAGTGCCTGCGGACGTCGAGGGGGACGGGGTCGGGTCCGCAGCAGCGGCGGGAGTCAGGCCCAGCGCGAGCAGGCTGGCCGTGAGCCCCAGCGCGACAGCCGGAAACGCGAGCATGCGTCGACCAGAGACCGCTCGAGGTGCTGTTACGCCGGGGAAGGACAGTCGTGCCACATCAGCATGGTAAGCCGCTCCCCCGTCCGGCCCAAAACAGGCGCTCTCGTCCCCGCGGGACCCGGCCGGCTTCCCCGGGGCTCTCCCGTCACCACGGAATGACCGCGCGGTCCTCCCACAGGGCCCCCGTGACGATCGCGCCTGATGACCCCGACGGGAGCTCCCGCGTCGCCAGCCACACGATCGTGTCGGCGCCCTCCTCGGCCGAGCGGGGTGCCTCCGGGCCACCCATGTCCGTGCGGCAGTGCGCCGGGCACATGGCATCGACCAGCACGCCGCGCTTGCCCTGCATCGTCTCCGCGGCGAGGTTCTTGACCAGGGCGTTGAGCGCCGCCTTGCTGACGCGATACGGAGCCAGGCCCCCCGCCGTTCCGGGCCCGGAGAATCGCCCCAGACAGGCGGACACGGCGATGACGCGACCCTGGCGGCGCTCGACCATGCCGGGGACGAAAGCCGAGATGGCATGGAAGGCACCATCGAGATTCGTGGCGATGACGCGATGCCACTCCTCCGCCTCCGTCCGCAGCGTCTTGGAGCTTCGCGAGCTCATCACGCCCGCGGACAGCACGAGGACGTCGACGGCGGCGAGCGGCCCCAGTCGCTCGGGCAACTCCGCCATGGCCGTGGCGTCCGCGACGTCGCACGCGAAACCGTGAGCAGCGATGCCCTCCGACCGGAGCAGGGATGCAGCGGACTGCACACGCTCGGGATCCTGACCCACGAGGACGACCGTGTCGCCGAACCGGCCCAGCCCACGGGCCGCCGCCAGGCCGATCCCCCGGGAGCCACCGGTGATCAGCGAGATTCGGCTCGACGGCTTGTCGCCCGGAGGCACAGGGATCACGCCGCAAGCATGGGGCCAGCGCACGCTCCCCGCACCTCGTCCGTTCCGCCCTCCTCCCGTCCGGCTACGCTGGCGACACCGAGGGCACCACGCTGACGGTGCCGCACGCAAGGCAGCCGAGAGGAATCCCGTGGCCACGGAGTCACCCGAGAGCCCCATCGCGGGCTTCGGTCCCAACGAATGGCTCGTCGACGAGATCTACGAGCAGTTCCTCGCCGATCGCTCGTCCGTGGATCCCGCCTGGTGGGAGTTCTTCGAGGGCTACACGCCTCCCGACTTCTCGAGCACCTCGCGACTCACCAGTGCGCCGTTCGATGCCGCAGCGTCGCCCGCCACGCCGACCCCGGCACCCGTTCCGGCGGCCCCTCCTGAGCCCACTCCTGAGCCCACCCCTGCACCCCGTCCACCGGTGGGGAGCGATCAGCCGACTGACACGACGATCCTCAAGGGCCAGTCCGCCCGGGTCGTGGAGAACATGGAGTCGAGCCTGACGGTGCCCACCGCCACGAGCGTGCGCTCCGTTCCCGCGAAGCTCCTGATCGACAATCGCACGGTCATCAACAACCATCTGGCTCGCGGCCGTGGTGGCAAGGTCTCCTTCACCCACCTGATCGGCTTCGCGGTCGTGCGGGCTCTCCGCGACGTCCCCGCCATGAACAACGCCTTCACGACGGTCGACGGCAAGCCCGCCCTGGTCATCAACGAGGCCGTGAACCTCGGGATCGCCATCGACCAGGCCAAGGCGGACGGCTCGCGACAGTTGCTCGTGCCCAGTATCAAGGGCGCCCAGGACATGGACTTCGCCACGTTCTGGGCGACGTACGAGGACCTCGTGCGCAAGGCCCGACAGGGCAAGCTCCAGGTGACCGACTTCCAGGGAACGACCCTCTCCCTGACCAATCCCGGCACCATCGGCACGCAACTGTCCGTCGCGCGACTGATGGAGGGGCAGGGCTGCATCGTCGGGGTGGGCGCCATGGACTACCCGGCGGAGTGGCAGGGCGCGTCGGAGGAGTCGCGGGTCCGGAACGCGGTCTCCAAGATCCTCACCCTCACGAGCACCTACGACCACCGGATCATCCAGGGAGCACAGTCCGGGGAGTTCCTGCGGCGCATCCACCAGCTCCTCCTGGGCGAGGACGACTTCTACGGCGGGATCTTCCGCGACCTGCGGATCCCCTACGAGCCCATCCGCTGGGCCGAGGACATCTCCGCCAATCACGAGACCGACCTCAGCAAGACGGTCCGCGTGCAGGAGGTCATCCATGCCTTCCGCGTGCGGGGCCACCTCATGGCCGACACGAACCCCCTCGAGTACGAGCAGCGCATGCACCCGGACCTCGACGTGCTGCAGCACGGGCTCACGCTGTGGGACCTCGATCGGGAGTTCGCGACCGGTGGATTCGGCGGTCGGCCGCTGATGAAGCTGCGCGAGATCCTCAAGGTGCTGCGCGACTCCTACACCCGGTCCATCGGCATCGAGTACATGCACATCCAGGATCCCGATCAGCGCGAGTGGATCCAGAAGCGGGTGGAGATCCCGCACGAGAAGGTTCATCGTGACGAGCAGTTGAGGATCCTGCACAAGCTCAACGAGGCCGAGGCCCTCGAGTCGTTCCTGCAGACGAAGTACGTCGGCCAGAAGCGTTTCTCGCTCGAGGGGAGCGAATCGCTCATCCCCCTCCTGGACGCCGTTCTCATCCGCTCGTCGCAGGACAGCATCGTCGAGGTCGCCATCGGCATGCCGCACCGCGGACGCCTGAACGTGCTCACCAACATCGCCGGCAAGTCCTACGGTCAGGTGTTCCGCGAATTCGAGGGTGACTTCGGCGACGATCTCGTCCAGGGCTCCGGCGACGTGAAGTACCACCTCGGCACCAGCGGCATCTTCACCTCACCCGACGGAAGCCAGACCCGCGTGTACCTCGCCGCCAACCCGTCCCATCTCGAGGCGGTCAACCCTGTGCTGGAGGGCATCGTCCGGGCCAAGCAGGATCGACTTCCCCGCGGGGACCAGTTCAGCGTCCTGCCCGTCCTCATCCACGGTGACGCGGCCTTCGCCGGCCAGGGCGTCGTCGCCGAGACGCTCCAGATGTCGCAGATCCAGGGCTACCGAACCGGCGGCACGGTGCATGTCGTCGTGAACAACCAGGTCGGCTTCACCACCAGCCCCCAGTACAGCCGATCCTCCGTCTACCCCACGGACGTCGCCCGCATGATCCAGGCGCCGATCTTCCACGTGAACGGCGATGATCCCGAGGCCGTCGTGCGGGTGGCCGAACTCGCCTTCGATTTCCGCCAGACGTTCCACAAGGACGTCGTCATCGATCTGGTCACCTACCGCAAGCGCGGACACAACGAGGCCGATGATCCCTCTCTCACCCAGCCGCTCATGTACCAGATCATCGACAGCAAGCGCTCCGTGCGCAAGCACTACACGGAGTCGCTCATCGGCCGAGGCGACATCACTCTGGACGAGGCGGAGACGGCTCTGCGGCACTTCCAGGAGCAGTTGGAGCGCATCTTCCAGGAGTCGCGCGGCGAGGACTCCGAGAGCTTCAGCTCGAGCAAGGCTGACGTGATCACGGACGGCGAACGACGCCTCGCACCTCAACCACCAGCCGCGGACATCGACACGGCGATCACGCGCGAGCAGATCGACACCGTCATCGCGTCGCAACTGCACATGCCCGAGGGCTTCACCGTGCACCCGCGCCTGGCGCCGCAGCTGCAGCGTCGCGAGACGATGGTCGCCGAGGACACGATCGACTGGGGCATGGCCGAGGCACTCGCCGTCGGAAGCCTCCTGATGGAGGGGCGCACGGTCCGACTGGCCGGACAGGATGTCCGCCGGGGAACCTTCGGCCACCGCCACATGGTGATCGTGGACAAGGAGACCGGGTGGCAGTACAAGCCCCTCAAGCAGTGCTACCGGAACGGGGGCAAGCTCTACGTCTACGACTCGCTCCTCAGCGAATTCGCAGCGATGGGATTCGAGTACGGCTACTCCGTCGCGCGGCCGGATGCCCTGGTCATGTGGGAGGCCCAGTTCGGTGACTTCGCCGATGGGGCCCAGACGATCATCGACGAGTTCATCGCCGGCGGAGAGCAGAAGTGGGGACAGCGCTCCTCGCTCACGCTGCTGCTGCCGCACGGCTACGAGGGGCAGGGACCGGACCACTCCTCTGCTCGACCCGAGCGCTACCTCCAGCTGTGCGCGCAGGACAACATGATCGTGACCATGCCGAGCACGCCCGCCTCGTACTTCCACATCCTGCGACTGCAGGCCAATGCCACCATCGTCCGCCCGCTCGTGATCTTCACGCCGAAGTCGCTCCTGCGGAGCAAGAAGGCGGTCTCCCACACCGCTGACTTCATGTCGGGGCACTTCCATCCGCTGATCACCGACCCGGAGCACACGGGTCCGGGAATCCGCAAGGTCATCATGTGCAGCGGCAAGGTCTTCT
>CAZQXO010000070.1:0-8043 GCA_964597445.1 uncultured Bifidobacteriaceae bacterium | reverse complement strand
GCTCCACACTCCTGCACGATGTCGTCGCCCTGGGGTCGGCCTCCCTCCTCGAGCCAGGCATGGCATGTCCCGAGCGTCGGATGACCGGCGAAGGGCAGTTCGCGTCCCGGGCAGAAGATCCGCACGCGGTAGTCGGCCCGAGGGTCCGTCGGTGGGAGAAGGAAGGTCGCCTCGGAGAGGTTGGTCCAGTCGGTGAAGGCCTGCATGCTCTCGGTCGACAGTCCTGCGGCGTCGTGCACCACGGCGACGGGGTTGCCGAGGAGGGGGACCGAGGTGAAGACGTCCACCTGGGAGAAGGGTCTCGGGCTCATCTCGACCATGCCCTGACGGTAGCGGGAAGGCGGCAGGGCCGAGATGATCACCGAGTGCCGCTGGGCGTGCTAGACATGGGAAGTCATCTAGACGACCTGAGGATTCACGTGACCGAGTTCCCGAACCTGCTGTCCCCGATCCAGGTGGGCACCATGCCGCTGCGCAATCGCGTCCTGATGCCTCCGCACACGGCACCGCTCGGACCCCTGTTCGGCACCGAGGCACAGGGCGCGCAGAACATCGAGTACATCCGGCGGCGCTGCGAGAGTGGCGTCGCGTGGGTGGTCAACATCACCGGTCACATCGACAACCTGTTCATCCCGGGCTTCACTCCCGTGGGGGTCGGCGCCCGGACTCAGGGCTACTTCCGCCTGCCGGTCTTCCATGATCGTGTGCAGGCCTACACGGATGCGATCCATGGAGCGGGCGCCTACACGACGGTGCAGCTCGTGAGCCAGGGCGGCCTGCCCAATGCCCCGTCGGCCACTCTGAGCTCGCCGGTGCTCAACCAGGTTCCGCACGTACTCGACCGCGACGAGATCCGCTGGTACGTGCAGGAGTTCGCGTGGTCCGCGCGTGCGGCTCAGCGGGCCGGAGCGGACGGCGTCGATCTTCATCTCAACCACGATGACCTCATGGAGTGGTTCGTCTCGCCGCTGGTCAACACGCGTGATGACGAGTACGGGGGGAGCCTGGAGAACCGCCTCCGCTTCGTGACGGAGATCCTGCGCGAGACACGCGAACTCTGCGGAGAGGACTTCACCGTCGGCGTGCGACTCAACATGTTCGAGGAGGCGCCGGGTGGCTACGACCTCGAGGAGGGTGTCGAGATCGCCCAGCGGCTGGAGGCCACCGGCATGATCGACTACCTCAGCCTCGTCGCCGGCAGCAACTGGGGAAACCCCTCCTACATCCAGTCGCACGTCTACCCGCCGGCTGCGTGGGCGGAGCTGTCGGGCGCGTTCGTCCGCGCCGTGTCCCTGCCGGTGGCGTACACCGGCCGCGTCACGACACCGGAGGTCGCCGAACGGGTCATCGCCTCGGGTCAGGCACACATCGTCGGTGTGGCACGGGCGCTGCTGGCGGATCCCGACTGGGTGCGCAAGGCCGAGGAGGGCCGCCCGCAGGACATTCGACCCTGCACGGGCTGCAACGACTGCATCAGCACCGCCGTCGTCGAGCGGACGCCGTATGCCTGCACGGTGAACCCCCACGCGGGCACGGAGGGCACCGTGTCCTGGCCTGTGCGAGCCCCACGCGCCCGACGGATCCTCGTCATCGGCGGCGGCCCTGCCGGCATGGAGTTCGCCTCCCTTGCGGCGGAGCAGGGACATGACGTGGACCTGTGGGAGGCGGGCGATCGCCTGGGCGGCCTCCTGCGCACGGCGGCTCATGCCCCGACGTACGACTCCTTCGCGACCTTCCTCGACTGGCAGGAGAGGCGCATGCGCGACGTCGGGGTCACCGTTCACCTCGGGCGTGTCGGTGATGTGGAGTCCATCGTCGCCGCCGAGCCGGACATCGTGGTGGTCGCGACCGGAACCTCGCGTCGTCGACCGGGCGTCCCGGGAGACGACCTCCCCTGCGTCCACGACGTCCGAGACGTCGTCGACGGCAGCAGTGAGGTGGGCCGGCGCGTGGTGGTCCTGGCGCAGGACGATCACATGCCACCGCTCGCGGTGGCCGACTACCTCGCCACCCGGGGCCATGAGGTGACGATCGTGTACAGCACGACGGGGCCGGCGCCACTGCTCAGCCGCTACATGATCGGTGGTGTGCTCGCCCGGCTCGAGGAGAACGGCGTCGACATCCGGGTGTCGGAGCAGGTGGTGCGGATCGAGCCCGGCGTGGTGCACCTGCGCAAGGTGTACTCCCAGCTCCCGGGAGTGATCGGCGGGGTGGATTCCGTCGTCCTGGCGTGCGGCGGCGTGCCCAACGGTGAGCTCGCTGTCGCCCTGCGCGGCGAGGTGCCCGAGGTCCATGTCCTGGGCGACGCCTTCGCGCCGCGACGGCAGATCTATGCGACGCGCGAGGCCTACGCCCTCGCACTGCAGATGGCGGGTGAGTGAGATGTCAGCGGTGCAGCAGTTGCGTTCCACGCGTATCGACATCGATCCGGGCGTCATCGAGGACCTGCGTCGTCGACTGCGGGACACGCGCTGGCCCACGCCCTATGCGGACGTGGGGTGGTCCCTCGGCACCGACCTCGGCTATCTCCGCGACCTCGTCGAGGAGTGGGCGTCCACCTTCGACTGGTGGGCGATCCAGGGGCGCTTCAACTCGTTCGATCAGGTCGAGGCGATGATCGACGGCCAGCGATTCCACGCGTTCCACCAGCGCTCCCCGAGGGAGGATGCGACCCCCCTGCTCCTCGTGCACGGATGGCCGGGCTCGGTCATCGAGTTCATCGACTGCATCGGACCCCTGAGCGATCCGGACGCGCACGGTGCACCGGGTGCCCCCGCCTTCCATGTCGTCGCGCCGTCGATTCCCGGCTATGGATTCTCCGGTCCGACGACCGAGGAGGGATGGAACGGTCGACGGATCTCCCGGTCCCTGGATGACCTCATGCAGGCACTGGGCTATGCCACGTACGCGGGCGCGGGAGGGGACTGGGGAGCCAACATCCTCACGGACCTCGCTCGAAGTGATCGGCAGGGCTCACTGACCCGCCTGCATCTGACGATGCCGACCGGCTACCCGCCGGCCTCGGGGGAGAGTGAGGATCTGACGCCCTTCGAGCAGGAGTCGCTCGACCATTGGGCGCAGGCGAACGCGACGGGTCGGGTCGAGCATGTGGCCATCAACTCGCACCGTCCACACACATACGCCGTCGCGATGAACGACTCTCCAGCCGGGCTCCTCGGCTGGCTGGTCGACATGTGCCGGTCCTTCACGGTGTATGAGGGCGACGTCGAGACGGCTCTCACGCGCGAGCAGCTTCTCGCGAATGCCACCATCTACTGGGTCACGGAGACGATGCCGTCGGCCATGCGTCTGTATCTCGAGCACGCGCGCCAGAAGGCTGCCGATCCGAACCCGCCGTACGTCACTGTCCCGGTGTCCGTCTCGATCTTCCCCCAGGACATCAGGCGGTGGCCTCGGTCCTGGGCGGAGCGAGCGCTGACCGTCACGGACTGGGAGGTCCTCGACGTCGGGGGGCACTTCGGCTCGTGGGAGCAGCCCGCCCTCTTCGTGGACGCCGTGCGACGGGCGATGGAGCATCCGAGCTCATGACCGTCACGCGCATCACCGACCCTGCGGATCCACGCCTCGCCGACTACGTCGGACTCACCGATGTGGCCCTGCGCTCGCGCTCGGAGCCCGAGCGGGGACTCTTCATCGCGGAGAGCACGTCGGTCATCGAGCGAGCCCTCGAGGCGGGAGTCCGACCGAGGTCCTTCCTCATGGAGGACCGGTGGTGGGAGCCTCTGCAGCCCCTGCTGCGGGACGCAGGTGCGGGGGAGAGCGGGCCCGTTCCGGTCTACCTTGCCAACCGTGAGGTGCTCGAGGACATCACCGGATTCCACGTGCATCGAGGCGCCCTGTCCTCGATGCACCGCCCGACCCTGCGGGAGGTGGAGGGCCTCGTTCCGGCGGCGGGTCGCTGCCTGGTCGTCGTCCTCGAGGACATCGTCGACCACACGAATGTCGGGGCCATCTTCCGTTCGGTGGCGGCCCTCGGAGCCGACGCTGTCCTCATCACGCCACGGTGCGCGGATCCGCTCTATCGGCGCAGTGTGCGTGTCTCGATGGGGACCGTCTTCCAGGTCCCGTGGACGAGGATCCCCGCATGGCCCAACGGCGCGGATCGCCTGCGCGAGCTCGGGTTCACCGTGGCCGCTCTCGCGCTGACCCCTGAGGCGGTGGACCTCGATGCCGTGAATCTCCCCGAGCGGACGGCGCTCGTGCTGGGCACCGAGGGCGATGGCATCAGCGCACGAGGACTTGCAGCGACAGACCTGCACGTCCGGATCCCGATGGCGGGTGGCGTGGACTCCCTCAACGTGGCCGCCGCGGCCGCTGTGGCGATGTGGGAGCTCAGGAGGCGAGGGTCACGATGAGGGCGATCACCGCGAAGGCCAGGGCGATCTCGACCATCAGGACGCCGATGCCCATGATCCTGAGCGGAGCGCGATACTCGCCTGCCGCGTAGTGACCCGCTCGCCGGGCGATCGTTCCCAGGCGCGTCGCCTCCTGCGCCGGATTGCCGGACGGATCCCGCTGCGACCAGTAGCCGCGCTCGCTGCTCTGACCGAGCAGGGCGAAGACGATTCCGAAGATCGCCACCAGCACGGCGATCGTCCACAGGACAAGGGCGGCAATGCTCACGCCGGCGACCCTACCGGCTGCGGGGCTCCACGCGGAGGATGCGGTCGTCGCCCGTGCGGGGATCTCCCCGACCGTCCGTGTTCGACGTGATGAGCCACAGCGAGCCGTCCGGCGCGTTCTCGACAGTGCGCAGGCGGCCGAGTTGGCCGAGCAGCGCGGCCTGCGGGCGTCCGGCCTGGGTCCCCGCCAGCGGGACCTGCCACAGAACCTCGCCCCGCAGGCTGGCGACGTAGGCGACCGAGTCGTGGATCGCCATCCCGCTCGGTGATGCGGTCGACGTGGGCGACCACGTCATGCGCGGATCCACGAAACCGCGCGGGCCGCCTCGTCCCTCGACGCGGGGCCAGCCGTAGTTGCCTCCTGCGCGCAGCAGGTTGAGCTCATCCGCCGTTCGCTCGCCGAACTCGGTGGCCCAGATGCGTCCCGAGGCATCCTGGGAAAGTCCCTGGACATTGCGGTGGCCGAGAGTGAAGACCGGTGATGTCGGGTCAGGATTGCGCGGATCGGGTCGACCGTCCAGCTGTATCCGGAGCACCTTGCCGGCCAGGTCCGATGGGTCCTGGGCGCGTTCGGGGTCTCCTGCATCACCGGTGCCGATGTATAGGGCGCCATCGTCGGCGATCAGGAGGCGACCACCGTTGTGGTACGTGTTGCGCGGGATCCCGGTGAGCACGGGAGTCTGGCGTCCCAGCCGCGTCCCGTCCCAGTCGATGCGCACCACGCGGTTGTCCCGGGCACCGGTCAGGTAGGCGTAGATCGCCTTCGGAGCCGAGCCGGGCTCGACCGCGATCCCGAGGAGGCCGCCCTCGCCCGAGGGGCGCACCCCGGCTACGCGACCGACGGTGGTCGGCGTCCCGCCGCGCGCCGGCACTCGCTTGATCAGCCCGGTGTCTCGCTCGGTGACGAGAGCAGAGCCGTCTGGTAGGAACGCCAGGCCCCAGGGGGAGGTCAGATCCCTCGCGACAGTCCCGGTGACGCTGGCCTGCAGCCGCTCGGACTCGGCGCCCGGGCGGGCGTGCGCTGCCGGGGCGGCAAGCGCCACCAGCAGGAGCGTCGCGGATCCCCAGATCCATGGTGAGCGTCTCATCCCGACTCCGTCCGTCCTTCCCAGTATCACCCGGGGATGGTGCGGCGGCGCGCCGGGCCAAGCCCGTGTGTCCCGCCGTGAGCCGCGCATCGGCTGGCAGGGTGCACGGCCGGCCTGTGTCCATTGGCTCAGGGCTGTGGCGGTCAGGAGGCAGAGCACCTCAATCGGAGAAGAACCGTCCCGTTCTCCTCCAGAACCTGAGTCGGATGAAGTCGGCGGGGATCCGGTGCTCCGGGTGAGACTGCCGCACCTACCGGCAGGGTCACCATGCGCTCAGGCGCACCCAGGAGCCGGGGTACCACCGTGAGGATCAGCTCGTCGACAAGACCGTGGTCGAGGAGATCGGAGAAGAGCGCCGGACCGCCCTCGCACAGGATCGCGCGAAGGCCCCGTGACGTCAGGCGGGCGATGGCCGTGGGGAGGTCGACCGTCGCGGTGCCGCAGGGAAGGAGGTCGGCAGCCTCGACCAGCCACGGAGGCGCTCCGTCGATCGCTTGCTCGGAGGTCAGGATCATCGGCCTCACATGCTCGGGCCCACGCTCGGCGAAGACGCGCAGCGACGGACTCAGGGTGAGGTGTCGCGACACGATGGCGAGGGGACGAGGTGATGGGCTGTAGTCCTCCGCCCGAAGCGTGCCCGCTCCGACGAGGACCACATCGCAGGCCTCACGTGCGATGCGGAACACCGTTCGGTCCACGTCATTGCCAAGGGACTTCGAGAGGCCGTCGCGGCCGGCGATGGCCCCGTCGAGGGACATGACGAAGTTGACGCGAATCCACTGATCGAGTCTCCACGTGACGGGATCCGGGTAGGCGTACGCCTCCGCCAGCTGTGATGCGCTGATGTCGCAGGCGGGGGAGGGCAGCAGTCGGCGCACGAGGCGATGCTCCCATGAATAGGCTCGCCACCGTGTCCCTGACCTCACGCCGGCCGGAGCTCGATGTGTCGAGGATCCTGGAGGACTTCGTGCCTCCGCCTCACTTCGAGGGGGTCGCGTTCGACACCTACCTGCCCGATCCTGCTCAGCCGAGCCAAGGGGCTGCGGTGGCGGCCCTGCGCGCCTTCGCTGCGCGGCTCGACCGACCTGTCGGCGGCCGCCGCGCTCTCTTCCGTCGGGCCGCTCCCCCGGAAGGGCGTGCCGGGGTGTACCTCGACGGTGGGTTCGGTGTCGGGAAGACTCACCTGCTGGCGTCCCTGTGGCATGGGGCTCCCGGTCCCAAGCGCTTCGGTACCTTCGTCGAGTACACGAACCTCGTGGGTGCGCTGGGCTTCCGGCGCGCAGTCGAGTCGCTGAGCACGAGTCGGCTCGTCTGCATCGACGAGTTCGAGCTCGACGATCCGGGTGACACCGTGCTCATGTCCACACTTCTGGGCGAGCTCGTGCAGGCGGGGGTGTTCCTCGCGGCAACCTCTAACACGCTGCCGGAGAAGCTGGGGGAGGGGCGATTCGCGGCGGAGGACTTCCTCCGGGAGATCCAGGGGCTCTCGGCGCACTTCGATGTGCTGCGCATCGACGGTGACGACTATCGGCATCGTGGGCTGCCCGAGGCGCCATCGCCGTTGGCACCGGAGGCGCTGGCCGCCGCGGTGGCAGACCATCCCGGCGCGGCCATCGATCGATTCGATGCGCTCGTCTCGCACCTGTCGACGGTGCATCCCTCCCGCTACGGGACCTTGGTCGACGGGCTGCCGCTCGTGGCGCTCGAGGGTGTGCGAACGGTGACGGATCAGGCCCAGGCGCTGCGACTGGTCGTGCTGGTCGACCGCCTGTACGACCGGGACATCCCGGTGATCGCGAGCGGCGTGCCCGTCGATCGCCTGTTCTCCGAGGAGATGCTGCGGGGCGGCTATCGGAAGAAGTACTTCCGGGCGATCTCCCGGCTTGTCTCCCTTGCCCGGGTGGGCCAGTCGATGGTTGGGTGACGTCCATGACACCCGAGAACATCATCAGTGCCCTCGTCGCCGGCACCATCATCGGCCTGATCGCACGCATCCTCGTGCCGAGCATGCAGCCCATCGGCTGCATCATGACCATCCTGCTCGGCATCGTCGGCGCTTTCGCGGGCATCTTCGTGGGCAACGCGATGGGGTTCGGCCCGAACACCGACTCTTACAGCTTCTGGCTCGTCCTCCTGGTGCAGATCGTCATCGCGGTGCTGCTCGTGGCGATCACGGCGGCACTGTTCCGGAAGGGTTCCACCAGCGCCTGAGGTGTCCTGCCTTGCCGCAGGATACCCCATGGGGTATCCTGGCATCACAGTCGAGACGAACGGGAGATCGATTCCATGTGCAGCCCCGCCCTGTGCCGGCA
>CAZQXO010000069.1:4664-9012 GCA_964597445.1 uncultured Bifidobacteriaceae bacterium | reverse complement strand
CCTGACGCGACACCTCACATCGCGAGGTCGTCGATGATGATCGTCCCGGGCGCCGACGTCGGCGCCGGATTGCTCTCCCCGTTCGCCGCCCCCGCAGGTGGGGCCGGCACGAGGATCGGCTGGGCATCTGTCATGGTGCAGACCCGCTCGGTGTAGCGCGAGGTGCGCTGCGGCCCTGTGGCCCGCATGCGGAAGCAGTACTGCGTCGCCGGCTCGAGGCCGGTGATTTCGAAGGCCGTATCGGTCGGTGCCGGCCCGGGGGTGACGTTGGACCAGCCACTGAAGATCCGGCGCTGGATCGTCCAGGCGCTGATCTCCTGCTCCGGATCGCAGACCCGCGTGGGCGTGGACGCGGACGAGCCGGATCCTGAGCCGCTGGTGCCTGAGGAGCCCGATCCAGATGAACCGGATCCACCCGGACCGTCGTCCTTTCCTCCCCCACCGCGCAGCAGCAGCGGCACCGACTCCTTCGGCTCCAGCAGCGGAACGGTCTCGAGAGCCCGGACCGCGGGGATCTCCGTCCCCTCAGGGGCCCGGAATCCCTTGGGGGGTTCGGTCGCCGGCCGCCACAGCACCGCGACGCTTGTGGGCGACACGGGCCGGACGGCGAGGCGCACGGGAGGGCAGGGACGGATCTCCGCGGCCTGGGCGGCAGCCGCCGCAGCTTCGGCTTCCGCCTCGGCCTTCTCCTGCGCATCCGGGATACCGTTGCCGTCATCGTCGCGCAGGGCCGGGTCGGGGACGATCGTGCAGGCGGGAGTGCTGAACAGCGACTGCGCCGAACCCAGCGTCGCCGCGATGCGATAGCACGCCTCACCCGGGGGGACGTTCTCGACGACGAACCTCGTCACGCCCGCGACGACCTGCGCCACGGCCGAGCAGTCCTCGCACACCGGGGAGTCGACGTCCGGCAGCTCCCCCTCGCGGCGGAGAGCAGGGGCTGCCTGGCCGACGGCCCCGCCTCCGGGGAGCTGCACGATGATCGTCGGGGTCGGCGTGGGCGTCGGCACCGGGTCGCCCGCCGCGCCAACGGCGTAGATGGTGTAGCCCGTCGCCCCGGGGGACGCTGCCCACGTGAGGATGACGTCGTTGCCCAGCGAACCCAGCTCGGCCTCGAACTCCAGAGGCACGGGCGGACTCTGGCCCGTCGGCGGCCGATTGTTCGCGATCCAGCGGGAGATGAAGAAGCCGGCGATGAGGCCGAGGATCGTCAGCAGGATGATCAGGCGCCCGAGTGCGCCGAGGCGCAGCCGGATGAACGGCTTCTGGGCGATGCCCCCGCTGGACACCTCGGCATCGACGTCGAGGATGGGCAGGTCGAGGTCGACGTCATGGATCGGCAGCACCGTGACCATGAACGAGTGCGTGTCGAACGAGGACCCGATGAGCTTCGGCGCCACCTTGACGTGGATCTCGACCCACTGTGACTCGCCCGGCGCGAGGGTGATCGTGGGCGAGGCCGGCGCCACCTTCAGGTAGCCCTCGGGATCCTCCGCCGTGATGCTGAAGGTCGCCGTGGAGTTGCCCTCATTGACGACCTGGACCAGCATCGTCGCCTTCGTGCGCACCGTGAACGAGCTCTGCGCGACATAGCAGCGGAACCGGTAGAACGGCGGTACATCGACGGTCACCTCGGCCGTCGTCGACACCTCGGGCCTGACCTGGGATGTCGCCTGGACCCCGATGATGTACGTGCCCGCGACGATGCGCGAGGACAGCGGCGGCTGCATCGTGACGGTGACGTCCTCGGAGTCACCGGGGAAGAGCGAGACGAACGGCGGGCTGACGTCCACCCAGGCTCCGGCCGGCCCCAGGATCCGCATGTCGTAGGTCTCGACGATCGCCCCGGGATTGCGCACCTCGGCGCTCGTGACGGTGTACTGGCCGGGCTCGGCTCGCAGGTGAGCGTCGCGCATGGCGACGAGCGGACGGATCTGACCGTCCGCGTCGTCGAACGCGTCGTTGCTCATCAGTCCTCACGAGGGGGAAGGGGGACTCACGGGAACGCTAGCCAGCCCGGCCTCCCGAGTGAGGGAGGCGCGCCACGCCCGACACGCCGATTGCCCTCGTGGCTACCCCCTGTTCTGGTGGGGGTTTCGGCAGTCGTCGCGCGCCCCCACCGACCGATAGCCTCCGAGCGTGCGAGCCCGCGGTCGAGTCGCCCTCGCGGCCGGGTGCACCCTGGCGGTTCTCGCCTGCGCGCCCCCTGCCCTGGCCGAGGATGCCGAGCTCCTCCCGGCACGCACCGTCGCCCTCGACCAGCGCGCCACCGGCGCAACCCTCACACCCGACTCGTCACGGCTGTACGTCACGGCCGGTGGCTCCGTCCTCGGGCTGGACTCCCGGACCCTCCGCCAGGTGTCACGCACCCGGACGGGCGGCGTTCCCCTCGCCCCCGCGGTGAGTCCCCGGGGCACCCGGATCTACGTGGCCGATGCCGCGACGGGGAGGGTCGTCGCCATCGCCGTGTCGAGCGGCCGAGTCGCCTGGACCGTCGACATCGGCGGTGCCCCGCGTGCGACCACCCTCGACCGCACCGGGAGCCTCCTCTACGTCGCCGACCCGTCACGGGATCTGGTCGCCGTGATCGACACGCAACGGGAGCGGGTCGTGGCACGAATTCCCGTGGGTGACACGCCGGTGGCGACCACTCTCGACCCGAGTCGCAATCGCGCCTACGTGGCCAACGCCGGAAGTGGATCCATCAGCGTCATCTCGACCACGACGCGCAAGGTCATCTCGACCCTCGCCGTGTGCGCCGTGCCGCTGCGTCCCGTCCTGGCCCCCGGCGGCGGACGCCTGTACGTCTCGTGCCGCGAGTCCGGGGTCGTGGCGGTCATCGACCCCAGCCGCACGGCCCTGACCCGGCTCATTGACGTCGGTCGTCAGCCGGCTCCTCCCACCGTCATCGCCGACGGCGCGCGACTCCTCGTGCCCTTGGGCGGTGAGGACGTCGTCGCGGTGGTCGATCCGAGTGCCGCCCGGGTCACCAAGCGGATCCCCGTGGGCCCCGAGCCCATCACTGCGACGCTGAGCCCCGATGGCCGCCGGGCCTACGTGCCGAGCACCGGCGGACGCACCGTGAGCGTCATCCGGGTCGACCGCACCCGGGTGTCGCAGGTATGGCGCACCGGCCGGGCCCCGAGATTCGTCCTCCCGGCAGGCGCCCCCCTCGTCGTAACCGAACGCGGCCGCGTCTCCCTTCTGTCCTCACCCACCAGCCCCCCGGAACAGGGGGGAGCAGACTCCCGAGGTGATGACTAGCCTCACGAGGGACTCGAGGAGGGAGGACCATGGCGCTGCTGCCGGATCCGACACTGATCCTCCTCGACGACCACGGGCTCGTGCGTGACGGGATCGAGCGCCAGCTCCTCACCGACTTCCCTGCCGCGACGATCGCCTACTCGGGTGACTCCCTGACCGAGGCCCTGGCCGCTGCCTCCGCCACCACGGTCGACTGCGCCGTCGTCGACCTCGACCTCGGCGACGAGACTCCCGTGGCCGAGACCGTGTCCGCGTTCACGGCACGTCGCATCCCCGTCGTCGTCGTGAGCGCCATGGCGCGACCGGACGTCCTGCAGGCGGCCATCGCCGCCGGTGCCTCCGCCTTCGTGGCCAAGCGGTCGAGTCTGCGCAGCCTCACGACAGCGGTGCGGACCGTGCTCGACGGCGGCACCTGGATCCCGCCGGACCTCGCCGGGGCCGTCCTGCGCACGTCCACGAGCGTCGATCTCTCGGCCCAGGAGAAGCGAGCTCTCGTGCTCTATGCCTCCGGCCTGACCCTCGAGATGGTCGCGAGGCGCATGGAGATCACGCCGAACACCGTCAAGCACTACCTCGATCGTGTGCGAGACAAGTACACCGCCGCGGGGATCGCCGCTCGCACCAAGGTGCAGCTCAACCAGGTGGCACGCTCGGAGGGCCTGCTCCCCTGAACGCACCGCGTGCCGGCGATGTGCCACGCTCTGCGATGTGTCGACCCCCCTGCTGAGCAGCCCCCTGCAGCGGGTCTCCCTCACCACGCTCATCTCGACCGCCGGATTGATCGCCCTCACCGTCACGGGCACGGTGCTGTTCCTTCCCACGGCCGCCGCCCTCCTCGTCAGTGGCGAGGGCTCCCCCGAGACCTGGACGGCGATCCTGCTGCCCGCCGCGATCTGGGCCTTCGGCTTCACGCCGCCCCTGCGTCCGGTGCGTCCGTATGTGCAGGCTGGCGCCGCGGTCATCCTGCTGATCCTCGGACTTCTCGTCTCCGCTGGCCAGTGGATGCCGATCACCACGATCGGCTTCGCCGCCATCGTCGCCGCGGTGTTCACCCTGCCCGCCCGCGGCGCCTGGGCGATGATCG
>CAZQXO010000069.1:0-4564 GCA_964597445.1 uncultured Bifidobacteriaceae bacterium | reverse complement strand
CAGCACATGGATCTCGGCCTGCACCAGCTGCCGGACACCACCGTCAGCGAGATCGTGGCTGCTGCCGGTCGCGCCGTTCCTGCGGTGCTCGTCACCGTCGACCTGCCGTCCGAGATGGATGTGACGATGGGCGCCTCCATCGCGAATCCCCTTCGTGACGCCGTCGTCGAGTCCCTGCGCAACGTGGAGCGACACTCCGGGGTGGACCGCGCGATCGTCCGAGTGCGCCTCGGCTCCGGCGTGCGGGTGGAGATCGTCGATGAGGGACGGGGCGTGGCACCCGATGCCGAGGAGCGCTTCGGGCTGCGCAACTCCATCCGCAGCAGCATGACGTCCATCGGAGGGAGTGCCACTCTTCACTCGCCCGTCTCCGGAGGCACCGTCGTGGTGCTCAACGCCCCCCTCGACACACCCGAACCGGTGGCAGGACTGGGCCTGCGCACCCTGCGCATCGTCGACTCCAGTCCCTGGGCACGCATCGGCGTCACAGGCACGAACCTGTTCATGCTGCTGCTCCTCGTGCCTGTGACATCGTTCCTCGGGCGCCCGGTACTGGTGTCCGCGCTCATCGCCGCCTACGTGCTGACCATCGCCGTCCTGGCTCTCGGCTGGCAGCGCGTCCCGCGCGGCCCCCTGACACTGCTGGCCCTGCTGCTCCTTGCCGCCACGTTCGCCGCGGCCGCATCGGAGCCGCTCACCTGCGACGCTGTCTGGTCGGTGAACACCCTGCTCGCCGGTATGTCTGGGGGTGCAGTCCTGCTGCCCCTGCTGGCCCTGAGCGGCACGCGTTCCCGCCTGCTCTTCTCCATCGCTGTCGCCGCTGCATCGTCACTCGTGCTGTGGGCCCTTCCGGTCGACTGCACCAACCGATCGGCACTCGAGTTCGCCGTCACGACGTCCTACATCGTGGCGTTCGCCTTCGGCCTGAGCTGGGTGGAGATGGTGTTCGAGCGCCAGCGCGACGTAGCCCAGGCTCAGTGGAACAAGGTGCTCTCGCGCGAACTCGAGCGCGAGGGCAGCGTCGCCGCCGAGTCGACATGGGGGATTCTCAGCTCATCGGGTCGTGACCTTCTCGAGGGCATAGCGGACGGCACCGTCGATCTGCGCTCACCTGATGTCGCCGCGCGAGCGGCGGTGGAGGCGGACTACCTGCGCACCGAACTGGGCGTGACACCGTCGGCCGCCGGGCCGGTGGGCCAGCTGGTACGTCGGATGGTGCGCACGGCGGCCCGCACAGGGGCAACCGTCGAGGTCGAGCTCCTCTCCGACTTCACGCGGGAGGATGCCTATCCCGAGGAGGTGGCCCGGATCCTCGATGAGGTCATCACCGGCCTGCCTCGAGACCACTTCGTCCTGCACGGATTCGCCGATGCGGGCCAGGAGGAGCTGGTTCTCGTGATCCCGGCCCGGCCCGAGCAGGAGTCCCGGACCTCCGTGATCGGGGACACGACGGTCCAGATCGTCCCGGGCGAGTCCGACGTGCACATCATGATCCGACGCCCGCACGCCTGACCGGATCACAGGCGCGGCAGGCCTCCTGGCCTCTGGGGCACCGGTGCGGTGTCATCGCGCCCTCGCCCCCACGGTTGGATGGTGGCCATGTCCACGACGCCCGATCACTCGCGCGCCCACGACGATGCACGCCTCCGGGCGACCATCCGCGACCTCGGAGTGCTCCTCGGCGAGGCCCTCGTGCGGCACGAGGGGCAGGAGCTGCTCGACCTGGTCGAGGAAGCCCGACTGCTGGTGCGCCATGACCAGTCCGCGGCCGCGGCCCGGCTCACGTCGGTCGATGTCGAGACCGCCACGCGCCTGGCCCGGGCCTACTCCGTCTACTTCGACCTGGCCAACATCGCCGAGCAGGTGGAGCGCTCCCGTGACATCACGCTCGCGCGGCGAGCCCGAGGCGGCCCGCTCAGGCGCGTGGCCGAGGCAGTCGTCTCGTCCGGGATCTCCCCGCAGGCGATCGAACGCCTCGCCCGCGAGCTGTCCGTGCGTCCCGTGTTCACCGCGCATCCGACCGAGGCTGCTCGTCGATCGGTGCTGATGAAGCTGCGTCGCGTCGCGGACGTCATGCTCGATGAGTCGCTCGACGAGGACCTTCGCATGCAGCGCGTGGGCGAGGTGGTCGACCTGCTCTGGCAGACGGACGAGATCCGGCTGCAGCAGCCGCACGTGATCGATGAGGCTCGCAACGCCCTCTACTACGTCGACGATCTCACCCGCGGCCCGCTGGAGGCGGTGCTGACCGACCTCGCCGCAGCCTTCCGGCGCATGGGGGTCGATCTCCCGCCGGATTCCCGGCCTGTGTCCTTCGGCTCGTGGATCGGCGGCGATCGGGATGGCAACCCCTTTGTGACGCCGCAGATCACCCTCGACGTCCTGCGCTTCCAGCGCGAGCACGCCGTCGCCGATCTGCTGCCGCACTTCACCCGCCTTATCGAGGACCTCTCGATCTCCGAGCGCATCACCGCCACAAGTGATGCGCTTCGCGACTCGATCGCGACTGATCTCGCAGCTCTGCCGGACTTCGACTCCCGGTACCTGCGCATCAATGCCGAGGAGCCCGTGAGGCTGAAGCTGACGATTATGCGCAAGCGTCTCGAGCTCACGCTCGATCGCCTGCGCTCCGGCGGGCCCCACATCCCTGGGCGCGACTACGAGACGACCTCCGAGGTGATCGCCGACCTCATGGTCGTGCGACATGAGCTTCTTGATGCGACGGGCGGAGCGCTCGCCGTTACCGGCACACTCGACCGCACCATTCGGCTCGTCGCTTCGATCGGCCTGCCCCTGGCGACCCTCGACGTGCGTGAACACGCCGGCAAGTACCAGCATGCCGTGGGCCAGCTCTTCGACCGTGTGGGTCACCAGCCGAGGCCGTGGGCCGAGATGGAGCGTGTCGAGCGCCGCTCGGCACTCATCGCGGAGCTCGACTCGGTTCGCCCCCTCGCGCCGACGCCTCCTCCCCTCGACGAGGACGGGCTGCGCACCTGGAGCACCTACGTCGCCGTGCGCGAGGGCCTGGATCTTTTCGGGCCGCGCGCAGTCGAGTCGTGCATCGTCTCCATGACCCAAGGCAGTGACGACCTCCTGGCGGCCGTGGTGATCGCCCGGGAGGCCGGGCTCGTCGACTCGACGACAGGGACGTCGAGGGTCGGCTTCGTGCCGCTCCTGGAGACCGTCGACGAGCTTCGCGCTGCCGGCGTGATCCTGGAGGAGCTGCTGAGCGTGCCGGCCTACCGCTCCATCGTCGCGTCCCGCGGTGACGTGCAGGAGGTCATGCTCGGCTACTCCGACTCGAACAAGGATGCGGGCATCACGACCTCCCAGTGGGAGATCCACCAGGCCCAGCGACGACTGCGCGACGTGGCTGCCGAGCACGGCGTCCGCCTGCGGCTGTTCCATGGTCGGGGCGGCACGGTGGGCCGCGGCGGTGGGCCGACCTACGACGCGATCCTCTCCCAGCCCTGGGGTGTCCTCAGCGGCGAGATCAAGATCACCGAGCAGGGCGAGGTCATCTCCGACAAGTACCTCCTGCCGACCCTCGCTCGGGACAACCTCGAGCAGATGGTCGCCGCCGTGGTGGATGCCTCGCTCCTGCATGCCGCTCCGCGCAACGATCCCCAGCAACTGGCCGAGTGGGACGGCGTGATGTCGCTGGCCTCGGCCGCAGGTCAGCAGCGCTACCGCGCCCTCGTCGATGCACCCGGGCTGCCCGAGTACTTCTCGCTGTCGACCCCCGTGGAGGAGTTCGGTGCGATGCACCTCGGCTCGCGGCCGTCACGCCGACCTGACACCGCGGCCGGCATCTCGGGCCTGCGCGCGATCCCCTGGGTGTTCGGCTGGACGCAGTCCCGGCAGGTGCTGCCGGGCTGGTTCGGCGTGGGGAGCGCCCTTCGAGCAGCCCGCGACGCAGGCTTCGCCGACGCGCTCGTCGACATGCACGAGGACTGGCACTTCTTCCGCACCTTCATCTCGAACGTCGAGATGACCCTCGCCAAGACGGACCTCGACGTCGCCGGTCTCTACGTGCGCACGCTGGTGCCCGCCCACCTGCACCACTTCCTGGACGACATCACGGCCGAGTTCGACCTGACGGTCCAGGAGGTGCTCACGATCACCCGACATGACCGGCTCCTGGGAGGCAATCCCTCCCTCGCCCGGACCCTCGAAATCCGCGATGCCTACCTCCTGCCGCTCCATGTGCTCCAGGTGTCGCTTCTCGAGCGCGTGCGCACGGCGAGGGCCGAGGGTCGCGAGCCGGACGAGGCGCTGGCGCGGGCCCTCTCCGTCACGGTCAACGGCATCGCCACGGGCCTGCGCAACACCGGGTGACCATGGCCACTCCCGCACCAGATCTCACGGATCCGCCCGCGCAGCGGGGCACCTTTCGCTGGCCCGTCCTCGCCCTCGCCGTGCTCACGTTCACGGCGGGCTACGCCGACGGCTACTCGCTGAGCCGCTTCGACGTCTTCATCGCCAACCAGTCCGGGAACATCGTGCGCGCCGGCATGGGCCTCTTCGGCGAGTACCCCGAGTGGCGACTGGCCCTGCTGTCGAT
>CAZQXO010000068.1:0-9064 GCA_964597445.1 uncultured Bifidobacteriaceae bacterium | reverse complement strand
CCTGATGATCGCCGAGCGCCGACTGGGGGTCAGCGAGGAGCAGGAGGACGCCAGCATGCCCACGGACTCGCGATAGCGGCACTCGCCGGGCGGATCACTCCAGCCCGAGGTCACCCAGGGTGTAGGCCGCCTTGTAGCGCAGGCCCCGCTCGACGATGGCCGGGCCCGCACCGCGATCGACGATGACGGCGACCCCGACGACCGTGGCGCCGGCCTCCTCGAGCGCCTCGACCGCGGTGAGCACCGAGCCGCCCGTGGTGGAGGTGTCCTCGACGGCGATGACCCGGCGACCGGACACGTCCGGACCCTCGATGCGGCGCTGGAGGCCGTGCTGCTTCTCACTCTTGCGCACGACGAAGGCGTCGAGCGACTGAAGGTCGGCCGCAGCACTGTGCAGCATCGCCGTCGCCACCGGATCAGCACCGAGTGTGAGGCCGCCGACCGCGTCGTAGTCCCACTCCTCGACCAGCTCGCGCATCACCCGGCCGACCAGAGGCGCAGCGACACCGTCGAGGGTGACCCGCCGAAGGTCCACGTAGTAGTCCGCCTCGCGACCGCTCGACAGGATGACCTTGCCCCGCACCACGGCCTTGTCGATGATCTCGGTACGCAGCTTCGTCCATGCCTCACTCGCCATGGACGAGAGCGTAGTGCGACATCGACGGCTACCGTGACGACGTGATGATCCTGCTGCTCCCCGATGGGGAGTCACGGAGGGACGGCCTGGCCGGCGCCTTCATGGCTCGGCACCCGGACACGTCCGTCGTGACACCCGAGCCCGGATCGACCGAACTTGCCGTGCGCACGTGCGCCGCCATCACCGCTCTGGCACCCTCACCACCCCTGATCGTCGTCGCGGAGGGCGCCATGGCCCGGACCCTTCCCGCCGTCGCCCGGTCGCAGGCAGCGCACCACCGTCGCGTGATCGAGTACGTGCTCCTCGATCCTGACCTGCCGACCGTCAGTGATGCGTGGCCCGATGCGCGCGTCACCGTGGTCTGCGGGGTCGACTCCGAGGCCTCCTTGCAGGCACGCCTGCGCGGATGGGACGTCCTTCGCCCGGAGGACCTGCCGTCGTGGTCGCCCCCCGAGTGAGGCTCAGTCGGCGCGTCGAGAGAGCCGGTAGCGCGCGCCAGCGAAGCGGCGCGCCAGGGATCGGGGGCCGTGCTGGAGCAGGCGGGCGAACAGTCGGTAGCGATGCCCCGCGACGCTGACCGGACGCCCGCGAGAGAGGTCGCGGAACGTGCGGTCGACGACCGTGGGCACGTCCAGCCACATCCAGTCCGGCGTGCGACTCATGTTCATCCCAGCGCGCTCGTGGAACTCCGTGCGGATGAATCCCGGGCACACCGCTATCACCTGCACGCCTGATCCCCGGAGGCCGACGCTCAGGCTCTCGCTGAAGCACGTGACCCACGCCTTCGCCGACGAGTAGGTGCCCCCCGGAAACCATCCGGCCATGCTGCTCACGTTGATGATCGTTCCGGTGTCGCGTTCGACCATGCTGGGTAGCACCGCATGACTCAGTCGCATGACCGCCGTCACCATCACGTCGAGCATCCGCTGCTCGTCCTCGACCGATGCCGTCAGGAAGGACTCCTTCAGGCCGAAGCCGGCGTTGTTGACGAGAGCGCTCACCGGTCGAGCCGGGTCGGCCAGGCGCTCCGCGACGGCATCGACGCCGGAGCGCTCGGCCAGGTCAGCCGGCAGGACCTCGACCCCGACACCGTGCCGACCAGCCAGGTCGGCCGCGACCGTCGCGAGGCGGCCCTCGTCACGCGCCACTAGCACGAGGTCGTAGCCCCGAGCGGCGTAGGCGTCGGCGTAGCCCCACCCGAGTCCGGCGGTGGCTCCGGTGACGAGCGCGGTCGGACGCCCTGGATCAGGCCGGTGCGCAGGCGATGTCATCCGGCCTCGACGAAGCGCTCGACGTCCTCCGGGCGACCCATGAGGAGGATCTCGTCTCCGTACTTGACGATGGTCGAGGAGTCCGCATGGCTCCAGTCGTCTGCGCCCGCAAGGCGAATCGCGGCAACCGTGACGTGGTACTTCTGTCGCAGGTTGGTCTCACCGAGCGGAGTTCCGGCAAGAGCCTGCGTCGGGTGCGTCTTGACCAGCACCCACCGATCATCGATCTCCACATAGTCCTTCATGCGCCCGGAGATCAGATGCGCGATGCGCGCGCCCATCTCTGCCTCGGGAAAGACCACGTGATGCGCGCCCACGCGGCTCAGGATGCGTGCATGGATCGGACTCATGGCCTTGGCCCAGATGTTGGGAAGGCCCATCTCCGAGAGGATGGATGTCGCGAGGATGCTAGGAGTCTGCTCTCCACCGATGGCGACGACGGCGTTTCGGAAGCTGTCCAGGCCCAGCTCGAGGAGCACATCAGGATCCGTTGGGTCCGCCGCGACGACACGCTCGAGGCGGCCCGCCATCATCTGGACCAGATCCGGGTTCGCATCGACGGCGAGGACTTCCGTCCCGGTGTTCACTAGCTCGACCGCAAGTGACCGACCGAATCGGCCCAGGCCCAGAACGGCAACGGGTTCCGTGTTGCTAGCCAATGATCATCCTCTCCTCGGGGTAGCGGCGCCGAACGGGACGCTCGCGCATGGCGAAGGCTGAAGCAACGGCGAGCGGGCCGAGACGTCCCACAAACATCAGGACGATCAGCAGGATCTTCCCAGTATCGGGCAGTTCCGGAGTGATGCCCGTGGAGAGACCCACCGTCGCGAAGGCCGAGATGACCTCGAACAGGGCGGCATCGAAGGCCACGGTCGTCACCGCCAGCAGGAGGAAGGCGGAGAGGATGACAGCGGTCAATCCGAGTGCAGCGATGCTGAGGGCCTGACGCTGGTTCGCCGAGGTGACGCGCCGCATGCCCACCTCGACGTCCTGGCGCCCCCGCATCTCGCTCCACACGACGAAGGCGAGCAGCCCGATCGTGGTGACCTTGATCCCGCCCGCCGTTCCGGCGCTGCCACCGCCGATGAACATGAGGATGTCGGTCGAGAACAGGGCCTCAGGAGACAGCTGTGACATGTCGACGATGTTGAAGCCGGCCGTGCGGGCCATCACCGACATCGTGAACGCGCCGAGCAGCCCCTGACCCGGCGATCCCCCGCTGAGAGTGCCACCCGCAGGACCCTCCTCGGCCCACAGGAACGCGGTTCCGAGGATCAGCAGCACGATGGTCATCACGACCGTGATGCGCGTGAGGATCGACCACGAGCGGGGACGGCGCCAGCGCCGGCGGAGTTCGAAGATGACCGGGAACCCGATGCCTCCGACGATCACAGCGATGCACACGGGGAGGAGAAAAGCCCAATCATGGGCGAACCTGACGAGACTGTCCGGGTAGGTGGAGAAGCCGGCATTGTTGAACGCCGAGATCGCGTGGAAGACACCGGTGTACGCGGCGTCCCCGGCACTGAGCCCGTAGGCGGACCACAGTCGGATAGCGAGGACGACCGCCAGCACCAGCTCGACCAGGAGGCTGAAGACGACAATGCGGATGACCAGCCTTCGGATGTCCGCGGAGGTGAGGGCGTGCGTCTCGGTCTGCAGGGCCAGACGGGCCCGCAGTCCCAGGCGGCGCGCGAAGAGGACGGCGATCACGGTCGCCGCCACCATGATCCCGAGTCCGCCGACCTGGATCAGCAGCAGGATGATGACCTGCCCCAGAAGGGACCAGTGCGTTCCGGTGTCCACCGTGGTGAGTCCTGTCACGCAGATGGCCGAGGTCGACGTGAACAGGGCGTCGATGAGGGGCGTCCAGGAGCCGGTGGCGCTGGAGATCGGCAGCATGAGGAGGAAGGTGCCCAGCACGATGGCGGCCCCGAACGCCAGTGGAACAAGGCGCGCCGGATTGCCGACGAGCGTCAAGACCGTCACGCGCACCTCACGTGTGTGAGCAGGGCTTCAGGGCACGCCTCTAGGCTGGCCGCGAACCGCCCGATGCCGTCATGGCACCCAGGAGCAACGTACCGTGGAGTCATGGATCACGACCGGGCTCGCCGAGGACGGAGGCGTCTCGTCTCCGTCGTGGCCAGCCTCGTCGCGGCGCTGGCGTTTCCCGCCCTCACGACGCCGGCCACCGCCGCACCCACGGTCGCCCCGCGGATCATCAACGGCGACCCCGCGATTCCCGCCGAGTTCCCGTGGCTCGTGTCGCTGCTCGTCGCCGAGCGCCTCGATCGCGAAGGACCGTTCCAGGCGCAGTTCTGCGCCGGCACCCTCACCACACCGACCACGGTCGTGACGGCGGCCCACTGCATCGTCGATCAGGAGACCGGGACGCTGCGACAGCCGGGATCCATCGTCGTGGGCGTCGGGGCGAGCCTGAAGGATCCGTCCCTGCGCGTCGTGCGCGTGACCCAGGCCGTTCCCTCCCCCGACTACATCCGCAAGACGGCAGGCAACGACATCGCCGTTCTCACTCTGGCCGAGCCCGTGACGACCGTTCCGGGCCTGCCGCCGGTGAGCCCGCAGGAGGCTGGCGCCCTGACGGGAGTCGGCTCGCCCGTCAGCACGGCCGGCTGGGGCAACACGGCGACGACGGGCAAGGCTTATCCGGAGACGTTCCGCATCGGTCGCATGGTCGTCTTCCCCGACGGGGCCTGCGGACAGGGCGAGTCCTACACCGTCAACGGGATCACGTTCAAGGGATTCTCGGCCCGCGAGGCCGACGCGCGAATCATGCTGTGCGCCGCGGGAGTCGCGCCCTCGGGAGGAACCATCGACGCCTGCCAGGGCGACTCCGGTGGCCCCCTCGTCGCCGGGACCGGATCGGCGGCCCGTCTCGTCGGAGTCGTCAGCTGGGGTGAGGACTGCGCGAGCCGCTACCCCGGCGTCTACACGAGGATCGCTGCGGAGTTCGACTTCCTCGCGGCGCAGGGGGCGGTGCCGGTCGCCACGGTCACCGATCCTCTGACTCCACCGCTGGTGAAGGTCGAAGCGCGGTCCGGCCGACTCCTGATCAGCTTCACCACGCCCACGGGCACACCTCCCATCAGCGGGTTCGCCGCCACCGTCGTCGATCCGGCGACCGGTCAGGTCTGGACCTGCTTCGCCGAGCCGCGTCGAGCGGGACGACCCAGCGACTGCACAGTCGGCGGACTCACCAACGGCACGGCCTACAGCGTCACGGGCATCGCCGGGGCGGAGCAGGGCAACTCCAATCCCTCCGATCCGATCACGGCCACGCCGCAGCCCGTGCCGGACGCCGGGCGCATCACGCGCCTGACGTCTCCCCGGCCCCTGACGGCCGTCGCCCGGGTGACACCGACGGAGGCGAACGGCGTCGAGCTGACCGCCAATCAGGTCGTCTGCACACCGGTCAAGGGTGGCCGGCCCGTCGCCGCGGACATCACGTCCTCCCGGGTCACCATCACCGGGCTCAAGCCCACGCGCTACTCCTGCGTCGTTCAGGCCGCGAATGCCCTGGGTCAGACGTCATCCCCGGCCAAGCGCGTCATCGTGCGCGACTGAGTCCGCGCGGAGCTGACGGCGTGCACGATCGATCGACGCCGCGCGCGTGACAGCGGTCTGGGCCTGCACCTGCAGGAACAGCGCCTCGCGAACCCGGCGCTCAGCCGAGCGACCGCGCTGCATCGCCGATCCTGCTCGGGCCGTCACCACGGCCGTCGCTGCCTGCAGTGCGAGCTGCAACGAGGCGGCCCTCGAGCGCAGCCGCTCCTCGACCACCGCATCACCGTCTGCTGCCGCATAGGCCGCCGCGCGGATCTCCCGACACCGCTCAGCGAGCTCGTCAGCAAGCGCGGCGATCGCATCGTCCCCGCGCTGGTGCGCCACCTCGCGGAGTTCCGCGATGGCCCCGCGCGCCACTCCGAAGGCCGCCGGATTCGCGTCCGTCGTGCGCACGGCGTCCGCCTCCCTCCAGCACTCATGCGACAGGAGGACGACGTCCTCATCGGGAACGACGACGTCCGTGAGTCGTGCAGGTCGGGTGTGCGTTCCCGCCATGGCGAAGAGGTCCAGCGTTGGCCCGACGCTCACTCCGGGGGTGATCACGCAACCCCGCCCCGCCGGGAGGAAGGCGCACACGAGCAGGTCCGAGTCGTCCTCTCCTGCCCGGGCCATGACCATGACCACGTCGGCGATGTCCCATGACGTCACCCAGTCGAGGGTCCCGTCGAAGCGCCATCCACCGACGACTCGCGTGGCGATCGGGTTCGGCGGCCCCTCGCGTCTCACGTGCGCGAACGCCACCGCCGCAAGAGCCCTCCCGCTGCTGAGGTCGTCGAGCCAGCGGTCTCGGAGGGACGCGCTGGCGGGCTGGACGATCCCCGGTGTCGTGCCGTCGAGGGTGCGCAGGGGGGTCTGGTGCTGCGCCCAGCAGAACCACGTCGACGCGTCCGCCATGGCCAGCCGCTCGGTGAGCTCGCGCTGGGTCGCCGTCGGCAGGGCCGCTCCGAGGAGCCCGCTGTCCGCGAGCGCATCCATGACCTCTCGCCGCACTCCGTGCCGGTCGGCCTCCGCCGCCCCGTCCGCGATGGACTCCAGAAGCCCGTCGACGGACGCCGGCAGGGCCTCGACTGCCGGGCCCACGGGATCCATGGGGCAACCATGCCACGCCCCCGCAGGTAGGTTCGTGCCCGTGAATGCCCCCCTGGTGCCCCGCATGGAGGAGCACAGCACGTCGATCTTCGCGGAGATGTCCGGCCTCGCGACGACGGTCGGCGCGATCAACCTCGGGCAGGGATTCCCGGACACGGATGGTCCTGCCGAGCTGATGCAGGTGGCGATGGAGGCGATCCGCGAGGGTCGTGGCAACCAGTACCCGCCCGCCCATGGACTCCCCGAACTGCGCGAGGCGATCGCCGACCACCAGGAGCGCTTCTACGGCCTGTCGATCGATGCCGCGACGGGCGTCGTGGTCGGCACGGGAGCATCCGAGGTCCTGCAGTCGGCGCTCATGGCCCTCGTCGACGAGGGCGACGAGGTCATCATGTTCGAGCCCTGGTTCGACATCTACGCCGCGGGGATCTCCCTCGCTCGCGGCGTGCGCGTCGGCGTCCCGCTCACGGGGCCCGGGCTTCGCCCCGACCTGTCCCGTCTGCGCGCGGCCATCACCCCGCGGACGCGACTGCTCCTCCTCAACTCCCCGCACAATCCCACCGGGATCGTGCTGACGCGGGAGGAGCTCGAGGGCATCGCTGCGATCGCGATCGAGCACGACCTTCTCGTCATCAGCGACGAGGCGTACGAGCACCTGTGGTTCCCGGGGCATCCGCACATTCCCCTCGCGACCCTGCCCGGGATGTTCGAGCGCACCATCACCGTCGGGTCCGGCGGTAAGTCGTTCTCCTTCACGGGGTGGAAGGTGGGCTGGGCCAGCGGACCCGCCGACCTCATCGCCGCCGTCCGGGTGGTGCGCCAGCACCTGTCGTACGTCTCCAGCGGGCCGTTCCAGTACGCGATGGCGGCCGGGCTGCGACTTCCGGACTCGTACTTCACCGGCTTCCGCACCGACCTCGCCGACAAGCGGGACCTGCTCACGTCCGGACTCGCCGAGCTCGGCTTCGGGATCCTGCCCAGCGAGGGCACGTACTTCCTCACCACGGATGTCCGTCCGCTCGGCTACAGCGATGGACTCGAGTTCTGCCGGGACATCCCCGAGCGTGCCGGTGTCGTCGCGATCCCGCATCAGGCCCTGTGCGATGAGCCGCAGGTGGGTGCGCCCTATGTCAGGTGGGCCTTCTGCAAGCGTCCGTCCGTACTGCAGGAGGCACTGGAGCGACTGTCGCGCGGGCTGCGCACCTAGGCGAAAGGATCACGGACCCTCAGCGGCGGCACGCTCGCGAAGCCGCCGTCTCCTGTCATGATCTCGGTGACGCCGTGATCCAGACAGATGGCCGCAATCGTCGCGCCGTGGATCGCGGTGCCCGAGACGCCCGTCTCATCCACGACGAGGCGCAGGGTCTCCCAGTGATGACGGGACTCATTCAGCACACGGACGCTCGGCGACGCCAGCCACAGATCGACCTGCCTCTGAGCCTCACTCGGTGTCGAGGGTCGCTCGAAGTACACCGGACGCGTCACTACGGCGAGGAACTCATGGATGCAGGGCCACGGCAGTGCCCAGGGCTGCGGAGACTCGGCCAGCTCCCGGACCACGGTCGCGGCAGCTGAGTGATGGGGCGACTCATGACGATGCGCGAGCACGAGGACGTTCGTGTCGAGTGCGATCACGAGAGGCCACGGTCTCGGGCATCGTCGATCACATCTCGGAGGGGGCGATCGGCCCACTCACCTCGGAGCCATCCGCCCCCCACGGACCCGTCCTCGAGCACGAACCTGTCCGTCCGGGAGTGCTGGACCACGAGGTTGTGCAGAGCCTCCTCGAGCACGGACGTGAACGTGCGGCCTTCGCGATGTGCGAGATCCCGGACCTGGGCCGGGAGGCCGTCGTTGACCTCGACGGTGGTCTTCACCCCATCACGATGGTTGACCCATACATATGGGTCAACGGCCGTGCCTACGCTGTGGATCATGGCGATCCTGGTCGACGAGGCGCACTGGCCCTGGCGCGGTCGGATGTGGGCGCACCTCGTCAGCGACACGTCGATCGACGAGCTGCAGGCGTTCGCGGCCCGACTCGGCCTGCCCCCGCGCGCCTTCCAGGGTGACCACTACGACATCACCGACGAGCTGCGCGACTGCGCCATCGCCGAGGGGGCACGGCCCGTCGACTCCCGCACGATCGTGGTCGCGCTGCGGGCCGCGGGCCTCCGGCGGCGTCCTGCTCCCCACCACCAGCCGTAACGTCGCTGCATCAGCGGGTGGTCACTTCCCTCCGGGGGAAGGCCACCTGCTGACGCAGGAACGGAAGGTCAGTCGCGGGCGACCGTAAGGGTGAGGTCCTCGCCGCTCGGCTCCGTGCCGATCAGCACGGTGCTGCCGTCGTGGACCTCGCCCGCGAGGATCGACTTGGCAAGCTTGTCGCCGACAGCGGTCTGGACGAGACGGCGCAGCGGACGTGCACCGTAGACCGGGTCGAACCCCTTGTTGACGAGCCACTGCTTGGCCTCGTCGGTGA
>CAZQXO010000067.1:0-9374 GCA_964597445.1 uncultured Bifidobacteriaceae bacterium | reverse complement strand
CCATGGTCACGGACTGGGCGATCTCCATCGTGCGGGTGTCCCAGACCGTGGGGAGAACCTCGAAGTATCGATCCCGGTAGGGAGTCAGCAGATCCACCTGATCTGGCTGGACGAATCCGCCGATGCTGGCCTCGATGATCGCATTGGGCAGATCGGGTCGATCCAGGATCTCGGCCCAGGCGAGCTCCTTGGCGACCGCGGTCGGGCGCGAGGCTCGTGCCACGGCGGCCTGACGACGCCCGGTGGCGGTGTCATCGCGCTCGAGCTCCGCCGTGATCGCATCCTCCTCGCGCAGGCCTGCACTGACGAGCTGCTGGAGCAGGAACCAGCGCATGTCGGTGTCGATGGCGAGGCCGTCCCAGGCGACCGTGCCGTCGAGCAGGGCGGCCACGGTGTCGAGCTGCTCCGGCGTGCTGGCTGCGCCGGCGAAGGCGCGGGAGAACGCGAGCTGCCGGTCGCTGCCCGCCTCCGACGTCACCGCGAGAGAGCGCGCGCAGTCGGCCAGTCGAGACAGGTACTCAGGCCGATGCTCGGGCGTGGCGTAGACATCGATCGCGGTGCGGAGCTGACGGAGCACCCCCTGGACGACGCCGATGTCGGTCTCGGAGCCGATGCCGCTGAGCACGAGCTGGAGGAAGTCGCCGGTCGACACCTCGGCATCACGTGTCATGTCCCACGCGGCACCCCACACGAGCGCGCGGGCCAGTGAGTCATCGAGGGCCCCCAGGTGGTCGACGACCGTCTGCCACGAGCGCTCGTCCAGGCGCACCTTGGCGAAGGTGAAGTCGCCGTCGTTCAGGAGAAGCAGGTCAGGCTGACGCATGCCGACGGCGGCGGGCACCTTCGTCTGCGGGCCGACGACGTCGACCTCGATGCGGTCCCGTCGCGTGAGCGTCCCATCGACGAGGTCGTAGAGCCCTATGCCGATGCGGTGGGAGCGGAGGATCGGCTCGATGCCCTCGGGCATGCTCGGCGGCTCCTGCTCGATGGTCAGGCTCGTGATGGTTCCATCGGTCGCCACGTCGAGGGTGGGTCGGAGCAGGTTGACGCCACTGGTCTGCAGCCATTCCCTGGTCCAGTCGGAGAGGTCGCGTCCGCTGGTGGCCTCGAGCTCCACGAGCAGGTCACGAAGCTCGGTGTTGCCCCAGGCATGAGTGGCGAAGTAGGTGCGCACTCCCGCGAGGAACTGTTCCTCGCCAACCCACGCGACGAGCTGGCGGAGTGCCGACGCTCCCTTGGCGTAGGTGATGCCGTCGAAGTTCACTCGTACGGCGTCGAGATCGACCATGTCGGCCGCAATGGGGTGAGTCGAGGGAAGCTGATCCTGTCGGTAGGCCCATGCCTTGCGCAGGTTGGCGAAGGTCGTCCAGGCGTCGGTGTACCGGGTCGCCCGCTCATTGGCCCAGTGGGCGGCCCACTCGGCGAAGGACTCGTTCAGCCAGAGATCGTCCCACCACTTCATCGTGACGAGATCGCCGAACCACATGTGCGCCAGCTCGTGCAGGATCGTGTTGGCCCGCTGCTCGTAGGCGGCGTCGGTGACCCGAGAGCGGAAGATGTAGTCCTCGAGGATCGTGACGCAGCCGGCGTTCTCCATGGCGCCGGCGTTGAACTCCGGGACGAAGAGCTGGTCGTATTTCGTGAAGGGATAGGGGATCCCGAACTGCTCCTCGAACAGGGCGAAGCCCTGCTTGGTCACCGTGAAGATCTCGTCCGAGTCGAGGTACTGGGCGAGCGACTCCCGGCAGTACACGCTCAGTGGGTAGGTGCCGTGCGGGCCCGCGTAGGTGTCGTCGACGCGGTGGTAGGGCCCGGCCACGAGCGCGGTGATGTAGGTCGACATCCGCGGCGTCGCAGGGAAGGCCCAGGTCGAGGTGCCGTTGCCGTGGTCCGTTGGCTCTGGAGTGGGGGCGTTGCTGACGACGGCCCAGTGCGACGGGGCCGTCACGGTGAGCTGGAAGGTGCCCTTGAGGTCCGGCTGCTCGAAGGAGGCGTACATCCGGCGCGAGTCGGCCGACTCGAACTGCGTGTAGAGGTATGTCTCGTCGTCCACGGGATCGATGAATCGATGCAGGCCCTCGCCCGTGTTCATGAACATGCAGTCCGCGTCGATGACGACGGTGTTCTGGGCCTGGAGTCCGGGAAGGGTGATCCGGGCGCCATCGACGACCTCGCGGGTGTCGAGCGCCGTGCCGTTCAGCGTGACGGATCGGACGGAGTCGCAGATCAGGTCGATCCAGGTGCTTGCGCCCGGCTCGCGGCACGTGAACACCACGGTGGTCACCGAGTGGAAGGTGGGTCCGGTGGAGGTGACATCGAGTCGGACGTCGTAGGACTCGACCGCGATGAGAGTCGATCGATCGGCGGCCTCGGCCCGGGTGATGTTCTCGGAAGCGCTCATGGTGGAATCCAACCATCATGAGCGACAACGCGCCGATGACGGCTGACTTCTGGTTCGACCCGATGTGCCCCTGGGCCTGGATGACCTCGCGGTGGATGCTCGAGGTGCAGCGGGTGCGCGATGTCCGAGTGAGCTGGCACGTCATGAGCCTCGCCGTCCTCAACGAGGGCCGCGATCTCCCACCCGCCTATCAGGAGCTCATGGCCAAGGCCTGGGGTCCGGTGCGGGTCATCATCGCTGCGCAGCAGGCTCACGGAGACGACGTCGTCCTGTCCCTGTACAGCGCCATGGGCACCCGCATCCATCCCGAGGGACGCAGCGACGTCGACGCGGTGTGTCGGGAGGCGCTGGAGGAGGTGGGGCTTCCTGCGGCATTGGCTGATGTCGCGACGACGACCGATGTGGACGACGCCCTGCGCGTCAGTCACGCCTCGGCCATCACTCTGGTCGGCGACGATGTCGGCACGCCGGTGATCGCCTTCCCTGGTCCGGAGGGCACGCCCGTGGCCTTCTTCGGCCCCGTCGTGAGCCCGGCCCCCTCGGGTGAGGCCGCAGGTCTGCTCTGGGACGGCTGCGTGCTCGTCGCGGGTACGCCCGGCTTCTTCGAGCTCAAGCGCACCCGCGACGTGGGGCCGATGTTCGCCTAGCGCGCCTGCTTCGTCGACTGAGGCACGTTGATGTCGGGCACGTCGGCCAGCGTGATGGTCTGGCTGACAGCTACCTTGCCATCCTGATACTGCTGAAGGAACTTCGCACTGAGGCCGTCCGGTGACACCTTCACCATGGTGACCGGGTACTGGTCATCGCCGCCCTTGGTGTTCTGTGCCTGCACGCTGCGCCAGCCGTCGGCATCGACGAAGGTGTCGATCGGGACGCCGGCCGTCAGCCAGGGGAGCCAGTAGTCGTAGGGGTAGAACCGGTCCGTGTTGGTGAACGGGTTCTGGTCCGCGCCGACGTTGTTCCGGACCCACTGGCCCTTCGACTTGAAGACCTGGGTCCTGTCGTTGGCGAGGGTGTAGGTGACGCCGTCGCGCTTCCAGCCCTTGCCCTGTGCGTTCGGAACGAAGTCGACGCACTTTGACACGCCCGCCGCGTCGATCGCGCATGTCACGCGGGCACCGGGGCCGGACTCGGCCGTCCTCATCGGCTGGGTCTGCGCCCACGTGACCCACGCGGCCATCGCGCCCCGGGGATCGGTCGGGAAGCTGCTGAGAGCGGTGCTGACGTCGGTCGGGACGCTGACGTCAGCCGAGGCCGACGGTGCGGAGACCACGGCGAGCCCGGTCGCGACGATGAGAGCCATCAGGGGGCGGGTGAGAGGCATGCGCATGCGTTACTCCTCGACGATCAGGTGGATCTGGGCGATCTGCTCATCCTGCATGGTGTTCTTGACGCCCGGGGGTCGCGTGACGACGGTGATGTCGGTGGTTCCGGGACGACGTGCCGTGACGGTCCAGGTCGTCGTGCCGGGGGCCCCGACCAGATCGGTCGTCGGCGCCCGGTAGACGCCCTTCGACAGGGTCGCGACAGGCAGGTCTCCCGCCGCGCAGCAGCCGCCCGAGGCGATGTACGAGTAGCCGGTCGTGCGGTTGGTCGTGAGCTGGATCCTCACGCGCTCGCCGGGTGCCAGCCGAACCTGGGTGGACTCCTGGGTGACGATGAGCACCGGGTACTTCTTGGCGGGCTGGGCGGCGTGCGAGAGGGGCGCCGCCGTGAGCGCGACGGCGCCAGCCAGGGCGAGCGCGACGAGGGGTCGCAGGTGTCGAAGGTTCATGACCGCACTGTATGGCCCGAGGAGGCTCGATCCCCGGACGAGCGTGGCAGGGGACGGGGTCAGATGACGATGCGGGGCGCGTCGTCAGCGGTCGGGGGCAGGGTGCGCGCCGTTCCGGACCTCCACCGCTGGGCGGTCCAGGCGCAGGCCAGGGCGTCGAGGGCGTCATCGACCGGGACGTCGCGGGGAGCTCGGGCGAGGACGGCCGCGGGATCCGGCAGCCATGCCGCCAGGGCCTGCAGTCGCTCGCCGGTGCCGGCGGCCGTCTTCTTCGAGGACAGGGGCTGTCCGGCCATCTCCGCGAAGGAGAGTTCGGGATGCACCTCGATGACCGTGCTGCTGTCCGGCTCGGTCCTGTCGGCCAGGGCCGTGTCCAGGGCGAGGACGCGCTCGGCCAGGCCCATCGCCTGTCGACTCGTGCCCTGGCCGGTGAGCTCCCGGCTGAGGTGCTGGACGTCGGCGTTCGGTGCCCCGAGGCCCAGCGCCAGCACCGCGCGCGGGGGAGTGAGGAACACTCGCGATCCGGCACGGCCCAGTGCTGTCCGAGCCTGGTGATCGCACTCGCGCCACCCCCGATCAGCCAGCCCGATCGGCATGTCGATCGCGACCACCGCCTCGGGATCGAGCAGGGATGCGATGTCCGGCACGCCGCAGGTGGACCAGTGCACGGTGGTCGGTGACGTGCCCATCGACGACTCGGCGAGGACCACGTGCACCGCGACCCAGCCACGCGGGTATCCGTCGATGCCGATCACGCTCATGTCGGCAGCATGCCATCGGCGGGTCACCCGGTGACGGCAGAGGAGTCGTAGGCCGACAGCACCTCGGCCCACACCTGTCCGAGGTCGTCACCGAAGAGCCTGCCACCCTCCGCGTAGAGCGCGCGCAGCGCGGCTTCGTCCCCTGCGAGGAGGGCCTGCTCGACCCTGCTTCTCCACGAGGAGCGATCAGCGTCCATAACTCCAGTGTGCGCCTCCGGACCCTCCCTGTCAGGATGCATGATCATGCCCGAGGGGAACGTGATCCACCATCAGGCTCGGCGACTGAGCCGGGGATTCGCCCGCCGGACCGTCCGCGTCGACAGCCCCCAGGGCAGGTTCGCGGACGGTGCCGCTCGGGTGGACGGACGAACGCTGGCCACGGTGGAGGCCCACGGGAAGCACCTGTTCCTCGGCTTCGACAACGACCTGTGGATCCACGTCCATCTCGGACTGTTCGGCAAGTGGCGCTTCCGCACCGGTGATCCCGTGGAGCCGACGGGGCAACTGCGCCTGCGCATCATCACTGATGGACGCTACGCAGAACTGCGGGGTCCGACCGTCTGCGAGATCCTGACGTCGGACGAGAAGAGGGCGGCGATCGCCCGCATCGGCCCTGACCCGATCCGCCGCGATGCCGACCCGGAACGGGCGTGGGTGAAGGTTCACCGCACGTCCACGGCGATCGGCGCCCTGCTCATGAACCAGCAGGTCTTCGGCGGGGTGGGGAACATCTATCGAGCCGAGGTCCTGTTCCGTCACGGGATCTCCCCCTATCGGGCCGGACGGGATGTGTCGCGCGAGGAGTTCGAGGCCATGTGGGCTGATCTCGTCGAGCTCATGACAGCGGGCACGAAGCGAGCGCGGATCGACACGGTACGTCCGGAGCATCTGCCCGAGGCCATGGGACGGGCGCCGCGCGAGGATCGCCACGGGGGAGAGGTCTACGTCTATCGGCGAGCCGGTCGCGAGTGCTACCTGTGCGGCACCGAGGTGCGCATCGCGGACATGCAGGGTCGCAACCTCTACTGGTGTCCCGGGTGCCAGCCGGACTGATGTCCGGTCAGGCAGGTGCAGCCTCCTGCGGATGCCGGATGCCCGGGTGGTCCGCCGGCAGTGAGCGACGGATGATCCACCACGACGCCAGGATCGTCAGCACGGTGAGGCCGTAGAAGAAGGCTCCTGATGCAGCGAGTGCCCACAGGTTGTCGCCGTCGATGAAGACCGCCAGAAGGGCTGCGCGGACGGCGTTCAGCAGGACCCAGGGCCAGGAGGCGCGACGGTAGGCACGCAGGAGGACGGGATCGGAGCGCCACCGCATCCGAGTTCCGACGAGCGGGCCCAGGATCACGCCGATGAGCGGCCAGCCGGCGAGGTTCGCCACGATGAAGGCCACGGCCGAGGCCGCGTTCAGCAGGACGCGGGGCCAGAAGAAGTCGGCGGCGCTTCCCGTGCGGCTGGCGACGTAGGCGCTGACGAGGACGAGAAGAACGGAGCCCAGCGCCCGGGCAGGGTGCTTGCGCTCGATGAGACGCCAGATCGTGAAGGCGAGCGCGAGGGCGAGCGAGACGATGATCGCCCAGGTGAGGTCCTCCTCGGGAGATCCGCCCAGGCCGAGGTAGACGCCGACGAACGCCAGCGGCGGGACGATGCTCTCGAGCGCACCGCGCACACCGCCCAGAAGGCGCAGGAACGGATGCATGACGGTATCCGACGTGATGTCGGATACGCGGGAAGCGTCCCTCTCGTCCGACTTCGTCACACGCGCACGATACCCGCTAGCGTCGGAGGATGACCGTGACCGGATCCGGGCCCGACGTCGACGCCCTGCTCGACCAGTGGCGAGTCGATCTCGCCTCGTGGGCCATCCCCGACGACATCCTCGCTCAGGCGCAGGAGAAGCCGTGGGTGCATCCCGTTGCCATGTTCACTGTCGGTGACGAGATCGCGGACTCGCACTCCCATCGCGTCGCTCGCGAGGCCGTGCCGCATGACGGCAGCGTTCTCGACGTGGGCAGCGGGGGCGGTCGTGCGTCGCTCGCCCTCGTGCCGCCGGCGGGAACGGTCGTCGCGGTCGATCACCAGCAGGGCATGCTCGATGCCTTCGCTGAGGCCGCTGAGCGCCGCGGAGTGCGGCACCGCGAGTTCCTCGGGGACTGGCCGGCGGTGGTGGACGAGGTCCCTGAGTGCGATGTCGTGGTGTGCCACCACGTCGCCTTCAATGTGGCCGACATCGGCCCCTTCCTCCGAGCCCTGGACAGCCGGGCCCGTCGTCGCGTCGCCCTCGAGCTGCCGATGCACCACCCGATGTCGAGCATGAACCCGCTCTGGAAGCGGTTCTGGGACCTCGATCGCCCGACCCGTCCGACGGCTCGTGACCTTGCGGCCATCGCCAGGGCGCTCGGGTTCGACGCTCACATCGATGTGTGGAACGACGAGACGTGGGGCAGGAGAGTCGAGATGTCCACGGAGGAGCGCGTGCGCTTCGCGCGCATCCGCCTGTGCCTGACGGAGGAGCGGGATGCCGAGGTCGCGGCCACTCTCATCGAGCAGGCCGACCATGCCCCTCGCGAGGTCGCGACCGTGTGGTGGGATGTCGCGCGATGACCTACGACGTCGATCGGGTGCGCGCCCGCATCCCGGCACTGAGTGAGGGTGTCGCCTTCTTCGATGGCCCGGGTGGGACGCAGATGCCGGACGTCGTGGCGGATGCGATGGCCGAGCTGCTCAAGGCCGGTGTGTCGAACCGCGGGACGGTCACGGCGGCGGAGCGACGGGCCGAGGCTGCCGTGCAGGCGGCACGCCTGGCTGGCGCCGACCTCGTCCATGCGGATCCACGCGGGATCGTGTTCGGGCGCAGCATGACCGAGCTCACCTTCGAGGTGGCCCGGACCCTCGCCCAGGACTGGGGCCCCGGCGACGAGGTGGTCGTGACGCGGCTGGACCACGACGGAGACGTCCGGCCGTGGGTGACGTACGCCGAGCGCACAGGTGCCACCGTGCGATGGGCGGAGTTCGATCCGCGCACCGGTGTCCTGGAGCCCGAGGACGTCCTCCGGCTCGTGAACGACAGCACTCGGATCGTGGCGGTCACGGGGGCCTCGAATCTGATCGGCACGCGCCCCGATGTGGCGCGTATCGGTGCCCAGCTCTCGGATGCTGCGCCGCTGTTCTTCGTCGATGGAGTCCACCTGACGGCTCATGCGGCCATCGACATGCGGGCGATGGGCGCGGACTTCTTCGTGTGCAGTCCCTACAAGTTCCTGGGACCGCACTGCGGCATGCTGGCGGCCTCCCCGGCCCTGCTGGAGTCGATGCGCCCGGACAAGCTCCGTCCGAGCACGGACGAGGTCCCGGAGCGCTTCGAGCTCGGCACCCTTCCCTACGAGATCCTGGCGGGAGTCACGGCGGCCATCGACTTCCTGGCCGATCTCGTCCCCGGCGATGAGCGGACGATGTCGCGTCGCGATCGACTGGTGCGTTCGATGAGAGCGCTGGAGGAGTACGAGGACGCCCTGCACGCTCGAATGCGCTCGGCCTTGGAGGGCATCGCCGGGGTGCGCCTGTACGGCCATGCGCCGAGGCGAACCCCCACGGAACTCTTCAGCGTGGACGGCGTCGACTCCGCGGACGTGTACCGACGCCTCGCTGAGCGGGGCGTCAACGCACCTGCCTCGTCCTTCTACGCCATCGAGGCAGCGGAGTGGATGGGGCTGGGCAGTCGGGGTGCGGTTCGCGCGGGTCTTGCCCCGTACACGAACGCCGATGACGTAGATCGCCTGATCGCAGGGGTGGAAGCCATCTCGGCCGGTCGCTGAGCCTGCGCCTGCTCGTCAGCGCGGTGTGCTGTCGTGGGACCGCCGCGCGGCCACCATCTCCTCAGCCCACGCGCCATGCTCCCGTTCGGCCCAGGCCACGGGCACGGAGCCGGTGCGCATGCCCGTGCGTGCCGTCGCGTCATTGAAGGCCATCCAGATATGGCCGAGGACGAGGAGACCGAGGGCGAAGGCCGTCCAGTCGTGCACGAACGTCGCGCCCGTGCGAATCGAGTCGGGGAAGAGGCTCGACCAGAACATGACCATTCCGGTGCCGAACATCACGATGAGAGCGCCGAGGGTTGCGGAGGCGTTGAGCTTCTGGCCCGCATTGAACTTGCCGACCTTGATTCGGCCGGAGCGGCGGTCACGCGAGCGCAGCCACTCCCGATCCGCGGGCACGAAGCGATTGAGCCGGCCGGCATCGCGCCGGAAGGCTCGGGAGAGCAGGGCCAGCAGCAGCGGCACGGGAAGCAGCCAACCGGCGATGTCATGCACGGTCGTCACGACCTGCCGGTTCCCGACGAGACTGCTGAGATCGGGGAAGAACATGATGGCCCCGGTGATCAGCAGCACACCGACGAGGATCCCGAGAGTCCGATGCACCCAGCGCTCCGCTCGGGTGA
>CAZQXO010000066.1:0-9783 GCA_964597445.1 uncultured Bifidobacteriaceae bacterium | reverse complement strand
ATGCGGCAGGCGCATCGGCTGTCCGGCCGCGAGGGAGGGCGGATAGGCCGCAGCCTCCTGCGCCTGCACGCCGACGACCCGCACGTCGGGCCTGATCGACTTCACGGCCAGGGCGACACCAGCGAGGAGGCCACCCCCACCGGTGCACACCACGATCGTGCGTACGTCGGGCATCTTGTCGAGGATCTCCAGACCCAGCGTGCCCTGCCCCGCGACGACGTCCGCATTGTCGAAGGGATGGATGACGACGGCACCGGTCTTGTCGGAGAAGGCGAGCGCCGCGTCGAGCGCCTCATCGATCGTCCTTCCGTGGAGGACGACCTCGGCGCCGTATCCACGCGTCGCAGCGACCTTGGGGATGCTGGCAGCCTCGGGCATGAACACCGTGGCGCGGACTCCGAGCCGTTGGGCTGCGAGGGCGACACCCTGCGCATGGTTGCCCGCACTTGCCGCGACGACGCCCCGCGCCTTCTCGTCCGGCCTCAACTGGGCGATGCGGTTGTAGGCCCCGCGAATCTTGAACGATCCGGCTCGCTGGAGGTTCTCCGTGACCAGACGCACCTACCCTCCGACGAGCTCCTCCAGCCAGCGCGGTTGGACGAGAGTCAGGTCACGGATCACGCCCTGCAGGCGGTTCGCCGCCTGCTGCACGTCAGCGAGGGTGACCACGTCACTCATGGCCCGATCCTCGCAGAGCGCCGGTCAGTCCGTCGCCCTTCGGACCAGTGTGAACGCCGATGGACGCGGCCTCGTCACGCTCGGTCCAACTCGCGCTTTCCTCCGACCTCGGGCGCGTCGGTCAGTCGCGCCCGCGACGCCGCGGAGCGTCCGGCCTGGGCAGCCGACCCACTGGGCGATCGCACTCCCCCCGAGTAGCCGCCCCAGCGCCCGCGGGCATCGGAGGTCTGCCGATGGAAGGCGGAGACCTCACGTGCCTTCTCGCGGAGGACCATCTCACCGGTGATCCGATCCGTCGTGACCGAGGACGCCTCGACGGGCAGGTCCGCCATGGCCTGCTGCCTCGCCTCACGGAGCCGCTCCTCGATCCGCTGGATGTAGGCGCGGGAGAAGGCGGTGCGCGCCGTCTGAGCGGTGTGCTGCTTCGTGCGGCGACGTCGATCGACGACAGCCACGTACGTCTCCCCGACCCAGGATCGCGACGCCACGAAGATCTGGGCCGAGTGAGCCATGTGCACCGAGAGCGAGGCGAACATCGTCTCGATCACATCGAGGTCACCGGGCATGCCGTAGCCGACCACGTAGGTGGAGTTCGCGGCCACGTCGACCTGGGCATCGTTGGCATGGGCGATGACGACATACAGCGAGACGAGATGCCGGTTCGCCCGACGACCCTTCTCGCCGATCGTCATCGTTCGCGACTCCGGCTGCTGACGCTGCTCACGTCGCTGCGTGCGCGCTCGAGCAACCGCGAGGTCGATGCTCGCGAGCGTGGCGAGCTGCTGGGCCTTCATGAGGTAGGCATCGGCCTCCGCCTCGACCTCCGTGCGCTCGGCCTTGGCGAGGAGCGCTGCGATCCGCTCGATCGTGGCTGCCATCAGCGCACCCCCGCAGCGTCGTATCCCGCACGAAGGAGAAGGGCCGCTCCCTCGCCCAGCATGCAGGTCACGACCCGATCCATCGCCTCGCGGAACTGCAGCCCATGCCACCGCACCGACGAACGCTGCCGCTCGACACCGGCACTGCAGGCCAGGTGGTGGGCGACCTCGTGCAGCACCACCGACTCCCGACCGGCCCACAGGTCCGTCGGGAGCTGGATCGTCTGCGACTCGGGCAGGTAGAGGGCACGCGTGCGCCCCCGGGATGCCTGCACCGTGACCGGCCCGGCAGTCGCATACACGGAACGGATGGTCGGTTCACTCAGAACGCGGTCGACGTAGGCCTGGACCGAGGCGAGATCGGCGAAGCGGCGCTGCAGGGGCACGTCGATCCGCGAACCGAAGAAGTCCACGACTCCTCCACGGTCGAGCAGCGCGGACCATTGGTCCTCGGCAGCGTAGACGGCGGAAGCGGGCACACTCGGAGGATAGGGTGACGAGGTGACGGAGCCGGCGCAGCACAGGAAGCCTGAGGGCGTGCGGCACACGGCTCGCGCACATGTGGACGCCCGCCTCGCCACGATGGCGTGAGGGCTGACACGTGAGTCCCCTGCGGCACGTGGGGCGCGCCATCCGTCGAACTCCCCTGCTCGCAGACCTGCCCCGCGAGGTCGCGATCCTCACCGCCGTGGCGTTCGCCGTCGCTCTCGGATTCGGCATCCTGATTCCCGTCCTGCCCGTCTTCGCCCGCACGTTCGATGTGTCAGCATTCGAGGCGAGCGCCGTCATCTCGGTCTTCGCCCTCGTCCGGTTCGTGACGTCTCCGCTGGCCGGTGGGCTCGTCGACAGGTTCGGTGAGCGCACGACGATGACCAGCGGACTGCTCATCGTCGCCGTGTCGAGCTTCGCGGCAGGGTTCTCGCAGACGTATCCGCAGCTGCTCCTCCTGCGCGGTGTGGGCGGTCTGGGTTCGAGCATGTTCACCGTCTCCGCCATGGCTCTCCTCCTGCGCGTCGTCGCGACGGAGCAGCGGGGCCGTGCTGCGGGAGCCTTCCAGGGTGGCTTCATCATCGGCGGCGTCGCCGGTCCCGCTGTCGGTGGCCTCGTCGTCGCCTGGTCGATCCGTGCACCGTTCTTCGTGTACGCCGCTGCTCTGCTCCTGGCCGCGGCGATCTCCCTCATCTTCCTCTCTGGGACCCGGCTGCAGGAGCGCGAGCACGATGTCGCGGACGGTGAGGAGAACAAGCTGGAGCAGCTGCGCTCCGCTCTGCGCGACCGGGCCTACCAGGCCGCGATCACGACCAACCTCGTCACCGGATTCGTCGTGTTCGGCCTGCGATCGTCAGCGGTGCCCCTGTTCGTCGTCGAGGGACTCGGGGAGACCGCGACGATCGCCGGCATCGGCTTCCTCATCACCGCCGGCATCCAGGCGCTGCTTCTTCTGCCCGCCGGTCGCATGGCCGACACCGTGGGTCGCCGCCGGGCAATGCTTTGGGGAACGATCGGCACCGGAGTCGGCATGGTCGTGCTGACAGGTGCCGATGTCGCGGCGAACGGGTGGGGCACGCCGGCGGTCGCCGCGACGGCGCTGTTCTTCATCTCCATGGCCGTCCAGGGAGCCGCCGGGGCCTTCCTCGGCTCCGCGCCCAGCGCTGTCGTGGGCGATGTCATGGGTGGTAGGCGCGGGGGCATCGTCGTGGCGACGTTCCAGATGATGGCCGACTTCGGGGCGATCATCGGTCCCCTGCTGGCAGGCCTCATCATCGATGCCGCCGACTTCGACTGGGCCTTCGGAGTGGGTGTGCTGTTCTGCATGCTCGCGATCGTCTTCGTCCTCCGCATGCCCGAGACGCTCCGGCGAGATCAGCCGGACGGGCGCGACGGCGTCGGCGCGCCTAGCATCGAGGCGTGACCATCTTCGGAGCGAAGTCGTCCATGGTGCAGCCCGACAAGGCACTCGCCGGACGCACGACACCCGTGCTGCCCCACCCCGCGCCCCATACCGTCCTGGGCTCGTCCCTCACCGGCCCCTGGCCGGACGGTACCGAGGTCATCTACCTCGCGATGGGGTGCTTCTGGGGTGCCGAGGAGATCTACTGGCGGCTGCCGGGGATCGTCACGACGAGCGTCGGGTACATGGGTGGATTCACCCCGAACCCGACCTACGAGGAGGTGTGCACGGGCCGCACCGGTCAGACCGAGACGGTGATGGTGGCCTACGACCCCTCAGTGGTGTCCACCTACGACGTCCTCAAGGTCTTCTGGGAGAACCATGACCCGACCCAGGGGTATCGGCAGGGCAATGACATCGGCACGCAGTACCGCAGCGCCATCTTCACGACCACCGGCGACCAGGCGGCTGTCGCCGAGGCCACCCGCGAGGCCTACGCCCGCGTCATCGCCGAGCGCGGCTACCCGGCCATCACCACCGAGATCCGTCCGGCTCATGACCTCCCCTACTTCCTCGCCGAGGACTACCACCAGCAGTACCTCTACAAGAACCCGCACGGGTACCGATGCCATGCCAACACCGGCGTCCCCCTGCCGAGCCTGACGACGTCCTGACCTGACCCTTACCTGCCCCGGGGGGCAATCCGGGCTCCGGTGCGGGAGTCTTGACCCATGAGGCGGCGCGTCCTGTGGATCAACATCGGTCTCGGCGTGCTGCTGCTCGCCATCGTCGCGGCCGGCCTCGCCCTCCTGGCGCCCCGACCCGCCGAGCAGACCGGACGCACGATCGAGGTCCAGCGCGGCACGGTGAGCGAGACCGTGACGGCCACCGGCACCGTCGAGACGGCTGGCAGCATCGACCTGGCCTTCGCCACCTCGGGCGTCGTCGACCAGGTGGACGTCGCTGAGGGCGACGTTCTGGCAGCGGACGACCGCATCGCCGCTCTCGATGACGCCGCACAGCTCCAGGCGGTGGCCAGTGCGCGCAGCACCTACGTGCAGGCCGTGGCCAACGCCAGCACGGCACCCCTCACCCTCGCCGCCGCGCAGCGCAACCTCGCTGCGGCCGAGCGGAATCAGCAACTCAACCGGCAGTCCTACGCCGAGTCCGTGTCGGGGGCGCGTGAGGCGCTGGCGGACGCACGGTCATCGTGGGCCGAGTCCTGCCTGACGCCCGAGGGGGCGTGCCCCGACGACGCCGTCTGGGCGCAGCTGCGCAGCGCCGAGGCCGCCGTCGTGTCGGCGAGAACCGCGTACGAGCAGGCGGTGCAGAACGCGAGCACGACGGCTGCTACGAACCAGGTCAAGCTGAGCCAGGCGCAGGTCAACGTCGATGCTGCGCGATCTCAGAAGACAACGCAGTGCGACACCTTCGGATCCACCTCGGCCGCCTGCACGACTGCGGTGGACGCCCTTCGGAGCGCCGAGCAGGGCTATGCCCTGCAGGTCCGGGCGAATTCCGCCGCCGACATCGCCGGCCAGCAGGCCCTGGTCACCGCGGATGCGGCCGTAACGGAGGCGAACGTTGCCCTGCGCCGTCTCCAGTCGACCCTGCGCAGCGCCTCCGCGGACGCCGTTCGCACCGCACAGAACTCGCTGGATTCGGCACTCATCGCGCAGCGCAGGGGCCTCGAGGCCGATCGCCAGGCGGTGGAGAGCGCTCGCGAAGCCGTCGACCAGCAGGCGGCATCCCAGCAGTCCGTCGACCTCGGTGCGTCGTCCTTGACGCCCGCCGAGGCGGCGGTGGAGGTGGCTCAGGCCGGCGTCGTGGCCGCCGAGGCGGCCCTGGCCGACACCGTCCTGACCTCACCCATCGATGGTCGCGTGGCCGCGATCGACCTCGCGGTCGGCGAACCCGTGGCTGCTGGCACCTCCGTCGTCACCCTCCTGCCCGACGCGCCCTTCCAGATCGTGGCGGAGTTCTCCGAGGCCGATGCCCTCAAGCTGGCCCCGGGGCAGCCCGCAGTCGTCAGCTTCGATGCCCTGCCCGGCACCACGGCGACGGGGACGGTGTCCGCGATCGCCACGCTGCCCACGGAGGCGGTCGGATCCTCCGGCGCGGCCCTCTCGGCGGGCGTGACGACCTACAGCGCGACCATCACCCTGGACGACTCCCCCGCTGGGGCACGCGAGGGCATGAGCGTGAGCGTCGTCGTCACGACTCAGCAGGTGGACGATGTCGTCTGGGCACCGACCGCTGCGATCACGACCGTCGGAGGACGCAGCACCGTCACGATCCGCGACGGTGAGGTCGACACCGTGGTCGAGGTCACCACCGGCCTCGCAGGGGACTCGGGAACCGAGATCACCAGCGGGGTCCAGGAGGGTGACCTGCTCGTGATCGAGGTCGGAGAGGCCAGTACCTTCCCCGGCTTCGGCGGAGGGGACGGCGGAGGCTTCGGCGACCGCCCCCGTGACGGGAACGACTGATCGTGACTCCGGTCATCGACCTGCAGGGCATCACGAAGACGTACGGCAGCGGCGACACCGAGGTCCACGCGCTGCGGGGCATCGACCTCACGATCACGCGTGGTGACTTCGTCGCCATCATGGGCGCCTCGGGCTCCGGGAAGTCCACGCTGATGAACATCATCGGGGCCCTCGACTCGGCCACCAGCGGCCACTACGCCCTCGACGGCATCGACATCGACGACCTCGATGAGGGAGCCCTGTCGATCGTCCGCAATCGCAAGATCGGCTTCATCTTCCAGTCCTTCAATCTCATCCCGCGCACCTCAGCGCTCTCGAACGTCGAGCTCCCCCTGGTGTACCGCGGGGTCCGGCGACGGGAGCGGCGGCAGAGGGCGGTCGAGGCCCTCACGGCGGTCGGCCTCGCCGACCGCATGCACCACATGCCCAATGAACTGTCGGGTGGTCAGCAGCAGCGCGTTGCCGTGGCACGAGCACTCGTGGCCGAGCCGTCCCTCCTTCTCGCCGATGAGCCGACCGGCAACCTCGACAGTCGATCGACGAGGGACGTGCTCGACCTCATGGGAGCGCTTCACGATCAGGGCAGGACGATCGTGATGATCACGCACGAGGATGACGTGGCCGCTCATGCTGGACGCGTCGTCACCCTGATCGACGGGCTCATCTCCGATGATCGACGGAACAGCCATCCCGTGCGGACCGCATCATGAACACCCTCGAGACGATCCGCATCGGGCTGCAGGGCATCGCCGCCAACAAGCTTCGATCCGGGCTGACGATGCTCGGAATCCTCATCGGGGTCGCTGCCGTCATCGTCCTCATGGCCATCGGCAACGGTGCCTCCGTCGCCGTCACCGCGAGCATCGAGAGCCTCGGCACCAACACGCTCACCGTGCGGCACGGCACGTTCGGTGGTGACTCCGAGACCGGGCGCACCCAGTTCAAGGAACTGACCGTCGACGATGCCGTCGCACTGGTCGATCCCGTCCTGGCGCCCGACGTGCTCAGCGCCACGCCCGTGGTGTCCGCCGCGACGACCTGCACCTACGAGGGCTCGAGCTACTCCACCTCCGTGACAGGAAGTTGGCCGAGCTACTTCGATGCCTCCAACAGCACCATCGCCTCCGGCACCCCCCTCACGGCCGACGATGTCGTGAACAGCCGCCGCTCGATCGTCCTCGGCCAGACCGTGATCAGCGAGCTCTTCGGCGACGCCGATCCCCTGGATCGGCAGATCACCTGCGGTGGGGTGCCCTTCACGGTCGTCGGGACGATCGAGGAGAAGGGCAGCAGCGGCTTCCTGGACGCCGATGACGTCGCCGTCGCTCCCCTCAGCACGGTGCAGAGCAAGCTGACCGGGTACGGCAGCCTCGACTCCATCCTCGTCCAGGCCACCTCGTCCGAGACCGCGACAGCCGCAGAGTCCGAGGTGACCGCCATCCTCGACGAACGTCACGGAACGACCAGCGAGGATGCTCGCGACTACCAGATCCTGAACTCGGCCTCGCTGATCTCCACAGTGCAGGAGACCATCGGGATCTTCACCGTCCTGCTCGGGGCCGTGGCCGCGATCAGCCTTCTCGTCGGCGGCATCGGCATCACCAACATCATGCTCGTGACGGTGACCGAGCGCACCCGGGAGATCGGGATCCGGAAGGCCATCGGGGCCCGGAAGTCCGCGATCCTGACCCAGTTCCTGATCGAGTCCATGGTTCTCTCGGTGATCGGAGGCGCGATCGGCGTCCTCCTCGCCCTGCTGGCCACACGCATCACGGTCGCCGGCGTGACGCCCGTCATCGTTCCCGCATCCGTCGTCGGGGCCTTCGTGGTCTCCGTCTCGATCGGACTCTTCTTCGGCAGCTACCCCGCGAACCGCGCAGCATCCCTACGACCGATCGAGGCGTTGCGTCATGAGTGACCCCACACCCTCATCCGCCGATCCCACCGGCGGTCAGCCGAACGACGACGACCTGCGCGCGATGCTCGCCAAGCGCGCCCAGGCGCGGCCCAACAGGACGACCTGGGTCCTCCTCGCCCTCATCGCCGTGGCGATCGGCTTCGTCCTCGGTGCCTGCACCCAGCGCGTCATGGGCTCGCTCACCGACGGCGCTGACACCCCGGCTCCTCCCGCAGCGTCGACCGAAGCCGACCGTCCGTCGCCGGAGACCTCACAGGCACGCTCCTAGGGTGGGGGCATGGCTGCCGACCGCACCGAGGTGGAGCGCGAGCTGCTGCGCGTCGTCGATCGCCTCAACTCGATGCCTCTCGCCAAGGTGACCCTGGCGGGCGCCGACGTGCAGGCATGCGCAATGACCCTGGTTCGGGAGGGGCGAGCGCTGGGCGTTCCCATCCCCGCCGATGCCGAACTGCCGGCCCTGCAGCCTCAGGGCTTCGGATCCATGATCGCCGTGCTCGGAGACGACTGCCTGAGGTCGGCGGGCGACACCGCCGACCTGACGGCAGTCCTCGAGGCTCTGGTCGCGCTGCGGAGGGCGCTTCCCTGACTCCGTCGGCGGTCAGGGATGACGGTAGGAGCGCGTCACCTCGGCCACGGTGACCGAGTACTCGGCGTACCAGTGTTCGCGCCCGAGGCGCTGCGCGACACGGTGCTCCGCGACCGACTTCCACGCGGCCGCGCACGCCTCGTCGCGCCAGTACGAGACGGTGATGCCACGGCGCGTGTCGGGATCCCTCACGGAGTCGACGGAGACGAACCCCTCCTGCACCCGGGCCAGGTCGTCCATCTCCTCCGCCATCGCGGCATACCCGGCGTCATCGTCGCGCGTGCGCGTGCTCGCGAAGATCACGGCGATCATCGCGACTCCCTCCACAACGACGAGACCTGCTGCATGCGGGACATCCCACCAGACGGTGAGTCCCGAGGCAGCAGGTCTCGGCGAGTGCGACTAGTTGCGGCTGAAGATCGCCAGCAGGCGCAGGAACTCGAGGTACAGCCAGATCAGGGTGACGAGCAGGCCGAAGGCCATGCGCCACGACTCACGCTCGGGAGCCCCCGCCTTGATGCCCTGGCTGATCGCCTCGAAGTCCAGCAGCAGGAAGAAGGCGGCGATGAGGACGCCCAGCACGGCGACGATCGGGCCGAAGCCGGTGCCGTAGATGCCCATGCCGTCACCGCCCCCGAACATGGACCAGATCAGGTTGCCGATGCCCAGAACCAGGTAGGAGACGAGGGCCACGAGCATGATGCTCTGGAACTTCTTGGTGACCTTGATGACGCCCGTCAGGTAGAGGGTGAGCATGACGCCGAACGTCACCATCGTCGCGACGACGGCCTGCAGGATGATGCCATCGGCCAGCGAGCTGTACATGTAGCTGATGCCGCCGAGGAAGATGCCCTGCAGCACGCCGTACAGCAGGACGAGTGCCGGCGAGACGTTCTTCTTGAGGGCATTGGCGAAGCCCAGACCGAGACCGCCGAACAGGCCGACCCACATGAGCCACGGCATCGAGGGGGCCAGGTTCCAGCCCACCACAGCGAAGATCACGGTCACGACGAAGACCGCGAAGGTCTTGATGATGACGTCGTTGATGGTCAGACGAGCCCCGCCAGCAGCCGTGACCTGGGCGAACGCCGCATCGACCTCCGCACCGGAGCCCCCGGCAGCGGCCTGCTGATAGGCGGCGACACCCTCGTCATAGGCGTAGCCGGACTGGCCATTCTTCGTCTCGTAACGGGTCAGGACGGGGTTGTTTGACTGCATGCCCTCAGGGTAAAGGACGAAGGGGAGTTCGCCAATCAGCGGGGCGGTCTTTACGGTTCTCTAACATTCGCCCCTCGGCCACTCCGCACGCTCCGTGCCCGTCCCCTCGGCCACTCCGCACGCTC
>CAZQXO010000065.1:0-9961 GCA_964597445.1 uncultured Bifidobacteriaceae bacterium | reverse complement strand
AGTTCGTCCTGCCGATCCGTGACGATCTGGTGGGCGTGGAGTCCTACGGTGCTCCGCAGCTCGATGTCGCGGCGCGCCTCAATGTCAATGAGAACCCGTTCCCCCTGCCACCGGAGCTGGCCGAGGCGATCGGGCGCGCCGTGGCCGACGTCGCTGTAGAGCTCAACCGCTATCCGGACCGGGACGCCACGGCGCTGCGGTCGGCCCTTGCGCAGTACCTCACACGGGAGACGGGCGTGAAGGTCGACGGCGCACTCGTGTGGGCGGCCAACGGCTCGAACGAGGTGATGCACCAGATCTTCCTGGCGTTCGGGGGTCCGGGGCGCCTCGCCATGACCTTCGATCCGACCTATTCGATGTACCCCGAGTACGCGCGCGACACCTTCACGGCCTTCGAGACCTACCCCCGCACGGATCGATTCGAGGTCGATGTCCCTGCCGCCACGGCAGCCATCCAGGACCGACGCCCGAGCATCGTCGTCGTGACGTCGCCGAACAATCCGACGGGCACGCCCCTGCCGCTCGACCATGTGAGTGCGCTCGCCGAGGCGGCCCTCGAGGCTGGTGCCGTGCTGGTCGTGGACGAGGCGTATGCCGAGTTCCGGCACGACGGCGTTGCGTCAGCCGTAGAGCTTCTCGGCCGATTCCCGAACCTGATCGTCTCCCGAACGATGTCCAAGGCCTTCGCCCTGGCCGGTGCGCGAGTGGGGTATTGCGTTGCTGCAGATCCTGCGGTCATCGCGACCCTCATGGTGGTCCGTCTGCCCTACCACCTCTCCGCGGTCACGCAGGCGGTGGCGCTGACGGCCCTCGCCCATGCCGATGTCCTGCAGGCGCAGGTCGATCTCCTCCGGCGCGAACGCGATGCGCTGGCGGACTGGCTGGCGTCGGAGGGGCTTCAGGTCGCCGCGAGCGATGCCAACTTCCTCCTCTTCGGCACGTTCCCTGACCGAGATGCGGTCTGGCGCGGCCTCCTGGACCGGGGAGTGCTGGTGCGCCAGACCGGCCCCGCCGGCTGGCTGCGCGTGACGGTGGGCACGCCGGAGGAGAACGGTATGTTCAGGCATGCCCTGCGTGAGGTGCGGGGCTTGGGCGATGGGGACGGACACGCATGAGCCGCACGGCGCGAGTGGATCGCAGCACCAAGGAGAGCACGGTCCTGGTCGAGGTCGACCTCGACGGAACGGGACAGAGCACGGTCGACACGGGCGTGCCCTTCTTCGATCACATGCTGGCCCAACTGGCCAAGCACGGCGGCCTGAACCTGACGGTCCATACGCGCGGTGACCTCGAGGTCGATGCGCACCACACGGTCGAGGACACCTCCCTCGCTCTCGGTCAGGCCATCAACGAGGCACTGGGCGACCGTGCCGGTCTGCGTCGCTACGGCGACGCTCTCGTGCCGCTCGACGAGTGCCTGGTGCAGTCGGCCGTCGACCTGTCCGGTCGCCCCTATCTCGTCCACGAGGAGCCGGATCTCGTCGAGCTCATCGGCACCTACGACACGACGCTCACGCGGCACATCTGGGAGTCCATCGTCGCCACGGCGCAGATCACCCTGCATGTGCGCGTGCTCTCCGGACGCAACGCCCATCACGTGGTCGAGGCCCAGTTCAAGTCGGTGGCCCGGTCTCTTCGTGACGCCGTCGCGCTCGATTCCCGTGTCGTGGGAGTTCCGTCGACCAAGGGCACGCTGACTCCGAACGCGACATGACGTCCGTCGTCGTCCTCGACTACGGATCCGGCAACCTGCGGTCCGCGCAGCGTGCCCTCGAGCGGGTCGGGGCCGATGTGGTGGTGACGAGCGACTTCGAGACGGCCGTGGAGGCCGACGGTCTCGTGCTCCCGGGTGTGGGCGCCTTCGGGGCCTGCATGGCCGGCATCCGTGACGTGCGTGGCGACGTCATCGTCGACCGGAGGCTGTCGGGAGGCCGCCCCGTCCTGGGGATCTGCGTCGGCATGCAGGTCATGTTCGACGAGGGTGTCGAGCACGGTGTGCGCACGGAGGGCCTGAGCCAGTGGCCGGGGTCCGTCGACCGGCTGCATGCCGACGTCCTGCCCCACATGGGCTGGAACACAGTCCGCGTTCCCGAAGGCTCGACGATCTTCCGGGATGTCGCCGATGAGCGCTTCTACTTCGTGCACTCCTACGCCGTGCGCACCTGGGAGATGCCATCGCAGGATCCGCGCATGGCGGCGCCACTGGTCACCTGGACCCATCACGGCGAGGAGTTCGTCTCAGCGGTGGAGAACGGGGCGCTGACGGCGACCCAGTTCCACCCCGAGAAGTCGGGCGATGCCGGCGCTGCCGTCCTGAGCGCCTGGGTCGAGACCCTGCGCTGACCCCCGCATAGGGTGTGGGCGTGAGCGCATTCGCACCCCTCGTCCTGCTGCCCGCTGTCGACGTCGCTGATGGGCAGGCGGTTCGCCTCGTCCAGGGCAAGGCGGGAACCGAGACTCACTACGGATCGCCGGTGGACGCCGCGCGCACGTGGGTCGAGCAGGGTGCTGAGTGGATCCACCTCGTCGATCTCGATGCGGCCTTCGGACGTGGCAGCAACGCCGACCTGCTCTCGCGCGTCGTGCATGAGTTCCGGGGCGCCGTGCGTGTCGAGCTGTCCGGCGGTATCCGCGATGACGAGTCCCTCGCGCGTGCCCTGGCCACCGGATGCGAGAGGGTGAACCTGGGCACGGCGGCCCTCGAGGACCCGGACTGGACGGCGAAGGTCATCGCCGAGCACGGCGATCGCATCGCGGTCGGGCTCGACGTCAAGGGACACACGCTCGCTGCGCGCGGGTGGACCCAGGAGGGTGGGGATCTCTGGGAGACCCTCGGTCGTCTCGATGCCGCGGGGTGCGCTCGCTACGTCGTCACCGATGTGGCGAAGGACGGAACCATGCACGGCCCGAACTTCCATCTCCTGAAGGATGTCTGCAAGGCCACCCGGCGCCCGATCGTGGCCTCCGGCGGCATCGCCAGACTCGAAGACCTCCACAAGCTGTCCGACATGGTCCCGCACGGCATCGAGGGCGCGATCATCGGACGTGCCCTGTACGACGGGGCCTTCACGCTGGCGGAGGCGATCGCGGCCAGCGAGGCGCGCTACGACCCTTACGAGTGGGGACCACCTCGGCCGTGAGTGTGGCCATTCGCGTCATTCCCTGCCTCGATGTCGACGCGGGGAGAGTGGTCAAGGGCATCAACTTCGTCGACCTTCGCGACGCGGGAGATCCCGTCGAGCTGGCAACCGCGTACGGCGCGGCCGGTGCGGACGAGCTCGTCTTCCTCGACATCACCGCCTCGAGCTCGGATCGGGCGACGACGTACGAGGTCGTACGACGCACGGCCGAGACCGTCTTCATCCCCCTCACCGTGGGCGGGGGAGTGCGGGAGGTGGCCGACTTCGACCGTCTGCTGCGAGCTGGCGCGGACAAGGTGAGCGTCAACACCGCCGCGATCCATGATCCGACTCTGCTCAGCGATGCCGCGGATCGATTCGGGTCGCAGTGCGTGGTGCTGAGCGTCGATGCTCGTCGCTGCCCGGAGGGAGTCACGACCCCGAGCGGTTTCGAGGTGACGACGCATGGCGGTCGCCGAAGCACCGGCATCGACGCGGTGGCCTGGGCTGTTGAGGGGGCGCGGCGGGGTGCCGGCGAGATTCTCCTGAACTCGATGGACGCCGACGGCACGGAGTCCGGCTACGACCTTCCGCTCATCGAGCTGGTGCGACGCGAGGTCACGGTGCCGCTCATCGCGAGTGGTGGTGCAGGACGCATCGGCGACTTCGCCCCAGCCGTCGGTGCCGGCGCGGACGCGGTCCTGGCGGCGAGCGTGTTCCACTTCGGCACGCTGTCGATCGCCGAGGTCAAGGCGGAACTGGCCGCTGCCGGCTATCCGGTTCGCTGACGATCAGACCCCGAGGGATGCGGACGCGAAGGCCGCTTCCGCGCCGGGCGTGCCGATGACCTCCACGTCGACGGCTGTCCGGCCGTAGGCGCGCATGAGGAGCTCGCCCGCGGTGCCACGCAGGGTGACGGCATCGGGTCCCTGGTGGGCCGTGTGGGTCGCACCATCGCCGTCCGTGCGCTCGAGCAGGACGCCGACAGGCACCTTGCGGAACAGCAGCCGGGACATCACTGTGAGGCGGCCCCACAGGGCGTCCGTGAGGGCGTCGGGCAGGCTTCGGACCTGCCAATCGCCCGAACCCCGGCGCACATCCTCGTGGTGGACGTAGAACTCGACGAGGTTCGCCGCGCCGTCGACGCCGGGAAGGGAGAAGACGGAGAGCCGGGGCGGGCCGGTGCGGACCTTGCGGACGAGCTCGGGGTAGGGCTGGGAGGCGATCGAGTCCTGGACACGATCCGTCCAGCCGGCCAGCGGCGTGATCAGGATGCCGGCCGCGGCGTCCGGCCGCGATTCCCGCAGGACCAGATGCGCGGCGAGATCGGTGGTGGACCAGCCGTCGCACAGCGTTGGAGCATCCGGCCCGGTCTGCAGAAGGAGCTCGGCAAGGTCGCGGCGCTCCTGTCGCGCGTGCTGTGAGGCGCTCATGGCTCGACTCTGGCACACCGGCACAATGGGCGCATGTCACCGGAAGAGGTCGAGGCGTTCGTCGGCCGTACGCAGTTCACCCCCGAGGGGCTCGTGCCGGCGATCGCGCAGCAGTGGGACTCTCGTGAGGTGCTGATGATGGCGTGGATGTCGCCTGAGACGCTGCGCGAGACCCTCGAGACGGGTCGGGCGGTGTACTTCAGCCGCAGTCGCCAAGAGCGCTGGGCCAAGGGCGATACCTCCGGACACACGCAGGCCGTGCGCGAGGTTCGGCTGGACTGCGATCAGGACACCGTGCTGCTCCTCGTCGACCAGCTGGGTGCGGCCTGCCACACGGGCGACCGCTCGTGCTTCGACGCTGTCGCCTTGCGGCCGGTCGAGGGGCCGTCGTCATGACGGACTTCACCGGGGCTGTCGCCCCTGACCTCGACGACTTCCGCGTGCTCGCGCGTGATCGCCGGGTTATCCCCGTCGTGCGGCGCCTGCTGGCCGATGGGCTGACGGCCGTGGGGCTGTTCGAGGTGCTCTGCGGTGATCGGGCCGGCACCTTCCTCCTGGAGTCGGCGGAGCAGGGACGCACATGGAGCCGCTACTCGTTCGTGGGGGTCCGGTGTGCAGCGATGCTGACGGACGCTGACGGCACAGCGGAGTGGCACGGTCATGCACCCGTGGGCGTGCCCATTTCTGGGCCCACGCTCGATGTCCTGCGCGACACAGTGGCCACCCTCCGCACGTCGCCCCTGCCGGATCTTCCGCCCCTCACGGGCGGGCTCGTCGGCTACCTGACCTACGACGCTGTGCGGGCCTGGGAGCGCGTGCCGGACGAGAATCCCGACACCCTCGGCATCCCGGACCTGGGATTCCTGCTGGCGACGGATCTCGCAGTGCTCGATCACGCGGACGGCTCGGTGCTGCTCATCGCTAATGCGATCAACTACGACGCCACGGACGAGCGTGTCGACGAGGCGTGGGTGGATGCTGTGGCCCGACTCGATCGCATGCAGCAGCAGCTCTCGGCCTCGATGGAGCTGGGTGTGGCGACCTACGACCGAACGGCCGTCGTGTCGGCTGTGTCCGCGACGCCGGCGCAGGAGTTCCTCGATCAGATCGAGCGGGCGAAGGAGCACATCCGCGCGGGTGATGCCTTCCAGATCGTCCTGTCCCAGCGGTACTCGGTTCCCTGCGAGGCGTCAGCCCTGGACGTCTACCGCGTGCTGCGCGCGACCAACCCGAGCCCCTACATGTACCTGATCCGCATGCCCGTGCCCTCGACCGGAACCCAGCTGTCATCCGACGTGGCCTTCGACATCGTCGGATCCTCGCCTGAGGCGCTCGTCACGGTGCAGGGCCGCCAGTGCGTCCTGCATCCGATCGCGGGGACTCGTCCGCGAGGTGTGACGCCGGAGGAGGACGTCGCCCTCGCAGATGAGTTGAGTGCCGACATCAAGGAGCGCGCGGAGCACGTGATGCTCGTCGACCTTGCGCGCAACGACCTGGGACGCGTCTGTCATCCCGGTTCCGTGGCAGTGGTGGAGTTCATGAGCGTCGAGCGCTATTCCCACGTGATGCACCTGGTGTCCACGGTGACGGGAGAGCTCGAGGAGGGCCGCGTGGCCTTCGACGCACTTGCCGCGACCTTCCCGGCGGGCACCCTCTCGGGAGCACCGAAGCCGCGTGCCATGGCGATCATCGACGATCTCGAGCCGCTGCGCCGCGGGCTGTACGGAGGCTGCGTCGGCTACTTCGACTTCGCGGGCAACCTCGACGCGGCGATCGCCATCCGCACGGCGCTGGTCAAGGACGGTGTCGCGCACGTCCAGGCCGGTGCCGGCATCGTGGCCGATTCGGTTCCGGAGTCCGAGGCTCTGGAGTGCGCCAACAAGGCTGCAGCCGTGCTGCGGGCGGTCGCGTCGGCCGGGACCCTGGCACGGATACGGTGACCGCCATATCGCCGACCCGGGCGTACGTCGTGGCTCTGGTCCTGCTGACCGGCGGCCTCGCGGCCATCGTGGTCGCGACGGGTGTTCCGTGGCTCCTCCTCGCTCTCGTGCTGGGCGTGGTGGCGACTCGTGGGTGGGCGCGCGTCGTGGTGGGCGTGCTCGTGGGCCTTCTCGGTCTTGCGGTCGCCCTGGGATTCGCCTGGGTGAGTGCCACCGGCACCCAGGATGGGCCGGCCGCGACTCTCGCGATCCTCGGTGGCGTGCTCGTGGCCCTGGTCGGAGCGTGGACGGTCCGACGCGGTCGCGCATGGCCGAGCATGGGCTCCCGCTACGAGCGCACGGGCACGGCATCGAAGCGTGCCCGCCGCCTGAGCGACTGGGAAGCCCTGGACCGCGGTATCGATCCGACCGCGGATCCCGCCGATCCGCGCCCCGGGTCCACGTCTGGTTGAATGACAGCATGGCGCAGCAGCAGACCCCCCAGGCCCCGCATGTCGATCATGGTTCCACGCCGGCCGCCTGGACGGCCGTCATCATCATCACCCTCGCCTTCGCGCTGGGCACCCTGGCCCTCATCCTCGGCAACTGGCCCATGTTCTGGGGAAGCGCCGTCCTGGTGATCGTGGGCGGCCTCGTCGGCTGGGTCATGTCCAAGGCAGGCCTCGGCAAGAAGCGTCACTGATCATCACCGCGTCACCGGATGCTGACATCCGGCCAACGCTCGTACCGGATGCTGACATCCGGCCAACGCTCCCCGAACCCGCCGGACTCCGGTGGCCCGCCCCATCTGCCACTCTTGTCCCGTGACGACTGATCCCGCCCGAGGACTCGTCCTCATCGTCGAGGATGAGCGGGCGATCTCCGACCTGCTCCGCCTCTACGTGACCCGCGAGGGCTTCGGCGTGCACATCGCGACAGACGGCCAGTCGGCCCTGGCTGCGGCGCGCACCCTGCATCCGGTGGCGATCATCCTCGACGTCGGCCTGCCCGTCATGGACGGAACAGAGGTGTGCCGCATCCTGCGTGCCGAGGGCAACTGGGTGCCGATCCTGTTCTGCACCGCACGCGACGACGAGGTCGATCGCGTTCTGGGACTCGAGCTCGGAGCAGACGACTACATCACCAAGCCCTTCAGCCCTCGTGAGGTCGTGGCTCGCGTGAAGTCGGTGGTCCGGCGGGCCTCTCTGGTGTCGCCGGACGAAGCGCCACTCGTCCTCGGCCCTGTCGAGCTCGACCTCATCACGAGACGGGTCACCGTTGCGGGGGAGCCGGCACTGCTCACGGCGACCGAGTTCGATCTGCTGGCCCACCTCATGCGTCAGCCTGGTCGCGTGTTCTCCCGTGAGCAGCTGCTCTCGGAGGTGTGGGGCTACGCGGCGGTCGTCGGCACCCGCACGGTCGATGTCCATGTGGCCCAGGTGCGCGCCAAGCTCGGGGATGCAAGCCCGATCCGGACGGTTCGGGGCGTCGGCTACTCCGCTGAGGCGCCGGACGCGGCATGAGTGCGGAGATCGAGCAGCATCCCCGTGCCCGCATGAGCCTGGTGACGCGGACGGTGCTGCTCGTATCGGCGATCGCCACGATCACGGCGATCATCGCCGGTCTGGCCGCCTATCCGCTCGTGCGCAACGCGGCCGAGCAGCAGACGCGTGCGGATCTCGTGCGACTCGCAGACCTCACCAAGACTGCTCTCGACCGCGGTGACACGGGTCGGCGCGAGCAGCCGCTGCCGCGGCCGCTCATCGCGGCGCTGCAGGCCGAGCAGATCACGGGCTTCATCGTGGTGCCGGGTGGTGCCGCGCCACCCGGCGTGTCCGAGCGAGTCATGAACGAGGTCCTGTCGGGCCGATCGGTGTCGGCCGTGGGGGAGACGGCTGAGGGCCCGGTCCTCGTCGAGGGTCGGCCACTCATCTTCGGCGGCGGTGTCATCCTCGAGCAGCCCTTGACGGTCGTGGGTGTCCAAGCCGTCGACGCGCTGCGCCGACTCGCGGTCGGGCTCCTTGTCGGTCTGCTCATCGCTGTGCCCGTCGGCTACTGGGCTGCCCGCCGGCTCATCCGTCCGCTTCGCGCCGCGCGCGACGCCGCGAACCAGATGGCTGCCGGTTCGCGTGACGTGACCCTGGTGCCCGAGGGCCCCATCGAGATCGCCGACATCGCTGACAGCCTCAATCACCTCAACGGGGCGCTGCGTACCTCCGAGGGACGCCAGCGGGAGTTCCTGCTGTCCGTGTCCCACGAGCTGCGCACGCCCCTCACGGCTGTCAAGGGCTACGCCGAGGCACTGTCGGACGGAGTGATCGAGGGTGACGAGGTGGCACGTACAGGAGCCACCGTGGCTCTTGAAGCGGCTCGACTTGATCGGCTCGTCACCGACCTGCTCGATCTGGCGCGTCTCGGCGCAGTGGACTTCCCGATCGTCGCGGTCGATGTGGACCTCGTCGAGCTGGGACGCGATGCGGGCGAGGTCTGGCGCGATCGCGCTGAGCGCGAGGGGCTGCTGTGCGAGGTCGAGCTGCCGGATGAGCCCATGGTCGTGTGCACCGATCCGATCCGCGTACGGCAGATCATCGACAACCTGGCCGAGAACGCCCTTCGGGTATCGCCTCCCGAGTCGGTCATGGTGCTGTCCCTGCGTCGGGAGTCGGATGAGGCGGTCGTGGAGGTCCGGGACTCCGGTCCGGGACTCACCGATGCGGATCGCGCCGTCGCGTTCGAGCCGGGCGCCCTGCATGAGCGCTACCGCGGAGTCCGGCCTGTGGGCACGGGTCTGGGGCTCGCCCTCGTCGGTCGCCTCGCGGCCGGACTCGGCGGTCGCGCTGAGGTGGGCACCGCGCGGGAGGGAGGCGCCCGCTTCACCGTCCGCCTGCCATCGCCACGCCTCACCTCAGCTTCGTCGTAGGCTCGAGTCATGTCGGAGACGGTGACGAGGGCATCCGAAAGGGCTGACCCTGCGATCCCCGGTCACGTCGACACGCGATCACGCCCGCGCCGCCTCCTGGCGCCCGCGGCGACGATCGTCGGCACGGCAGGAGTCCTCGGCTACCTCGCGCTCGTCAACCCGAGCGAGCCCGGGCACTATCCGCTCTGCCCGACGAATGCCCTGCTCGGCGTCGACTGCCCTGGCTGCGGCATGCTGCGCGGCACCCACGCCCTGCTGACCGGCGATGTTCCGCGCGCGCTCGACCACAACCTGCTCCTGGTCGCTCTGGTGCCCTTGGCGCTCGTGCTCCTGGTGCGCTGGGCCCGACAGGCCTGGCGTGGGGTCGTGCCACCCGTGAGTGCCCGGGCGTTCCGTTTCCGCACGCGGGTGATCGTCGTCAGTCTCGTCCTCATCCTGGTCTTCGGAGTGCTGCGCAATCTGGTGCCGTACCTGGGCTCGGGGATCGGCTAGGGCGCCGACGAGCGCCGTGCGCCTGCGTGGCTACGCTGGGCAGGTGACCGTGCTGGACGACATCGTCGAGGGCGTCCG
>CAZQXO010000064.1:0-10118 GCA_964597445.1 uncultured Bifidobacteriaceae bacterium | reverse complement strand
TGTGATCCACGACATAGGACGTCCACATATATCCGGCCGCGCCCCCCTGGGGAGACCTCGCTAGTCTGGCGCCATCGGGCCTGACGGGCTCAGATCCAGGAGGAGGTCGCCACGATGGCGGTTACGTCACCGGTCGGCACGCTGTACCGCGGCGGCGAGGGGATGTGGACCTGGGTCCTCCACCGGATCACCGGGGTTTCGGTCTTCTTCTTCCTCCTCGTCCACGTCCTCGACACCGCGCTCGTGCGCGTCTCGCCCGAGGCATACGACCTGGTCATCGCCTCGTACAAGACCCCGATCGTCAACCTCCTCGAGGTCGGCCTCGTGGGTGCCGTGCTCTATCACGCGCTCAACGGACTGCGCGTCGTCCTCATCGACTTCTGGTCGCGGGGTCCCCGCTACCAGCGGCAGATGACCTGGGCCATCGCGACCGTGTGGATCCTCCTGATGGTCCCCGGCACGTACTTCATGCTCAAGCACACCGTCGAGGCCATATTCGGGAGCACCGTATGAGCACCACCGCCCACCCCGGTCCGGTCAGCATCCCCGCGCCCCGCTCGTCGCAGCGGACGAAACAGCGCAGCAACTTCGAGCTCTACTCGTGGGTCTTCATGCGGGTGTCGGGCATCGTCCTGATCTTCCTCGTGCTCGGGCACCTGTTCATCATGAACATCCTCGACGGCGGCGTGCAGCGCATCAACTTCGCCTTCGTCGCCGGTCGCTGGAGCAGCCCGTTCTGGCAGGTCTGGGACCTCATGATGCTGTGGCTGGCGATGCTGCACGGAACCAACGGCATGCGCACGATCATCAATGACTACGCCGAGCGGGACCAGACGCGCTTCTGGCTGAAGATGATCCTGTACATCGCGTCCGGCTTCACGATCATCCTCGGCACGCTCGTGATCTTCACCTTCGACCCCAACATCGGCTAGACCTTCCGGGAGAGGCACCCATGCAGACGCACTCGTACGACGTGGTCATCGTCGGGGCCGGCGGAGCCGGCATGCGCGCCGCCCTCGAGGCCAGCGGCCGCGCTCGCACGGCCGTCCTCACGAAGCTCTACCCGACGCGCTCGCACACGGGTGCGGCGCAGGGCGGCATGTGCGCCGCCCTGGCGAACGTCGAGGAGGACAACTGGGAGTGGCACACCTTCGACACGGTCAAGGGCGGTGACTACCTGGTCGACCAGGACGCGGCCGAGATCATGTGCAAGGAGGCGATCGACGCCGTCCTCGACCTCGAGAAGATGGGCCTGCCCTTCAACCGCACTCCCGAGGGTCGCATCGACCAGCGCCGGTTCGGCGGCCACACCCGCAACCACGGCGAGGCCGCTGTGCGCCGGGCCTGCTACGCCGCCGATCGCACGGGTCACATGATTCTGCAGACTCTCTACCAGAACTGCATCAAGCAGAACGTCGAGTTCTACAACGAGTTCTACGTGCTCGACCTGCTCCTCGACGAGACCGACGAGGGCCCCGTCACCGCGGGCGTGGTGGCCTACGAGCTCGCCACCGGGGAGATCCACGTCTTCCGGGCCAAGAGCGTCGTGTTCGCCACCGGGGGCTTCGGCAAGGTGTGGAAGACCACCTCGAACGCCCACACCCTGACCGGCGACGGCATGGGGGTCTGCTACCGACGCGGGATCCCGCTGGAGGACATGGAGTTCTACCAGTTCCATCCGACCGGCCTCGCCGGCCTCGGCGTGCTCCTCACCGAAGGGGCGCGCGGCGAGGGTGGCATCCTCCGCAACGCCTCCGGCGAGCGCTTCATGGAGCGCTACGCCCCCACCATCAAGGACCTCGCCCCGCGTGACATGGTGTCGCGCTCCATGGTGCTCGAGGTGCGCGAAGGTCGTGGCGCCGGGCCGAACAAGGACTACGTCTACCTGGACCTGACTCACCTGCCGAAGGAGCAGATCGAGGCGAAGCTCCCCGACATCACCGAGTTCGCCCGCACCTACCTCGGGGTCGATCCCGTGACCGAGCTGGTGCCGGTCTTCCCGACCGCCCACTACGCCATGGGCGGGATCCCGACCGACATCGAGACTCGGGTTCTCCGGGACAACGAGCACGTGATCCCCGGTCTCTTCGCCGCGGGCGAGGCTGCCTGCGTCTCGGTCCACGGTGCCAACCGCCTCGGCACCAACTCCCTGCTGGACATCAACGTCTTCGGCCGTCGGGCAGGCATCGCTGCCGCGGACTACGCCAACAGCCATGACTTCGTCGAGCTCCCGGTGGATCCTCAGGGGCAGACCATCGCCCTCGTTGAGCGCCTGCGCTCGAGCACCGGCGGGGAGCGGGTCGCTGTCCTGCGTCGCGAGATGCAGGAGACGATGGACCTCAACGCGCAGGTCTACCGCACCGAGGCCACCCTCAAGCAGGCGCTCAACGACGTCCAGGAGCTGAAGCGGCGCTACGCCAACGTGGCCATCCAGGACAAGGGCGTTCGGTACAACACCGATCTCATGGAGGCGATCGAGCTCGGGTTCCTGCTCGATCTCGCGGAGATCGTCGTCGTCGGTGCTCTGGAGCGCAAGGAGTCGCGCGGCGGCCACGCTCGCGAGGACTACCCGACGCGCGATGACGTGAACTTCATGCGGCACACCATGGCGTACCGTCGCCCCGAGTCCGACGGGTCCACTTCCGTCCAACTGGACTACAGGCCCGTCACGATCACCCGATACCAGCCGATGGAGCGCAAGTACTGATGACCGCCATTGCTGAGGCTCCTCCCGCCGCGCCCGTGGCCACGGATGTCACCTTCCGCGTCCGACGCTTCCAGCCCGAGGTCGACTCCGATCCGCACTGGGAGGAGTACACCGTCGCGCTCTTCCCCACCGACCGGGTGCTCACCGCTCTCGAGAAGATCAAGGGCGAGCTCGACGGGACCCTCAGCTTCCGCCGCTCGTGCGGCCACGGCATCTGCGGCTCCGACGCCATGCGGATCAACGGGCGCAACCGCCTCGCCTGCAAGACCCTCGTGAAGGACCTCGACATCAGCAAGCCCATCACGGTCGAGGCGATCAAGGGCCTTCCCCTGGAGAAGGACCTGATCGTCGACATGGAGCCCTTCTTCGAGGCCTACCGCGCCGTCATGCCGTTCCTCATCACCGACGGGCACGAGCCGAGCCGGGAGCGCCTGCAGTCGGCCGAGGACCGTGCCCGCTTCGACGACGGCACCAAGTGCATCCTCTGCGCCTGCTGCACGACCTCCTGCCCCGTCTACTGGACCGACGGCCAGTACTTCGGTCCCGCGGCCATCGTCGCTGCGAACCGGTTCATCTTCGACAGCCGCGATTCCGGCGCGGAGCAGCGCCTGGAGATCCTCAACGAGAAGGAGGGTGTGTGGCGCTGCCGCACCACCTTCAACTGCACGGACGCCTGCCCTCGAGGCATCGAGGTCACCAAGGCGATCCAGGAGGTCAAGCGCGCGCTGATCTTCCGACGCTAGGCGCGGGTCATCATGCCGGCGGCACGAGCGTGCCGGCGAACACCTGCCACGCGAGCAGGGATTTCGCCACGAGGCTGAGGATGATGTAGGCGCGCTCTCCGCGGAGATAGTTCGACCACTTCCCCACGGGCTTGTACTGCAGGAACTGCACGAGCGCGAAGACGTTGAAGAACACGAACAGCGAGATGATGATCCCGAAGACGAATCCGGGAACCTCGTTGGCGGATGTCGACCCCGGGGCGATCACCCACAGCACGATGATGATCCACGGCACGACGCCTGCCATGCAGCCGAAGATGAAGGGGAGCCAGCCGCCCGAGCCCGGCGTCTCGTACTTCTCCTGCAGCCAGCCGAAGAGGATCATGGACGCGTTCACCGCGAAGATGCCGATCAGTGCCGCGACATCACTGATGCCCACGATCTGCGCGATCAGGACGATCATCACCGAGGAACTCAGGGAGTACTCGACCCAGCGGAAGTAGTTGTGCCGGGCGGCGAGACCCGCTGCATAGCGGGGGAAGAACCATGGCGACGCCACGACGAAGTGGAAGATCGCGGAGAGACCGAAGAAGAGCGCGACACCCAAGGCGATGGGCGTGTTGAACAGGGTCACGGGAGCAGATGCAGGCGTCCCGGGTGGGCCCTCGACGTAGGCCGCCGTCACCGGGAGGCTGAAGTCCGTCGCGAGGACCAGGATCAGGATCAGCTGGGTCAGATGCGCGAACCCTGCGACGATGTTGAGCTTGCGCAACCCCGTCACGGTGATCGTCGACGGGGAATCCTTCACCACAGTGGTCATGCCCCAGTGTGGCACGCGACCACCCGGACATCGGGCCACGACGGCAGTGGAGTGACGGTGTCGCCTACAGATCGACGGCGTAGTACTGGGTCTCGAGGAACTCGTGGATGCCCGCGAAGCCGCCCTCACGACCGAGACCGGATTCCTTCATGCCTCCGAAGGGAGCTGCCGGGTCCGAGGCGAGCCCTCGGTTCACCGCGACCATGCCGGACTCCATGCGCCGCGCGATCCGGATACCCGTGCCCGGGTCCTTGGCGTAGACGTAGGAGATCAGTCCGTACTCGGTGTCATTGGCCATCCGGATGCCGTCCTCCTCATCCTCGAAGGTGATGATGGGAGCGACCGGGCCGAAGATCTCGTTGCGCGTCAACGTCGATCCATGGACGACATCGCGCACGACCGTCGGGGCGATGAAGGCGCCCAGGGACGGAACCGACGAGGCCGGCCGGGCCACGACGCCCTCCCCCATCGCCTCCTGCAGCAGCTCGACGATCTTGTCGCGCTCCTTCTCGGACACCATGGCACCGAGGTCATTGGCCTGGTCGATGCCCGGCCCGACCTTGAGGCCGGCGAAGGCCTGCTCGAGCTTGACGGTGAACTCCTCCGCGAGGGACGCATGAACATAGAAGCGGTTGGCTGCCGTGCAGGCAGCGCCACCGTTGCGCATCTTGGCCACCATGGCGCCGCTGATGGCGGCATCCACATCGGTGCCCTCGAAGACGACGAAGGGCGCGTTTCCTCCGAGCTCCATCGAGGACGGCAGCACGCGCTCCGCCGTCTGCTTGAGCAGCACCTTGCCGACGTAGGTCGAGCCGGTGAAGGACAGCGTGGCGACTCGGGGATCAGCGAGGATCGCCTCGGACACGGGTCCGGTCTGGGTTGTGGTGATGATGTTGACCACGCCCGCCGGAGCCCCCGCGCGCTGCAGGACGTCACCGATCCACAGGGCCGTGAGGGGAGTCTCGCTCGCCGGCTTGAGCACCGCCGTGCATCCTGCCGCCAGGGCCGGTGCCAGCTTGCGCGTCGCCATGGCCGCGGGGAAGTTCCAGGGCGTGATCATGTACGCGACGCCCATCGGGCGATGGTCGACCACGATGGTCTTGTCGCCGTTCGGTGCGTAACGGAAGTCGCCCTGGACCCGGCAGGCCTCCTCGGAGAACCACCGAAAGAACTCTGCCGCGTACGTAGCCTCGCCCAGGGCATCGCGCCAGGCCTTGCCGTTCTCCAGCGAGATGATGCGAGCGCACGTCTCGAGCTCGGCCGTCATGATCTCGAACGCCCGGCGCAGGATCTCCGCCCGCTGACGGGCCGGTGTGACCGACCAGGTCGCGAACGCCTCGTGGGCGGCCGCGACGGCCTCCAGTCCGGTGGCGACGTCCGCATTGCCGATCTCGGCCAGAACAGTGAACGTCGCCGGGTCGATGACCTGCAGACGCTCCTGAGTCTGGTGCCACTCCCCGCCGATGAGAAGTCCCGTGGGCGTCGTAACCGATGACATGGTGTCTCCTCCGCGTGTGATCCCTGCCGACAGTACCGGGGCGCCTAGCATGAAGGACGATGGCATCGCTCCGACGTGGACGCTCCACACCGACCGTGTTCGCCGTGCTGGCGATGGTGCTGGCGATGGTGCTGGCGATGGTGCTCGGCCTCGTTCTCGGCGCCTCTCCCGCTCAGGCGGAGACGATCGGAGGAGCGCAGCTCGCCTCGGCCAAGCGCACCGTGAACCTCGGTCCCGGAGCCGCTCCCCTGCCCGAGGTGTGGGCAGCCACCTGGGTCCTCGCGGACGCCGATACGGGCGAGATCCTGGCGCACAAGGGCGCCCATGTGCCCCGTGCTCCCGCGAGCACCCTGAAGATGCTCACCGCCCTGACCGTCCTCCCCCAGACGAGCCCCGGCCAGACGTACGTCGCCACACGACGAGCTGCGGACATCTACGGCTCCAAGGTCGGCCTGCGCCCGGGCAAGACCTACACCATGCGGCAGCTCTGGAACGCCGTGTTCCTGCCCAGCGCCAACGATGCAGCCATCGCGGTGGCGGAGGTCAACGGCGGCGTCCGACGGACGGTCAGGCAGATGAACGCCGTGGCCGCCGCCCTGGGCGCCACGAGCACCGTGGCGAAGAACACCAACGGCCTGGATGCCCCGGGCCAGGTGTCCAGCGCCTACGACCTCACGCTGATCGCCCGAGCCGGGCTGAAGCGACCTGACTTCGCCGGCTACGCGGCCCGCACGCGGGCACGCTTCCCCGATGTGAAGGGCCCCGGTACCCATCGCATCTACACGACGAACCGCATGCTGCTGAGCGGCTGGCCCGGGGCCATCGGCGTCAAGACGGGATTCACCAGCGAGGCCGGCCGCACCTTCGTCGGGGCTGCCACGCGCGACGGGCAGAGCCTGATCGTGTCCCTCATGGGGATCAGGGAGACCACGGAGGGAGCGGCGACGAAGCTCCTCTCGTGGGGCTTCCGCAATGCCGATCGGGTGACACCCGTGGGAGTGCTCGTGGAGCCCGAAGGCGCCGAAGCCGCCGTGCGCGCCGCCACCGAGGGTGACCTGTCGATCGAGGATCCCGGCTTCGATCCCGCCGCCGAGCCCTCGCCGCCTGAGGAGGCCTCCGCCTCTCTCGAGCCGGAAGCCAGCTCTGAGGCGTCCCTCGTGCCGGCCGCCGGGATCGCCGGCCTGGTCATCGCCGCAGCACTGGCTCTCGGCCTCCTGCTGGTACGCCGCAGCACGTCCCCACCTCGGTCGAGGCGCTGACCCGATCAGCCCGACAGGGGAAAGGCCCGGACGAGCACCCAGACCCCGTCGATGTTCTCGCGCAGGGTCATCGCCGACGCCGTGAACTCCGACTCGTAGTCCGCGAACTCCCGCCTCACGAGATCCAGCACCTCGTCATCGGAACCATGGGCGATGGTGACGTGCGGGTGGTAGGGGAATCGCGCCTCGACGCCGAGATCCCCGGACCGGACGGCGGACTCCAGGCGGGCGCACTCCTCAGCTCCCTCGACCAGGACGAGGAAGACCACGGGTGACACCGGCCGGAAGGTATCGGTGCCCTGGAGGTGGATTCGGATCGGGGCCGTCCGGCCCGCGACAGATGCGAGGTGGTCAATGATCGAGGCCAGTACCGCATCATCCGCCTCGATCGGTGCCAGCAGGGTCACGTGCGAACCCCAGCCCTCGTCCAGCACTCCGTGACGTCGACGGGCCGAATCCAGCTCCCGCCTGATGGACTCCGGGATCTCGAGGGTCACCCCGAGCGTGCGTCCTCCCCCGTGAGGACCTGTCACCCGTGGTCCATCGGCACGAACCCGACTCGCTCATAGACGCGGTCGAGGGTCTGCGTCGCGGTGGCCCGGGCCCGATGGGCCCCCTGGGTCATCAGCCGGCGGAGTTCTGCAGGATCCGACATGAGCTCCTCGACGCGCTCGCGCATCGGTCGCACGGACTCGACGACGATCTCCGCCGTATCGCCCTTGAGATCGCCGTATCCACGACCGGCATACGAGCTCTCGAGTTCCGCGATGGGTCGTCCCGTGAGGGCGTGCTGGATGGACAGCAGATTGGAGACCCCGGGCTTCTCCTGGGGATCGAACCGCACCTCGCGTTCGGAATCCGTCACGGCGCTCTTGATCTTCTTCGTGAGCGTTGCATCGTCATCAAGGAGGAAGACACAGCCTGCCGGAACCGACTTGCTCATCTTGGAGGTCGGATCCTGCAAGTCGAGGATCTTCGCCGTCTCCTTGACGATGAGCGCCTCTGGCACCGTCAACGTCGGCCCGAACTTGGCGTTGAAGCGCTGGGCGAGGTCGCGGGTCAGCTCGAGGTGCTGACGCTGGTCCTCCCCCACCGGGACGGCATCAGCCTCGTAGATGAGGATGTCGGCCGCCTGGAGGATCGGGTAGGTGTACAGACCGACGGTGATGCGGTCAGCCTCGGCCTTCTGCGACTTGTCCTTGAACTGGGTCATGCGGCCGGCCTCGCCGAAGCCCGTCTGGCATTCGAGCACCCACGCCAGCTGGCTGTGCTCGGGCACGTGGCTCTGGACGAAGATGGTGGACCGAGCAGGATCGAGGCCCACGGCCAGCAACTGGGCGTAGGAGACGTAGGTGCGCCGCCGGAGCGCCTCGGGATCGTGGTCGACCGTGATGGCGTGCTGGTCCACGACGCAGTAGTAGGCATCGTGGGTGTCCTGCAGACGCACCCACTCCCGCAGCGCCCCGAGGTAGTTGCCGAGGTGGAAGGCGTCAGCGGTCGGCTGGATGCCCGACAGGACGCGGGGAGGCCGAGTCGACACGGGGGTCATGGAGGCATTCTGTCGAACCCCACGCCAACTGAGCGCAGATCCCCCTGGGATGCCGATTGCCGTGCGACATCCCAGGGGGATCCGACAGCCCTACTGGACCTGGTACTTGCGGGTGCCGTTGTTCAGCACGAGGGTGCGACCGCAAACGAATGCCCCCCTGCCGGAGTTGGCCCAAGCACCCCACTGCCTGGTCCACCCACCGGAGGCGACGCCGCTCCAATTCAGAGAGGTGGGTGCATTCACGTCGGCACAACTTCCCGATGCAGGCATGTCGACCTGCTGGTGCACCGGGCGGCCGTTGGCCTGAGCCGGAGCCGCAACGAACACCGACAGCGCCAGGAGGGATCCGAGGGCGACTGCAGCGGACATGAGCTTCTTCACGATGACTCTCCCCTGATCTCGAGGCTGCGCCTTGGCAGCCTCCACACTCTGCGCGTGGAGAGCCAACCCCAGGCGACCTCTCATCAACACGACTGTGAATGCCTGAGAAATGGTTCGAGTGCACCATTCAGCTCCTGACAAATCAGGGGCGCCCGAGAGACTCGGGTGCCCCTGATCTGAGGGTGCTGCTGAGTCGTCAGGCCATGGCCTTCTGGAGGTTCTCGTCGATGGACGCCAGGAAGTCCTGGGTCGTCTGCCACGGCTGGTCGCGGCTGATGAGCAGGGCGAGGTCCTTGGTCATCTTGCCCTCCTCGACCGTCTCGATGCAGACGCGCTCGAGGGTCCGCGCGAACTCGCTGACGGCAGGGGTGCCATCGAGCTTGCCTCGATGCTCGAGCCCCCGGGTCCAGGCGAAGATCGACGCGACCGGGTTCGTCGACGTCGGGTTGCCCTTCTGGTGCTCCCGGTAGTGGCGTGTCACCGTGCCGTGGGCGGCCTCCGCCTCGACCGTCCGACCATCCGGCGTCATGAGGACAGACGTCATGAGGCCGAGGGACCCGAACCCCTGGGCCACGGTGTCGGACTGGACGTCACCGTCGTAGTTCTTGCATGCCCAGACGTAGCCACCCTCCCACTTCATGGCTGCGGCAACCATGTCGTCGATGAGGCGATGCTCGTAGGTGATGCCCGCGGCCTCGAACTCCGACTTGAACTCCGCGTCGAAGATCTCCGCGAAGATGTCCTTGAAGCGACCGTCGTAGGCCTTGAGGATCGTGTTCTTGGTCGACATGTAGACCGGGTAGTTGCGCGCCAGGCCGTACCGGAAGGACGCCCGGGCGAAATCCCGGATGGAGTCGTCGAGGTTGTACATGCCCATGGCGACGCCGCCGCTCGGGAAGTCGAAGACGTTGAACTCCATCGGCTCGGAACCGTCCGCGGGAGTGAACGTCATCGTCAGGGTTCCCGCCGTGGGGACCTTGAAGTCCGTCGCGCGGTACTGGTCACCGAAGGCGTGACGGCCGACGATGATCGGCTTGGTCCAGGTCGGCACCAGGCGCGGGATGTTGTTGATGATGATCGGCTCACGGAAGATGACGCCGCCGAGGATGTTGCGGATCGTGCCGTTCGGCGACTTCCACATCTTCTTCAGGCCGAACTCCTCCACACGCGCCTCGTCCGGCG
>CAZQXO010000063.1:0-10343 GCA_964597445.1 uncultured Bifidobacteriaceae bacterium | reverse complement strand
ACCGTCATCGGCGACACCGTCGGCGATCCGTTCAAGGACACCGCTGGCCCGGCCATCAACCCGCTCATCAAGGTGATGAACCTCGTCGCCCTGCTGATCGCCCCGGCGATCGTGACGATGACGGTGGGCGCCTCCGCCAATGACGGCCTGCGCTGGACCATCGCCCTCGTGGCGACGGCCATCGTCGTCGTCGCGGTGATCGTCTCCAAGCGGCGCCCCATCGCCGTGAGCGAGGACTCCCCGGCGAACGCCTGATCCACCGACGAGGCCCCGCGTCCCGCATAGCGGAACGCGGGGCCTCGTCGTCTCCCCCGTAGGGGGAGGCGGGTGTCGGGTCCGCCCGGGGGCCCCATGGAGTTGACAGAAGGCGCTGCCCTACCGTCAGACTCCGGCCCCAGAGCCGACCGACCCAGATCGGTGCACCTGAGAGAAGGGATCCGCGTGGCGGACAAGACCCTGGTGATCGTCGAGTCGCCAGCCAAGGCGAAGAAGATCGCCGGCTACCTGGGGCCGGACTACATGGTCATGGCCTCCGTCGGCCACGTCCGCGACCTGTGCTCCCGGGCCTCCGAGCTGCCCGCTGACGTCAAGAAGAAGCCCTGGGCCAAGCTGGCTGTCGATGTCGACGATCGCTTCCAGGCCTACTACGTCGTTCACGAGTCCAAGAAGAAGACGATCGCGGACCTCAAGAAGGCTCTGAAGGATGCGGACGCCCTGCTCCTCGCCACGGACGAGGACCGCGAGGGCGAGGCCATCTCCTGGCACCTCCTCGAGGTGCTCCGCCCGAAGGTCCCGGTGCAGCGCATGGTGTTCAACGAGATCACCCCGGAGGCCATCCGCGAGGCAGTGGAGAATCCGCGGGACCTCGACATGCAGCTGGTCGAGGCGCAGGAGACCCGCCGCATCGTCGACCGCCTGTACGGATACCCGGTCTCCGAGGTGCTCTGGAAGAAGATCGGCCGGGAGGCCAAGTCGGCGGGGCGCGTGCAGTCGGTGGCCGTCCGGCTCGTGGTCGACCGGGAGCGGGAGCGCATCGCCTTCCGCTCGGCCTCCTACTGGGATGTCACGGGCGTCTTCGCTCCGGGTGACTTCGACGCGAAGCTGACCAGCCTCGATGGTGTGCGACTGGCGACCGGTGACTCCTTCGACCAGCGCGGCGGCCTGAAGAAGGGCGACGTGGTCCTGCTCGACGAGCCTCGGGCGACGACTCTGGCGCAGGAGCTCGTCGGTGCGGCCTTCACCGTCCGGTCCGTGGTCCAGAAGCCGAGCCAGCGCACACCGAAGGCCCCCTTCATCACCTCCACTCTCCAGCAGGAGGCCTCGAACCGGCTGCGCTGGGGAAGCCAGCGCACCATGCGGGTCGCGCAGAGCCTGTACGAGAACGGCTACATCACCTACATGCGCACCGATTCGGTGAACCTGTCCGAGCAGGCCATCACGGCAGCGCGGAACCAGGCTCGTGAGCTGTACGGACCGGAGTACGTTGCCGATGGTCCCCGCGTCTACAAGGGCAAGGTCAAGAACGCGCAGGAGGCGCACGAGGCCATTCGCCCCGCCGGTGACGTCTTCCGCACGCCGGGCGAGGTGTCCGGCCAGCTCAATGCCGACGAGTTCGCGCTCTACGACCTCATCTGGAAGCGCACGGTCGCATCGCAGATGGCCAATGCCCAGGTGGCGACCACCACGATGAAGCTCGGAGCTGTCACGGCGTCCGGCACCGACGCAGAGTTCACGGCGTCCGGCACGGTCGTCGTCTTCCCCGGCTTCTACGCCGCACTCAAGGACATCGCCGACGACGGTGACGACGAGAACCGGGAGCGTGAGCTGCCGCCCCTCGGCGAGGGCGCCGCTGTCTCGGTCGTGCGTCTCGACCCCGAGGGGCACTCCACCAATCCGCCGGCCCGTTACACCGAGGCGAAGCTCGTGGCCAAGCTCGAGGAGCTCGGCATCGGACGCCCGTCCACCTACGCCTCCATCATGTCCACCATCGTCGATCGCGGCTACGTCTGGAAGAAGGGCTCTGCCCTGGTGCCCAGCTTCACTGCCTTCGCGGTCGTGCGGCTGCTGGAGGAGCACTTCACGGCGCTGATCGATTACCAGTTCACGGCGAACATGGAGGAGGTCCTCGACCTCGTCGCCCTGGGCGAGACCGACCGGGTCGCGCAGCTCGAGGCCTTCTGGCGCGGTGGGCACGGCGTCAGCGGAGCCGACTTCCCGGGCATCAAGCCGCTCACCGAGGATCTCGGCGCCATCGATGCGCGGGGCATCGCGACCTTCCCGATCGAGGGCACGGATGCGGTGCTGCGTGTGGGTCGCTACGGCGCCTACGTCGAGCGTGGTGAGGATGAGCGGGCGAACGTCCCGATCGGTCTCGCACCCGATGAGCTCACGGCCGAGAAGGCCGAGCAGCTCCTGCTCGAGCCGTCAGGTGACCGCGAGCTGGGGGTCGACCCCGACACCGGGCTCACGATCGTGGCGAAGTCCGGTCGCTACGGCCCCTACGTCAGCGAGGTCCTGCCCGACGGATCCCCGAAGTCAGCGAAGCCGCGCACGGCCTCGCTGCTGTCGTCGATGAAGCCGTCCACGGTCACTCTCGAGGAGGCGCTGCGGCTCATCAACCTGCCCCGGGTGGTGGGCACCGATCCGGCTGACGGCGTGCAGATCCTGGCGCAGAACGGCCGCTACGGCGCCTACCTCACCAAGGACAAGGACTCGCGCTCCCTCGGCAGCGAGGAGGAGATCTTCACCGTCACGCTCGAGCAGGCGCTGGCGCTCTTCGCCCAGCCGAAGCAGCGACGGGGTCGTGGCCAGGCCAAGCCACCGCTGCGCGAGCTGGGCAACGACCCCACGACAGGGCTGGCGATGGTCATCAAGGACGGTCGATTCGGTCCCTACGTCACCGACGGCATCACCAACGCGTCGCTCCGCAGCGCGGATGATCCCGAGACCCTCTCTGTCGAGCGGGCCAGCGACCTGCTGTCCGAGCGTCGATCCAAGGAGGCGCTCGACGGACTCGTGCCCAAGCAGACGACAACGCGGGTTGTGAAGCGCGGTGCCGCGAAGAAGACGGCGAAGAAGACCACGGCGAAGAAGAGGACGACGAAGAAGGCCGCGGCGAAGAAGACGGCGACGAAGGCGCCGGCTGCGGCGACCGTGGGCTGAGCACGGTGTCCGGCTTCTTCATCGTCTTCGAAGGTGGTGAGGGCGCGGGCAAGTCGACCCAGGAGGCGCTCCTGGCCGAGGCCCTGAGCGCACGTGGCCATGCGGTCGTGCGCACGCGCGAGCCGGGGGGAACGCCGGCCGCCGAGGCGATCCGAGCCGTCGTGCTGAGTCCCGAGTACGCGGGCCTTGATCCGCGCGCGGAGGCGCTGCTCTTCGCGGCGGCGCGCGGGGAGCACGCGGCCCGGGTGATCCGACCCGCACTGGAGCGCGGCGACGTCGTGATCTGCGATCGCTACCTCGACTCCTCGATCGCCTACCAGGGCTTCGCCCGCGGTCTCGGTCCTCGGCGTGTGCGGGACCTCAGCCTCTGGGCGACCGGTGACCTGCTCCCCGACTTGACCGTCGTGCTGGACATCGATCCCGCCGAGGGGCTGGCACGGTTCGACGAGCGAGACCGCCTCGAGGCGGAGCCGCTCGAGTACCACCAGCAGGTGCGTGCCGCCTATCTCGCCCTGGCGGAACAGGAGCCGGAGCGCTACCTCGTGATCCCGGCGCGCGACTCCGTCGACTCGATCGCCGACGCCATCCTGGCCCGCGTGCTGAGCGAGCTCGATGCCCCGTCCCTGCCGGGGCAGCCCTCATGACCCCTGCGATCTGGGACCGTCTGGTGGGGCAGGAGGCCGTGGTCGCCGACCTGTCGCGCGCGGTGCAGGACGCGGAGGCGATCCGACGAGGTGAACCGGGGCCGGGCATGACGCACGCCTGGCTACTGACCGGACCCCCGGGCTCGGGACGCTCCACTGCTGCCACGGCGTTCGCCGCGGCGCTCGCCTGCCCGGAGGATGGCTGCGGTGTGTGCGAGGTGTGCCGCACCGCGCCCCAGGGTGGGCACCCTGATGTCGACGTGGTCACGGCACCGGGACTGAGCTACGGCGTCGACGATGCCCGCGATCTCGTGCTGCGCGCATCGCTCTCGCCGATCACGAGCCCGTGGCACGTCATCGTGATCGAGGACGCCGACCGGCTGACCGACTCGGCCGTGAACGCGATGCTCAAGGCGCTCGAGGAGCCACCGCCGCACACGGTGTGGATCCTCTGCGCTCCGAGCGTCGAGGACGTCCTCCCGACGATCGTGTCGCGCACGCGGCATGTGCCCCTGCGCACACCGTCGACCGAGGATGTCGCTGAGCTGCTGGTCGACAACTACGGGGTCGACCGTGCGATGGCCTCCTTCGCGGCCCGGGCCTCGCAGGGTCACATCGGCCGCGCGCGCGCCCTGGCTCGCGACGAGCACGTGCGGAATCGCCGCCAGGAGGTGCTGCGGCTGCCGTTCTCGCTCACGGACGTCCCGTCCTGCTTCTCCGCCGCCGCGAACCTTCTGGACGCAGCGAGCGAGGACGCCCGTGCGATCACCGACCCGCTCGATGCAGCCGAGGAGCAGAGCCTGCTGACCGAGTTCGGCGATGGTGCCAGCGGCGTCACACCGGCGAAGATGAAGCGGTTGATGTCGAGTGCGGCCAAGGATCTGGAGAAGAGGCAGAAGACCCGACGCACGCGAACGGTGCGCGACCAGGTGGATCGTGCTCTCGTCGATCTCATCGGCCTGTATCGCGATGTCCTGGCCCTGCAGTTCGATGCAGCCGTGCCGCTGATCAACGAGGAGATGCGCCCCCAGTTGAGTCAGCTCGCTGCACGAGGCGTTCCCAACGACACCGGTCGTCGTCTCGCCGCTCTCTCCTACTGTCGAGAGCAGATCGGTGCGAACGTGACGCCGCAGCTGGCGCTCGAGTCGCTCATGGTCGAGTTGAAGGATCCCTGGATCCGCGTCGCGTAGGGCCGATCGGACGGACGCGCGGGCGCTGCTACAGACCGGAGGCGCGATCGAGTCCGTGGGCGTAGGCGATGAGCGCGTCGATGGCCGGGGCGAGCACGTCGGAGGTGCGTCGGTCGAGGTCGGGGGAGGCGAGGAGAGCCGCTGCAGCGGACAGCAGGGCGTCGTAGGTGGCGCACCCCTCCGCGAGCCGTGCCCGGACGACATCCGCGGAGGCGATCGCCGACGTTGCGGCTGCGGAGCCGGGAAGCTCTCGCTGCAGCTCATCGAGCACGCGCAGCCGCTCGCAGAGCGCGGTCAGGGGGCCAGCCGCCTCGGCATCGGCTCGTCGAAGCTCCTCACCTGCTCCCGGGTGGAGTCGCTCCAGGGAGGGCACCAGGGTGATCACCTGCACGCGCACCGTGGAGAAGCGGGACACCTCGGCGAAGCCGACAGCCCCCCTGCGCAGGGTCGGAGGCGGTCCGACCAGGCTGACGGGGCCGGGGCCCTCGCCGAGTCGACGCAGGCGCCGCGTACCCCGAACGGACACGAGGGCGCTCATGGCCGCGGCTCCCAGCCACGCCCAGACCGGCCCGGGGACGAAGGAACCGCTGAGGGTGGCCACCGCGTCCAGTACTCCGATGGATCCGGTGACTCCCGCGGCGATGCCGCCTCCGACGGACTGGGCTCGCAGTGACGCCCGGCGGCTGCGATGCCGTGCGATCGCTCGTCGCTGGGAGGCGACGGCCCGGCGGTGCTCGGTGGCGAGCGCCTTGGCGGATCGGTGAGGTCCGCGACCGGTCGCGGCCAGGACGGAGTCGACCAGATCGACGCCCTGCGCCACTCGCTGCTCGATGAGAGCGGCGATCTCCTCGGGGTCGCGGCGGGGCCTCGGCACACCACTACGGTACGACGCATGAGGCGTCCGCGTCAGGTCGCGGTGCTGCTGCTGCCCGCTCTTCTGGCCGGCTGCGGGATCCTGCCCTCCGAGGAGCCGGTCGCGGTGCCGACCCCATCAGCAGTTGTCGATGCGGATCCGTCGCTGGTGGACTTCTACGCTCAGGCTCCGCGGTGGGTGAACTGCGGCCCCGCCGACTGCGCCACGATCGAGGTCCCTCTCGACTACGACGATCCCTCGGGTGCCCGACTCGACCTGGGCATCACGCGCGTGCCCGCGACGGGTGAGCGACTCGGATCGCTGTTCGTCAATCCCGGGGGACCGGGCGCAAGCGCGTTCGCCTACGCGAAGCGGGCGGACAGCGTCGTGGGCTCGTCCCTCCGTGAGCACTTCGACATCGTCGGAGTCGATCCCCGGGGGGTCGGCGTCAGCACGCCGATCGCCTGCCTGACGGATGCGGAGCGTGACGAGCTCGCGGCCTTCGACTCGACGCCGGACTCCCCGGAGGAGGAGCGGGCGCTCATCGCGATGTCCCGTCTTCCTGCGGTGGGCTGCGCCACGGTGTCACCGGAGCTGCTCGCCCATGTCGGGACAGTCGATGCCGCCCGCGATCTCGACATCGCCCGCGCGGTCGTGGGTGATCCCACGCTGCAGTACCTGGGCAAGTCCTACGGCACGCTGATCGGAGCCACGTATGCCGAGCTCTTCCCCACTCGTGTGGGTCGGATGGTCCTCGACGGCGCGCTCCCCGCGGATCTCACGGCCGTGGAGATCACACGCGGCCAGGCGATCGGGTTCGAGGAGGTCCTCCGGGAGTTCGTCGCCGACTGCCTGACGGCGGACGACTGCCCGCTCGAGGGCGACGTCGACGCCGCGACGCAGCAGCTGCGGGAGTGGATGGCCGGACTGGACGATGACCCCCTTCCCTCGGGCGATCGTGACCTCAACGAGGCTCTCGCGGCCTATGCGGTGCTCACGAACCTCTACGTCCCGGAGTACGACTTCCCGCGACTCCGGGAAGCGCTCTCGATGGCGATGACGAAGCAGGACGCCGAGCCGCTGCTGGGTCTGCTGGACGCCCGAGTCGGGAGGGGGCCGGACGGTCGCTACCCCGACAACTCCGCCGAGGCGTTCTACGCGGTCACCTGCCTGGACCGCCCGTTCGAGGGGACGGTCGACGAGGTGCGTGCGCTGGCGGCGTCCTGGACCGCGGAGGCGCCCACCTTCGGACCGTCTCTCGCCTGGGGGCTGCTGACCTGCCGGGAGTGGCCCGCCGAGGCGGACCGCGTCACGAGCACTCGTGCCGAGGGGTCACCTCCGATCCTCGTCGTCTCCACGACACGTGACCCGGCGACTCCCCATGCCTGGGGGGAACGGCTCGCGGAGCAGCTGGCGGACGGTCACCTGCTGACCCTCGACGCGGCTCGCCACACGGCCTACGGCAGCGGCTCATCCTGCGTGGACGCGCGAGTCGACGCCTACCTGCTGCGCGGGACCCTCCCGGAGCCCGGCACCGTGTGTGACTGATGTGACGAATGTGGACACGATCCATCATTTGCATCGGTCCAGAAGTCAGGGCATCCTTACCGGCATGGTGTCGGATCACGCGGAGGCCCTGAGGGGCTGCGGGCTGCAGGTGACGGCGCAGCGCCTGGCCGTCCTGCGTGCCGTCGCTGGCCAGCCGCACTGCACGGCCGACGAGGCCATGCGCGTCGCCCGCGAGGAGATCGGCACGATCTCCCGGCAGTCGGTCTATGACACCCTCAGCGTTCTGGTCGACTCGGGCCTCCTGCGCCGCATCCAGCCGATCGGCTCGCCTGCTCGCTACGAGGACCGGGTCGGCGACAATCACCATCACGTCGTGTGCCGCGACTGCGGAACCCTGGTCGACGTCGACTGCGCCGTCGGATCGGCGCCCTGCCTGACCCCGTCGGACAGCGCTCGATACGACATCGACGAAGCCGAGGTTGTGTACTGGGGTCGGTGCCCCGGGTGCCAGGCCGGCGCTGCCCCTGATCGTCCCACCCAGAAGTCTCACGCCTGAGAGCCAGGCAGAACCCAGAAGAGAGGTCGCAATGAGCGAGCAGAGCACGTGTCCCGTGATGCACGGGTCCGCCACCGGCGGTACGCAGAACAAGGACTGGTGGCCGGATCAGGTCAACCTGCGTCCCCTCGAGCAGGCGGGCGGCCCGGCGAACCCGATGGGTCCCGACTTCGACTACGTCGCGGAGTTCAACTCCATCGACTACGCGGCCCTCAAGGCTGACCTCACCGCCGTCATGACGGACTCGCAGGAGTGGTGGCCCGCGGACTATGGCCACTACGGCCCCTTCTTCGTCCGCATGACCTGGCACAGTGCGGGCACGTACCGCACGAGCGACGGCCGTGGTGGAGGCGGCGCCGGCATGCAGCGATTCGCTCCGCTGAACAGCTGGCCCGACAACGGCAACCTCGACAAGGCCCGGCGTCTGCTCTGGCCGATCAAGCAGAAGTACGGTCGCAAGATCTCCTGGGCCGACCTCATGATCCTCGCTGGCAATGTCGCGATGGAGTCCATGGGATTCAGGACCGCTGGCTTCTCCGGTGGGCGTGCCGACGTGTACGAGCCGGACGAGACCTACTGGGGCACCGAGTCCGAGTGGCTCGCGGACAACCGCTACACCGGCGACCGTGACCTAGAGAACCCGCTCGCGGCCGTCCAGATGGGCCTGATCTACGTCAACCCCCAGGGCCCCAACGGTGTGCCGGACCCGAAGGCCTCTGCTCGTGACATCCGCGAGACCTTCGCCCGCATGGCGATGAACGACTACGAGACGGTCGCTCTCGTGGCCGGTGGACACACCTTCGGCAAGATGCACGGCGCTGGCGACCCGGCGAAGTACGTGGGTCCCGAGCCCGAGGGTGCGCCGATCTGGCAGATGGGCCTGGGCTGGAAGAACACGCTGGGCTCGGGTGATGGTGACAACACCATCACCTCCGGCCACGAGGGTGCTTGGACCCCGACCCCGACCACCTGGGACATGAGCTACCTCGAGACCCTCTTCAGGTGGGAGTGGGAGCTGTGGACCACCCCGGCCGGCGCGCAGGACTGGCGCCCGACGGATCCGGCGGCTGCCGATCTCGTCCCCGATGCCCACGACCCGAGCAAGCGCCACGCTCCGGTGATGACCACGGCGGATCTCGCTCTGCGGTTCGACCCGATCTACGAGCCCATCGCGCGCCACTTCCTCGCCAACCCGGACGAGTTCGCGGATGCCTTCGCGAAGGCGTGGTTCAAGCTCACCCATCGCGACATGGGCCCCAAGGCCCGCTACGTGGGCCCCGAGGTTCCCGCCGAGACGTTCATCTGGCAGGACCCGGTGCCGGCGGTGGATCACCCGCTGGTCGATGCGGCTGACATCGTGGCCCTCAAGGAGAAGGTGCTGGCCTCAGGCCTGACCGTCTCCGAGCTCGTCGCCACGGCATGGGCCTCGGCGGCAACCTTCCGCGGCACCGACAAGCGCGGTGGTGCGAACGGTGCCCGTATCCGCCTCGAGCCGCAAAGCGGCTGGGAGGTCAACGATCCGGCTCAGCTCGCCACGGTGCTGAAGGTGCTCGAGGGCATCAAGGCCGACTTCGACGCCCAGGGCGCGAAGAAGGTCTCCCTCGCCGACCTCATCGTCCTCGCGGGCGGCGCGGCGGTCGAGAAGGCGGCCAAGGACGCCGGTGTCTCCATCCAGGTGCCCTTCACCCCGGGTCGCACGGACGCGACGGCCGAGATGACCGATGTCGAGTCCTTCTCCGTGCTGGAGCCGACGTTCGACGGCTTCCGCAACTACCTCGGCAAGGGCTTCACCCTCCCCGCCGAGAAGCTGCTCGTCGAGCGGGCTGCCCTGCTCAACCTCAGCTCCCCGGAGATGACCGTCCTCGTCGGCGGCATGCGCGCGCTGAATGCGAACACGGGTCAGTCGCAGGTGGGCGTGCTCACCTCGCGCCCGGGTGTCCTTACGAACGACTTCTTCGTGAACGTCGCCGACATGGGCACGGTCTGGGGTCCCTCCGCCAGCGATGACAACCTCTTCGAGGGCCGTGATCGCAAGACGGGCGAGCTGAAGTGGACGGCCAGCCGCGTTGACCTCGCCTTCGGATCGAACTCGCAGCTGCGGGCCCAGACCGAGGTGTACGGCGCGAACGACGCGCAGGAGCTGTTCGTGCGCGACTTCGTCTCCGCGTGGGTCAAGGTGATGGAGAACGACCGCTTCGACCTGCACCGCTAGTTCGACCGCACGTGGCGCCGGACGGCCATCTCGGCCTCCGGCGCCCCGTGTGTTCGGGGGGCGACCCGGGCGGGGAATGCCAGCCCGGGTCCCTAGTACCATGTGCAGGCTCGCCGCGAAGGCCGTCAGGAACCACGCGGAGGCACGCCGCCTTAGCTCAGTGGTAGAGCAACGCACTCGTAATGCGTAGGTCCGGGGTTCAAATCCCCGAGGCGGC
>CAZQXO010000062.1:0-10468 GCA_964597445.1 uncultured Bifidobacteriaceae bacterium | reverse complement strand
CGCCCGGTTCCGTGGCTGCCGGGTGTTGCCTACGCCATCGCCGACATCGACAACCCGGACGGTTCTCGGAGCGAGATCGCGCCCCGCGCGGTACTCCGATCGGTTCTGGATGAGTACGCGGCACTAGGTCTGCATCCTGTGTGCGGCCCGGAGTTGGAGTTCTACTTCGCTCGGCGCACCGACGATGGGTGGGAGCGAATCCTCAACAAGACCGGCCGCGTGTACACCACTGGCGCTCAGGTCGATCCCGATGGCCACTATCTCCACCTGCTGCGGATGCTGGATCAGCTGAACATCGGAGCCTTCGCTGGCAACCATGAGTTTTGTCCCTCGCAGTATGAGATCAACCTGTGGCACAGCGAGGCGATGGATGCCGCCGATCGCACCTTCATGTTCAAGACGGCGATCAAGGACGTCACTGCGACGAGAGGCATCCTGGGAACGTTCCTCGGCAAGCCCTGGAACGACGAGGGCGGCAGTGGCTTCCACCTGCACTTCTCGCTCACCGACGCCGAGGGCACCAACCTCATGCACGATGGTGCGGGAGAGCTGTCAGAGCTCGCCCAGCAGATGATCGCCGGTGTTCTGGCACATGCTCCGGCCCTCGCGGCGTTCACCAACCCCACCGTGAACGCCTACAAGCGCCTCGGCCCGGACACCCTTGCCCCGTACCGCGCCGACTGGGGATACGACAACCGGGCGACGATGGTGCGCGTGCCACCGGAACGTGGCCAGGGCACCCGACTGGAGCTGCGCATTGGCGATGGTTCCGCCAATCCGTACATCGTCATCGCTGTCGTCCTGGCGGCAGCGCTCGACGGCATCAAGGGGCGACTCATGCCGCCGGAGGCGTCCCAGGGGTGGGCCTACATGGATGAGTCGCGTCCGGTGCTGCCCATGAGCCTGGAGGCTGCCCTTGATGCGCTCGACGCCGACTCCGGCCTGCGTGATCACCTGCCTGTGCCGTTCATCGATGTCTTCACCGTCATGAAGCGCGACGAAGTGGCGCGCTACAAGGATGCCGTGGATGATCCCGATACCCGAGAGGTGACGCGGTGGGAGCTCGACGAGTACATCGAGGACTACTGAGTCCTTCCTCACCACATGACGCGTAGCTCGACGGGTGCACGGAACTCCCAGCCACGCATGCGCGACTCGTGCTCGGGGTCCAGGGTCAGATCCGGCAGGGTCGAAACCAGGGTCTCGAGGGCGATGCGCTCCTGACCGCGCGCGAACGCATGCCCAGCGCAGAAGTGGGGGCCGTAGCCGAAGGCGGCGTTCGCGCGTCGAGGCCGCCTGATGTCGAAGCGATCCGGGTCGGGGAACTCGTCCTCGTCGCGGCAGGCGCTCGCCACCACGGCGCCCACGGCCGCGCCAGCGGGCAGGGGTGTGCCGGCGACGGTCACGGCCGTGACCGCCTGCCGTGTCTGAGTCCCGATGGGCGCGACCCAGCGGAGTCCCTCGTGGACGGCGTCGTCCCAGCGCTCCGGCTCCCGCCGCAGGAGGGAAAGCTGGTCCGGGTCCGACAGGAGGCCGAGCAAGCACGATCCGGCGCCGTGCCCAGGCTCCTGCATGCCCCCGAGGATGATCACCTTGAGCGACGGCAGGACCTCCTCGATGCTGCGCAGTCGTCCGACCGTCAGCATGGAGGCGATCGTCGACCCGTCGGGCTCCCGCCTGAGCCGCTCCATGAGCGGTCGCAGCTCGTCGTCGATCTCGATGGCGGTGGCGTCGTTGATCCGCTGCTTCTCGGGATCGTTCTCGAAGTTCGTTGCTCCCATGGCGAGACCGTGGAACCAGTCCTGGAGCCTGTCGGCCGTCAGATGACCGAGTCCGAGGACGGCTCCGAGGCTGAGGACGGAGATCGGCTCGAAGTAGGAGCGCATCAGGTCGGCTCGACGGTCAGGACGAGCGAGCAGGGATGTCAGGGCAGCCTCGGCGATCGGTCGCACGAGTTCGTCGATGTACGAGGCGACCTCGCGAGGACGGTACTTGGCATCAAGGCTGCGGCGCAGGTCGAGATGCGTCTCGCCGTCGACGGTCAGGATGGTCGGTCCGCCGAAGGAGCGGTCGAGTGGGGAGCCGTCCACGCGGGCGCTGAAGACATCCGGGTGCGTGGTGACGTACTCGACGTCCGTGGCCCGGGTCACCAGCCACAGGTTGACTGCGGGTACCCAGGCCACCGGCTCGTCCTGACGGAGCCTCGCGTACACGGGGTAGGGATCGTCATCGAGCTGCTCGACCGTGATGGTCTCGGCGAAGGTCGTCATGGCGTGAGAGCCTCGACCCGGGCCATGACCTCTCGGCAGAAGTCCGCGTGCCGAGCGCGCTCGTCGATGAAGATCGACGGCTTGATCGCGAACGTCGTGAAGCCGAGGGCCTGCTGGCGTGGAATCTCCTCGAGCGCCTCGGGGAGCGAGGCCACCGACTCGTCCGAGGGAAAGGCCACTCTGGTCCCGCCGACGAGCTCGAAGTCCTCCGCCGACCGGCCTGCGTCAGCGAGGGCTCCATGGAGGCGAGCGATGTCCCCTGCCTCCACGCGCCCCACGGGATGGAAGCCGCTTCCGAATCGCAGAAGCCGCTCCACGACCTTGCCGTGCACCTGGTCGCCTCCGAACCACATGGCGGGCCCACCAGGTCTCCAGGGCTTGGGCTCAAGGTAGACGTCGTCGAAGTGGAAGAACTCACCGTGATGCGTCACGGGAGACTCGGACCACACCTGCGACCAGATCTCGAGCTGCTCGTCGAGTATGCGCCCCCTTCTGGTGAAGTCGACACCGAGCGCGTCGTACTCCTCACGGTGCCAGCTCACGGTCGGCTGGATCACGAGCCGTCCCTCGCTCATGAGGTCGAGGGCGGCAAGGTCGTGCGCCAGGACGAGCGGGTGCCGCAAGGGGGCGATCAGGGCGATGGCCCCGATCCGTATGCGCGTGGTGGCGGCCGCGATGGCGCTGAGCAGCACGATGTTGGACGGCCAAGGAGTCGCGGGATCCTGGTTGCCGGGCATCGCATAGTCGCGCGGATTGGCCATGCGCCCGGAGCTGCCAGCCGAGGGCCCGAGCACCACGTGGTCGCTGACCATGACCATGTCGAATCCGGCGTCCTCGGCCTCCTGGGCCATGCGCACGATGCTTCGCAGGTCCCGTGGTCCCGTCATCGTCCAGTTCTCCGTCAGGACACTCACCATGCGGGGTGTCGTGCTCGTGCTCTCGTGGGACACGATCACACCTTGCCATCACTTTCGGGACATATCCCGAAAGTGCTTGACCCCGAGGCGAGACTGCGGAACCCTGTCCCATCGTTCGGCCCCGCACGATCCTGCATGCCCAACTGCCGCTGGAGGCTCGATGTCACAGAGGGACAACCTTCCGAAGTCGGATCAGGCGCTGGGAGCGCCGGATCCGGAGACCCCCACCACCACCCTGAGGCGAGGAACTCTCGGCCTCGTCGGCATCATCTTCTTCGTCGTCGCTGCCTCAGCCCCGCTCGCGGGCATGACGGGAGCATTCCCCGTTGCGGCCGTGATCCTCGGCCCGGGTGCCGTCGGCATGTACCTGGTCGTGGGCATCGTCCTGCTCCTGTTCAGCGTGGGCTACGCGACCATGAGCCACTACGTCACGAACACCGGCGCCTTCTTCGCCTACGTGGGTCGAGGGCTGGGCATCGTCCCCGGTGTTGGTTCGGCCTTTGTCTCCGTTTTGGCCTACCTGACCGTCCAGTGGGCGGTCTTCGGCTTCATCGGTGGCCAGATGGCAATCCAGTTCCAGGCCAAGTTTGGGATCGACATCCCCTGGTACGTCTACACGATCATCATCGCGCTCCTCGTGTGGGTCCTGTCGGCGCTCTCGGTCGACATCGGCTCCAAGGTCCTCGGTGTCCTGCTGGCGATCGAGCTCATCGCACTCGTCATCGTGGGCATTGTCGCGATCATCGATGGTGGTCCGCAGGGACCGAACTTCGCTGCCTCCTTCGCGCCCTCGGAGATCTTCGCTGGCGGCCTGCTGGCAGGTGCGGGCATCGCGTTCGCCTTTGCCTTGGCCTCCTTCATCGGGTTCGAGGCGACTGCCATCTACGGCGAGGAGTCGAAGGACCCCAAGCGCACGGTCCCGAAGGCCACCTACATCTCGGTCATCCTCATCACCCTGATCTTCACGGTCGTCGGATTCGGTCTCGTGACCGCCCTCGGTGCCGACGGCCTCCCGGACAAGGTGCTCGAAATGAGCGGCGGCCTCGTCGATCCCTCAGCCATGCTGTTTGGCGTCACGACGGACTTCGTGGGCTCGTGGCTGACGGAGCTGTTCGGCTGGATCGTTCTCACGTCCCTGTTCGCAGCGGTGCTGGCCTTCCAGAACAGCGCCGCGCGCTACTTCTTCGCCATGGGGCGCGCGGGCGTGCTCCCGAAGAAGCTTGACCGCACCAACAAGCAGCAGTCGCCGATCGCGGCCACCACTCTGGTGACCATCCTGGGTCTGCTGATGATCGTTGTCGCGATCGTCTTCAACTGGGATCCTTTCCTGAACGTCTTCTACTGGTTCTCGTCCGTCTCCGTGATCTCGATCGTGCTCACCGAGATCCTGGTGAGCATCGCGGTCATCGTGTACTTCCGCCGCACCAAGGAGGACACGCGCCCATGGCACACGTTGATCGCCCCGATCCTCGCGATCATCGGCCTCGGGGTGGGTCTGGTCATGCTCATCAGCCGGTTCAACCTGCTGGCGGGCGTGTCTCAGGGCGGTGATCCGGCAGCCTGCCCGGGTGACGCAGGATCGGGCTGCGGTCCCTTCGAGATGAACGGGCTGGGCTGGTTCCTCGTCCTGCTCCCGTTCCTCATCTTCATCGTCGGGCTCATCGTGGGGGCCACCCGGCGCAAGAAGGAGAACTACGACGCGGTGCACAACTTCGTCTCGTAGCTGAGCACGACCGAGGGCCCGGACGTTCACGTCCGGGCCCTCGGTCGTGCTCCTGTCGGTCAGCCTGAGGTGACCCGCGCCGGGAACGAGGAGATGCCATTCACGAAGCTGGAGTTCGTGCGGACTATCGGTCCGGTCTGCTCGAAGCGCGTACGCTGACGGATCATCTCCTCGAGCAGAACCCGAATCTCCATGCGGGCCAGCGGCGCACCGAGGCAGTGGTGCGGACCCTTGGCGCCGAAGGACACCTGCGGAGGCTTGATCGGTCGGGTGATGTCGAAGCGGAGTGGGTCGACGAACTCCTCATCGTCGAAGTTGGCCGAGCAGTAGAAGATGACGACCTTGTCACCTTCCGTGATCGGGACGTCCGCGAGCTCGGTGTCGCGGGTGGCGGTGCGCCGCATGTGCAGCACGGGAGTGGCCCAGCGGATGATCTCCTCGACGGCGTTCTCAACCAGTTCTGGTCGGTCGTAGAGGAGTTCGAGCTGGTCGGGGTGGTCTATGAAGGCCTTGATCCCGTTGCTGATCGCCGTGCGGGTTGTCTCGTTCCCGGCAAACACGAGCACGTGGAACATGTTCTTGAAGTCGTAGTCGGAGAGGTGCTCCCCCTCCCATTGAGCCTCGACGAGCGTCGTGACCAGGTCATCCTGGGGATGACGTGTGCGCTCCTCGCGCATCATGCGTCCGTACTCGAACAGGGCGTGTGACGCTGGCGAACTGAAGGGAAGGAGTTCGAGTGGGGTTGTGTTGCCGTACGCGTCCGGCGCCACGCCACTCGAGTCGATGAGCTCATCGGACCACTGCACCAGCATGTCGGTGTCCTCGGGTGGGACGCCGAGGATGTTCACGATGACCTGGATGGGCAGTGGCGCGCTGATGGCCTGGACGATGTCGATCGCCCCCTGCTCCGTGGCCTGGCGCAACAGGTGCACCGTGATGTCGCGCGTGACCTCCTCGTAGCTCTTCACCTTGTGGCTGGTGAAGGCTGGCATGCCCAGCTTGCGCAGCTTGATGTGCTCGGGACGGTCGGTGTCGATGATGGACCGCCGGGCGTTCATCTGCTCCTCGGTCAGGTCCGGCAGGTTCGTCATGCCCCGGGCGCTGGAGTATGTATCGGCGTCCCTCGTCACGGTCACGAGGTCGCTGTACCTGGTCACGGCCCAGAAGGGGCGCCCCTCGTACAGCCGCTGGGCGATGGGCTCGGTGCGGCGCATCTCAGCGAACACGTCATGCGGAATCCCATTCGCGTACGTTGCGGGATCGGTGATGTCGATCGGGGTGCTCATGCTGTGCCTCCGGGAGTGATGACGAATCGTCCGGCGACGTCGCCGCGGTTCAGGCGATCGTGGGCAGCGGCGACATCCTCAAGCCCGATCACCTCGATCGGCGAGTGCAGGGGGTGAGCCTGAGCCAAGGCGACCATGTCGCGCATCTGGTCGAGCGTGCCCCACACCGAGGTCATGAAGCGAGCCTCGTGAGGAACGGCGCCGAAGCCGAAGGGGATGGTCCCGCCGTACAGGCCAACGACGACGACGAGCCCCTGGCGTGCGACGTGGTCCCGAGCAGTGGCCAGCGTCGGCTCTGCGCCGACGAAGTCGATGACACTGGTGAAGGTCCCTTCGACCTCACCCGGCGCGGCGACGGCATCAGCCCCCAGCTCCAGGGCGAGGGCTCGCTTCTCGGCGGATGCGTCAACCACGGTGACCGTGGCGTCCGAGCGGAGCTTGAGCCACTGGAGCCCGAACTGGCCGAGGCCGCCGGCACCGATCACGAGCGCCCGAGGGGTCGTCGCGGCCGCGAGGGTGGCGAGCGTGTGATCGACGGCTCGGTAGGCCGTGAGGCCTCCGCAGGCGAGCGGAGCCGCCTGAGCCGGATCGAGATCGCCGAGGGGCACGAGGTAGCCAATATCGGGCACGGCCATGCGCTCGGCGTATCCACCGTCCCGGAAGAGCCCGGCCTCGGTTGCGTTCGGGCAGATCATCTCCTGCCCGGAGGTGCAGGCCCAGCAGTCCGGCTGTCGGCAGCCCCAGCACGCGTAGACCAGGACGTTTCCGAGATCGCCATGTCGTCCGACGACCTCGTGTCCGAGGATGACCGGCAGCGCGGTGGGGTAGTCGCCTGAAGCGGCATGAAGGTCGGAATGGCAGATGCCACAGGCCAGGACGTCGATGACGGCGCCCCCCTCCGGAGCCTTGGGCTCCGGGGCGTCTGAGACGGTCAAGGGGGCGCCGGGGGCCTGGAGGGAGACGGCACGCATGGGGAGGCCTTTCGGTCGGAACGCCGGACGGAAGCCAACGCGAAGACTACATTTATCAAGTATCCGAAATCCTAGGATCGGGAGGTTCCATGGGGTGGGATCAGGCGGAGCGGGATCGGGTGGAGGCCCTGTGCGAGGAGCACGGCATCCACACGGTCGAGTGCGTCATCGTCGACACCTGGGGCATGCCTCGGGGGAAGCGGATCCCGGTCCGTCAGTTCCTCCGTGGGGGAGGCTTCCACATTGCCAACGTCGTCTACACGTGGGACCCGACCTGCTTCATCTTCTCCACTCCCTGGGTGAATGAGGAGGACGGCTTCCCCGACATGCACGCGGTCCCGGATCTCGCGAGCTTCCGGGTTGCGGGCTGGACCGAGGGCGTCGGCATCGTCATGTGCGACACGTTCGACAATGCCACCCATGAGCCGGTCGCCATGGATGCCCGGAACATGCTCAAGAAGCAGCTCGCCCGTGCGGAGGCCCTCGGCTATGGCGTGGACGCGGCCACCGAGCTCGAGTGCCACTTCTTCACGGAGGACTGGAAGCCGATCTATGACGACATCAACTGCTACTCGATCTATCGGGGGTGGGAGATGGAGCCCTTCATGCTCGACATCCGTGAGTCACTGCGGAAGACAGGCATCGAGGTGGAGGCGACCAACGTCGAGTACGGTCCCGGTCAGACCGAGATCAACCTGCGCTACGGGCCGCTCATGGAGATGGCCGATCACACGGTCTACTTCAAGTACATCGTCCGGCTCGTCGCAAAGCGGCATGGTCTCAACGTGACGTTCATGGCCAAGCCCTTCCTTCTCGAGGCGGGCAACGGCATGCACGTCCATCAGTCGCTCACGCAGGACGGCCGCAACATGTTCGCGGAGCAGGATGAGGACTCCGTGCTGGGCAACAGCCTCATGCGCCGGTACCTGACGGGGCTGCTCGCCCACCACAAGGAGCTGCAGCTGATCATGACACCGACGATCAGCGGCTACAAGCGTGTCCAGGACTACTCGTTCTCGCCCACGCAGGTGACATGGGGTCTGGACCACCGGCTCGTGGGCGTGCGGTCCATCGTCGGAGCGGGCAGCAGCAATCGCCTCGAGGCCCGCTGGGCAGCAGCCGATGCGAACCCCTACCTCGTTCTCGCGGGATGTCTGGCTGCTGGACTCGACGGCATGGAGAACGACTACGAGCTGATGCCGCAGGTCGAGGGCGATCCTCACGCAGATGAGCGATGGGAGCGGCTGCCGGTGGGCATCGCCGAGGCCATCGAGAACTTCGACACCCCGTTCACTCGGTCGGTGTTCGGAGACATCTTCGTCGACAACTTCCTGATCATGCAGCGCCGGGAGGCATCCGAGTTCGCCGAGCATGCGGATCAGGGAGATGACGTCAGCGCTTGGGAGATCGCGCGCTACCGTGCGGTGATGTGAGGCCATGTCGACCCGGACGCCTCGTTTCCTGCTGATCAGTCACGAGCCGGAGGCCGCCCCCGCCTTGATCGGCGAGATCCTCCGCGATCGTGGGTATTCCGTGCGCACGCACGTGGTCCTGGCCGACCCGGAGCACCCGGATGTCGACTACCCGGATCCCGCAGAGTTTGACGCCGTCGTGGCCTTCGGTTCCTTCTCGAATGCCTATGACCCTCGGGCTCGAGTGTGGGTGGAGCCCGAGGTCGGTCTCATCAGCGCCCTCGTGCAGCAGGACATCCCCTACCTCGGTGTCTGCTTCGGCGGTCAACTGCTGGCCGAGAGCCTGGGTGGCCATGTCGAGCGGGCACCCGAGCAAGAGCAGGAGATCGGGCTCGTGACGTTCGATCAGGATGCCGCACTTCCGGTGCCTGCGGGCCCATGGTTCACCTGGCATGAGGATCGGGTGATCGTTCCTGAGGAGGTCGAGGTGCTGGCCCACAATGGCAAGGCTGTCCAGCTCTTCCGGCACGGTCGGGCGGTGGGAACGCAGTTCCACCCGGAAGCTGACGTCACCGTCGTCGGCTCGTGGGTGCGAATCGGACCGGATCACATCCCCGCACACACGTCGGGGGCGCAGCTGCTGCAGGATCTGGAGGTCCACGAGGCAACGCTTCGAGGCAACTGCGAGGCGCTGGTGGACTGGTTCGTCCACGAGGTCGCGGGACTCGACTCATGACGGCACCCCTCGAGGGCATCGTGGTCGTGGCCCTCGAGCAAGCCATCTCGGCGCCGTTCGCCACACGTCAGCTCGCCGACCTCGGGGCCACTGTCCTCAAGGTGGAGCGGCCGGAGGGTGACTTCGCACGCCACTACGACGCGGTCGTCGAGGGCGAGTCCGCCTTCTTCGTCTGGGCGAACAAGGGCAAGCAGTCGGTCGTGGTCGACGTGAAGGCCGATCGGGATCTCCTGATGTCGCTCATCTCCGGGGCGGACGTGTTCATCCACAACCTCTCCCCGCGAGCCGCGGCGTCCCTGGGTGTCGACGCGGAGGCACTGCATGAGCATTACCCCTCGCTGATCGCCGCCGAGATCTCGGGCTACGGCCTTGGGGGCCCCCGCACCGACGACAAGGCATATGACCTGGCGATTCAGGCTGAGGCCGGGGTCTTCTCTGTCACGGGGACAGGCGAGATGAGCAAGGTCGGGTTCTCCGTCGCGGACATCTGTGCAGGGATGTACGCGCTCACCTCGATTCTGGCGGCGCTCATTCGCCGCGAGCGGACCGGTGAAGGAGCAGCCATCCACGTGTCCATGCTCGACTCCCTCGCTGAATGGATCTCGGCTCCCTTGTACAACGCCGTCTACGGAGGCGGCCAGCCCGAGCGAGCAGGGCGGCGCCATCATGCGATCGCGCCCTATGGGACATTCGCCCTGGCCGACGGCAGCACGGTTCTGATCGCGGTCCAGAGTGATGGCGAATGGCGCAGCATGGCTGAACACGTGATGGGGGAGCCTGCACTGGGAGCCGATCCCCGTTTCGCCACGAATGCCCAGCGGATCGCGAACGTCGCGGAGCTTGAGGATCTCATTCGCAGGAGACTGGCGTCACTCCCAGAGAAGGAAGCCCGAGAGGGCTTGAGTCGAGGTCGCATCGCGACGGCTCAGGTGAACGACCTCGCGGGGGTGTGGGCGCACGAGCAACTGCGTGCGCGTGATCGCTTCGTGAACGTGGATACCCCCAGTGGCCCCGTCGAGCTCCTCAGGTCACCTTTCGACATCTCCGGCTGGACGCCTGCCGAGGGCCCGGTGCCAGCGCTTGGCTCGCACGACGAGGAGCTGCTCGCGCTCCTGCGTGATCGTCTGAAGGATCAGTAGGACTTCGGAAGGCC
>CAZQXO010000061.1:0-10567 GCA_964597445.1 uncultured Bifidobacteriaceae bacterium | reverse complement strand
CGCCGATGCCGTTCTGCAGCTGGGCATGACCGACGACGCACTTCTCGACGACACCATCGCCGCTCTCGCCGACCACGACGGCGCGGCCATGTTCTCCGTCATCGATCGCGTCATCGAGGCCGGTCACGATCCGCGCAGGTTCGTCACTGATCTCCTGGAGCGCCTCCGCGATCTCATCGTGCTGCAGTCGGTTCCGAACGCGGCCGAGCTCGGACTCATCGAGGCGCCGGACGATCGACTCGCGGCCGAGATAGCGCAGTCGCAGCGCTTCGGCCCCGCGGAACTCACCCGTGCGGCGGATGTCACGTCGGCTGCCCTGAGCGACCTCAAGGGCGCCACCGCACCCCGACTGCACCTGGAGCTCATGGGCGCGCGTCTGCTGCTTCCGGCTGCCGACTCGGACGAGGCCGGCATGCGGGCCCGCCTCGACCAGCTCGAGCGTCGCGTCGCCGCTGCCCCGGTGGTAGCGGCCGCGTCGGCTGCGGCCGCTACGGCGCCGACTGCTCCCGCGGCGAGTGCTGCATCTGCTGCACCCGCGGCCGAGCCCGCCCCTGCCCGCTCGAAGCCGCCGCGCCTGTCCGACGTCGCGCCCTCGTCGGCCGAGCAGCCGGCATCGGCGCCCAAGCGGGGCAAGGGTGCACCAGCGCGAGTCGAGCCCGTCGGCGCAGAGCCCGCTGCCGTCGAGTCGTCGCCTGTCGATCCCGCACCGGTGGGGTCGGCTGCCTCGAGTGGCTCGTACGAGCCCACTATGGAGCAGTTCCTGTCGCTGTGGCCGGCGGTGCTGGAGGCCTTGAAGTCGTACTCCAAGGTGGCGTGGATGAGCTTCAGCTCCTCGCGCCCGATCTCGTGGAGCGACGGCGACCTCGCGGTGGCCGTGCGCGACGCCGGCACCGTCAAGGGCGTCAAGGCCAGCGGTCACGACGAGCGCCTGCGCCAGGCGGTGCTCGATGTGGTGCGCACCAACGTCCGCATCGATGTCGTCTTCGCCCCCGATCAGGCGGGTGCGCTGCCGACGCCCGCACCTGCGCGGGACGAGTCCGGTGCCGCTCCTGCAGATGCGCCTGCTCCTGCGCCGACATCCGAGCCGGATGCCCCGAGCCTTGACGACGCGGATCTCGATGACGCCTCCGGAGTCGACCTCGCCATCCGCGAACTCGGCGCGACCCAGATCGGGGAGATCGAGCACTGATGAGCGGAGCGATCGCGCATGTATGAGGGGATCGTCCAGGACCTGATCGACGAGCTCGGCCGCCTGCCCGGTGTCGGACCGAAGAGCGCCCAGCGCATCGCCTTCCACATCCTCGCTGCCGATCCCGCCGACGTGAACCGCCTGGCTGCCGTCCTGCGCGAGGTGAAGGAGAAGGTCCGGTTCTGCGTGGTCTGCGGCAATGTCTCGGAGGACGAGACGTGCCGGATCTGCCGTGATGCGCGCCGCGACCCCGCGATCCTGTGCGTTGTCGAGGAGCCCAAGGACGTCCTGGCCATCGAGAAGACCCGGGAGTTCCGGGGCCGGTACCACGTCCTCGGCGGCGCCATCTCGCCCATCGACGGCGTCGGCCCGGACGACCTGCGGATCCGTGAGCTCCTGGCCCGGCTCGCCGACGGCACGGTGACCGAGGTCATCCTCGCGACCGACCCCAACCTCGAGGGTGAGGCCACCGCCACCTACCTCGCCCGGATGATCGCCCCCCTCGAGATCGCGGTGTCCCGGCTGGCCAGTGGCCTGCCCGTCGGCGGTGATCTCGAGTACGCCGACGAGGTCACCCTCGGTCGAGCCTTCGAGGGCCGCCGCCGCATCTGACACGGTCGCCCGGGGAGGGGCGGACTTGGCGTTCGGCGGCCCTCGCGAACGCCGATAGACTTCGGCTTTGTGTCCCTGATCGTTCAGAAGTACGGCGGATCCAGCGTGGCTGACGCGGCCAGTGTCAAGCGCGTCGCACGTCGCATTGTCGACACCAAGAAGGCTGGCCACCAGGTCGTCGTCGTGGTCTCGGCCATGGGCGACACCACCGACGATCTCCTCGACCTCGCCGAGCAGGTCTCCCCGATGCCCCCGGCCCGGGAGCTCGACATGCTCCTGACGGCGGGGGAGCGCATCTCGATGGCCGTCCTCGCCATGGCCATCCACGACCTCGGCGCCGAGGCTCGCTCGTACACCGGGTCGCAGGCCGGACTCATCACGGACTCCGCCCATGGGGCCGCGCGCATCATCGACGTGACCCCGGGGCGCATCCAGGAGGCCCTGGAGCAGGGAGCCATCCCGATCGTCGCCGGGTTCCAGGGCGTCGCCCAGGACACCAAGGACGTCACCACCCTGGGTCGAGGCGGCTCCGACACCACCGCCGTGGCCCTCGCGGCCGCTCTCAACGCCGAGGTCTGCGAGATCTACACCGACGTCGACGGTGTCTTCAGCGCTGATCCCCGGGTCGTGTCCGCCGCGCGTCAGGTTCCGTACATCACCTACGAGGAGATGCTCGAGCTCGCGGCTGTCGGCGCCAAGGTCCTGCACCTGCGCTGTGTCGAGTACGCGCGCCGGTTCGACCTCCCGATCCACGTCCGCTCCTCGTTCTCGGATCGCACGGGCACGCTCGTGCTGTCCCCCGAAGCCATCGAAGCCGCCATCGCGGAAGGGAAAGCCATGGAACAGCCGATCATCTCCGGGGTCGCCGCGGACGTGAACGACGCCAAGATCACGGTCGTGTCCGTGCCTGACCAGCCCGGCCGCGCGGCTGCCATCTTCCGCACGCTCGCCGATGCCAGCATCAACCTCGACATGATCGTGCAGAACGTCTCCGCCGCCTCCACCGGGCGCACCGACGTCACATTCACGTGCCCCCAGGGATCCACGGGTGCGGCGATGCAGGCCCTCGATGCCCGCCGAGCCGACATCGGTTTCGAGGACCTCCTCGTCGACGACCAGATCGCTAAGGTCTCCCTCGTGGGCGCCGGCATGCGCTCGCATCCCGGAGTCTCCGCCACGTTCTTCGATGCCCTCGCGGGCGCGGGGATCAACGTGGAGATGATCTCGACGTCCGAGATCCGCATCTCCGTGGTCACTCGCGTCGACGATGCCAAGAAGGCTGTCCAGGCCCTGCACACCGCCTTCGGGCTCGATGCCGATGGTGAGGCCGTGGTCTACGGGGGTACGGGTCGATGAGCGCTCCCGTCGTCGCCGTTGTCGGCGCCACCGGTCAGGTCGGTGCCGTCATGCGCCGCCTGCTCGACGAGCGTGACTTCCCGCTCTCGCAGGTGCGGTTCTTCGCATCTGCCCGATCCGCGGGAACCACCCTTCCGTGGCGTGGTGCGGAGATCGTGGTCGAGGATTCCGCGACCGCTGATGTGTCGGGCATCGACATCGCCCTGTTCTCCGCCGGCGGGGCGACGTCCAAGGCCATCGCGCCCCGGTTCGTCGAGGCAGGTGCCGTCGTCATCGACAACTCGTCCGCCTGGCGCATGGATCCGGACGTGCCGCTCGTGGTCAGCGAGGTCAACCCGCACGCGATCGCCGAGATGCGCAAGGGGATCATCGCCAATCCGAACTGCACCACGATGGCGGCCATGCCGGTCCTGAAGGTGCTCGACGCCGAGGCGGGTCTCCGCCGCATGGTCGTCAGCACGTTCCAGGCCGTCTCGGGCAGCGGGCTTGCAGGTGTCGAGGAGTTGGACAGCCAGGTGCGAGCCGCTGTCACGCAGGACATCGCCTCCCTGACCCACGACGGTTCAGCCGTGGACTTCCCGGCTCCGAAGAAGTACGTGGCGCCCATCGCCTTCAACGTCGTCGCTCTGGCCGGAAGCTTCGTCGATGACGGATCCCGCGAGACCGATGAAGAGCAGAAGCTTCGCAACGAGAGCCGCAAGATCCTCGAGCTGCCCGACCTGCGCGTCTCCGGCACCTGCGTGCGAGTCCCCGTCTTCACCGGTCACTCCCTGTCGATCAACGCGGAGTTCGATCGGGAGATCACCCCGGAACGCGCCATTGAGCTGCTCGCCTCGGCTCCGGGTGTCGAGCTGTCGGACGTTCCGACCCCACTGCAGGCGGCGGGCGCGGATCCGTCCTTCGTGGGGCGCATCCGGCAGGATCAGTCGGTCGACGGCAATCGCGGCCTGGTCATGTTCGTGAGCAATGACAACCTCCGCAAGGGCGCTGCGCTCAACGCCGTGCAGATCGCCGAGCTGGTTGCCGCGTCGCGCTAGGCGTTCGACGCGCGGCGCAGGACGGTGACGCAGAAGTCCACCGTCGGATCGCCATCGGGCTCACGGGGCCACGGGCGCAGGTCCCATGTGGCGAATCTGTGCTCCACGTGCAGGTCGGCCTGCGCGACGGCCTCGTCGTAGGTCGAGAGATCGCACATCTCGAGGTGGAAGCCGGTGACGATGAATCCGTCCTCGATGAGGTGCTCGGCGATCCGCGACAGCACCGCCGCTTCGGAGCCCGGGGCGACGAACGACATCACGTTCCCGGCGAGCACGGCGCCGTCGAAGGGCTCCGAGATGCCGTGCACCGCGAGGTCCATGGTGGCCAGATCCGACAGGAGCCATGTGGGCCCCGGATTGTCCTCCATTGCCGCCGCGATCAGCACCGGATCGGCATCGACCCCGACGACGGTGTGCCCACGCCGGTGGAGCGCACCCCCGGTGCGGCCCTGTCCGCATCCGCCGTCGAGCACGCGCGCCCGACGCGGGAGCAGGGCGTCGACGAACCGGGCCTCCCCTTCGAGATCGGCGCCGTCGGCTCGCAGGTTCCGGAAGTGCTCGACGTACCAGTCTGAGTGGTTCTCCGGATTGTCCGTCACCCAGCGAGTCGGCTCGGTTGACGTCATGGCCGGGGATAGCGGAGATCGGCATAGTCGCGTGCATAGATCTGAGCGACCGACTCGAGGAGCTCCGGCGTGTAGTAGTCGTCCTTGCGGGCGCTGGCTCCGGTGGAGTTGCGGCAGAAGAACTCACCCCGCAGGTCGGGAGTGCCCGTGAGCTCGCCCACGAGTTCCCACGAGGAATCGAGATCCTCGAGGTGGATGATCGCGTCATAGTCGACGATGCCGAGGCCGATGTGATCGGCCTGTCGCCGCCAATGGGGATCCTGCTTGCGCGACGGCAGGCTGCCGATTACCTCAAGGAACTGCGTGAGGGTGATGTCGGCGGGAGCGATATCGCGCCCGGTGCGCTCACGCAGCGCCTCGACGATCGGTTCGCTCTGCTTGAGTCCCTGACCCACCTTCTCGAGGAAGCCGGACAGCGCCCGCGATGCCGGTTCGCGGACGACGGTGAACCTCCGGTAGTCGGGGGAGGCGAGGACCTCCTCGAGGAGGTCGTTCGGAAGCTGGAACGGGCGGACGAAGGGGGTCGCGGCGAGCCGGTTGTGGGGCGCCTCCTGGAAGCGCTGGGCCATGCCGGGGTTGTTGCGCGCCGCCTCGAGGCCGCCGAGGGTCGCCTTCATGGTGCCGCAGCCGGCCTTCGGCACCTCGACGTACACATAACGGTGCACGAGGGAGATGTGGGAGTGCAGATTGACCGAGCGCCAGCCCATCGAGGCGACCCAGGCCCCCGTGACCGGGCCCAGATCGGCCGGGGCCGGGCGGCGATCAGGCACGGTCATGTCGGCAGAGTAGCCATCGGTGAGGCTCCACGAGGGGGTCCTCCCCCGCCAGCGAACGCGGCCGGTGCGGTCCGTTAGACTCCGCGAGGCCTTCGGGGTGTGGCGCAGCTTGGTAGCGCGCTTCGTTCGGGACGAAGAGGCCGCAGGTTCAAATCCTGTCACCCCGACGACGAGGGGCCGGTCTGCCGACTGGCCCCTTTCGTCTGTTCTCGTGCCTGACGCAGCCCCTGCGGCACACTCGTGACGTCGCCAGCGGGAGACCCCCCGATCCCCTCGGCCGACTGTTCGGTAGCGTCCGGGCCATGCGTGTTGGCCTCCTGGCGTATGGAGCGATCGGACATGAGCACAGCCTCGCAGTGCAGGCCACGGAGGGCCTCGAGCTGACGGCGGTGTGCGATGTCAACCCGGACAGGATCGCCGCAGCGCTGGAACTCGCGCCGGAGGCGCAGCCCTTCTCCGATGCGACGCAGATGATCGATTCCGGTCTCATCGATGTCGTGATCGTCTCCACTCCGCCTGATACCCATCACAGGTGGGCCATGGCCTCCCTCGCTCGCGACCTTCACGTCGTGCTCGAGAAGCCGATGGCCCTGACGACCGACGAATGCGATGAGGCCATGGCGCTCGCCGCTGAGCGTGGCCGCACGCTCGTGGTGTACCAGAACAGGCGATTCGACGCGGACTTCGTGACCATGCGGCGACTGATCCGCGAGGGTGCCATCGGAGACGTCTTCCACTACGACAGCTTCGTCGGGGGCTACTCGCGTCCGTGCGACTACTGGCACTCCGACGCGACCGTCTCCGGTGGTGCGATCTTCGACTGGGGCTCGCACTACATCGACCAGATCCTCGATCTTCTGCCCGGGACCGTGGTTCACGTGTCGGGTGTCAACCACAAGCGACACTGGACGCACGTGACCAATGCGGACCATGCCACGGTCACGATCACGTTCGCGGATGGAACTCAGGCAGTGTTCACGAACTCTGATCTCTCAGCGGCCCGTCGCCCCAAGTACCTCGTGCTCGGCACGCTGGGCTCGATCGTGGGCGAGTGGGATCCTGCAGCCGAGCCGGCTGTCGCTGATCTGCCCGCACGTCTCTTCCGGCACCGGCCGGACGGCACGCGTGAGCCCGTGGCACTCGATCCGGTCGATCCGTACGCGTTCCACCGCCAGTTGTCAGCGAACCTGGCGACCGGTGCGGAGATGGAGGTCTCGGCGCTCCAGTCTCGCAACGTCGTGGCCATCATGGAGGCGGCAGAGGCCTCGGCTCGCCAGCTGGGGCGTCCGGTGGATCCGGTCCTCCTGGGATGAGCGCCGCGCCGTGAGCGACGTCCGGTGGGGCTTCCTCGGGGCCGGATGGCTGGCCACGCGTGCGACGGCGGCAGCCGTGCACCGTGCGGCGGGTGCGCGACTGGAGGCCGCTGCCGCCCGTGACCATGTCCGGGCCGAGTCTCTCGAGCCGCGTCGCGCGTACGACTCCTACGCCGCGGTGCTGGACGACCCTGCTGTCGAGGCCGTGTACATCAACCTGGCCAACGACGCGCACCTGCCGTGGATCCTGGCAGCCGTCGCGGCAGGCAAGCATGTGCTGTGCGAGAAGCCGATGGTTCTGAGCGCAGATCAGGCGCGTCAGGCACTCGACGCGGCCGACACCGCCGGTGTGCTGCTGGTGGAGGCGGTGTGGTCCCGCTGGCACCCGCGCATTCAGCGCATCGTCGATCTCGCCACCCGCGGTGATCTGGGCCGACTCGAGTCCTACCTCGGCAGCTTCACGTTCACAGGCGACCTGGCGGGCAACTACCGACTTCGTCCTGATGCGGGCGGGGGAGCGCTGTACGACGTCGGCATCTACCCGCTCCACATCCTGCTTGCCTGTCTTCCCTCCGATACGGCGCTGGAGGTCACGGCGGTCGCCTGCGACAGGGGGCACCAGGGTGTCGATCTGACGACCCGGGCCTCCGTCGCCTGGGCGGACGGACGCGGATCCGTCATCGCCTCCTTCGCGATGCCCGAGTCGCAGCGACTGGCGCTGACGGGATCGTCCGGCCGCGTGCGCATCGACGACGATCAGGCGTTCACCAGCTGGCGCCAGCCGTCCACCCTCCTGGTGGACGAACATGTCGAGGAGTTCCCCGCTGTCGACGCGTACCAGGTGATGTTCGAGCAGGTGAGCGCTCGGATCCGGGGTGAGGACGCCTGGGTGGTGCCTCCCGCGGCGTCGGTGCGGGTGGCCGAGGCGGTCGATGCGATCAGGCGGGCGTCGAGGACGACGTGATCAGGTGGTCGTCGAGGTCAGGGTGAGCAGGGTCGCCTCGGGTCGGCAGGCGAACCGAAGAGGCGCGTAGGGCGAGGTGCCGAGGCCCGCTGAGACGTGCAGCGCTGCTCCCCGATGGGCTGAGGCACCGCGCGCCTGGCTGCGGGGCAGATCGCAGTTCGTGACGAGGGCGCCCACTCCGGGCACCCGGAGTTGGCCGCCGTGCGTGTGCCCCGCGAGGATCAGGGCCGCGCCGTCATCGGCCATGGCGTCGATGACGCGCAGGTACGGCGCATGCGTGATGCCGAGCGCGAGGTCGGCCTCCGGTGCGAACGGACCCGCGACGTCGGTGTACCGGTCACGGCTGATGTGCGGATCGTCGACACCGCGTACATCGACCGTGCGGCCGTCGACCTCGAGCACCCCGCGGGTGTTGCCGAGGTCGAGCCAGCCGTTGCCCGTCAGCCCGTCGACGAGGTCCTGCCAGGGAAGCATCGCCCTGCGCGGCTCGAGCTGCGACGGTCCGCGCAGGTACGTCCCGGGGTTGAGGGGTCGCGGGGCGTAGTAGTCGTTGCTGCCCAGCACGAAGGCTCCGGGCACGTCGAAGTGCGGATCGAGCGCCTCGAGCACCGAGGGGATGGCATCCCGGTGCGACAGGAAGTCGCCCGTCACGACAACCGCGTCCGGGCGCAGGGTGCGCAGGGACTGCACCCACTGGACCTTGGCGGCCTGGTCGGGCACGAGGTGCAGGTCGGACAGGTGCAGCACGCGCATCGGTGCCTGTCCGGAGGGGAGAACAGCCAGGCTGGCGCGGCGGAGCGTGAACGCCTGAGCCTCCCAGCGTGCGTAGGCGAGCGCAGCCGCACCCGCGGCGGCGATGCCGAGCGCGAGGCGTGGGAGGGGATGCACGCCTCCATGGTCCCATGCCGTGGATCGTGCGCCGGCCTGCCGTCGACGGGGGCACGATGCGTCGGCGATGCCACAATGTCGGCATGAGCACCCTCAAGGACACGATGCAGGCGGATCTCACGACGGCCATCAAGGCCCGGGACGAGGTCTCTGCCGCGACTCTGCGCATGGTGCTGACGGCGATCACCAACGAGGAGGTCGCCGGCAAGGAGGCGCGAGCCCTCTCCGACGAGGACATCGTCACCGTCCTGGGTCGTGAGGCCAAGAAGCGCCGCGAGTCCGCCGAAGCATATGACGCCGCTGGTCGTCCCGAGCTCGCGGATCGCGAGCGCGCGGAACTGGAGGTCATCGCCGGCTACCTTCCGCAGCAGCTGGACGATGCCGAGGTCCAGGCGATCGTCGATGCGGCCGTGGCGGAGGTCATCGCGGGCGGGGCGAGCGGTGGCGCGGCCATGGGTCAGGTCATGAAGCTCGTGCAGCCGCAGGTCAAGGGCCGAGCCGACGGCGGCGTCGTGGCCGCCAAGGTGAAGTCCGCCCTGGGGATGTAGAGCGCCTACTGGGCGCCGAAGACCTCGCCGCCCGGATCCGCGGGTGCGGGCCCGACTGGTGTCGTGGAGTCGGATGCCGGTGCCTGCGGCTCCGCGTCGATCGGCACCTCGTCCGGCACGCTGTTGTCGAAGATCGGCACCTCCTCCTCCACGACCGTCGTGGTGGGGCTGGAGAAGGCCGATGATGTCGAGGTCGTGAGTCCCTCGATGGCCTTGAGGTCGAAGTCGAGTGGCTCGGTGCCTGCCAGAGCGATCTCCATGGCGTCACGCCAGATGGGCCCGGGCAGGGTCCCGCCGAACACCTGGGAGTAGTAGACGCCGTTGACGGTGACATCCTTCATGGGATGGGCGAAGCCTCCACGGGGATCACCCACCCAGACGGCAGCGGCGATCTGCGGGGTGTAGCCCGCGAACCAGACGGCAGCGGACTCGTTCGTCGTGCCTGTCTTGCCTGCCGACGGTCGATCGACAAGTGCCATGTTGGCACCCGTGCGTCCCCCGATGGTTCCGTCGACGACTCCGTTGAGCATGACGGTCACGGTGTCCGCGACATCCCGCTTCAGCACCCGCGTGCAGTCACCGTCAGGCACGGGCAGCGGCTTGCCGTCACGGTCCCGGATCTCGAGGATCGACACGGGCTTGCAGTAGATGCCGTGCGCCGCGAACGTGGCGTAGGCGTTGGCCATCGCCAGCGGCGTCACCTCCATGGTCCCGATCGCGAGGGTGGGAACGCGGATGAGGGGATCGCCGTTGCCGAGGAAGACTCCCATCGATTCGGCGATCTCGGCTGGCCGGCAGATGCCGGTGCGCTCCTCCAGTGCCATGAAGTAGGTGTTCGTGGAGTAGGCCGTGGCGCGAGCCATGTCGAGGGTTCCTGACGTGGTGCTGTTGCGAACGGTGACGGGGGGAAACGGCACCCCTGTCTCGCAGTCGACGAAGCCCTCGAAGGTGGCTGGACTGGGCGAGGAGATGTACTCGAAGGGGGAGATGCCCATCTCCAGTGCCGCAGCGAGGGGGAAGATCTTGAAGATGGATCCGGCCTGCATTCCGATGGTGCCGCCCATGGCTCGATCGACGTTGTAGTTGTACGTCGTGTTGCCGCGACCTTCGGTTCCCCATTCGCGGTTCTGCGCCATCGCGAGGATGTTGCCCGTCCCGGGCTGCACCATCGTGATGGCTGCTGCACGGCGGCTCTCATCCCGAATGGGGATGTAGGACGTGACGGTGTCGAAGGCGCCGTTCTGGGCCTTCGGATCGA
>CAZQXO010000060.1:0-10622 GCA_964597445.1 uncultured Bifidobacteriaceae bacterium | reverse complement strand
GTGTCGGTCATCGACTGCTCTCCTCTGATGGGGACTCATGCGGGCCATGGTGGACGGGATCGGGCAGATCGAGCGGTTCCGGCGTGACACCGCGCCGGGGATAGAAGTACTCCGTCAGGAGGGCACCGATGGCAGCGCCGATGATCTGAAAGACAATGAACAGCGGGACGGAGGCGGGGGCGATCCCCGCGAAGGTGTCGGTCAGCGACCGACCGATCGTGACGGCCGGATTGGCGAACGAGGTCGATGACGTGAAGAAATAGGCAGCACCGATCCAAGCGGGGACAAGTGCCGGACCCAGATGTCCGCGCCCCGTGCGCGTCAGGGCGCCGATGACGAGGAGGAGTCCGGCCGTGGCGACGATCTCCCCCAACCAGATTCCGCCCCCCGAGCGCAGGCGCTGAGAGGTCTCAATGGCGGGCAGGTCGAACATGACGTTCGCCAGCATGGCTCCCGCGCATGCCCCGGCGACCTGTACGACGATATAGAGACCGCCTTCCCCCACAGGCATTTCGCGGCGCGCCATGGCGACGCCGGACACCACCGGATTGAAGTGCGCGCCCGAGATCGGGCCGAAGGCCCAGATCAGGACGCCCAGGACAGCGACTGTGGCGACGGCGTTGATGAGGAGAGTTACGGCGAGGTTGTCGCTCAGCAGCGCGCCCATGATCCCCGAGCCCACGACCGTGGCCACCAGCACGCAGGTACCGAGGAACTCCGCGCTCGCCCGCCGCGCAAGCGTGTGGTTCACGCGATCTCCCACCAGGACATAAATGACCCTGCTTGACCGGGTCCCGGACGAACATGAGAATTGCCTCAATGACTACTGAGCAAAACCCTAGTGCCCTGGCGGACTCCCGAGCCACCCGGGCCCGGGCTCTCTCGGCCCTGGGAGATGAGACCCGGCTGGGCGTCATGGAGCTCCTCGCCGTGCAGGATCTCTCGCCCGACGCGCTCGCCGCAGCACTCGAGGTGCCCGGCAACCTCCTCGCCCATCACCTGAAGGTCCTCGAGGCTGCAGGCCTCGTGATGCGCAGGCATTCCCAGCACGACCGGCGCCGCACCTACGTCCATGCCGTCGAGGGCAGCCTCGACGGACTGCTGCCCGAGTCCGACAGCCTGACCGCATCGCGCGTCGTGTTCGTCTGCACCCACAACTCGGCGCGGTCCGTCCTCGCCGAGGCCCTGTGGCGAGAGGCCAGCACCGTGCCGGCCGCCTCCGCTGGCACCCATCCCGCCAACGCCATCAATCCGAAGGCGCGCACCACCGCCAGGCGATGGGGTATCGACGTCACGGAGAAGGTCCCGCAGCTCATCGACGATGTCGTTCGGCCCGGTGATGTCGTCATCTCAGTCTGCGATGCCGTCAACGAGGAGCTTCCACTCCTCGACAATCCGCGCGTGCACTGGTCGATTCCCGATCCCGCCACCGTCGGCACCGATGCCGCGTTCGACGATGCCGTCAGCGCCCTTCGGGACCGAGTGGTCCATCTGGCCCCTCGCGTGAGACGTGAGACCCACACACGAGCACGGTCCCGTCAGCCATGAACCCACGGTTCGCCTGAACTCATGATGCCGTGCTCGCCAGCGGAGCGGTCAGAGCGAGGAGGGCAGGCAAACCGATCGGCTCCTCCTCCTGCATGGGCACTACAGCCCAGCGCTCCGCTCGCCGATTCACCTCAGCGATCGGATTGGCCTCCGATGTCGCCCGCTGCCGCAGGAAGGCTGACTCGACAGATGCCGCCGACAGGGAAGTCGATATGACCCAGGCCCATGGATGAATTCCGGCGCGCTCAAGGTCGACCTGCAGGATCGATGCCTCGAGCACAGGGGTCTGCTCCGGGAGCGTCACGATGATGACCTTGGTGAGCGTGGGATCCTGCAGCATCATCATCGGCGTCACCGTGCGATCGCGAGTGCCAAGCTGACGGACGATGTCGCGGTGATACGAGCCGGCGGCATCCAGCAGCAGCAGCGTGTGTCCGGTGGGAGCCGTGTCGACAATCACAAAACCTCGGCGCCCCTCCCTGATGACGGCGGAGAACTGCCGGAACACCGCCACCTCCTCCGTGCAGGGAGACAGCAGATCCTCGGCCAGGTTCGCTCGACCGGCCTCGTCGAGACTGGCTCCCTTGGTGGCCATCACATGATCGCGATACTCCTGGGTCGCCTGCACCGGATCGATGCGGGTGACCCGAAGACGGGCAGCATCGCCCTGCAGGGTCTGATCCAGGTGAGCAGCGGGATCGGTCGTTGTCAGATGGACATCCTGGCCGCGTTCGGCCAAGGCGACAGCAATGGCCGCAGCGATCGTCGTCTTGCCGACCCCGCCCTTGCCCATGCACAGCACCAGACCGTGACCGTCTGCCTCGATGGCATCGACGAGATCCCGCAGCGGCCGGTCAACGATCTTGCCGATGTCACCCACGCGACCGCTCTCCACGACATTCGCGTCGTCGAACATGTGACGCAACGCCTGCAGCCCCATGACGTTGCCCGGCTTGAGGTGAAGCACGTCCAGGGGCAGGCCATCCAGAGCAGGGGACGCAGCCTCGATCGCGGCCTGCTCCCGGCGGCGCACTGCGGCAGCGAGTGGCTCATCCCCCGCGGCCTCGGGGAGCACACCATTGATGATGGCGCCGCTGGCGTGGATGCCGATGCGGTCGAGTTCGGCCTTGGTACGCACGATCTCGTCGAGCGCGGAGTTCTGGGCCCGCGCAACGAGGATCAGCCGCGTGCGTGCGGGATCCTGCAGGGCTGCGACGGCCCCCGCATAGGCCGAACGCTGCTTGTCGAGACCGGCCAAGGGCCCCAGGCACGAGGCATCGCCCTTGCCTGCCTCGAGGAAGTCGGTCCAGGAGCCGGGGAGCTGCAGCAGGCGAATGGTGTGACCGGTGGGCGCGGTGTCGAACACGACGTGGTCGTAGTCACCGATCACGCCCTCGTCGGTGAGTAGGCCGGTGAACTCGTCGAAGGATGCGACCTCGGTGGTGCACGAGCCGGAGAGCTGCTCGGTGATCGAGGCGATCTCACGCTCGGGCAGCAACCCGCGCACCGGACCGACGATGCGCTCGCGGTAGGCCTCGGCCGCCTGCTCGGGATCGATCTCGAGGGCATCGAGACGCTCGACTCCCGGTATCGGGGTGATCGCGTTGCCGATGGTGCAGCCGAACACCTGGCCGACGTTCGATGCCGGGTCCGTGCTGACCAGCAGGACCCGCTTGCCGGAGTCCGCGAGATGCACGGCAGTCGCGCATGCGATCGAGGTCTTGCCGACCCCACCCTTGCCGGTGAAGAAGAGGAAGCGCGGCGAATCGTCCAGCAGTGAGAGCATGGTCAGCAGCAGCCCGAGGGCCCGCAGCCGCCGGCATCATCGCCGTCGACCATCGTCAGCAGGGAGGGACCGGAAGGCAGGGACTCGGACTCCAGCCCCGCGTACTTGGCCAACTGTGCACGCGTGGGGTAGCCGCCGGTCATCACGGTCACCCCGTCGACGAGGGTCAGGGGCAGGCCGTCAGATCCGGCCACCTCGAGGAAGGCGCGCACGGTGGCGTCCTGGGCGAAGGCGAGTGGATCGTTCGCCAGGTTGTGTCGCGTGATGTCAGCGCCACGGGCGCTCAGGTGATCGAGGTCGGCGGTGAAGTCGACGAGGGCCTGGTCTACGTCAGGGCCGCACACCCCGGTGTTGCAGCACAGAGCGGGCTCGTACACGTGGATCGAGGGCATGCCGTTCTCCTTGGCCTGAGTCGTGTTCATAGCAGCGGGCTTGGTGGCACGGATGAACGCCGACCGGATGACGCCATCGAGATCGGCAATCGCAGTTCCAACATCGAGACCGGCGGGGATGTCGTCCGCGGGCAGACCTGCGGCGAGCCCTTCGAGTTCGGTGCGACCGAAGATCGATGTGGGCTCGATGCTGATGTGCTCGAATCCGGCGGCCTCCAGACCGGCCCGCACCCGATCCTCCGTGAGCGCTCCTGCGATGCAGCCCGTCCACAGCGCCATGATCGGGGTCAGCTCATGCGGGAGTTCTCGGGAGAGGACGACGTCGGAGATCGCGAACCGACCGCCAGGCGCGAGCACGCGGAAAGACTCACGGAACACCTGGTCCTTGTCGGCCGAGAGGTTCACGACGCAGTTGCTGATGATCACGTCGACCGTGTCATCGGGCAGCGGCACGTCCTCGATTCTGCCCAACAGAAACTCGGCGTTCTCGACACCGGCCTTGGCCTTGTTGGCGTTGGCCAGCTCGAGCATCTGCGGGGTCATGTCGAGCCCGTAGGCCATGCCACCGGGAGCCACGCGACGAGCCGACAGCAGCACATCGATGCCGCCGCCGGACCCGAGGTCGAGCACCACATCGCCTGGGCAGAGGTCCGCCAGGGCCGTCGGGTTGCCGCAGCCGAGGGAGGCGAGCACCGCCTCCTCCGGGAGCTGGGCTCGGTCCGCATCGTCGTACTGGGATGACCCGAACACGTCGACAGCATCGATGGACGCGGCGACGGGACCGCACGAGGCAGGGCCGCAGCACGACGCGCTTGTCGCCGCCGCCGCGTACCGCTCGCGAACGGCCTCGCGCACCTGATCGGCATCGATGGTCATGGTGTCTCTTCCGTCGAGCAGGTGGGGGTGGCGAGATCGGAGAGCAGGGCGATCGGCTGGGCGATCGCATCGCAGCACAACGAGTAGACATTGCTGCGGCCCACGGCAATCGACGTGACCAGCCCGGTGTCGCGGAGCAGCTTCAGGTGGTGGCTTACCAGAGGCTGCGACATGCCCGTCATCTCGACGAGTTCGGTGACGGACGACTCGCGGTCGGCGATCGCCAGCAGGATGGTGAGTCGGTTCTCGTCCGACAGGGCCTTGAGCACCGGGGCGATGTCGCGGGCGCGGTCAGCCGGGGACGCTGGCGCGGAGACGACGATGGAGGCAGCAGGCACGAGCCGAAGCTATATATCAATGATCACTTATGTCAATAGTATCGCTTGATGGCTTGGCAGGCGAAGCGTTCTCGGGACGTGAGGCGCCCCTGGGGCTTCGAATGCAGCGATGGAGCCGCGTTCGCCTACTCCAACGGCGAACTGACGACGACCCTCACGGTCCCACGCTGGAAGCCGTCACCACCCGGACTGCGCGCGGTCACGACGCACCCTCCTCCAGTCACGGGGAGCAGCAGGGTCTCGCCGCTGAGCGCGCAACTGCCCGTGACCCGATAGACGACCGGTTGACCGTTCCCGGTCGAGGACACTAGGGGCACGCGGGCCGCCGCCGGGTACTCCACGACCTCATCCTCACTCCACGGAGGCAGGTCCTGGCCCGCCACCACCGGTGAGATGGAGATCGGGTTCGTCGGCTGGGGGTCGCGCACCTCGATGGTCTGCTCGACGTAGTGCCGCAGCGTCACCGTCTCGACTTCGTCCACGCGACCATCGATCGTGGAGGGGCCCCTGTCAGTGCTCACCTCGTGGAAGATCACCCGCACATACGTCAATCCGGAGTACAGCGGTGTCCAGGGGAAAGTCGCGATGTCGCCCCGCAGGGGCTTGTCCAGGGAGACCTTGCGACCGTCGATCTCGAGGCTGACGAATCCGCGTCGCTCGTCGTCGACATGCACGACCACATAGGCCGGCTCCTGGACGCGGACAACCTCGGGCATCAGCAGTTGCACCGGGCGTCGGTCGATGCCTGCCGTGAAGTACGCCAGCGGACTGGATGACGGCGCATACGCGGTTGCCGCACCCGCGGATCCATCCGACTGCGCCGGCACTCCGGCATCCGGCAGGAACGCACCGGTGACGGCGTACGTGGCCACCCCCGGGGGCGCCCACTCGAGGCGTGCCACCGCAGTGCCGTCTGACGCCGTCTCGACACGCGCTTCGCCGATCACCCCGCGCACGACCTCGGTGAAGACGACCTTCCCCGTGATGGGTCCGGCCTGCTTGAGGGCATCCGCGTCTCCCGCCTCCACTGTGGCGATGATCGGAGTGACGTAGTGCTGGGTCGGGTTCGTCGGCACGGCCACCTGGGTCTTCGTCGGCATCGCGCCAACGTTCACCTGAGCCGAGTTGATGTCCCCCGAGCCTGAGCTGAGGAGCCAGGTGCCGGCGGTCGGCGGAGCCCAGGCCGTTCGACCCACGCCCGTGCGATTGACGGCGATGGGGAGCTGGATCTGGCGACCGCCCTGCGTGGCCGTCACCGTGACGCTGCTGCTCCGAGCCTCGGGGGCGATGACGCTCACCGACTGGACCATCCCCGCCACCCCAGCGTTGGGGGTGGCGATCTGCCCCGCAGTGACCGCCTGCGCGGGCCCGGCAAGGAGCAGGGCGCCGGCGGCGATGGCGCCGATGACGAAGCCTGCGGTGGCGGGTCGGCGCGTCATGGGCTCTTCTCCTCAAGGTGGGGTGCATCGGTTGAAGCAGGGGGCGCTCCCGGATCATGCGCAACGTGATGGATGTCCACACGTGATGGCCGTCCATCACGTTGCGGCGCACTCATGGCGCTAGGAGGGGTACGAGGCGACAAGCTGCCCATTGAGGAAGATCTGGATCACGCCGACCGGCAGGTTCGCGACGAACCATTGGAGGGTCTGGGGGTCTTGGCCCACCCACGGTCCGCTGGTCGGACTGTTGATCGGAAGGTTCGACTGGCCGCCGACGAACGTGTAGGACGCGCTGGTGATGGCGACGGTTCCGCTTCCTGCAGCGGCATACAGCGTCGGCGAAACCGTCATCTTCCCCTTCTCGGTTTGGACCTCGTACGCGTTGCCCGAGTACTGCTGGGCCGCCTGCGTGGAGAACTGCGAGCTCGTGCCCTGGGTGTACGGAACGAAGGTGGCGTTAGTCGCCCACGCCGCGCACAGCGGCTGGTTCGCGGTGTAGACGGGGCCGGACGTCCACTGCCCACTGTTGTAGGGGGTGAGGACGGACGGACCGGGAACGATGCTGCCGTCGTTGGTGGTGACGCAGTTGGTGAGGACGAAGCCGTTCTGGTTGCTCGTCTTGATGTCGAGGCCACCGGTGCCCTGGTAGGTGGCGGTGAGGTTGTTGAATCCGGTGCCGCCGTTCGCGAACCCGGTGCCGTTGAGGGTGAGCCCGAGGTCGTACCAGGAGCCGCCGGTGTCTGAGGCGTAGCCGCCGAATCCGATGTTGTGTGAGCCGTCGGCGGTGCGTCCGCCGTTCTGGCCAAGGCCGACCCACATCACCGTGACCTCGCCTGGATTGACCTGGAAGTTCTTGGAGTAGCCGGCTCCGATTCCGATGTTGCTGTTGCCGTTGCAGTTGATCTCTACCGGCAGGGAGGCGATCTGGACGGCCGAGACGATTGCCGAGGGGACCGTGTAGGAGCCGGTCCGCTGAACGTCGGCCCCGTTGCCGACGATGATCGGGAACACGCTGACCTGCCCATTGGCGCATGTGACGCTCCCCGGGGTCCACCCCCCGACATTCGAGGTGGAGGCCTGCGCGGGGCCAGCGGACAGCAGGGCGCTCCCGGCAAGAACGCCGATGCCAGCGAGTTCGGTGAGCTTGGTCTTGCGCATTCCTGCCTCCTTGGCTCTGGGTCCGGCCTGCGCCAGTGCGACAGATAAGAGATGCTCGCGGGTCACATCCCCACATTCACGGTGCCGACAAGGCTGCCGTTCAGCGAGAGAGCGACGGACTGGCCTGACTGAGCGACAGCGTTCGCGAGGAACCACTGCTTCGTGGCCGGGTCCTGACCCACCCACATACCCGACTGCGGGGCGCCACCCACCGGGACCGTGACGGCCGCGCCACCGTTGATGGAGAGGCTCGCCGACGTGATGGCGGCGGTGCCGCTACCTGCCATCGCAACCGACGTGCCGCCCGCACCGTATGTCTGCGCAGCCTGCACAGTAAAGGCAGTCGACGGTCCCTGCGTGTACGGGACAAAAGTGCCTTCCGGCATCCACGCCGCACAGATGGGCTCGAAGTAGCCGTAGGAAGGGCCCTGCGTCCACGCGCCGTTGTTGAACGGGGTCAGGATGTCGTTGGTCGGGAAGATACTCCCGTCGGGCATCACCTGACACGAGGTGAGCACGAAGCCGTCCTGATTATTCGTCCGCAGGTCGGTACCGCCCGTGTTCTGATACGTCGCGGTGAGGTTGGCGAACGTGTTGCCGCCGTTCCACCCCGACGTTGCGTTGAGGAGCGTGAGGCCCATGTCGTACCACGATGCGCCCGGGGTGCCCGAAGGCTTACCGCCGAAGCCGATGTTGTGGGAGCCCGTCTCGGTCTGTGCGCCCGTGGTACCCAACCCGACCCACATCACGGTGGTCTCGCCCGGGGCGACAGTGAAGTTGCTACTCCCCCCGTTGCTCGAGCCTGCGTTGCAGTTGATGGCGTTGATGTTCGAGTTCACCTGCACCGCGCTTGAAATAGCGCCGGGCACAGTGAACGAGCCGGTGCGGGTCACGTCCGACGCGTTCGTGATGACAACGGGCACTACGTTGACGGGCCACGGAGCGTTCTCGAGGCACACGTAAGACCCCGGCGACCACCAACCAACATTCGAGGTGGCGGCCTGCGCGGGCGCAGCCGTCAGAAGAGCGCCAGCGGTCAACCCGGCAGCAACGACCACGGATGCGATCTTCATCATGAGCACTCCTCGGTGTGTCCCTCAGGGTAGGTCGGTCGACGACGCTGACCCCTCTGCGCGAGGGTTTACCCACGCTCCCTGCCAGGTGGCTCACATGGGAAGGACGAGGGTCAGTTCCACCGAGTCAGGCTCTGCCGCCAGCGACCAGGTCGTCGCCCAGTCGTCATGCATCCGGGTCCCGAGGCCCTCAGGCCCTGCGCCCGGGGGTAGTCCGGCGTTGCTCCGTGCGCGGAGGTGAATGTCGGAGCCGAAGGAGCCCTCGTCCAGCCAGAGGACAACGTCCACCTTGGTGGCGCCTCCATGGCGGACGCTGTTGGAGACGAACTCGATGACAATGTCCTGGAGGCACGTGAGGGTGATCGGGTCATCGGTCCACGGCGTGGACGGGGAGACCTCCCTCCTCACCTCGATGGAGCAGACCCCGTCCCATGTTGCCTGGAGTCGGGCCACGGCCACGTCGAAGCTCGACTGCCCAGTGGCGTCGGCCCCCAGCGAGGCCACCTGCCGCATGAGGTCGTCCCGCAGGTGACGCATGAGCTCGACGGGCTCCTCGCCAGCATCGATGGCGGCCTCCAGACGCGAGGCTGCGGCGAGCACAGAGTTCTGGAGAGGCCCGTGCAAGGCACGTCCCAACGACCGTTCCGCGTACCACTGTGCCTGTCGCTGACGAGCCAGCAGGCGCTGGAGCTGCTGTGTCGCCTGCTCCAGCTGGACCGCGACACGCGATCGCGTCTGGATCGTGATCAGCACGATCGTCAGCAGCAGACTCAGGAGTGTCGAGAACATCGCGGCGATGACGAATGCAGGACCCGGCGGACGCGAACCGACCAGAGCGAGCACGAACAGGCCTGCGAGGATGCTGACCACCACGAGCGCGCCCAGGATCGCGCCAACCCGCTGACGTCGGGATCTGCGGAGCAGCAGGGGTGCGAGGACGAGATTCGCGAGGGCGAGCACGATCACGATGAAGACCGGCACCACCAGCAGGGTGAGGGGCATGTCGGGGACGCCGAGGATGGCACCAAGGGCCTGGAGTGACACGATCACGCCGGTGACCAGGGGGCGGAAGGGGCGACCCACCACATCCACGTCAAGCATGTCGGCCCAGGACACCCGGGCCGGTGGGGCAGACGACGCCCCAGGGAGTCGGTCGCCCACCTCCCCTGTGTACCGATGACTCAGTGGCCGGATGACGTCACGCGCCAAGACCTGCAACTGCCTCATCGAGGCGACGGGATCCCCCAGGTCGAGGCGTTGCACCTGCGTCGCCAGCAGCTCTTGCACCTGACGGGTGGCATTCGACTCTCGCTTCTCGATCTGCTGCTCGACACGAGCGAGGGCCGCCTGCAGGGCCTGCTGAGTGCGGGAGAGTTGGACGATCTGCCCACGACGGAACCTCAGCGCACTCGTCCCGAGGGCCGTCGCGACCATGACCGGGCCGATGTTCAGGAGGGCGCCGATGAGCCGGTCGCCGAGCAGGGCTGCCTGCGAACCGGCGGCCCACGTGATCAGTGCGGCAACAGCGAGGACCCGCACCAGGATCGCGATGACGAACGAGCTGAGGACCACCACAGGTCTGGATCGCTCGGGATCGCGCAGCAGCGTCCGACGCACGATGACGAGAACCGCCCAGAGTGCGGCCTGCCCCACCACCAGGGTGGCGAGGCGCAGCCAGAGAGATAGGCCCTCCGCATTCGTCGCGAAGTTTCCGATCGTCCCGGCCACGAGGCTGGCCCAGAACACCGGCCATGAGATGGCGTCGGGGCGACCGAGCAGCCAGAGGACCTCGCGCAGACGGGTCACGGCTTCGGTGGCAGTCCGACGGCAGCGACGTAGCGCCGCACGGCTTCGACCCGGCGGTTCGTATCGCCGTCCTTCGAGATGCCCAACGACTCGAAGATCTCGTTGTTCCAGCGCTCGACCGTGCCCAACGCCACAGCCTTCGTCCGCGAGATGTACTCGTTGGTGTAGCCCAGAGCCAGGAGTCGGAGCACTTCCGCATGCTTGGA
>CAZQXO010000059.1:6134-10785 GCA_964597445.1 uncultured Bifidobacteriaceae bacterium | reverse complement strand
GTCGGTGTCGGCCCGTGGTCCGGTCCCGTGCCGGACGATCCGAGACTCGACCCCGTCCTCCTCGCCGAGGGCGATCGGCGCAACGTCATCGATCGCTACCGCTACTGGCGCCTCGACGCGATCGTCGCGGACCTCGACTCCCGGCGGAATCCCTTCCACGTGGCGATCGAGAACCTGGCCCATGACTTCAACATCGGCTCCATCGTGCGCACCGCCAATGCCTTCCTCGCTGCCGAGGTCCACATCGTGGGTCGCCGTCGCTGGAACCGGCGCGGGGCGATGGTCACCGATCGCTACCAGCACGTGCGCCACCACGGGGATGCGGCGGCCCTGGCAGTGTGGGCGAAGGAGCGCTCCCTGCCCCTGATCGGCATCGACAACCTCCCCGGCTCCGAGCCGCTGGAGACGGCCGTGCTGCCCGAGGCGTGCATCTTGGTCTTCGGCCAGGAGGGCACCGGCCTCAGCGACGGAGCACGGGAGTCCGTCGGGCAGGTGCTCCACATCGCGCAGTACGGGTCGACCCGCTCGATCAATGTGGGGGCGGCCGCCGCCATCGCCATGCACGCCTGGATCCGCGAGCACCGATTCGGGCAGGCACCTCGCCCCTCGTGACAGCGAGGGGGCGGGTCTGGAAGGATGACATCGCTTACATCCCTCTGAACCAGGAGTGACCGATGCCGATCGCATCCCCCGAGGTCTACGCCGAGATGCTCGACCGAGCCAAGGCCGGCCAGTTCGCCTACCCGGCGATCAACTGCACCTCCTCCCAGACCATCGTCGCCGCGCTGCGCGGCTTCGCCGAGGCGGAGAGCGACGGCATCATCCAGTTCTCGTTCGGGGGCGCCGAGTTCGCCTCGGGCCAGACGGTGAAGTCGATGGTCGCGGGTGCTGAGGCGCTCGCCGAGTTCGCGCACTCGATCGCGCGCTCCTACAACGTCAACGTCGCCCTGCACACCGACCACTGCGCGAAGGAGAAGCTGGCCGGCTACGTCGAGCCGCTGCTGAAGATCTCGCAGGAGCGCGTGGCCGCCGGACGCGAGCCGCTGTTCCAGTCGCACATGTGGGACGGCTCGGCCGTGCCGCTCGGGGAGAACCTCGAGATCGCCCAGCGTCTGCTCGACGAGTCCGTCAAGGCCCGCACCATCCTCGAGATCGAGATCGGTGTCGTCGGCGGCGAGGAGGACGGTGTCGAGGCCACGCATGACGCCAAGCTCTTCTCCACGGTCGAGGACGGCCTGGCCACGGCGGAGGCCCTCGGCCTCGGCGAGCGCGGCCGCTACCTCGTCGCGGCGACCTTCGGCAACGTGCACGGTGTCTACAAGCCCGGCAACGTGGTGCTCACGCCCAAGGTCCTGGACGACATCCAGAAGGCCGTCGGTGCGAAGTACGGCAAGGACAAGCCGTTCGATCTCGTCTTCCACGGCGGATCCGGCTCGCTCCTCAGCGAGATCCGCGAGTCGCTCGACTACGGCGTCGTGAAGATGAACATCGACACCGACACCCAGTACGCCTTCACGCGTCCGATCGTCGGCCACATGTTCACCAACTACGACGGTGTGCTGAAGGTCGATGGCGAGGTCGGCAATAAGAAGGCCTACGACCCCCGCGCCTACGGCAAGCTCGCCGAGGAGAGCATGGCGGCCCGCATCGTGGAGGCGTGCAACGACCTTCGCTCCACCGGCACCCGCATCTCGTAACCACTCCCCGCTGGGGGAACTCAGGGGCCCGCCACGTGCTTCGGCATGCGGCGGGCCCCTGTCGTGCCTGTGCCCTCAAAACTTAGTTCACACGACTTGACTAAGTGGCATACAGTGGTGTCATGACCACGGTGAATGTCCATGAGGCGAAGACGCATCTGTCGCGACTCCTCGAGCGCGTCGAGGCGGGCGAAGAGGTGGTGATCGCTCGTGCGGGCACGCCGGTAGCGCGGCTCACCTCGATTGCTCCGCTCATGCCCCGGCCTCGCATGGGCTTCCTGGTGGGCGCCTTCACCGTGCCCGAGGATTTCGATGTGATGGCTCGGGATGAGATCGACGCTCTCTTCTTCGGCGATGAGTGACAGTGGCCTTTCTGCTCGACACTCGTCTGCTGCTGTGGCTGGCAGCTGAGCCGCAACGCCTCTCGAACGAGGCCCGCGCGATCATCAATGACGACAGCCGCGCCTCAATCTTCAGCGTCGTGAGCCTGTGGGAGGTGACCATCAAGGCGGGCCGCGGCCGACCCGACTTCAGTGTCGATGCTCGCATGCTGCGTCGTGGTCTCCTTGAAGCGGGATTCGTTGAACTTCCTATTGACGTCACACATGTGGTGGGTGTGGCGGACCTTCCCGACCATCACCGGGACCCGTTCGACAGGCTTCTTCTCAGTCAGGCCCGATCTGAAGGCCTCACCCTGCTCACCGTTGATGCTCAACTCCTGCCGTACGGCGACTATGTACGCGACGTGGCAGGCTGACCACATGACCATTGGCAAGGATCTCCTCGACGGACCCCCTCCCACGCTTCTCCCGGACGACCCCGCTGCCGAGCAGCTGGCGGCTGGCGTGGATCCCGACACCGTCGTCCGCGAGTTCCCGACCAGTTCGCTGGCCTGGGCCGTCCTGGCGGATCAGGCCTGGGCCGAGGGCCAGGTCGTCGAGTCCTACGCCTTCGCCCGTGTCGGCTACCACCGCGGCCTCGACGCTCTCCGCCGCAACGGGTGGAAGGGCCACGGGCCGGTGCCGTGGGGCCACGAGCCCAATCAGGGATTCCTCCGCTGCCTCCGCTCCCTCGCCCGGGCCGCCGGCGCGATCGGGGAGCAGGGCGAGGTCGATCGCATCGCCGTCTTCATGGACGACTGCGATCCCTCGGTCCCCCGCGACTGATGACGTCCGGTTCCCGTCGCGCCACGGTCGTAGGCGGCGGAATCAGCGGAGCGGCCTGCGCGAACGCGCTCGCCGGCGCCGGGGTCGACGTGGTGCTGCGCGATCGCGGTCGTCGTCTCGGTGGCCGCATGGCATCGCGCCTGCTGCGTGACACGGGCACCGCGTACGACGGTCGACCCGTCGACATCGGGGCCTCCTACTTCACTGCGCGCGACCCCGAGTTCGTGGCCCAGGTGGACCAGTGGAGGAGTGAGGGCGTCGTCCGCGAGTGGACGAACTCCTTCCACGTCGCCGGCCCTGAGGGCATCGAGGGCGTGCGGACAGGTCCGATGCGGTACGCGGCCCCGCGTGGGCTGCGCAGCGTCGTCGAGTCGATGATCGATGCGCGTGTGGAGGTGCGGTCGGATGACGACGTCACCGAGTTGCCGACTGACGGGCCGGTCGCTCTCTGCATGCCAGTGCCCCAGGCGCGGCGCCTCGACGATCGCATCCCCGAGTCATCCATCACCTGGGAGCCAGTGATCGCTGTCACGTGCGTGTTCGACGATCGATCGTGGCTCGACCTCGACGGGGTCTTCGTCAACGACGATCCGGTGCTGACGTGGATCGCGGACGACGGACGACGTCGAGGCGATGATGCCCCTGTTCTCGTGGCCCATGTGCATCCGGTGCTGTCGGCGGGGCATCTGGCGGAGCCCGCTGGCGTCGTGCCGCCGGCCGTGGCGGGCGTGCGGCGCGTGCTCGGCATCCGCGACTACCCCGCGTGGGTCGATGCCCACCGCTGGACGTACGCCAAGCCCCTATCGGCCCACCAGGACCCCTTCTGGCTCAGCCCCGACGGCCTCGTGGGTGTGGCCGGTGATGTGTGGGCGGACGGTCCTCGGGTCGAGGCGGCGTGGCTCTCCGGCACGGCCCTGGGCAGAGCCCTGGCCTCACGCCTGTCGGGGGCATAGCCCAGCAGCCGGTAGGGTTTCGTCACGTGCCCGCAATCGTGCTCGTCGGTGCCCAGTGGGGTGACGAAGGCAAGGGAAAGGCGACCGATCTTCTCGGCGGTCGTGTCGACTACGTCGTTCGCTACCAAGGCGGCAACAACGCCGGCCACACCGTCGTCATCGGTGACCGCAAGTTCGCCCTGCACCTGCTGCCCAGCGGGATCCTGACGCCGAGCGTCGTCCCGGTCATCGGCAACGGGGTCGTGATCGATCCGGCCGTCCTCCTCGAGGAGATGCGCGGCCTCAACGAGCAGGGCATCGACACCTCCCGTCTCGTGATCAGTGCAGGTGCGCACCTCATCACGCCGTACCACGTCATCCTCGACAAGGTCTCCGAGCGCTTTCTCGGCAAGGCGAAGATCGGCACGACCGGTCGCGGCATCGGGCCGACCTACAGCGACAAGATCGCGCGTCTCGGCATCCGCGTGCAGGACCTCTTCGATCCGTCGATCCTGCGCCAGAAGGTCGAGGGTGCTCTTGACCAGAAGAACCAGATCCTCGTCAAGGTCTACAACCGCCGCGGCGTCGACGTCGATGCAACCGTCGAGCAGCTGCTCGAGTACGCGGACGTGCTGCGCCCCTATGTGGCCGACACCGCGCTGCTCCTGAACAACGCCCTCGACGACGACAAGGTCGTCCTGCTCGAGGGAGGCCAGGGCACCCTGCTCGACGTCGACCACGGCACCTACCCGTTCGTGACGTCGAGCAACCCCACAGCGGGTGGTGCGTGCACCGGCAGCGGCATCGGTCCGACCCGCATCACGAGCGTGGTGGGCATCCTCAAGGCGTACACCAC
>CAZQXO010000059.1:0-6034 GCA_964597445.1 uncultured Bifidobacteriaceae bacterium | reverse complement strand
GCATCGGTCCGACCCGCATCACGAGCGTGGTGGGCATCCTCAAGGCGTACACCACGCGCGTCGGTTCTGGCCCGTTCCCGACGGAGCTGTTCGACGAGGACGGCGAGCGCCTCCGGCGGATCGGCGGCGAGGTGGGCGTCACGACAGGGCGCCCGCGCCGCTGCGGCTGGTTCGACGCACCCATCGCGCGCTACGCCAGTCGCGTCAATGGGCTCACGGACATCTTCCTGACGAAGCTCGATGTGCTCACGGGCTGGGATCGCATCCCCGTCTGCGTGGCGTACGAGGTCGACGGCGTCCGCGTGGACGAGATCCCGATGACGCAGACCGACTTCCACCATGCCAAGCCCGTGTACGAGTACCTGCCCGGCTGGAGCGAGGACATCTCGACCGCGCGCGAGCTCTCGGACCTCCCGGCAACGGCTCGCGCCTACGTCGACTTCCTGCAGGACGTCTCTGGAACGCGCATCAGCGCCATCGGTGTCGGCCAGGACCGCAACGCCACCATCGCGATCCACGATCTCGTCCACTGACGTGGTGACCTGGCCGATCAGTCCGTCGACCGTCCTCGAGCGGAACGGGATCGAGTTGCGCCTCGCCACCCCCGCAGACGCCCTCGAGCTCTTCACCGCCCTCGACGACGATGCCTGCTGGACCCATGTTCGGGGACGACCCGAGTCGGAGGACGACGTCGTCCAGACGATCATCGACGCCACGCGCATGGGCCGGTGGATGTGGGTCGTGCGCAAGCACGGCACCGTGATCGGCACCACGTCGTACCTCGACGTCGTGCCCGCCGACGAGCGCCTCGAGATCGGCTTCTCGGCCTACCGTCCTGAGGACTGGGCAACAGAGGTCAACCCCACCTGCAAGCTCCTGCTGATGGAATGGGCCTTCACCCACGGCTTCGGTCGAGTGCAGTTCAAGACCGACATCCGCAATGAGCGGAGCCAGGCCGCGATCACCCGGCTGGGGGCCACGCGCGAGGGGGTCCTGCGGCGGTACCAGCGGCGTCAGGACTCCTCCATGCGCGACACCGTCATGTTCTCGGTCCTGAGCGAGGAGTGGCCCGCGGTTGAGGCAGGGTTGCTCGCACGACTCGCACCTGTCTCCTGACGGGTCACATTGTCCTGAACATTCGACAGGTCGTACCCTGCGAGCATTCGTCCGACAGGAGTCCAGACATGACCATCACCCCTGATCCCGCACGCGGTGCGGAGGTCTTCGCCGATGACCGCTCCTACGTCTTCCACTCGTGGAGCGCGCAGAAGGCGCTGAAGCCGATGTGCATCGCGGGGGCTGAGGGCTCGTACTTCTGGGACTACGACGGCAACCGCTTCCTCGACTTCTCCTCCCAGCTGGTCAACGTGAACATCGGCCACCAGCACCCGAAAGTCGTGGCGGCCATCCAGGAGCAGGCGGCGCTTCTGTCGACCATCGCTCCCCAGCACGCGAACGAGGCGCGCAACCAGGCCGCCAAGCGGATCGTCGAACTCGCGGGTCCGAACATGGCCAAGGTCTTCTTCACGAACGGCGGTGCCGACGCGGTCGAGAACGCGATCCGCATGGCACGTCTCCACACGCACAAGCACAAGGTGCTCTCCGCCTACCGCTCGTACCACGGCAACACGGGTGCAGCGATCGTGGCGACGGGTGATCCGCGCCGCTGGCCGAATGAGTACGCCGCGCAGCACGTCCACTTCTTCGGCCCGTACCCCTACCGGTCGGAGTTCTGGTCCACCTCCCCGGAGCAGGAGACCGAGCGGGCGCTGCAGCACCTCGAGCACGTGATCCAGTTCGAGGGTCCGAACACGGTCGGCGCGATCATCCTGGAGTCTGTCGTCGGCACCGCGGGCATTCTCGTCCCCCCGCCCGGCTACCTCGAGGGCCTGCGCGCCCTGTGCGACAAGTACGGGATCATCTGGATCGCCGACGAGACGATGTCCGGCTTCGCCCGCACCGGTGAGTGGTTCGCCTTCCAGAACTGGTCCGCGCAGCCGGACCTCATCGTGTTCGCGAAGGGCTCGAACTCCGGCTACGTCCCCGTCGGTGGCGTGGTCATCTCCGCCGAGATCGCGGCCACCTTCGACGAGCGCGTCTTCCCCGGCGGCCTCACCTACTCCGGGCATCCGCTCGCGGCCGCGTCCATCGTCGCCTCGATCGATGCGATGAAGGAGGAGGGTGTCGTCGCGAACGCGAAGTCCATCGGCGAGAACGTTCTCGGCCCGGGACTGCGGGCCCTTGCGGAGAAGCACCCCGTCATCGGCGAGGTTCGCGGACTGGGCGTGTTCTGGGCGCTGGACCTCGTGACGAATCGTGAGACGCGCGAACCGCTGGCTCCCTATGGCGGCACCTCGGAGGCCATGACCACCCTGGTCAACGCCTGCAAGAGCCGGGGCCTCATGCCCTTCACCAACTTCAACCGCATGCATGTCGTCCCGCCGTGCACGATCACCGAGGACGAGGCCCGCGCGGGTCTCGCGATTCTCGATGATGCGTTCGGCGAGATCGACAAGTACTACGTGCGCTGATCGGATCAGGCGGCGGTGGGTGCTGAGGCACCCACCGGGATCCGGCACTGCAGGACGGTGCCGGTCGCCGATCCTGTGCGCGACCACTCGATGCAGAGGTCGTCGAGCGTCGCGCTGCCCAGACCGGCTCGTGCGTTCTGCGTCAAGGTCCCGTCGTCGTTGACGGTGATCTCGAGAGAGCCTGGAGTGCCCTGGTCGATGACCACGGTGACGTCGCGGGCGTGGCCGTGACGGATCGCGTTGGCGATGCCCTCGCGTGCGATCTCGACGACCTTGTCGGCAGCGGCAACATCCTCGGCCAGTGAGCCCAGTGCTGACTCGTGGATCGTGACGGTGACGTCGGCGAGACGCGACCAGACTCGAGCGATGCTTGCCAGCACGTCGTCGACCGCCAGACCGTCAGGTGATGGCGATGTGACCGCCTGAGCGGCCAGCAGCGGTTCCAGTCGTGCCAGCGCGTCGTCGCGTACCTCGGTTGTTGGGGATCCGCGTCGCAGTCCAGCGTCGATGGCGAGAGCCGTGGCCGTCAGGGTCGACTGAACGGCCCCGTGCAAGTGTCGACCGAGCCTCTGCCGCTCAGACCACAGCTCCTGCTGCTGACGTGCCTGCTGCCAGTCGAGCGCCGCGATGCGTGCCGCCCGCGTGTCCTCATCCAGGGCCCAGGCCTGGCTGATCGCCGTGGCGATCGCGATGCCCAGGCAGGTGATCGGGACGTACGCGAGGAGCGGGACACCGAAGATGGCCCAGGCACGTTCGGGCCCCAGGCCCCAGCTGCTGGCCCAGGCGACCGGAAGTGCTGAGGCGACGGCGCTCATCGCCCACACGGCCAGAACGACGACCACGCGGACCGACATAGACCAGCGGGGGAGACGGGGCGTGATCGCTCGCTCGGCGATCGCCAGCACCACCGCAGCCATGGTCACGATCCATGCCGCGCCGAGAAGACCAAGACCCGGACCGTAACTGCGGATCGCTGTCAACAGGATCGACGGGAACAGCAGCACCGCAAGCCACAGGGGTCGGAACGGATCCACGGCCACGGCATCGGTGACGATCGCACGAATTGCTGCGGTGCGTGATCGGCTCGCCGCCGAGTGCCCGCTCGTGCCAGCACCCTGCATCGGCAGAGCGACCGCATGGCTCAACGGCCGCACCACCGAGGAGGAGAGGTCGTGCAGTCGCTCTGCTGCGGCCTGCAGTGTGATCCGAGCAGCCGAGTCACTGGATGGCAGCGAGCGGAGAGCATGCGTCACTTGGGCCACCTCGCTGCCCACGTCGCGCTGGGCCTGTGCTCGAAGAGCGGCCAATTCCGCTGAGGTCTGCTCCACCTGCGATCGAACGTCTGCCTCTCGTGCGGCGAGGTATGTCCGGGTGTGTCGATGCGTGCGGAAGCCATCCACGATCACGGTGGCGACGCTGAGCCAGAACACGGCGAGCACGGCGCCGGAGGCAGCGCGGACGAGCCACTGTGGATCGTCGACAAGCCCGAGAGCCCACGCTGATCCCCCGACACCCAGCCCACGGGCCACGCCCGCGAGGACGAAAACGGTCAGGACGCCGGCGAGTGATCGACGGTGCCGCAGGGTCAGGTGGGCGATGCCGAGGACGATACCGGCGCTGACAGCACCCGTCAGTGCCGCCACCAACCAGGCGAGCGCGCTGCCACCGTAGAGATTGCGATCGTGCAGCACCGCAGTCGTCACCGAGGACAGGAAGGCGACTGCCCACGTCCACACGCTGAACGCGCTGGCTGACGTGAGTCGCGCGGCGACGCCGGTGCGGTTCACTCGCTCCCCGTTCGCGGGATCCCCATCGTGCGGGCATAGAGCATGGCCGCCTTCACGCGCGCGTTGCTGCGGGCATCGGACGACAACCCGAGGGCGGAGAACACTCGATTCACCAAAGACTCGACAGATCGGACCGTGACCCCGCGCTCGCGAGCGATCATGTCGTTGGAGTAGCCGAGGGCGATCAGACGCAGCAGCTCGAGCTGTGACGGGGTGAGGCTGGCGAGCTCCTCCGGCGGATCCTGACGGTGGTCAGGCTTGATCTCGCCCGAGCTCGACAGCACAGCCTCGAGGGCATCGACGACCTCATCCGGATCCGACACCTTGCGCTTCATGAGATAGCCGACGGATGCGGGAAGCGTGGCCCCCTTCGTCATGGCCGCAGGCGAGGGGTAGTTGGACAGCACGAGCACACCGAACTCGGCGATCCGATCGCCCAGAGCTCCGATGACGTCCAGGCCGGAGGGCCCGTGGCCCAGGTCGAGGTCGACGATCAGCGCCTCAGGGTCATGCTCGTCGATCAGGGCGAGGGCGGTTTCGGCGTCGTGGGCCTCGTGGGTCACGAACCCACGCCCGGAGAGGATCTCAGCGATCAGCCCGCACAGGAAGGGGTCGTCCTCCACCACGAGGACCTGTCGCTCAAGGGGCACGGTGGACACGTTACGTCTGAGATAACCGAATGTCCTTAGAGGTTGAGATAACCGAACCTTGGCCTGGCCGAACCCCCACAGATGCCTACGTTGATCCTGACCATCACTCACTTCTCTTGAGGGGCTCGGCATGGGGCGAGGAAGAAGGGCGGCTGTGACCGCTGCAGCAGTTGGTTCGCTGGCGGTGGGCGCTGTGATCGCTGGTGGATCAACGGCGCACGCTGCCGATCTCGGAACCTTCACATGGAACGGCACGTCCTTCACCTCTGTCTCCGTGGCGGGAGAGGTGAATGACACCTTCACGCTGGTCAACAACGGAGGTGTAACCGGATCTCTGCAGAACGACACAGGTTCCGCGCGGCGCGGCGCCACCAACTGCATCGTCTCGGGCGGCATCCCTTTGTGCGAGTCAGCGGGGCCCTCGACGCATGTCTTCACCGTCACTCAGACCGGTCGGTTGGGAGTGCATGGGAACGTGTCGCAACTTCTCGGATACATCACCATCACGTCGTCCTCGTCTCCCTCGTCGTCCTCGTCTCCCGCGGTCCCCGCAAATCTCATGCAGCAGTTCGCCCGACCGGCGTCAGGCACCTGCGATGCCGCACAGCCCGTGGGTCTCGACTGGTCGGGAGTTGCATCCGGTGGATGGAGCGAGAGCTGGGCGCAGTGGGCGAACGGTGGTCAGGGCGGGAGTGTGTGCACCCGCACCCTGGAATTCACGAACGGTTGGCGGGTCACCTCCTGACCGTCCATCGGTCCGAAGGATGCTCAGGAAGGCCTCACTAGGCTGGGACCGTGAAGGTCCTTGTCATCGGATCCGGTGCACGTGAGCACGCCATCATCACCTCGCTCCTGACGGACGACTCCGTCACCGAGGTGATCGCCGCCCCCGGCAATGCGGGTATCGCCGGTCTCGTGCGCACGCTCCCTGTCGATGTTGCCAACGCGTCAGCCGTCGCCGACCTCGCTGTTGAGGTGGATGCCCGACTCGTGGTCATCGGACCTGAGGTGCCGCTCGTCAACGGCGCTGCGGACGCCGTGCGCGAGCGGGGCATCGCCTGCTTCG
>CAZQXO010000058.1:0-11528 GCA_964597445.1 uncultured Bifidobacteriaceae bacterium | reverse complement strand
GCGCGCTTCACGAGCACCTAGCCCGTCTTGATCGATGCGCTCCACGCACCGCCGTAGGTGAAGGGGGTGCCGGCGGATTCCACGTCGCACGAGTAGGTCCGGGTGCCCGAGGACTTGGGGTTGATCGTGCACACGTCCTTCGTCGCCTTGGGGGTCACCGTGGGCGGCGTGGCATCGTCGATGCCGCTCAGGGTTACGCCGACCGACACCGTGGCGATCGGCCTATTGGCGATGGTCGGGCTGACCTTCTGCACCGCTCCTGACGCGTCGAGCACGTACTTCGGCTCCAGGGTCAGGGTGAAGCCGTGGTAGCCGTTGGTCGGGGTGGCGTAGGCGCCGATGACGAGTCCGCCCGTGGTCCCGGGGATGAGCAGGGCGCCCTCCGGCTTCACGCCGTAGGGCCAGATCGCATTGGTGGCGACGGCCTTGGTGATCTCCCACACGATGGGCCGGGAGACGGTCGAATCATCCCGCGCGGAGCTTGAGAGCTGCAGGCGCAGGGGTGCCGTCCACGCGAAGGCGTTGAAGTTGAACTGGCCTTCGTACTGGCCGCCGTACTTGCCGGTCTCCCAGCATCCGACGGCCGAGCTGGTGCTGAATCCGCACTTGGGCGCTTTCTCGAGCTTCGTCCAATCGTCGTTCTCGGCATCCCACTCGACCTTGACGAAGGACGCAAGCGCCTTCTCAGGGCACGGATCGTCCTTGCCCCCGCTCTTGAGCGCGCCGACGCACGTGAACTTCACCCAGCCATTGGGCTCGTCGGGTGCACCCGAGACGGTCTGGGTGTGACCCCAGTAGAAGTCGTTGTCCCCGGCCCCGGTCCACTCGCCGCCGTTGAAGTCATAGACGCGGCTCGCATCGTTGCTGATGGCCCACGGGACGGCCTTGCAGTCGTATTCGCCCTCGCCGGCGAGTCCGCTGGAGGCCCCGGAGGGCCAGTTCTTGCCGTCCTGTCGGAGGTAGACGACATCCTCCTGCGAGCTCTGCCAGTCCGGGGTGACGCCGACGCGCTGGATGAGGTTCTTCAGCTGCACGTTGGCGGTGGTGTCGTAGTTCCAGTAGGCGGTGCAGCGGCTCTTGTTGTCGACGTAATCGGCGACCTCGCCGGGCGATGCCGTGGCCACCGATGCCGCGGGAGACGTGGAGTCGGCAGAGTCACCGCCGGTTGACGTGCAGGCGGCGAGGACGAAGGCCATCGCGAGGAGTGCCAGGGGCTTCTTCATGTGAGTCATCCTTCGATCGTCCTGCGCCTACTTGAGCATTCTGTTGAGACGATTGATGATCGCATCGTCGCTCAGGTTCCTGAGGAACTGTGAGTCGCCATTGTCCTTGGCCGACTTCATGATGGAGTCGACGAGGTTATCCCTGTAGGAGGAGCGCAACTCCTGCTGCAGGTCGGTGAGTCGCTTCACGGCGCCAACCTCGACGTTGAGGAGGTCCCCGCCGCCCTTCTTGAAGGCATCCAGTTTGGCCTTGAGGTTGTCGCGCATCTTGATCTTCGCCGAGTTCTTCACGTCGAACTCGGCCTTGTAGGCGCCCTCGTAGAGCTGGTAGCGCTTCTTGGTGAAGTTGAAGTTCCAGTTGTACTGGCCGTATGCCAGTGCCGCGATGCCCAGGGCGGTGGCCGCCGTCGAGATCGTGGCGCTCGTGTCCCACCCGCCCTGCACGACGTTGCCGGCAACGCCGCCGATGGCCAGCAGTGCCCCGCCCCACTTGAGTGCCTTGTTGACGCCGAGCGCGAGCTTGCTCGTCGTGCCCGCGACCGAACCGGCGCTCAGGCCACCGATCACCGCCATGGTCGTGCCGATGACGGTCATCCAGTCGTAGACATCCCAGTTGCCGGTGACGTCGGGTCGGTTGACCGGGTCGGCTGCGCCGTAGCCGTAGCCAGTGGTGGCCGCACCCGCGGCGGGATCGAAGGCAAGGAATTGCCCGAGCCACGGGTGGTAGGGCCGAGCGGAGATGGTGAGGTCGTGGGCTCCGCCCAGGCTGGGATTGCGCGCCTCGGCCTGCCAGCGGTAGCTCGCCGGCGGAGCGAGGGCGTCGTCCGGGGTGAGCGGCTCGCCGAAGGGTCCGTAACGCGGAGCCAGGGCGGCTTCGCCGACACCCGTGGCGGTGCCATCAGCGGAGGTGGTGGTGAGCAGGGCACCGAGGGCGTCCACGTGATCGAGGGTGGCGAGCGCACCCTGAGGATCCAGCACGGCCTGCGCTCCGCCCGGAAGGTCGACGCGGATCTCGGTGATGGCACCGCTCTCGTCAGTGAGCAGGGTGGGCCCGCTGGCGGTGGGCGAGTCGTAGCCGAAACGCGTCACTGCGCCGTCGACGGTCTGCTCGATGGGCAGGCCGGACGCGGTGACGAATGTCGCGACACTCGAGCCCTGCGTGACCGAGGCCACCTGCGTGCTGCCTGCCCACGTGAGCGAGAGCGGCGTCACCGAATCGAGCGCGGTGAGCCTGCCCAGTCCGTCCCAGGACGCGGTCGCCTTGCCGTCCTTGGGCGCGAGTTGCGGGTCCGATGTCCATGCCAGTCGCCCGCGGTCGTCGTAGCAGGTGGTGAAGGCGACGCCATCGCGCGAGCCGCCCGTGCGATCGAGGTTCTTGCCGGCCTGCGAGGGGCACTTCTGCGATGGCGAGTAGTCGTAGTTGAAGGTGCGCTTTTCTCCACCCGAGGCGGTGGTGTCTCCCGAAGTATCGAGCTTGGCGTCGACGAGTCGTCCTGCGTCGTCGTAGGAATAGGTCCAGGTCGACGACGTGGCCTTCTTGCCCCCTCCGTCGACCGACAGGTCGGTGCTGAGGATGCGCCCGGCGCTGTTGCGGATCACCCGGTGCGTGAACGATCGGCCCTTGGTCGAGAGGTCGACGGATGCCAAGGCTCCCGACGGGTCGTACTCCAGCTCGCGGGTGACGCCCCCGGCGTAGGACACCTTTCGCACGAGCTGGTCCTCGGCGTAGGAGACGGAAGCAGCCTCCTTGCCATTGACCGTGACCGTACTCAGGCTGCCGAACTGGTCGTAGGCGTACTCGACATCGAGCACGGGTGCGCTGGCGCCCTGAGGTGTCACCGTGCGCCGGACGACGTTGTTGCCTTCGGCGTCGTAGGTGAAGTCGCTGCGGTTGCCCCAGGTGTCGGTGTAGGTCACCAGGCGCCCCAGGATGTCCTGGACGGCCACGGTCGTGTAGTCCGTGTCCTTCACGCGGTCGACCGTGGTGACGACGAGTCGGCCGTCCTGCCAGACGTACGTCGACTGGGTCGAGCTCAGCGCCGTGCCGGCCAGGTCGGTGAGGGTGGAGGTGAGCACGCGCCCGGCCGCGTCGTACGTCGTGCAGAGTCGCTCGCCTACCTCCGCGCCGTCCTGCTGGCCAACGGTCGTCTGGGAGAGGGGCTGGCCGGAGGGGCCGTAGACGATAGTGATCTGTACGCCGTCGTAGCGCGTGAGCGTCTTGGGCAGGCCCGCCTGCGGGTAGGAGCCCTGGCTGCACGGATCGGTCGCGTTCTCCTCATCGCCGTAGTAGCTCTGCCTCTGGACGGACCCGCCGGGTGTCGTCATCTGCAGGGTCCTGCCCCACTGTCCGGCACCGGGATCGATGGGCTCGTAGGCGTACGCGGTGGTGAGTCCGCCGCTGGCGGTGACCGTGTCGGGCTTGCCTGTCCAGGGCTGACTGATGCCGAGGACCTGGGTCGACAGGGAACGGCCCTTCACTTCGTCGTTGACCTTGATCACCGTGGCCGATCCGTAGTTGGGGCTCAGGGTGGTGGGGTCGATGGAGACGGGGCTGTCGATGCCGGCGCGAATGTCGAAGGATCCGGCACCCTTGCCACGCAGCACCAGGCTGAAGGACTGCTGACCCTTCTTTAGGTCGATGACGCATCCGGCCTGTCCCTGGTCGTCGGTGCACTGCACGCCGTTGATGACCGGGGTGACGGACAGGTTGTCGCTGCCCGTGGCCTCGATGGTGTAGCGGCCTGACTCGGTGATGGTCCACATGCCCGTGGCCTGCGCCGTCCAGTTGCCGGGGAAGTCGAGGGTGGCACCGACTCCGCGGTTGTTCCCGACGCGCAGGACGGAGCGATCCCACCACTGCGATACGACGCCGTCCTCCGTCCAGATGGAGGCGGCCAGGCCCTCCCACGGCTTGACGGAGGTGTCGGCACCCGCGGCGGGATCCGTAGGGGTCGCGTCCATGATCCGGTCGGTGCGCATCGCCGAGTCGGTGGAGCCGAGGTAGGGGCCCACGGACGACGTCATCATCGCGTCACGGTCGAGGTCGACAGCCATGCTGCGACCGGATACATCGGTGCCCTGCGTGAGCGCGCCGCTGCTCTCGTCGTACTTCACCGTGGCGGTGCGCCCGGTGGCGTCGGTCCGAGACAGCACCTGCCAGCTCTCCTGGGCGGCTTCGACCGTGAGGATGGTCGCGCCCTGGCCGGACCCTGCGGTGAGCTGGACCGAGGCACGCAGCTTCCCGCCGTCGGCGCCGACCGGGTAGGTGTAGGAGCGGGTGGTGCGCTGGCCGTCAGGCTGCGCGGCGGCGGTCGTGATCGATGCCACGCGTCCACGATCGTCGTAGGAGATCTGCGTCGTGGTCTCCGGGCCCTTCCAGCCGGCCGTGGCCGCTGCTGATCCGGCGTCGGAACTGCGGACGGCGGACAGTCGTCCGCTGCCATCCCATCCGAAGCCCGCGCTGATGCCGCCGGTGTCGGCGATGAGCCCGATCTGGTCTCCGACGTAGCCGACGTTGGTGACCGAGCCGTCGGGATTGGTGAGCGCGCACCACAGGCCCTCGCGAGTGCTGAACCCATTGCCCCACGTGTCGGCACCGCACGTGCCGGAGCCGGCGTACGCCATCGACATGGTCCGGGACACGCCGTCGCCCACCGAGATCAGTCGGCCCTTGTCATCCCAGGCGTACGTCGCGATGGGGACTCCGCCGGCCCACTCCGCCACGGGCCGGCCGCCCTGGTAGCGCGTGACGGTGCCGTCGGAGCTCATGAACTGCCAGACACCCGGCTCGACGCGGCTCAGCACGCCGCCCGACGCGTATTGCGTGGCGGTCCCGTCAGCGAGCCCGGGGACGTAGGCCCCCGAGGTGGTGCGCACGTAGGTGGTGCCGGCACCCGTCGAGGAGAAGAGGGTCACGCTCAGCGGGCCCGCGTCATCGCCCTCACCACCGGTGAGCTGCGATTCCACGAGGCGCAGCGCACCGGATCCGGGAAGCACCCAGGTCCACCCTGCGGGTAGTCCCGGTGACTCGGGCAGTCCGGGCCGATGCATCACCGACACCTGGATCGGCCCGTTGGCTCCGGCCGTGGACTTGCTCTGCCATCCGACTGTCGCGAGCCCGGAGAGGAGGTTGACGACGATTCCATTGACATCGTCGGTGGGTGCGGTCTGGCTGCGCACCGTGTCGACATTGAAGGTCCAGGGTCCGGCCCACGTGTCGCCGTTCTCGGTCACACGCCAGGCGTACGTCGCACCCTGGGCGAGCGCACCGGACGGGATCTCGATGCGCTCCGCGTCCGCGGTCCCCTCGAAGACAACCTCCGTTGCCTCGCCCTGACCATCGGCTCCAAACCCACCACCCTGCGTGAGGCTCACCACCTGGACGTCGACGCGTCCGGATGCCTGGGGAGCCACGAGCGTGGGCGTGAGGGACGTGGAGGTGCCCGATCCCGTGACGACGGCGGAGGGCCACGTGTCGGGGTAGGTGACCCCGGAGCCATTTCCGCCGGGAACGGCCCCGGCCGTCCACGGCTGGACGTCGGCGGCGTTGACACCCGCGCCGGCCACCTCGCCGGTGTCCTCCGAGGCGGATTCGATGGGGGCAGGCGACGAGGTCTCGGGTGCGGATGCGCCGGAGGTGCACCCTGCGAGCAGGGCTACGGAGGCAAAGCAAGCGATGAGAGGGAGCGAGCGCATACGTGCATCGTAAGTAGCCGAGCGTGTCCGCGTGACGCTTCGGGTCAGCAAACCGAACATGAGCCGGCACCGACCCCGCCACTCCGCCTATCGTCACGCCTGTGATCCGTCGCCTGGCCCTCGTCGCCGCTGTGTCCTCCGCCGTTGCACTTGCGGGGTGCGCCACTTCAGCCGCCCCGGCTCCCGTGGAGTCCTCATCCTCGGCCGGGGCACCCGCTTCCGCTTCGCCGACGCCTGAGCCGACGTCCGCCGAACCGACCCCTGTGCCCGCCGTCCCGCGGGTTGTCGCGTTCGGTGACAGCTACACCGCGGGCTTCGGCTACTACGACGACGGCGTGGAGTGGGACGACCTCTTCGCATGCGCTGACCTCGAGGAGACGAGCACCGTCAAGAACAACCCGTGCTCGTCCAACTCGACCCTGCGCACAGCGAAGGGCGAGCTGTCCTTCGCTCCCGACTACGGCTTCGCCAACCAGGTCTCCTGGGCCGCGCAGGTCGCGAGCGCGCTCGGGATCACCGAGGAGACCGCTCTCGATCTCTACGCCAACCTCGCGATCTCCGGATCGACGGCACGCGAGTGGGCGGAGGACAAGCTCACCCTCCCGACGTTCGACGACGCCAACGGCCTCGACGCCGTCACTTCACTCGACCCCGACGTCGTGCTCATGACACTCGGCGGCAACCCCACGCTGTCGAAGGTGCTGCTCGGCGGTGGTGCGCGCTGCGCGACATTCGACAAGCCGGTCCAGAAGGAGGCTTTGGCGGAGTGCTTCGGCGAGCTCGTGTCCGCCGACGGCACCACCCCCGCTCTCGTCACGGTCTACACGCGCTTGCTCGATACGACCGATGCGCAGGTCATGGTGCTCACCTATCCGCAGGTGGTCCCACAGATCGGCCTCACCATCGGCGGATGGTCGCCTGAGGCCCTCCTCATCGCCCGCGACGCGCTCAACTCCGCGGTCACGGCGGCCGTCTCCCAGGTGCGTGCGGAGCATCCCGAGGGATCCCGCATCCTTACCGCCGACCCTTCGTTCGCGGTCGGCCTGCCTCCGGGCGACTTCACCTCGGAGACCGACTGCTCCGGTCGTGCCAAGGCCAAGGACGGCACCGACGGGCCGAGCAATCAGTCGACCCTCACCCAGGAGCTCTTCGCCGAGGATTACGCCGAGTCCGGCTGGTGCGCGGGACCGCCGTGGATGATCGCGTCGGACACCGGCGTGCATCCCAACGTCACCGGGTACGCCGAACTCGCGCGTGTCGCGCTTGCCGGACTCGGACGCAACTAGTCATGCGTGTCGCCCTCGTCGCTTCCCTCGCCGCGCTTGCCCTCGCGGCGTGCGGATCGTCGGCTCAGCCCGCTTCATCGCCTTCTGTCATCGACTCATCCGGCTCCGGTGAGGTTGCGAGCGCGGCACGCACCGGCTTTGTCGGATGGGATGCCGTGCGCCCCGAGAAGGTCGAGGAGGGGTCCATCGTCAGCAACGGCGATGAACCCTTCGTCGCCGTGCTGAAGATCCGCTCGACCACGGGCGTGAAGGACAGCACGCGGTGGGCCTGGGTGACCGATAGGCCCGAGTGGATCAAGGACTCGGCGGAAGCCAACGAGGAGCGCACCATCGCCGATGGCACCGGCGATGCATGGTTCACGGGAGACCTCGCTGTCAGGCCTCTCGAAGAGACGCAGCTCATCGGGATGGGCACTAACCTCAACGCCGACATCATGGTGACGGTCGCCTTCGTCTTCGAGAAGGACAACGGCGATACCGCGGCGGACGTGCGAGTCCTCAAGAGCCTGACAGATCCGGTCGTGCGACAGGTCGCCACGATCGTGGAGGGCGCCAAGATCCCTCTCTCCGTCAACACGATCGCCAATCAGCAGCCGACAATCGATGCACTCAAAGGGCTCTTGTCCACGGCCGAGAAGATCCAGGCACCGACCATCACCGTCGACATCCTCATCCAGCTCCTGCAGCGTTTCGTGACGGCCTACGGTGACGCCAATGATGTCGTCGGCGTGGCGACGACCGCCTTCATCCCCACCTCCGGCCAGCTCATCGAAGTCCTCGAGCGTGTCGGGATCACGCCGAAGACGCTCAAGCTCTTGGGCCAGGGCGAGGGCGATGGCAACCAGGCCTGGACCAATTACAAGACGTGGCGTCAGCCGATCGAGATCCCCTACACCGGAAACATCGGCAAAGGATTCATCGCCGGTGAGGTCTGGTACGGATTCCTCACCGACCGATGGGTGGATGACTGGATGTACGTCGAGAGCGAGTTCCCGTGGCAAACTCGAGTGAAGTACTGGCTTAAGGCCACCGCGTCGATGCGCGCCTAGGAGAAGACATGCCCCCGTCCGACTATCTCTCGCGCCGCACCTTCCTCGGCGCTGCGGCTGCCGTGGCGGGTGCCGCAGCCACGGGTGGATTGACGGCGTGCACGAGTGCGTCCACCGGCTCGTCCGCCCTTGATGCCCTGGCGTCGTCTCTCACTGGCACGCTGCTCATGCCGAGCAATCCCGACTTCGCGGCGGTCAATCTCCCGCAGAACGACGTCTACGAGTCGGTCATCCCCATGGCGATCGCGCAGTGCGCGACGCCCGAGGATGTCGTCACCTGCGTCAACTGGTGCCGCCAAGAGGGAGTGCAGCCGGCTGTGCGCGGTGGCGGCCATAACTACATCGGTGCGTCGACAACCACCGGTCTCCTGATCGCGACAGGAGCCATGAACTCCGTCGAGATCGACCGCGAGCGTGGCACGGTGACTCTCGGCTCGGGTGCACTCAACCTCAATCTCCTGGAGAACCTCCGGGGCGGCGAGTGGATGCTGCCCATCGGAACCTGCCCTGGCGTCGGCGTCACCGGACTCGTGCTCGGCGGCGGCATCGGCGACAACTCTCGATGGGCCGGCATGACGTGCGACCACCTCGAATCCACCGACATCGTCCTCGCCAATGGCGAGCTCGTCACGGCGAGCGAGACGCAGAACCCCGATCTCTTCTGGGCTCTGCGCGGCGGCGCCGGGGGCAACTTCGGGGTCAACACCCGGCTCACCTTCAGGCTCGTGCGCATCCCGAAGCCCACGATCACCGTCTTCGGCTTCCGCTTCGTGGGCCGCGATGACATGGTCGCGGCCTGGTCTGCCTTCGATCGACTCATGCTCGAGGCGCCGCCGGAGTTGAGCGGCTTCACCGGGGTGACCAACGTGCGCACGATCGGCGGTGACAACGCCACCGTCGGCAGCTTCTCGACCAGCTACCCGGCGCTCACGATCGACGGCTGCTACCAGGGCAGTGCCGCCCAGGCACGCGAGGTGCTCGCGCCCATCTTCGACGCGGCGGACCCGGACGACCACGTGATGGGCGAGTTCGACTACTGGAGTGCGCAGATCAACTGGCTCGCCGTGCCGTTCATGCCCAAGCATGGCCTCGCGGAGGCGGCCCGCTACACGCGCGAACCCATCCCCACCGATGCACTCGACCAACTCGTCGACCGCGTGCTCAACGCACCCGGCGGCAGCGAGGAGGCCAACGCCGAGGTGCGGCTCATGTGCTGGAGCGGCGGGGTCGTCAACGACGTGCCCGCCGACGCCACCGCCTATGTCCATCGCGCGAGCAACAACCTGCTCCGCCCGGCAATCTGGTGGCGCGACCAGTCGCAGGCCATGATCGATGACCTGCAGGACTGGCAGCGCGAGACCTTCGCCTATGCGTCGCAGTTCACCGAGCAGGGCTCCTTCGTCAACTGGCCCTATGCCGAACTCGAGGACTGGGAGCGCGCGTACTACGGCACGAATCTGGAGCGTCTCGTCGAGGTCAAGCGGGCGGTGGACCCCGACAATCTCTTCCGCTACGCGCAGAGCATTCCGACGTCCCTGGCTTAGCGGGAGATCACTGAGCGGGCATCCACGCGCGCGCTGCATCCACCGCCATCGGAGCCGCCACGAATCCCCATCCCGTGGCGTCATTGGGGACCCCATCGATCGCGTCCGGCGGGGCTCCGCACTGCAGATCGCCCAGCGGCAGTGCCGTCTCGCGCATGAGTCGCGTGACCTCGTCGGGCTGGCCGACGAGAGCCGGGTTGGCCTGCAGCATCAGCGCGGCGACCCCCGCGACGAGCGGCGCGGCGAATGAGGTGCCGGAAATCGCCTGGTAGGCGCCGTCCATCGTGGCGGTGACGACGTTGTCGCCCGGCGCGACGACGTCGGGGGCGATGCGTCCGTCGGTCGCCGGGCCCCGCGAGGAGAAGCTGGCGAGCTCGCCCTCCTGGGTTGTCGCTCCCACGCTGAGGAAGGAGTCACCCTCACCGGCCGGGCTTGCCGTCGCGCACTCGGGGCCGTCGTTGCCCGCGGCGTAGACCTGGAGGATCCCTGACGCCGCCAAGGCCTCGCTTGCTCGCTTCATCGGCTCGTCGTCCGCGCTGCGGACCCAGGAGGAGTTGATGATCTGCGGGCGGAGGTCGGGTCGCGGATCCTGCTCGTCGAGCGTGGTGGGGGCGAGCATGAATTGCATGGCGTGGACGACCCCCGAGAGGGGGCAGCCTCCCTCGGTGCAGGCAATGCCGGCGATCCACTCGGCCCCCGTGGCGACCCCGATGACATCGCCGACCGCGAGACCCGCGACGGCTGTGCCGTGACCGGCCAGGTCGACCGGCTTCTCGCGGTAGGCCCGCAGCGGACTCCACCAGTCGTAGTCGTGGCTGCCGTCGCGCCCGCGGTATCCGCCTACGAGTGACTCATGCTCGAAGGCCACGCCGGTGTCGATGATGCCGATGGTCACGCCTGCGCCGTCGATTCCTTCGGCGTGCACCTCGTTGACGCCGAGGGCATCCACCTCCCAGCCGCCATCGCCGGGCTCGGGGAAGGGCGGTGATGTGGACTCGGGGTCATCGATTCCTTCGGGGACGTCCTCCTTCCACACCTTCTGTACGCCGGGCAGTTGGGCTAGTTCGCCTCCCAGTTCCTCCGTGCCGGCGAAGACCAGGGAATTCGAGATCCATAGCGAGACATAGCGCGCTCTCGCTTCCTCGGCTGCGGCGATCGACTCGGCCTGCGAGGAGGCGGCGGTGTCCTGGAGTCGTCTCACGACCTCCGCTCCGCGCTCGTCCCAGTCGGCGATGTCCACGACCCCCGTGAGGTCGGCCTTGTCCGTGAACTGCACGACGAAGAGATCGTCCCCGGGCTGTAGGTATGCCGACGAGTAGTCGCTGCGCACGCCGGAGTCAAGGGTGGCGGAGGGCGCGCAGGCCGCCACGAGGGCGACGACTGCCGTCGCTATGGCTGCGCGAGACGTGAGCCTCCTCATGCGCTGATGATGCCCCAGGCACCGTCGGGAGCCTCGCCGACGGGCGCCCCGCCCACGGCCCACCTGCTCGCGCGGCTCCCTCTGACAGGATTCCCCCGTGGCTGACGACTATGACCTCCCTGAGGGATACCGCCACCTCTACTCGGGCAAGGTCCGGGACCTCTACGAGGCACCCAACGGCCAACTCCTCTTCATTGCCTCGGATCGCATCTCGGCGTACGACTGGATCCTGCCGACGGAGATCCCCGACAAGGGACGCATCCTCACGCAGCTCAGCCTCTGGTGGTTCGACCGCATGCAGGGCGTGGTGC
>CAZQXO010000057.1:0-11531 GCA_964597445.1 uncultured Bifidobacteriaceae bacterium | reverse complement strand
CCGATCGTCACTGCGCCCTCCCATCGCTGCTGACCGGGTGTCAGACGTTCCGGCGGTACTGACCACCGACCTCGAAGAAGGCCGAGGTGATCTGACCCAGCGAGCATACTCGGACGGCCTCCATGAGGGAGGCAAATGTGTTGCCTCCCGATGATGAGACGTCCTTGAGTCTCGCGAGGGCCGCCTCGGCCTCATCCCGGTGCTGCTCGTGGAAGGCCGCCAGCCGGGCCACCTGCGACTCCTTCTCCTCCTCGGTCGCGCGGGCCAGCTCAAGCTCCTGCACGGCGTCGACCGGGTCGGGGTTCAGGAAGGTGTTCACGCCGATGATCGGCAGGGACCCGTCGTGCTTCCGGTGCTCGTAGAGCATCGACTCGTCCTGGATGCGTCCCCGCTGGTAGCCCGTCTCCATCGCACCGAGGACGCCGCCGCGATCAGAGATCCGATCGAACTCCAGCAGGACAGCCTCCTCGACGAGATCGGTCAGTTCATCGACGATGTAGGAGCCCTGGAGGGGGTTCTCGTTCTTGGACAGGCCCCACTCCTGGTCGATGATCATCTGAATCGCGAGGGCCCGGCGCACCGACTGGGCACTGGGCGTCGTGACCGCCTCGTCGTAGGCATTGGTGTGCAGGGAGTTGCAGTTGTCGTAGGTCGCGCACAGCGCCTGGAGCGTGGTGCGGATGTCGTTGAAGTCCATCTCCTGCGCATGGAGCGATCGGCCGGAGGTCTGAATGTGGTACTTCAGCTTCTGGCTGCGGTCGTTGGCCCCGTAGCGCTCCTTCATGGCAATGGCCCAGATGCGTCGGGCGACGCGGCCGAGCACGGTGTACTCCGCATCGATCCCGTTGGAGAAGAAGAAGGAGAAGTTGGGCGCGAAATCGTCGATGTCCATGCCTCGAGCGAGGTAGGCCTCGACGTACGTGAAGCCGTTGGCCAGCGTGAAGGCGAGCTGGGAGATGGGGTTCGCCCCCGCCTCCGCGATGTGGTAGCCGGAGATGGACACCGAGTAGAAGTTCCGCACATTGTGGTCGATGAAGTACTGCTGCACATCACCCATGCACCGGAGGGCGAACTCCGTCGAGAAGATGCAGGTGTTCTGACCCTGATCCTCCTTCAGGATGTCGGCCTGCACCGTGCCGCGGACATTGGCGAGCACCCAGGCCCGGATGTCCGCGGCCTCCTCAGGAGTCGGCTCCCGACCCTCGCGGTCTCGGAAGGCGTCCAGTCGCTGGTCGATGGCGGTGTTCATGAACATCGCGAGGATCGTGGGGGCTGGTCCGTTGATCGTCATCGACACGGAGGTCGTCGGATCGCACAGGTCGAAGCCTGCATAGAGCGCCTTCATGTCGTCGAGGGTCGCGATCGAGACACCCGATGTTCCGACCTTGCCGTAGATGTCCGGCTGGACATGCGGGTCTCGACCGTAGAGCGTCACCGAGTCGAAGGCGGTCGACAGTCGGGTCGCCGGCTGGCCCTGGGCCAGCAGGTGGAAGCGCCGGTTCGTCCGGAAGGGGTCTCCCTCGCCGGCGAACATGCGAGCGGGTGCCTCCCCCTCGCGCTTGAACGGGAAGACGCCGGCGGTGTAGGGGAAGCGTCCCGGCAGGTTCTCCTCGCGCAGGTAGCGCAGGAGATCTCCGGCATCCTGGGTGCGCGGCAGGGCGACGCGGGGCACGCGAGACCCGGAGAGGGTCGTGCGCCACAGCTGCGTGTGCAGCTCCTTGTCGCGGATCCGGACGACGAGCTCGTCGGCGGCGTACTCCTCGCGGATCCGCGGCCACTCCTCGAGCAGGGCGGCGACCTGCGGCTGGAGCTCCGCCTCCTGGGCAGCGAGCAGGGACTCCACGGCCGAGACATCGGCGCCCTCGGCCGCCAGCATGGCGGCGGCGGTGCGCAGGTGCTGGGCACGTCGGGCGATGGCCGACTGCTGATCGGTGACCTGGTGGTAGCCGCGGATGGCGTCGGCGATGTCGGAGAGGTAGCGGCTGCGAGCGGGAGGCACGATGGTCGTCAGGCCTGTCGGCTGATGCGTGTCGACCGGCTCCAGGAGTCCGGCGGACACGTCGAGCCCCTGGTCCGCCAGCAGGCCTCGCAGGTAGAGGTAGAGGGCCGTCACGCCATCGTCGGCGAAGCGGGCAGCGGACGTGCCGAACACCGGCATGTCCTCCCACGACGAGCCGAAGGCCTCTCGGTTGCGCAGGAGCTGCCGGGCGACGTCGCGACGGGCGTCCTCTGCTCCCCGACGCTCGAACTTGTTGATGGCGACGGCGTCGGCGAAGTCGAGCATGTCGATCTTCTCCAGCTGAGATGCCGCCCCGAACTCGGGAGTCATCACGTACAGGGACACGTCGCAGAACGGCACGATGCCGGCATCGCCCTGGCCGATGCCGGGGGTCTCGACGATGACGAGGTCGTGGGTGGCCTTGCAGGCGGCGATGACGTCGTCGAGGTGGTCGGGGATCTCGGACCCGGCGCGTCGCGTCGCGAGGGATCGGAAGTAGACGCCGCCGAGATCGATGGCATTCATGCGGATGCGGTCGCCCAGCAGGGCTCCGCCTCCCTTGCGTCGCGTGGGATCGACGGCGATGACCGCGATCCGCAGCTTGCCCTCCTGATCGGCACGGAAGCGTCGAAGGAGCTCGTCCGTGAGGGAGGACTTGCCCGAGCCGCCGGTGCCGGTGATGCCGAGAACGGGGGTTCCGCTCGAGGCCGCGGCGGCGTGAAGCTCGGCGCGCAGGGTCTCGGGCGCGCGCCCCTCCTCCAGCAGCGTGATGGCTCGCGCCAGGGCGCGGTCGTGTCCGGCCAGGACGGCCTCGGCGGCCGGAGCATCGTCCAGTGCGACGTCGCACTCCTCCACCATCGAGGCGATCATCCCGACGAGGCCGAGGCGCTGTCCGTCCTCGGGGGAGAAGATGCGCACGCGTCGCTCGGCGAGCAGGGCGATCTCGGTCGGGACGATGACACCGCCGCCACCGCCATAGATGCGGACGTGCTCGGCGCCGTTCGCGTCGAGCATCTCGCGGAGGTAGCTGAAGTACTCGACGTGGCCGCCCTGATAGGAGGAGACGGCGATGCCCTGGACGTCCTCCTGGAGGGCGGCGCGCACGACCTGCTCCACGCTCCGGTCATGGCCGAGGTGGATGACCTCGCAGCCCTGCGCCTGCAGGATGCGGCGCATGATGTTGATGGACGCGTCGTGTCCGTCGAAGAGGCTGGCCGCCGTCACGAAGCGGACGGGGTGTCGGGGGGACGGTCCCTGCGTCACGGAGGCTCCTCGCCGATGCACGGGCGACGTGCCCGATGTCCATTGGAAGACTGATATTAGGATATCAACGTTTCTGGATCAGAAGAAGGCCCAAGTGGTCAGATATGACCATGTATGTCCGATTCAGTGGATGAGGGCCTGAGCGAGGCGACCCGCCGTCGTGCGGAAGTGGGCTGGTCCCAGGGTGCGGTAGCTGGGGTCGAGTTCGAGGCGGCTCCGCGAGACGATCTCCAGCAGCGTGACCAGGCCGAGTCCGGCGATCGCGACCCGGATCCGGTCCTGGTCCGGCGAGACCTCCCGGAACGTGCGGGACGCCCGACGAGCCAGGTCGTTCCGGGTGCGACGGCGGACCGCCTCGCAGGAACTGGTGGCGCCGACCGAGGTCACGAAGTAGACCCGCGCGGGACGGTCGTTCTCCTCGACCCACGTGAGCACCGTGTCGACACAGGCCGTGAGGTCGGCGGGTGCGGTCACGGACTCGAGGGCCTCCTGCACGACCGCCGTCCAGCGCTCGGCGAAGTCGCTCACGATCTCGTCGAGGATCTCGTCCTTGCTGGTGAAGTGATAGTAGAAGGCGGCAGGGGTCATGCCGCAGTGCGAGGCGATGTCCGACACCGCGATCTCGTCCGGAGGCTGCACGGCGAGGAGGTCGATCGCCGACTCGAGGATGTCGTGCCGGCGGGACGGTCGGTTGGCCGGACGGGTCGTGCGGGTCTTTGGCATGATCAGGCGATCCTCCCACAGCCGGGGGGCCCGGAAGCGGGATCCGAGGAGGAGCTCACGTGACGGAGACGCCGAACGAGGCGCCGACGGGCGGACGTCCCGCCCACCGTCCCTCCCGGCGCACGGAGATCGTCATGGCGGCGACGCATGTCTTCTCGAGGCTCACCTACGCCGAGGCCACGGTCGAGGACATCGCCCAGGAGTGCGGAGTCGCCCCGACCGCCGTGTACTACCACTTCGGTGGCAAGGAGGAACTCTTCGACCAGGCATTCGAGTCATGCCTCCAGGGGTTCTCCGCCATGGTCGACTCCGTGCGCGCCACGGCCGACACCCTGGACGAGGATGTCCTTCGCGAGGTCATCTACGCCGGCTGGGCCTGGTGGCGCACGCATCCGGTGGAGGCTCGGTTCCTGACCCTGCACCTCAACGGTGCGACGCCTGCCTCGCGTCGCCTGTACCAGGACTGGCAGGAGCGCCATGCCCAGCGCGCGTTCGACTACCTGCCGGAGAACGAGCGGCCGCCGAAGAGCTCACGCAAGGCGCGCGAGCAGTATGCGGTCCGGCTGCTGGGCTTCCACTTCCTCAGCGCGCTGCTGCCGGTGTCGCAGACGGCGTGGCTCGAGGGCTCGCTGAGTCGCCTGCCGGTCGCGAAGGTCGAGGCTGTCCTGGCGGACATCCTCGTGCCGATCATGAGGGAAGTCGGACCGGCCGATCCCGCTTGAGCTCCCACTTGGCGATCGACCGCAGGTGGACCTGATCGGGCCCATCGAAGATCCTCAAGGCGCGCTGCCAGCCGTACATCCGCGCCAGGGGGACGTCGTCGCACACGCCGAGGCCACCGTGCACCTGGATCGCGCGATCGATGATGTTGCAGGCCATGCGGGGGGCGATGACCTTGATCGCGGCAATCTCGGTCTTGGCGTACTTGGCGTTCCCCTGATCGATCATCCATGCGGCCTTCAAGGTCAGCAGGCGGGCCTGCTCGATCTCGATGCGTGACTCCGCGATCCAGTCCATGACGTTGGCCTGGTCGGCCAGCGGTCCGCCGAACGCCACACGTGACTTCGAGCGCTCAACCAGCATCTGCAGCGCCCGCTCGGCGGCGCCGATCGATCGCATGCAGTGATGGATCCGGCCCGGGCCCAGACGAGCCTGGGCGATCATGAACCCATCGCCCTCCTCGGCCAGCCGGTTGCTCACCGGCACGCGGACGTCCTTCAGCTCGATCCAGGCATGGCCGTGCTGATCCTGGCGGCCGAACACCGGAAGCGATCGGACGATCTCCACGCCGGGGGTGTCGATCGGAACCAGGACCATCGACTGCTGACGGTGGGTCTCGGCCGTCGGATCGGTCTTGCCCATCACGATGAGGATCCGGCACCGGGGATCGTTCGCCCCCGACGTCCACCACTTCGTGCCGTTGATGACGTACTCGTCGCCCTCGCGCACGATGGAGCACTCGATGTTCGTAGCGTCGGAGCTGGCCACGTACGGCTCGGTCATCGCGAACCCGGAACGGATCGTGCCGTCCAGCAGGGGCTCGAGCCACTGCCTCTTCTGCTCGTCGGTGCCGAACAGGTGGATCGTCTCCATGTTCCCGGTGTCGGGAGCCTGGCAGTTGATGGCCTCGGGGAGGATGTCGACGCTCCAGCCGGAGATCTCCGCCAGTTGCGCGTACTCCACGTTCGTCAGGCCGCTGATCGACGGGAGGAACAGGTTCCACAGGCCCTGCTCACGCGCCTCGACCTTCAGTTCCTCCACGATCGGTGGCAGCGTGTGGTCGTCCGGCCCCACCTGCTCGCGGTAGGCGTCGTACACGGCCTCCGCGGGCAGGACGCGCTCGTTGAGGAAGTCCCACATCCGCGCGGACAACTCCTGAACCTTCGGACTGGGACTGAAGTCCATGACTGCTCCGCTCTCGTGGTTTCTTGACTCGTACTTTAGTAACGACGGTATCCTCGCCGCTAGCCGACCGCCGACGACTGCTGAGGAAGCCACGTGTCCGATCTGCCCCTGGGTCCCATCGCCGACATCGCCGCGCGCGATCCGGAGGGCGTCGCCCTGGTGGACGCCTCGGGCGAGCGCACGTGGATGCAGGCCCAGTGGGAGCTGGTCGGGGCGGCAGCCGGGCTGCTGGCGCTCGCGCCCTCGCCGGAGGATCGCGTCGGGATCATGGGCGACAACCTGGCGCCCACGCTGCTGGCGCACGCGGCAGCCGCGATGGCCGGTGTCGGATCGGTCGCCGTCTCACGCCAGCTGACCCTCCCGGAGCTGCGCGACCAGATCGAGGACGCCGGGATGGTGGCTCTCATCGCCGGTCCCGGGAGTGCGGCCGTCGCCCTGGCAGCGCTGGACGAGGGGCTCGTGGGCACGGTCGTGCTGCACTCCGGCGCGGCATCGGACGCCGCCGGTGCGGTGTCCTGGGAGGAGTGGGTGTCCTCGGCCGAGATCCCGATGGACGTGGCCGATCGCCCGGCCAACCCGGCGATGGTCTACACCTCCGGCACGACTGGACGCGCCCGCGGCACCCGTACGCGCTGGGTGCTCGCACCCGTCACGACGCACCGGGAGTACCTGGCCACACTGCGGGAACGGGCCCAGTTCCCCGAGGGCCCGCACATCGTGGTGGGTCCGCTGCAGCACAACGGTCCGCTCACGTCGGTGCGGCATCTGCTGCTCGGCAGGCCCGTGGTCGTGGTCAACCGGTTCGATGCAGAGGAGGTGCTGCGCCTGATCGACACCTACGGCGTGACCTCGTCCGTCATGGTCCCGACCCACTTTCAGCGGCTGCTGGCCCTGGATCCGCAGGTGCGCGCGTCCTACGACGTCAGCAGTCTCCAGCTCGTGGCCCACACCGGCTCTGCGTGCCCGCCGGATGTGAAGCGCGCGATGATCGACTGGTTCGGCCCGGTCCTGATGGAGTCCTACGGAGGCTCGGAGTCCGGCACGCTGTGCCGCATCACCTCGACGGAGTGGCTCGAGCACCCCGGCTCGGTCGGTCGTGCGGTGGATCCCTTCCGCGTCATCGTCGTCGACGAGGCGGGCGAGGAGCTCGCCGTGGGCCAGACCGGCATCCTCGCCTTCGAGGCCCCGGAGGGCTATGGGCCCACCTACCACCAGGATCCGGAGAAGACGGCGAAGGCGTACGTGCGACCGGGTGCCTTCACCCTCGGCGACATGGGCCACGTGGACGAGAACGGCTTCATCTTCATCACCGACCGGATCTCTGACATGGTCGTGTCGGGCGGGGTCAACCTCTACCCGTCCGAGAGCGAGAACGCCCTGCGACAGCACTCCGGTGTCGCGGATGTGGCCGTGATCGGCATCCCGCACCCGGACCTCCATGAGCAGCTCCTCGCGCTGGTGGTGCCGGCAGATCCGTCCGCCCCACCGGATCCCGACGATCTCGAGACCTTCTGCCGGGATCTCATCTCGGCCTACAAGATCCCGCGCCGGTACGAGTTCATCCGTGAGCTGCCGCGCAATGAGATGCAGAAGGTCGACAAGAAGGCCCTGCGTGTGCCCTACTGGGACGTTGAGGCAGGAGCAGGGACGGCCCGGGCGTGAGTGAGTCGATGCGCGTGGGACTCGCGCTTCCCCAACTCGGCCGGCATGCGGACGCGCGGGCGGTGCGAGGCTTCGCCGAACGGGCCGAGGAACTCGGCTTCGGGCACCTGTTCGTGCAGCAGCACCTGTTCTACCCGCATGAGGTCGTCTCCGGGTACTCGGCCCGCCCGGGTCTGGCGGTGCCGGAGGCCTACCGGTCCGTCCTCCAGCCCCTCGAGGAGCTTGCGGTCGTGGCCGGGTGGACCGAGCGCATCACCCTGGGCACGAGCATCCTCGTCGCCGGGTACCACCGACCGGTGGACCTCGCCCAGCGCATCACGACCCTCGACGTGCTCTCCGGCGGCCGCACGGTTTTCGGCTTCAGCGTCGGATGGTCGGACGAGGAGCACGCGCAGTATGACGTCGACCCCCGCACGCGCGGGCGGCGTGCCGGTGAGCTGATCGATGCCCTCAAGGCCTGCTGGGGTCCGGATCCGGTGTCGTTCACGGGCGAGTTCTTCACGATCCCCGTCTCGGACGTCGATCCCAAGCCGGTCCAGCGTCCCCACCCTCCGCTCATGTCCGGCATGCGATCGGAGGTCGGGCTGAAGCGCACCGCCGAGCAGTTCGACTGGTGGAATCCGGCGTCGGGCACGCTTGAGCAGCACCTGGAGACGATGGAGCAGCTCGCGGCCATGAGACCCGCAGGCCTTGCGCCGCTGCGGATGTGCTGGAACCTCTTCACCGATCCTCCGGTCATCGTCGCGAACCTGCGACCACTGTCCGTCGACGAATTGGCTGAACAGGTGGCTGCTGCGGCCGCAGCGGGCGTCGATGCCGTGTCGATCGACGCCAACTTCGATCCGACGATCGCCTCGCCGGAGGACTGGGTGCGCGTGCCGGAGCGACTGGCGCCCGTGCTCGACGCCGCCCGAAGGTGAAACCCCCCGGATGCTGCGTCAGTTGTGGTTGCGTTTCGTGCCCGCAAAGCCACCACAACCGGCGCCGGTGTCCGGAGGTGGCCGCTGAAGGAGGCTGGAGATGGATCGACGCGAGGATCGAGCTGCCATCGAGCAGCAGATGTTCGTGTACGCCCGCGCGACGGACTGGCTCGAGCCGGAGAACCACCGGCTCGTCTTCGCCGACGACTGCGTGTTCGCCTCACCCCACAGTGGTGATTTGCGTGGTCCTGACGCCATCGTCGAGTGGATGTCCCGGGTGCTGCAGCCCTTCGAGGCGACGCAGCACCTCATCGGGAACATCACGATCACCTTTACCGGGGGCGACACAGCCGATGCGGTCAGCTACGTGCAGGCGTGGCACCGGTACCGGGACACGAGCAAGCCGGACATGATCCTGTGGGGCGAGTACCACGATCGCTGGATTCGCATCGACGGCACGTGGCGCATCCTCGAGCGCAGGGTCCGCGAGGCCGGGTTCCAGCCTCCCCGCGAGGGTGGGGTGCTCAACCCTCGACGGGCGAAGGGCTAGCCGAGCAGCAGTGCCCTGAGTCCTGCTACGTCGTCAGCCTGGTGGGTGCCGCCCGCGGAATCCAGCTCTCCCGCGGGTGCGTAGCCCCAGGTGACGGTGATGCTGTCGATCCCATGCGCGTCGGCGGCCCGCACATCGAGGGCGCGATCCCCGACGAGCACGATGCGGTGCCGCTGGGCGTCGGCGTCGATGCGGCGCAGGGTGTGCTCAAGCACATCGACCTTGTCCTGGCGGGATCCGTCGATGTGTGAGCCACCGACGAACTCGAAGTGCTGCAGCAGGTCCGCGTGCTCGAGAATCCGCGCCGCGGACTCGTCGGGCTTCGCCGTGGCCAGGCACACCCGGGATCCGCTCGCCTGCAGGTCCGCGATCAGGGAGGCCATCCCCGGGTAGAGGTCGAACTCGTACTCGGTGCCGTGGAAGTAGACGTCGCAGTACAGCTCGAAGAAGCGCTGCTCGTCGGACGGGTCACTGAGGCCGAAGACCCGGGGGAGCACCTCGGCGAGTGGAGGACCCATGAACTCCTCCAACTGCGTCTGCGTGGGAACAATGCCGAAGCCGGTCGTGATCGCGTGACGCAGAGCCGCCTGCACACCCGGCTCGGAATCGATGATGGTTCCGTCGAGATCGAGCAGGACGACGTCATATCGAGGTGCGGCAGCAGTCATGATCCCTGGATGCCGCGCCAGGCAAGTGTGCCCCCGTCGACGGGGTAGATGCCCCCGGTGACGAAGGACGCCGCGTCGGAGGCCAGGAAGCATGCCACCTGCGCCACCTCCTGCACGGTGCCGAACCGGGGCATGAGCTGGGTCCCCGTCATGCGCTGGGCCGTCTTCTCCCGATCGGCCCCGGAGACCAGATGGCCCTGGGCCATCGGGGTGTCGATGCTCCCGGGCAGGTAGGCGTTGACGCGGATACCGGGGGCGAGAGCAACGGCGCAGGACTTCGTCAGCTGGATGACTCCGGCCTTGCTCGCTCCGTACGCCATGGCGCTCACCGTTCCGTGGACTCCGGCGACCGAGGCCGAGTTCACGATGGACGGCCCACGATCGGAGGCCCGCAGGTGCGGGGCCGCGGCCCGGGTGGCGAGCCACACCGCCTTGAGGTTGACGTCCATGACGATGTCCCAGGTCGCCTCGTCGAGCGTGTCGAAGCCCGAGGGCTTGAGGAACGAGGTGTCGATGACGCCGGCGTTGTTGACCAGCGTGTCGAGGCCGCCGGCGAACGCGACGGACTCCTCGATCATGCGGGAGATCGCGGATGCGTCACGCAGGTCTGCGACGACGACCGCTGATCTCGCTCCGGCGTCACGCACGAGCTCGGCCGTCTCCTCGGAGGCGTCGAGGAGGACATCGTGGACGATGACGGCCTCGGCTCCCTGACGTGCCGCCTCGACGGCGATGCCACGACCCATGCCCTGCGCGGCACCGGTCACGAGGATCCGCTTGCCGTTGAGCTGATCGCTCATGTCGCCCATCCCTGTCGGACGTCCGCGTGAACATCGATGCTGATGCGCTTCTCCTCGATGTAGCCCACGCCGTCGATGACCCTGACGCGATCGACGTAGTTGCCCCACCCCAGGATCGACGAGTCCTCACCGGCGTAGGTGTAGAGGAAGTAGGACTCCAGGAGCGCGCTGTCAGGACCGGAGGAGGTCACCTTCTGGTTCACCAGGAAGTGCTTGCGTGCGATGGGGTCGGCGAGTGCCGTGCGGTAGTAGTCGACGACGGCGGCGCGCCCCTCTCGTGGCCCCTTGCGGGTGACGAGTACGGCGTCCTCGGTGAAGGCCGAGGCGAGCAGGTCGAAGTCGACGGTGTCGACCGCGGTCGCGTAGCGCCAGGACGCCTCGCGTGCCAGCTCGGCGGTCTCCAGCTCCGTGAGACGCGCACTGGTGCGTGCATGGCTCCCGGGCAGGTGCTGCGAGGGGAGGAACTCCTTGCGCGTGATGAGACCGACTCCATCGCGCACGGTGACGTCGTCGATGTAGTCGCCCCAGCCGGTCGCCTCGAAACCCGTGCCCTCGTGGGCGTAGTAGATCGTGGAGTGGACGCGTGCGCGACCAACGCCCACGTGATCGACGCGCGGATTGACGACGAGGTGGCGGGTGACGAACTCTGCGGGAAGCATGCTGCGCAGGCCCTCGACGATGGCGTCGCGACCGACGACCTCCGTTCCCGGCATCACGAGGACGGCATCCTCGGCGAAGGCGCTGGCGAGCAGTGACCAGTCGCGTCCATCGACGCCCTCGGCATAGCGGTAGAGGCACTCGCGAGCAGCCTCGAGCGTCTCCAGGCGCTCGAGGCGTGCAGCCACCCGCTCCAGCTCGCCCATCTAGGCCTCCTCTGCCGGGCGGACCCCGCGCTTGGTCAGGGTGACGGGACCTGTCACGTAGAGCCGGCAGGCCAGTCGACGCTGCGGGTCGACGGCCCCCATGGTGCGCTGAAGAGTCTCGCTCTCCTCGGCCCCGATCTCACCGCAGTTGTCGATCCCCTCGCGGATGATGCTCACG
>CAZQXO010000056.1:0-11547 GCA_964597445.1 uncultured Bifidobacteriaceae bacterium | reverse complement strand
CCGTAGACCGGGTCGAACCCCTTGTTGACGAGCCACTGCTTGGCCTCGTCGGTGAGGTCGAGAACGATGCGCCGATCCGACAGCCGCTTCTGCAGTTGCTCGATCTGGATCCCGGCGATGCGGCTCAGCTCCGCGCGGTCCAGCGGCTCGAACATGACCATGTCGTCCAGGCGGTTGAGGAACTCCGGCCGGAACTGCCGGCGCACGACCTCGAGCACCTTCTCCTGACGCTCCTCGTACGGCATCTCCGTGTCGATCAGGTACTGCGAACCCATGTTCGACGTGAGGATCAGGATGACGTTGCGGAAGTCGACCGTGCGACCCTGACCGTCGGTCAGCCGACCGTCGTCGAGGACCTGCAGCAGGATGTCGAAGACCTCCGGGTTCGCCTTCTCAACCTCGTCGAGCAGGATCACCGAGTAGGGCCGACGACGGACGGCCTCGGTCAGCTGGCCGCCCTCCTCGTAGCCCACGTAGCCGGGAGGAGCACCGACGAGTCGCGACACCGAGTGCTTCTCCGAGTACTCGCTCATGTCGATGCGGACCATGGCCCGCTCGTCGTCGAAGAGGAACTCCGCGAGCGCCTTGGCCAGCTCCGTCTTGCCGACGCCCGTGGGGCCGAGGAACAGGAAGGAGCCCGTCGGGCGATTCGGATCCGCGATGCCCGCGCGCGCTCGGCGCACGGCGTCACTGACCTCGCGCACGGCCTCGGTCTGGCCGATGACGCGCTTGCCGAGCTCCTCCTCCATGCGGAGCAGCTTCTGGGTCTCGCCCTCCAGCATTCGACCCGCAGGGATGCCGGTCCAGGACGCCACGACCTCGGCGATGTCGTCGGACGTGACCTCCTCCTTGACCATCGTGGCCTCGCGGTCGTTGACCTCACGGGTCACGCGCTCGAGCTCCTCCTCGAAGGTCGGGATCTCGGCGTAGAGGATCCGCGATGCCTGCTCGAAGTCACCCGCACGCTGGGCCCGCTCGGCCGTGGCGCGGAGATCGTCGATCAGCACCTTGATCTCGCCGATGCGATCCAGTCCCTGCTTCTCGGCATCCCAGCGGGCGCGCAGCCCGGACAGCTCCTCCTCCTTGTCGGCGATCTCCTGGCGGATCTTCTCCAGTCGAGCAGCCGACGCCTCGTCCGTCTCCTTGGAGACGGCGAGCTCCTCCATGCGCAGCCGATCAACGGCGCGCTGCAGCACGTCGATCTCGACCGGGGATGAGTCGATCTCCATGCGGAGCCGGGACGCAGCCTCGTCCATGAGGTCGATGGCCTTGTCGGGCAGGAAGCGTGACGTGATGTAGCGGTCGGAGAGGGTCGCTGCGGCCACGAGAGCCGAGTCCGCGATCGCGACCTTGTGGTGCGCCTCGTACTTCTCCTTGATGCCGCGGAGGATGGAGATGGTGTCCTCGACGGAGGGCTGGCTCACGAACACCTGCTGGAAGCGGCGCTCGAGGGCAGCGTCCTTCTCGATGTACTGGCGGTACTCGTCGAGCGTGGTCGCACCGATCATGCGCAGCTCGCCTCGGGCCAGCATCGGCTTGAGCATGTTGCCGGCGTCCATGGCGCCCTCGCCACCCGCGCCAGCGCCGACGACGGTGTGGAGCTCATCGATGAAGGTGATGACCTGGCCGTCGGACTCCTTGATCTCATCGAGCACGGCCTTGAGGCGCTCCTCGAACTCACCGCGGTACTTCGCGCCCGCGACCATCGCTCCGAGGTCGAGGGCGATGAGCGTCTTCCCCTGAAGGGAGAGCGGGACGTCGCCTTCGACGATGCGACGGGCGAGACCCTCGACGACAGCGGTCTTGCCCACGCCGGGCTCGCCGATGAGGACCGGGTTGTTCTTGGTGCGGCGCGACAGCACCTGAATCGTGCGACGCACCTCCTCATCGCGGCCGATGACCGGGTCGATCTTGCCCTCGCGCGCACGCGCCGTGAGGTCGACGCCGTACTTCTCGAGGGCCTGGAAGGAGGCCTCGGGATCCTGCGTGGTCACGCGGGCACTGCCTCGCACCTTCTGCAGGGCGTCGAGCAGCGCGTCCGGGGTCGCCCCGACCTGCGCGAGCCGATCGCTGACCCCCGGGCCTCCGTCCTTCGACAGGGCGATCAGGAGATGCTCGGTGCTGACGTACTCGTCGCCGCGCTCCTTCGCGAGCTCCTGCGCCGTGTTGATGACCTTGTAGGAGGCCTGGTTGAGGTTCGGGGTCGCGACACTCGAACCCTGCGCGGACGGCAGGGCAGACAGCGCCTGGCGGACCTGCGCGGTGAGCGTGCGCACGTCGACGCCGACGGCCTCGAGGAGAGCCGTCGCGATGCCCTCCCCCTGCTGGAGCAGGGAGTCGAGCAGGTGCAGCGGCTCGACCTGGGGGTTGCCGTTGGCGGCCGCGATGCGCACAGCAGCGCCCAGAGCGTCCTGTGCCTTGGTGGTGAACTGGATGTCCATGTCTGTGTCTTTCGCCTTCTGTGGTCTATCGATTCCGGTGTGGTCGCCAGACCACGAGGGAGGTGGAGGACTTCTCGCGGTGGAACTCCTCCAGCCGCAGGCGCAGGAGGCGCACCTCCTCCTGGAGCTCGAGGATCCGGCGGATCCCCTCCAGGGAGAGCCCCTGCGACGAGAGATCGGAGATCTCCCGCAGTCGTGCGATGTCGTTCATCGAGTAGAGACGGTTGCGCCCGCCGACCCGCGTCGGCGTCACCAGCCCCATACGGTCGTACTGCCGCAGGGTCTGCGGATGCAGGCCGGCGAGCTGCGACGCGACCGAGATCGCGTACAGCGGGGCATCATCGGTGACGGAGTACCCCGTGCGCTCGGGCATCCGTGCACTCTCGGCCGCCGTCACGACGAGCCCCCAGCCGATCCGCCCGCCATCGAGAAGAGATCCTTGCGCGGGTCGTGGTCAGAGGTCTGGAGGGCGTAGGCCTCCAGTGCCTCCTTCGCCTCGCTCGACAGCTTCTGCGGAACCGCGACCTCGATCGTGACGAGCAGGTCGCCATTCGTGCCGTCCTTGCGGCGCATGCCCTTGCCCTTGACGCGCATGGTGCGCCCATTGGCCGTTCCGGCCGGCACCTTGAGGGTCACCGATCCGCCACGGGGGGTGGGCACGGAGATCTCCCCGCCGAGCGCCGCCTCCGTGAAGGTCACGGGGACGGTGACGGTGATGTTGTCGCCCTTGCGGTCGAACACGGGGTGCGGGGAGACCGTGATGTCGACCAGGAGATCGCCGTTCGGGCCCCCGCGCTCGCCCTTGCCGCCCTTGCCCTTCAGGCGGATCCGAGCACCGTTCTTGACGCCAGCGGGAATGCGCGCCTGCACGGTGCGCGAGCTGAGCCCACGACCCGAGCCATGGCAGGACGTGCACGGATCGTCGACGAACAGGCCGCGCCCCCGACACGTCACGCAGGGCTCAGCGAAGGCGAATCCGCCCGCATTGCGGGAGGTCTGCCCCGAGCCGCCGCACGTGGGGCACATGCGGGGCACCGTGCCGGCCTTGGCTCCCGTGCCGTGGCAGGAGGAGCAGGGCGCGTCGGTCGAGAGCCGCAGGGGAACAGTGACCCCGTCCAGCGCGTCGTCGAAGGACAGCGTCAGCGAGCTCTCGAGATCCTGGCCGCGACGCGGCTGGGGCGTGCGTGCCCCGCCGCGTCCGCGGTTGAATATCCCGCCCAGGAAGTCGCCGAAGCCGCTGGAGTCCCCTCCGAAGAGATCCTCCATGTTGACGTCGTACTGCTGACCGCCGAAGCCACCGCCGCCGGGACGGAACCCGCCACCCGCGAACAGGGACCTCGCCTCGTCGTACTCCTTGCGCTTGGTCTCATCGGAGAGGACGTCGTAGGCCTCCGAGACTCCCTTGAACCGCTCCTCGGCCACCTTGTCCCCGGGGTTCTTGTCCGGGTGCAGCTCGCGAGCGAGTTGTCGGTACTTCTTCTTGATCTCGTCGGCGCTGGCGTCCTTGGACACGCCGAGAACGGCGTAGAAGTCCTTCTCCAGCCAGTCCTTGTTCACGTTCTCCTACCTACCCTGTCTGACTCGTCCCACGTCACTGGTCTCCGGCCACGGCTACCCGGGCCGGACGCAGGACGCGGTCGGAGTAGCGGTAGCCGGGTTGGTACACGGCCACCACGGTGGGCTCGGACACCTCGTCCGAAGCCTCGTGGGTCAGTGCCTCGTGGATGTTCGGATCGAAGGACTCGCCCGCGGATCCGAACCTCTCCAGCCCCAGGCGCGTGACGGTCGACTCGAGCGACTCGCCGACGCTCCTGAAGGCACCGTCGAGCTCGCCGTGCTGGCGAGCCCGGTCGACGTCATCGAGCACCGACAGGAGCTCCGCGAGAACGCCACCGATGGCGTTGCTCTTGATCAGCTCCCGGTCACGCTCGACGCGCTTGCGGTAGTTGGCGTACTCCGCGTGCACGCGCTGCAGATCGGCGGTGAGCTCGGCCAGCTTGCTCTCGACCTCTCCGACCTCCGCCTCGACGAGAGCCGCTTCCACGGCCTCCTCGAGGAGGGGGTCGGGTGCGCCAGCCGGCGTAGCCGACTGGCGCACCTCACCGGAGTCCGGATCCACGCGGCGACGATCGGTCACGCGGGGGCCCTGGAACTCCTCGTCGCTCACTTGGACTCGCCCTCATCCACGATCTCGGCGTCGATGACGTCGTCCTCGGCGGTGTCGGCAGCGGCGTCCGCCGCTCCCTCAGATCCACCGGCCTCCTGCGACATGGTGTACATCGCCGCACCGAGGGCCTGGCTCGCCTGAGCGACCTTGTCGGTCGCGGCGCGCATGCCCGGGATGTCGTTGGCCTCGATGGCCTTCTTGAGTTCATCCAGGGGACCGTCGACGTTGGCCTTCGCGTCCGCGGGGACCTTGTCGGCGTTGTCGGCGAGGAACTTCTCGGTCTGGTAGACGAGCGCCTCGGCGCTGTTGCGGACCTCGACCTCCTCGCGACGCTGCTTGTCCTCCTCGGCATGCTGCTCGGCCTCGCGCATCATGCGGTCGATCTCGTCCTTCGACAGCGCGCTGCCGCCGGAGATCGTCATCGACTGCTCCTTGCCCGTGGCCATGTCCTTGGCAGACACGTGCACGATGCCGTTCGCGTCGATATCGAAGGTGACCTCGACCTGCGGGACGCCGCGGGGTGCCGGCGGCAGACCCGTCAGCTCGAACGTGCCCAGGCGCTTGTTGTAGGCCGCCATCTCACGCTCGCCCTGGTAGACCTGGATCAGCACGGACGGCTGGTTGTCGTCGGCCGTGGTGAAGATCTCCGAGCGCTTCGTCGGGATGGTCGTGTTGCGCTCGATGAGCCTGGTCATGACGCCGCCCTTGGTCTCGATGCCCAGCGACAGCGGGGTCACGTCGAGCAGAAGGACGTCCTTGACCTCACCCTTGAGCACGCCGGCCTGCAGGGCCGCGCCGATGGCGACGACCTCGTCCGGGTTCACGCTCTTGTTGGGCTCCTTGCCCGTCTCCGCCTTGACCAGCTCGGTGACGGCCGGCATGCGGGTCGAGCCACCGACGAGGACGACCTGGTCGATCTTGTCGATCGAGATGCCAGCGTCCTTCATGACGGCGTTGAACGGCGCCTTAGTCCGCTCCAGCAGATCGGCCGTCATCGACTCGAACTGGGCACGCGAGAGGGTCTCCTCGAGGTGGAGCGGACCCTCGGCACTCGCCGTGATGTACGGGAGGTTGATGGAGGACTGCATCGAGCTGGAGAGCTCGATCTTCGCCTTCTCCGCCGCCTCGCGCAGGCGCTGCATGGCCATCTTGTCCTTGGACAGGTCGACACCATGGGCGTTCTTGAAGCCGGTGACCATCCAGTCGACGACGGCGTTGTCCCAGTCGTCACCACCGAGGTGGTTGTCGCCGCTGGTCGCCTTGACCTCGACCACGCCGTCACCGATCTCGAGCAGGGACACGTCGAACGTGCCGCCGCCGAGGTCGAAGACGAGGATGGTCTGCTCCTTGTCGCCCTTGTCGAGGCCGTAGGCGAGTGCCGCGGCCGTAGGCTCGTTGATGATGCGCAGGACATTCAGCCCCGCGATCTCGCCGGCCTCCTTGGTGGCCTGGCGCTCGGCGTCGCTGAAGTACGCCGGCACGGTGATGACGGCGTCGGTGACGTCCTCGCCGAGGTAGGCCTCCGCGTCGCGCTTGAGCTTCATGAGCGTGCGCGCGCTGATCTCCTGCGCGGTGTAGGCCTTGCCATCGATGTCGATGGTCCAGTTCGTGCCCATGTGGCGCTTGACGGACCGCACGGTGCGGTCGACATTGGTGACGGCCTGGCGCTTGGCGACCTCGCCGACCAGGACCTCACCGTTCTTGGCGAAGGCGACGACGGACGGGGTGGTCCGGGCGCCCTCGGCGTTGGCGATGACGACGGGTTCGCCGCCCTCCAGGACCGAGACGACAGAGTTGGTCGTGCCCAGGTCGATGCCCACTGCTCGAGCCATGGTGGTGGTGCTCCTTCTTCGTTGTGTTCCGGTGTCCCGGTGGACCGGCGGACCGACCGGGTGGTCTGCTCTGAGTGTCCTCCGCTCATCTCGCTGGCGCAAGATGAGGCTCACAACATATGAGTGGAGTCGACTCAACTAAAGAGGTCAACGGAGGCGGCAGGGCGTTCATTCCCCTCAGGGGGTCCCAAAGATGTGATCTAGGTCACATTCGGGTGCGTCGGGGATCGCCGGTCAGCGCAGGTGGTCGAAGTGCAGGCGCCCCCGGAACTGCAGGAGCAGGGCCACCAGGGCCGTCCACCCCGTCTGGTGGCTGGCCCCCAGCCCCCGTCCCGTGTCGCCGTCGAAGTACTCGTAGAAGGGGACGAGGTCGCGCCAGAACGGGTCGGTCTGGAAGTAGTCGTTCTCGCCCAGGACGGCCCGCCGCCCGGCCGCGTCCCGGACGAACAGCCCGCTCAGGCGTCGGGAGAGTCGATCCGTGACCGTCAGCAGGGGCACCATCGTCGCCGGGTCGTCCGGGTCCGGCACGAGGACGGTGTCGCCGAGGAAGGTCCCGTACGAGCCGAGCGCCTGGATCAGCAGGGCGTTCATCGGCATCCACACCGGGCCTCGCCAGTTGGAGTTCCCGCCGAACATCCGGTTCTCCGACTCCGCGGGCGCGTAGTCGACGCTGTAGGTGGTGTCCCCGACGACGTAGACGTACGGCTGCTGGGCGTGCAGGCGCGAGAGCGAGCGGATGCCGTGTGCGGACAGGAACTGGTCGGGGTCGAGGAGTCGCTCCAGCATGCGACCGAGGCGCTCGCGTCCGACCACGCCGATCATCAGGTGCGTGCCGTCGCCTCCCGAGAGGCGAAGCGGGACGAAGGAGTCGCCGAGGTCGTACGCCTCGCGAAGCCGCTCCAGAGACGCGCCCATCCGCGCGAGCACGTCGGTCGCTCGCACCGGGATGACGAAGCCGGCGAACAGCGGCACGACGCCCTGCAGGGAGAAGACCTCAAGTAGCTGCGTCGACCCGTCGGGGCGCTCGATCACATCGTGGTAGAAGCCGGTGTCCTCGCTCCAGAAGGAGACGCCGCCCGCACTCGAGACGAGCGCGGATGAGACGAGCCAGGTGTCCCACACCCATCGGCCGAACATCTCCATGGCATTCGGCTCCTGCGTAGCGAGCTCGACGCTCATCTCCAGCAGGTGCATGCACATCGACGCGACCCACGCCGTGCCATCGACCTGCGCGAGCATGCCGCCCATGGGCAGGGGCTGATCACGATCGAAGACACCGATGTTGTCCATGCCCAGGAAGCCGCCACCGAAGACGCCCCGATCCGCCTCGTCACGCTGGTTCAGCCACCACATCGCATCGAGCGTGACGGTGCGATGCGCACTCTGGAGGAAGGAGAAGTCACCCACGCCCGTGCGACTGCGGTCCAGTTGGTAGACCTGCCAGGCCGCCCACGCGTGCACAGGTGGATTGGTGTCGCCGAAGGACCACTCGTAGGCCGGGATCTGGCCGTGGGGGTGCTGGGTGGTCGCCGTCAGCAGGATGAGGACCTGCTCCTTGGCGTAGTCCGGGTCGATCAGCGCCATCGTGACGCAGTGGAAGGCGAGGTCCCAGGCGGCGAACCACGAGTACTCCCAGGCATCCGGCATGAGGATCACATCGGCGAACGAGAAGTGCTGCCAGTCGCTGTTGCGGCCGTGCCATCGCTCAGCCGGCGGCGGGGGCTGGCCCGGATCGCCCTTGAGCCAGCGGCGCACGGAGTAGTGGTAGTACTGCTTGCACCACAGGAGCCCGGCAAGGGCCTGACGCTGCACGAGACGCTCATCGTCCGAGAGATCCGGGGCAGCGATGCCCGCGTAGAACTCATCGGCCTCGGCCCGGCGCCGGCGGATCACGTCGTCAGCGTCGTCGAAGGGCGACTCCAGATGCGTCGGAGCAAAGCGCACCGTCACGGTGAAGGATTCGCCCGGCGCGACCTCCGACGTCACGACCGCCGCCGCCTTGCTGCCCGCGGCAAGGTTGACAGCCGCGACATCACCCGTGACGACGTACCGGTCGATGCCGTCCTTGACGGTCGGCGTCGCGTTGGTGGAACCGAAGAGCACGGAGTCGTTGGTCTCGTTCTCGCAGAAGACGAGCGGCGGCTCCGAGACAGCGGAGGAGGTCACGGACAGCCATCGATCGCCCAGCTTCGGGTGGCTCGTGGTCGCTGTGCCTCCGCCGCTCGCCACGATGCGCGGAGCCGGCGCGGCCGGATCCGACCAGCGCCAGGTGTTCCGATACCAGAGCTGCGGCAGGACGGTGATGGTCGCCGGCTCCGGTCCCCGGTTGGTGACGGTGATGCGGCAGACGACGTCCTCCGGCGTCGCCTTGGCGTACTCCACCGTCACGTCCCAGTAGCGGTTCGCCCGCCAGTCGTCCTCGAGGGCGTCGAACAGCTCGTACTCTCCGACGTCCTGGCCGCGCGCCGCGTTCTCGCGCACGAGCTGCTCGTACGGGAAGGCGACCTGCGGGTACTTGTAGACCATGGACGCATAGGCGTGCGTCGGCAGGTTGTCGGTGTAGAACCAGTAGTCCTTGACGTCCTCCCCGTGGTTGCCCTGGGAGTTGGTGAGCCCGAAGGGCCGCTCCTTGATGATCGGGTCCACGCCGTTCCAGAGCCCCAGCCCAAGGCAGATCGTCTGATCGCGATCGCACCAGCCCGCCAGGCCGTCCTCGTTCCACCGGAAGGCGCGGCTGCGCGCGTGCTCGAAGGGGAAGTAGGTCCAGGCATCACCGTCAGCGCTGTAGTCCTCGCGCACGGTTCCCCACGCGCGCTCGCTCAGGTAGGTGCCCCAGCGGCGCCAGTCCGCAGCGCCGGCGCGCGCCTCCTCCAGACGCTCCTGCTCAGCTGAGGTCATCGCATCTCCTGGATGTCGCCGTACGCATCGTCAGCCCCGAGGCAGCCTCGAGCAGAGCGAGGGCCACCAGCCGCACCGTGCGTCCGTCAGGCGCGTCCGCCTGCGCATCGACCTCCGTGAAGTCGATGCCGCGCACGCGGGGATCGGCACCCGCGGCATGCGCCGCCCGGCGCAGCTCGTCCGCGCTCAGCCCTCCCGGAGCAGCAGCCGGGCATGCAGGCACGACGGATCGGTCGCACACATCCACGTCGATGTCGACGTAGACGCCTTCCGGTGCAGCACCGGCAATGTCGAGCGCCTCAGCCATGACGTCCTCGATCGGGCGGCGGCGCAGGGCGCTACGCGGAATGACGGTGATGCCGAGATCGCGCGCGCGGGATGCGTACTCGGCCGAGTTCGAGAAGTCGGCGATGCCGATCTGCACCACCCGGCTGCCCGGCAGGCCAGCCTCGATGAGTCGTCTGACCGGGGAGCCATTGCTGACGCCGTCGCGCAGGTCGTAGTGGGCGTCAAGGGTGATGAGTCCTGCACAGGACAGGTCGGGGAGGAGACCGCTCATGACGCTGTGCGTGATGGAGTTGTCGCCGCCCAGCGCGATCAGGAGCTCATTCTTCGGAAGAGAGCGAATCGCCTCGGCGACACGGGACTCGCCATCAGCGTGATCCGGGTCGGGGACGTCACCCGCGTCGAGCACCGGGAGATCGGCGAGGTCGACATCGTGCTCGAGGCTGTGGGTGGAGTAGCGCTGAAGCGCCTGCCGCACCGCAGCCGGGGTGAGGTGCGCCTGCGTCGGGCTGATCGAGGTCTCGTGCGCCGGGACTCCGAGCACCATCAGCCGCGGCTCCGGACTCCCCTGTGCGAGCCAGGCGCTCGCGCGCGGCCACCGCGGATCGTCGGTCATGCCGAGCGCAGAACCGGGAAGAGCTCGTGATCCATCGGTGCACCCGGAGGGATCTGCAGGTCGAGTTCGTCGAAGTTCGGTGACGTCACCCACGTGCGCGGAGCATGCACCATGTCATCGCCCAGGAAGCGCAGCGAGAACGCCCGCCGCCTGTTCGCCCCCGGCACTCCGTACGCGTGATGGATCGTCAGCATGTGGAAGAAGACGGCATCACCGGGCTGCATCGCCCACCCACGGATGTCGAACGCGGCGCGATCCTGCTCGATCGCGGGGATCTCGCTAAGCGATCCCTCGGGGAACCACTTCGCCTGGTTGTCCAGAAAGGTCCGCGGCATGAGCCACCCCATCCGATGCGATCCGGCGAGGAACTCCAGGGTCGACTCGGGAGCCACCGGGTCGACCGGCGCCCACATCGAGACGTTCCGCACGCCGTCGACGTTGTAGTAGGGCTGGTCCTGGTGCCAAGGAGTCTCCTGACGGGTGCCCGGCTCCTTCACCAGCACGTGGTCATGAAAGAGGCGTACAGATCCACCGCCCATGAGCTGCCGTGCCGCGTCCGCCGCTCGAGAGGTGCGAGCGATCGACTCGATCTCCTCGATCTCCTGCCAGCGGCAGAAGTCCTCCACGAAGCGCCCCGGGTCGTCGGCCTGGCTGGCCACCTTGAACATCGGTCCGGGCTCAGCGAGCACGCGCTCGATGCCGCGCTCGATCGTGGCGACCTCGTCAGGAGAGAACAGCCCGCGCACGATGATGACGCCGTCGCGGTCGAACTGCTCGATCTGCTCGTCACTGAGGACGCGTGTCTCGGACATGGACGAGACGATAGACGCAGAGTGGCGCAGGGGGCGAGGTTGTCCCCTACGCCCGATGACTGCTCTCCCATCGCCGACACACGTCGGGTGGGGACGCCGGTGCGAGCTTCCCGCGTCCCCACCCGTTCGTGATTCAGCTGATCCGCGTGACCGTCAGGCGATAGGGAGAGGTGCTCGAGAACTCCCCGTTCACGGTCTGGACGGACAGGACCATTCGGGCCGACTCCCCGAGGGTGACCGAGCGGACCCGGTCACCGGTGCTGGAGCTGTATGTCGACACGGTGCCGCCGGGGTATGTGCCGACCAGCCGGTACGGGACTGCCTGCTCTGTCAGGCGTACCTCGTAGGTCCCGGCAGCAGGGGCCGTGAACGACCAGTAGTGCGCATCCGTGGCCGAGCGCATCGTCGCGCGGACCGACCCGGCGTTCGGCAGAGCCGCAGCCGAGTCCGGCGAGTCTCCCGGCACCTCGACACCGGGGACCGGGGTCGGCGTCGG
>CAZQXO010000055.1:0-11635 GCA_964597445.1 uncultured Bifidobacteriaceae bacterium | reverse complement strand
TGAAGTGCTCCTTGGGGATCTGCCACCGGAGCACGGTGTCGACGGTCGCACGGCACACCGGGTCGTCGGACCAGCCGCGATCGATGTCGTCGAGGAAGGACTGGCCCCACTCGCCGAGCCACTCGGCCTTCTGCTCGTCGGTCAGCGATGACTGCAGGTCATCGACGATCTCGTCTGCGTAGCGGGCGAAGCCATAGAGCGCGTGCACGTACGGCCGCTTCGCCGGGGGGAGGAGAAGCGTGGCGAGGTAGTAGGTCTTGCCATGCTGGGCGTTGAGCACGCGGCACCGCTCGTAGGACTCGCGCAGGTGGGGGTCCGAGATGCGAGCGGCGTCGAGCTCCCGCGTGTGCAGGCTCACCAGCGTGCCGCCCGGGAGCGATAGGAGGTGTCCTTGCCCGTCACGCGCTCGGCCGCCAGCCGTCCGGAGATCAGCACCATGGGCACGCCGACACCCGGCTGCGTTCCCGATCCGGTGAAGACGACGTTCTCGCCCCACATGTTGCCGGGGCGGAAGGGCCCGGTCTGGAAGAAGGAGTGCGCGGACGCGAAGGGTGCCCCGCGCTCCATGCCCCGCGCCTCCCAGTCGAGAGGTGTCGTGACGTCTGCAACCTCGATGGCATCGCCGAAACCGATGTATCCGCGACTCTCCAGTGTGCGGATGACCTCCTCGGTGTAGCGAGGCCCCTCGACGCGCCAGTCGATGTCCGCGTCGAGGTTCGGGGTCGGGAAGAGGACGTAGTAGACCTCCTTGCCGGCCGGGGCGAGGTCCGGATCGGAGTGGGAGGGATTGGTGACCAGGATGCTCGGATCGCTCATGAGCGTCCGCTTGTCGATGAGCTCGTCGAAGACGCCGGACCACGAACGCCCGAAGTGGATGTTGTGGTGCGCGATCTTGCTGTAGTGCGCGGACGATCCTGCGAGCAGCAGGTAGCAGGAGGGCGAGTACGTCAGGCGTCGGACGCTCCACGGCTGGCGGCCGAGGAGGTCGCGATGCGCCACCGGCAGGTCGGGGTTGAGCACCACGACATCCGCCGGGATGCGCTCACCGTCGGCCGTGATCACAGCCGTCGCGCGGTCGCCGGATGTCTCGACCCGGGAAACCTCGGTGTCGTAACGGAACCGCACCCCGTGCTTCTCGGCCGCGGCCGCCATGGCGGCCGGCACGGCATGCATGCCGCCCTTGGGGAAGAACACGCCTGCAACCGAGTCCATGTAGGCGATGACGGCGTAGATGGCGAGCGCGTCCTGGGGAGACACTCCTGCGTACATCGCCTGGAAGGAGTAGATGCGCTCCGTGCGCGGGTCCTTCAGGTACTGGCGAACCTTGGGCGAGAGGCGGCGGAAGCCGCCGATCGCGACGAGACGAGCGAGGTCGGGGGTGATCAGGTCGAGGGGGGAGTCGATGTTGCGGTCGATGAAGTCGTTCATCTCGTAGCGGTAGAGCTTGGAGACGAAGTCGACGTATCGCCGGTAACCGGCCGCCTCGTCGGCGCCGATCACCTCCTCGATCTCGGTCGCCATGCGGTCGACGTCCGAATGCACGTCCAGGACGGAACCGTCCGGGAAGAAGGACCGGTAGAGCGGATCGATCGGCTCGAGGGTCAGCCAGTCGGACATCTCCTCACCGAGGCAGTCGAAGGCATCGGCGATCAGGTCAGGCATGGTGAGCACCGTCGGCCCGGTGTCGAAGCGGTACGTGCCGTCGGGCACCTCGACGTTGAGTCGACCGGCGCGACCGCCGGGGATCGACTCCCGCTCGAGGACCGTGACGGAGCGGCCGGCACCGGCCAGGCGCATGGCGGCGGAGAGTCCGGCGAGGCCGGCCCCGACGATGACGACTTCACTGGTGGGTCCGGAGACCGTGCGCATCAGAACGTCCTTCTCGTGGCGGCATGGGCGAGGCCTGTGAGGACCTCGCACGCCTGGGGGTCGAGGGGGGCAGTGTCGAGGGCGGCGAGGGACTGCGTGAGGAGCTGGTCGATCAGCTCCTCGGTGTGATCGAGGGCACCGGTGTTGCGGATGATCGCTCGGAGCTCCTCGACGCCCGTCGCATCGAGGCCAGGGTCGCCGAGGTGACGGCGGATCGCCGACGCCTGCTCAGGCGAACTGCGCTCGACGGCCGTGGCGATGAGGACGGTCCGCTTGCCCTCACGCAGGTCGTCACCCGCGGGCTTGCCGGTCTCCTGCGGGTCGCCGAAGACACCGAGGATGTCGTCCCGGAGCTGGAAGGCCTCGCCCAGGGGGAGTCCGTATCCGCTGTACGCCGCGATGACATCGGGGGAGGCATCGGCCAGGGCCGCGCCGAGGTGGAGGGGCCGCTCGATGGTGTACTTCGCTGACTTGTAGCGGACCACGCGCAGAGCCCGATCGACAGAACCGCCCCCGCGTGCCTGCTCCAGCAGGTCGAGGTACTGCCCGGCCATGAGCTCGGTGCGCATCTCGTCGTACACGCCCTTGGCTCGGGCGAGGGTGTCCGGGGCGAAGGTGCACCCGAAGATCACCTCGTCGGCCCAGGACAGGCACAGGTCGCCGAGCAGGATGGCAGCTCCGACCCCGAAGTCCTCGGGGGAGCCGAGCCACTGCTCGTCTCGATGCACTCCCGCGAACCGGCGATGGGCGGCGGGTAGGCCTCGGCGGGTGTCAGAGCCGTCCATGACGTCGTCGTGGATGAGGGCGCAGGCCTGCAGGAACTCCAGGCCTGCGGCAGCCGTCATGGCCGCCTCGTCATCTGCCGGGCTGCCACCCGCCCCACGCCACCCCCAGTAGGCGAATGCCGGACGCAGGCGCTTGCCCCCGGACAGCAGGGCGCTGATTGCGTCGACGAGGGGCAGGAGGTCGGGGCTCACGTCGGTCAGGAGGGTCGTCTGGCGGGCGATGGTGGAGTCGACGATGCCCTGAACCCGGCCGCGGAGGTCGGCGGCGTCCAGAGGGGAGGTCACCCCGCGAGCCTACGGGCACCGAGGCCTCCCCGCCGACCCGTAGTCTGTGGGCATGCTCGCGCCCCTGGACCTCGGTGACGTGCTGGCCTCGGGGCGGCGTTCCTTCTCCTTCGAGCTCTTTCCTCCCAAGACCGAGGAGGGGGAGCGGGCGCTGTGGCAGACGGTCCGGGAGATCGAGGCGCTGCGTCCCACCTTCGTGTCCGTGACCTACGGGGCGGGCGGGTCTACGCAGGATCGCACCGTGCGCGTGACCGGCGAGATCGCCCGCGACACCACGCTGACGCCGGTGGCCCATCTCACCTGCGTCGGAGCCAGTCGTGACGAGCTCCGCGAGGTCATCGGCCAGTACGCCGCCGAAGGGGTGCGCACCATCCTTGCCCTGCGCGGAGATCCGCCCACGGGACTCGGAACGGCGTGGGAGTCGCATCCCGGTGGTCTCGAGCATGCTGTCCAGCTGGTCGAGCTCATCCGCTCTCTCGGCTCCTTCAGCGTCGGGGTGGCCGCCTTCCCCGAGGGGCATCCCGAGTCTCCGTCGCTCGAGGACGATGCCCGCATCCTGGCCCTCAAGCAGCAGGCCGGGGCGAGCTTCGCCGTCACCCAGCTGTTCTTCCGGGTCGAGGACTACGTTCGCATGGTCGAGATGGCGGCCAAGGCCGGCTGCACCATGCCGATCATCCCGGGCATCATGCCGGTCACGAACGTGTCGCAGATCGAGCGCTTCGCGGCGCTCTCGGGAGCTGACTTCCCCGCAGGGCTGGCGGAGCGCTTCCGTGCCCTCGGTGACGATGCCGAAGGCGTCCTGAAGCTCGGTGTCGAGGTCGCGGCAGAGATGTGTCAGCACCTGCTGGATGCGGGTGCGCCCGGACTGCACTTCTACACGCTGAACAGGTCCCGGTCGACCATCGAGGTCTACGAGGCGCTGGGTCTGGATGCACTGACCGGATAGGGCGGCGTTCGAGGGTCAGCGCACGCAACGGGGGAGGGCAGGAGGCCGACCGGCATGTCTCTGGAGGCTCTGGCGACGGCGACGCTCATCGGAGCGCTGATCGTCCTGGTCTCGGTGGTCGGTGTCCGTCTGGCCGGGCGCCTCGGTGTTCCGGGCCTGCTCCTCTACCTGGTCCTGGGCCTCGTGCTCGGAACGCTCTTCCCGGGCCTGCACATGAACAGCCCGGAGCTGGCGACGGTGCTCGGCTACGCCGCGCTGATCCTGATTCTGGCGCAGGGCGGCCTCACGACGCGGGTCGAGGATCTTCGCCCCGTCCTGTGGCCCGCGATCACGTTGGCGTCGGTCGGCGTTGCGGTCAGCATCGCGGTGGTCGCCCTCCCGCTCATCTGGTGGTTCGACGTCACTCCCCAGACAGCGATCATCATCGGCGCCGTCCTGGCGGCGACCGACGCTGCCGCCGTCTTCTCGGTCATGCGGCGCATGCGGCTGTCGAGCAGGGTGCGCACGCTGCTCGAGGGCGAGGCGGGCTTCAACGATGCCCCCGTCGTCGTCCTGGTGATCGTGGTGTCGAGCGGGTCCTTTGGCGAGATGCCGTGGTGGCAGGTGCCGCTCATCGTCCTCGCGGAGTTGATGGGCGGAGCAGTCGTGGGTGCAGCGGTCGGGTTCGCCGGCCGCTGGCTTCTGCCGAGACTGGCCCTTCCTGCCGTGGGCCTCTACCCGATCGCTGCTCTGGCGCTTCTCGTAGGGGCCTACGGACTCGCCAGTGTCGCGCACACATCCGGATTCCTCGCGGTCTACATCGCGGCCGTCATCATCGGCTCCGCGGCCCGGCTCCCGCACCGCAGGTCGATCATCGGCTTCGCCGACGGGCTGGCGTGGATCGCCGAGATAGGACTGTTCTTCATGCTCGGGGCGCTGGCCACCGTGGGTTCCCTTCCGGCAGCGATTCCGCTCGCGCTCGTGGTGTCGGGACTCATCCTGTTCCTCGCTCGGCCACTGGCCTCGATCGTGTCGCTCGTGCCCTTCCGTGAGAATCGATCGACGGTGGCGTTCGTCTCGATCGCCGGACTTCGGGGGGCCGTGCCGATCGTCTTCGCCGCGATTCCCCTGGGGCTCGGGGTGCCGGGCGCTCAGCTGATGTTCGACGTCACGCTCATCGTGACGATCATCCTGATGCTCGTGCAGGTGCCGGTCATCCGCATGGCGGGAGTGAGGCTGGGGGTCGTCTCCCCGAGTGAGGCGATCGAGCTCGAACTGGAGAGCGCCCCCCTCGACGGCATGAACGCCCAGGTGCTGGGCGTCGAGGTTCCGAGGGAGTCAGGGCTGGTTGGCACGTTCGTGACTGAGATCGGCCTGCCGGAGGGGGCGGTGATCTCGCTCATCGTGCGGGGCGACACACCGCTCGTGCCCGACAGGAACACTCGCATCCGCGGAGGTGACCGCCTCGTCATCGTCACCACGGAGGAGGCGCGACGAGGGGCCGAGGAGCGCATGCGGGCCATCGCACAGGGGGGTCGACTCGCCGGCTGGGCCGCCGGCCTGCGCTCCGGCCTCAGGCGCGCGGAATGAGGTCGGCGACGATCTCGGCGCCCATGCCGACGAGGGGGAGTCCGCCCCCGGGGTGAGCGGACCCGCCGACCAGGTAGAGGCCGGTGACGGGAGATCGGTTCGCCGGGCGCTGGAAGGCAGCCCGGGGTCCGTTGCTCGAGGAGCCGTAGATGGAGCCACCGGGTGCCCGCGTCGTGCGCTCGAGATCCGCCGGAGTGCGCAGTTCACGCCACAGGATGCGATCGCGGATGTCGGTGCCGCGCGTGGCCAGGAGAGCCAGCAGGTGGTCGGCATAGGCGTCCGCCACACCGGGAGCGGCCCAGTCGACGGTTCCGTCGGATCCGTCGCCGTGCCGAGGTGTGTTGACGAGGATGAACCAGGACTCGCTGTCCGGGTCCGGGCGCATGGCGGGGTCGTCAGGCACGCACGCGTAGATGGCCGGATCCTGAGCCGCGTGCGGGGCACGACCGAAGATGGCATCGAACTCGCCGTCGTAGTCCTCGGGGAACCAGACGTTGTGGTGGTGAATGCCGGGAGTTCGACCGCGAAGAGCAAGGAGCATGACGAAGCCGGCGAGCGCGGGAGCCGCCTTGGCAAGCGCCCGTGCGGGCTTGCGTGCGGCTGGATCGTGGACGAGGTCCGCATAGAGGTGATGCGCGTCGGCGTTCGCGATGACGATGTCTGCTGCCATGAGTCCCCCGTTGACGCGCACGCCGGTGGCCCTTGCCTCGTGCGTCACGACCTCCGTCACGTCCTGCTGCAGCCGGATGTCGACGCCGCGCTCACGGCACCGGGCCTCGAGGGCATCGGCGAGTGTCCCGACTCCGCCGCCCAGGTGCCACGCGCCGAACGTCTGTTCCATGTAGGGGATGGTCGCGAACACGGCGGGAGCACGACGCGGGTCGGAACCGGAGTACGTGGCGTAGCGATCGAGTACCTTGCGCAGCCGCGGATCGGCGAGGTACTCCTCACCCAGGTGGCGCAGCGTGGTGCGCGGCGCGACTGTGCGCACGGCGGAAGGGCTGGCCACCTTCAGCAGGGTGCGCCAGCCGTCGAGTGGCGACTGGAGGAAGGGCTCGCGGGTGAGGCGCCACATCTGGCCGCCGCGGTCGATCAGTCGACGCCAGTCGTCCGCGGCGCTGCCTCCGAACGCTTCACCGAAGGCGCGGGCGGCCCGAGCTGGATCGACTCCGGGAACCACGACGGAACTGCCATCCGCGAAGTGGTAGCCGAAGCCCGGCTCGACGGGCTGCAGGTCGACGGCCTCCTCGAGTGGGCCACCGGTCTTGAGGAAGAGGTCCCGATACACCGCGGGCAGGGTGAACAGGCTGGGTCCGGTGTCGAACGCGAATCCGTCCCGTCGGTAGGTGTGCAGCTTGCCGCCCACGCGGTCGGCCTGCTCAAGGACGATGACGTCGTGGCGCCGGACGGCGAGACGTGCCGCGACTGCCAGGCCCCCGACGCCTGCGCCGATGACGATGACGCGGCTCATGCGCCCACCTCGGCGACCACGGGTCGGCCCTTCCAGGAGTTGGTGCCACGCAGGTGTCGCTGCCACGAGAGCGCGTTCAGGGCGATGAAGGCTGCGATCGATGCGGGCTGGGCGAGGATGTCCGGGAAGATCCGCTCGCCGGTGCGTCGCGCGACCATCGCCCGGCTGGCCACGCCAGCGGCGTAGCCGAGAAGGGCGACACGCCTGTGCCGCGGCGCAGCGATGACGGCGACAGCGGGAAGCACATAGGCCCACCCCAGCAGTGCCATGACGCCGATGCTTCCCGCAGGTCCGTTGAAGGCATCCCACAGGGACTTGCTGTAGCCGTCGATGAGCTGACGCGGTCCGACGTACATTCGGCACCGCGCGAGGTGCGAGCCGTCGACGGTGACGGTGCGCATGCCGGCCCTCTTGAAGGCCCGCATGAGGGCGATGTCCTCGAGCACGTCTCCCGCGACAGCCGCATGGCCGCCGACACTGCGGTAGGCCTCGGCGTCGACCACGAGAAGTTGACCGTTGGCGGCGCTGAGGGACGGACGCGTCGAGTTCTCGGCCCAGGCGAGGGGCATGGTCGCCGCCCATGACCACGTGACGAGGGGCTGGATGAGGCGCTCGAGCCAGGAGCCGGACTCTTGGTAGGGGTAGGGCGCGACCATGGCGAAGTCACCGTCGCGAAGCGTGTCGACGAGGGCGACGACGGCCTCGGGGAGCAGCTCGACATCGGCGTCCACGAAGGCGAGGACGGATCCGGTGGCGGCGTCCGAGAGGCGCTGGCAGGCCCACGGCTTCCCCAGCCATCCCCGCGGCGGAGCGGAATCCGGTGCCGTCATCACGGTCATCCGCGGTTCGTCGGCCGCGACGGTCTCGGCGAGTGTCCTCGTCTCGTCCGTCGACCCGTCGTCGAGGACGAGGATCTCGAGATCAAGGCCACGGACGTCGTCGGGTATTCGCTGTTGGGCGGCCGATCTCAAGGTCCCGGTGATGGTGTCGGCCTCGTTCCGTGCGGGAATGAGGATGCTCACGCGATCACGTGCGCGAGAGGAAGCACGAGGAGGCCTCGACACGGGGCGGCGCAGGTGGCGCAGATTGATCGCGGTGTGTGTGGCGATGCCCACAGCCAGGAGCGATCCCCCGACGACCGCGGCACGGGCGAGTTCCGTGGCGCTCACCACTGGGGCTGGCTCCATAGTCGCCAGAGGAAGGGGATGACGATGGCGCCCATCGCGATCATGCCCCAGAGCGCCACGCCGGGTCGGTCGAAGAAGACGAAGTTCGCGAGCACGTTGGACGCATAGACCCAGGTGAGCATGGTGGTGGGCACGGCGTCGTTGGCCACCTTGCGAGGCAGCAGGTCGAGGATCCACATCAGCACGATCGATCCCAGGAGCCAGCCGAGGAAGTTCTGGAGAGGGATCCCGGGGATGCCGGGCAGCTCCCAGCCGATCTGGGTCCACGTCCAGTGACCCTCGGCGACCATCTGGGGATCGAGGAACAGATCCCAGGCCGCGAGGACGGAACCACCGATGAGTGCCGCTCCCATGCGGGTCGTGGACAGGCGCTGAGCGGCCAGCAGGCAGGGATACGCCATCATCGACCAGGCCAGGGGGATGACGACGGGGACGCCGAAGAAGCTGGGGCCCAGCGTGCCTGTGTACTCGTAGTGCCCGAACGGGAACGAGGTGGTGAGGCCGACCCGCTCGATGAGCCACCCGAAGGTGAGCGTGATGCCGAGGTAGCCCAAGCCCCAGGCGGCTCCGCGGGACAGGAAGGCATGGGTCGCGCTCGCGAGGAAGAAGGTGATGACGGTCAGGATGGTCAGGGTCGTGCGAGCGTCGCCCCCCACGAGCACCCACACGATCTGGCCGAGGATCGTGAGACCGGCGAAGGCCCAGGGGAGATAGGTGATCCAGCCGGAGGGGCCGCGGCCTCGATCCGAGTGCGGCCCGCTGTAGATCCTGACGCTCACCCGAGGATTCTAGGTGCGTCGGGGTTACCGTGGAGTCATGGATGCAGCCCGGTCACAGAGCCCAGCGCGGCCGCCGCGGGCGGACGTCGTGAGTTGCACGTCATCCCGCCAACGAGCAGGGCGCATCATCATTGATGCCCCCGCTCAGGCCGTGTTCGATGTTCTGGCTGACCCTGCCCAGCATCCAGCGATCGATGGATCGGGCACCGTGCGTGGACAGGTGTCCGGACCGGATCGATTGTCGCTCGGTGCTCGGTTCGGCATGGACATGCGCATCGGAGTCCCGTACCGAATCCGCAACACCGTGGTGGAGTTCGAGGAGGGAACGCGCATCGCCTGGCGGCACATCAACGGACATCGCTGGCGATATGAGCTCACGCCCCTACCGGAGGGCAACGGTCACCACCGTCCGAGGACGGAGGTCGTCGAGACGTTCGACGGGACGACCGCTCGGTTTCCGGCAGCGCTCAACCTGATGAACGCCTACGAGAACAACCAGATCGCCATTCTCAAGACGCTCGTGCGTCTCAAGGCGTGCGTGGAGAGTGGCTCGCCGTGACCCTGCGCACGTGGCTGGTGTCCACGGTCGCCACCGTCGCGGGATTCGCGCTGGTGATCGCAGCGACCCCAGCCGCGTTGGCCGGCCCGGAGGTGCGCGAGTCCTTCGTCATCACAGCTCCCGAGACCGCGCCCGCCAGCACGTCGTTCGATGCATCCGTGAGCGTCCCGAAGGCGGCCGGAGCCCGATGGGCCACGCTGTCCTCGTCCCGCGACGGCATGACGTTCACTCGACTGTCCCGATGGCGGGTGCCGGCCGCGGGCGGCACGAAGCCCTTCGTCGTCCAGCCCGGGGACGAGATCGGCAGGATCTGGCTGAGGGCGGAGGTCCGTGCGGGTGGGCAGGTGGTTCAGCGGAGGACCGTCACGGTCCGGCTGACCAATCCGTATCGCCCCACGGAGCCCGACAACGCCCGCATTCCCGAATCGGGAGTCCCCGTGACGCCCGCCCTGTTCGGCAATCACCCGATCATCGGAACGCCGGAGTTCGCCGGTGCCGTGCGCCTGTGGGACGTCTCGACGTCCTGGAACCTGATCGAGCGCGAGCGCGGGCGCTATTCGTGGGGTGCCCTCGACCGTGAGGTGGCCAAGGCTGAGGCAGCAGGGCAGCAGGTGCTCCTCGTCCTCGGTGGCACTCCGGAGTGGGCCGCGGTCGCACCCGCTCCGGGAGCGGAGTTCGCTGGCCCCGGTTCATCGATGCCCATGTCCGATCCAGCGCTGTTCGAGACGTACGTGCGCGCAGTCCTGAAGCGATACGGAGGGAGAATCGCCGCCTACCAGATCTGGAATGAGGCGAACATCCCGCAGTTCTGGCGTGGGACCCCGGAGTTGATGGCGGATCTCACAGCACGTGCCTACGCCATCATCAAGGAGGAGGTTCCGGGGGCGCAGGTGATCGCGGCCTCCACCGGATCGCGCTGGGTGAAGGGCTTCACCGAGTTCTATCCCGAGTACCTCGTGGGCCTGCGGAACCTGGGGTGGCCGGTTGATGCCTTCGCGGTGAGTCTCTATCCGCTCCCCGAGGGCGGGCCGCGGGAGCGCGGCCTGCTGTACGGCCTGATGACGACGGCCCTCCGCATCGCGCAGGCCCCGCCCCTGCCCATCTGGGAGACGGAGATCAACTACGGCATCACCAACCCGGGCACGGGGGACGCGGCGAGGGAGATCCCTGCTGCGCTCGTCCCGACGTACATCTCGCGGACCTATCTCGACTCCCTGAGATTCGGCATCGCCCGCACCTACTGGTACGCGTGGACACCGGAGTACCGGCTCCTGGGCATTCAGATGTGGAACGGCTACCTCGCAACCCGCGCCTACGCCCGCGTACGCGAGTGGGTGGTCGACTCCACCTTCCACGGTTGCTCGACGACAGGTGTCGTCGTTCTGTGCAACCTGGATCGCGGGGGCGTTCCGTTCTACGTCGCGTACACGGACGACGATTCGACCTCGTCCGTGGCGACTCCGCCCGGGATGACCGTGTACCAGGGAATGGATGGCATCACGATCGGTGCAGGGCCATCCGTTCCCATCTCAGGCTCACCCGTGCTGATCGCGGGCCCCGTGCCATGAGCGTCGCGGGCTGTCAGTCGAACAGTTCCTCGAGGAAGCTCTTCTTCTTGCGCTTGTAGTACGAGGACTTGCCGGAGGACTCGTATCCGCGCTCCTGCTGGTAGCTCGGGGCCGGAGGGGCTGCAGGTGCTGCAGGTGCTGCGGACGCTGCCGTCCACTGGGCCTCAGCCGAGATGAGGTGCTCAAGCTCTCCTCGATCCAGGAAGATGCCGCGGCACTCAGTGCACTGATCGACGTGGATGCCGTTGCGCTCGAAGGTGCGCATGGGTCCGTGGCACTTGGGGCAGACGAGGTCGCTCATGCCGTCATCATCCGTCATGGTCGCGCCTCCAGCAACTCGGTCACGTAGGTCCCACGCACGCCATGAGGCTCCGCAACGACCGCGACACGCGGAGCTCTGTCAATTTGACGGAAGAAAGGAAATACCGGCAAAATACTTCGTATGACCTCTACGGGAACCCACGACTCGACGGCTCGCGTCGCCCAGCACTACGACGGCAGCGCCTCGACCTACCACGAGCAGTACGACCCTGATCGCATCTGGACGAATCAGGATTACCCGGCCAACTGGTTCCGGCTGCAGAAGGTCATCGCGATCCTCCGCGAGGTGGGTGCAT
>CAZQXO010000054.1:0-11966 GCA_964597445.1 uncultured Bifidobacteriaceae bacterium | reverse complement strand
ACACCCGCGTGACGGCGACGATTTCGCGATTGCGCGATCGTGCCGTACCCTGAAGACATCACTCCTCGCGAGTCTTGACCTCCACGCGACACATCAGGGTCACCATTCAAGACGCGCCTTAAGTCTTGAATGGATTTCACTATGTCTGCTGTGCCCACACTGTCCTTCGCCGACCTCGGTGTCGCCTCGCCTCTCATCCAGGCCTTGCGCGTCGACGGCATCACCGACCCCTTCCCGATCCAGGCGGCCACGCTGCCGGACGCCATCGCGGGCCGCGACATCCTCGGCCGCGGGCGCACGGGTTCGGGCAAGACCCTGGCCTTCGGCCTGGCTCTGCTCTCGCGCCTTGCGGGGCGTCGCGCGGAGCCCGGTCGTCCCCTCGGTCTCGTTCTCGTTCCCACGCGCGAGCTGGCGATGCAGGTCAGCGACATCCTCGGTCCGCTCGCGGAGAAGGTGCAGCTGCGCACCCGACTTATCGCCGGTGGCATGCCCTACGGGCAGCAACTGCGCGCACTCGAGCGCGGCGTGCCGATCCTCGTGGCGACCCCCGGCCGGCTCATCGATCTCATGCAGCGCGGGGACGTCGATCTGTCGATGACGGAGATCGTGGTCCTCGACGAAGCCGATCAGATGGCCGACATGGGATTCCTGCCGGTCGTCAAGCAGATCCTCGACGCATGCAAGCCGCGCGGCCAGCGCCTGCTGTTCAGTGCGACCCTCGACAACGGCGTCGACACGCTGGTGCGGCAGTACCTGAAGGATCCGGCCGAGCATTCCACTGGACCGGTCACGGCTCAGGTGACGACCATGGATCATCACGTCCTGCTGATGCACCCGGCCGACAAGAGCGCCATCACCGCCCAGATCGCGGCCCGAGACGGCCGCACCATCTTCTTCGTCCGCACCCAGCGCGCCGTCGACCGTCTCGCCGAGCAGCTGGCCGCCCAGGGCGTGCCGGTCGGAGCGCTCCACGGCGGAAAGTCGCAGGCGGTGCGCACGCGCACCCTGAACGACTTCCGCACGGGTGTCATCCCGGCTCTGGTGGCCACCGACGTCGCGGCGCGCGGGATCCACGTCGACGACGTGAGCCTCGTGGTGCACGTCGATGCCCCCACCGACCCCAAGGACTACGTGCACCGCGCCGGTCGTACGGCGCGCGCCGGCGACTCCGGCACGGTGGTGACCCTCGCGCTGCCCAAGCAGGAGCGCGCCGTGACCACGCTCACCAAGAAGGCCGGGGTCACGGCATCGGTCCTCCGTGTGCGACCGGGTGATGACGGCCTGCGCAAGGTCACCGGATCGCAGGAGCCGTCCGGCATCCCCTGGACGCCCGCGCCGGTGCGCGAGGCTCGCAGCAGCCGTCCCTACGGTCGTCGCCCCGGGTCGAAGCCCGGCGGGCACTCGGCACCGCGGCGCGGGTCGTCCGCCTCGCGCTCTCAGGCGCCGCGCTCGTCGCGCAGTCGCTGAAGGAGCTCGTCCGGCGTGAGCGGGGCGGCGAACAGGTAGCCCTGGCCGAAGTCGCATCCCTCTCCCGCGAGGATGTCACGGGTCTCCGCTGACTCGACTCCCTCGGCGATCACCTGAAGGCCGAGGCCGTGGCCCATCTGGACGATGGCACGGCAGAGGGTGACGTTCCGCTCGTCCGTGCTGATGCCGCGAACGAAGGCCTGGTCGATCTTCACGAAGTCCACATCGAGCGATGCCAGGTACGCGAGAGAGGCGTACCCGGTCCCGAAGTCGTCGATGGCGAAGCCGAACCCAGCGTCCCGGTACGTCTGGAGCGCCCGCGCCGTCGCGCTGCTCCGGTCGAGCACGAGGCCCTCGGTGATCTCGGCCACGAATGCCTCACCCGGCACGCCACTCTCCCTCAGGAGGGCGATCCGTCGTGAGTGGAGGCCGTTCGCATCCACGATCTCGACGGGTGACAGGTTGATGCTCACTCGGAAGTCAGGGGCGATGGCGCGGGCCTCCGGCAGGAGCGCGAGCACCTGGGCGAAGATCCAGTCACCGATCGGCTTCACGAGGCCGCTCGCCTCGGCGAGGGGAACGAAGACCTCGGGTGGGATCGGACCCAGCCTGGGATGGATCCAGCGAACCAGCGCCTCGGCCTTGACCGTCCTGTTCGTGGCGAGATCCACGACGGGCTGGAAGAGGATGCCCAGCTGGTCACCGGGAATGGCGTGGTGAAGGTCATCGGTGAGCCGGGCCCTCTGCCGGGCATCCTGCTGCATCTGCGATGTGAAGAACAGGAAGCGTCCTCGACCGGCCGCCTTGGCCGCCTGGGCCGCCTGGACCGCCGAGGTGATGAGGTCACCTGAAGTGCGACCGTCGGTGGGTGAGAGGGCGATGCCGATACTGGCCGTCAGGCGCACGTCGTGCTGCTCGACGCGAATCGGCCTGCCGATCTCCCGTCCGATCTCCACGGCCGTGGCGGTCGTGGTGTCCACGGTGACCTCCTGCGAGAGGACGATCGCGAACTCGTCTCCGCTGAGGCGGGCCACCGTCTGGGGTTCGCGCACGAGAGCGCGCAGGCGACGGGCGACCTCCTTGAGCACGAGGTCGCCTCCGCGGTGGCCGAGGGCCGCGTTGATGTCACCGAAGCGGTCGAGGGAGACGATGAGCAGGGCCACCTGAGTGCCGTCGCTGTGCGCCTGCTCGAGGGAGCGGATGATGCGGTCGTCCAGCACGAGCCGGCCGGGAAGGCCGGTGATGAAGTCGTCCTTCAGGGTGCTCAAGGCGCTCAGCACGGCGACGTAGTGGTCCGGGGTGCTGCTCGATCCGTGCACCGCCGTGATGGTCACCGCCTGGGGGGAGACCGTGCCGCTGCGTGAGCGCTGCAGGAGAACCCCCTGCCAGAAGCCCTCGCGAGCGAGAGTGGCGCGCACCTCGGCGTAGACCGTGGGGGAGTTGATGTCGGCCCCGAGCGTGTCGATCGACGCGCCGACGACGTCGTCGAGGCTGAATCCGGTGATGTCGGTGAAGGCCGGGTTCACGTCGGTGATGGTGGCGTCCGGATCCATCAGGATCACGGCGTCGCGCGTGGCTTCGAACACGCTGGCACTGATGCGCAGTCGGTCCTCGGCGACGACGGCGTCGGTGACGTCGGCGAGGTGACCGTGAAGGACGATCTCACCTGAAGGCAGTGTCTCGGGTGCGGCATCGGTCTGGAACCAGTGGTCCTGGCCGTCCGCTGCCCGCATGCGGATCCGATCGCTCCAGGCTCGGCCATGGCGGGCGGCGTCCTGGATCGTCGCGTTGACGCGCCGCCGATCCCCGGGGTGGATCCGCGAGGTCAGGATGTCGGGGACGTGCAGGGCGTCGTCGACGGTCACACCGAAGATCTCCTCGACCCGTCCGCTGATGTAGGACACCGACGCGGAGCCCTCCGGTCCCAGTCGCATCTGGAACAGCACGCCGGGGGCCAGCTCCGTCAGTCTCTCGAGCCGATGAGCCACCTCGCGTCGACGCTGCTGGAGCCGTACGGCCAGGAACGTCAGCAGGGCCAGCAGCAGGCAGGTGGTGGCACCGAACACGACCAAGGTGACGGCAAGGCTGTCGTCCGTGGGCGGTGGAAGGACGCCGACCTCCCACGAGGCCCCCTCAGGCTCGGCCGCCAGCACGACCGCATCGGAGGAGAAGGCCAGGGGGTCCCCCCAGAAGGGCGCCTCACCCGCGACACCGGCCAGGGTGGTGCGCACGGCGATGAGCTCGGGATCGACGCCGGCCGCCGCGAGGGCGGAGGTCAGGTAGGCCTCGGCATCCACGATGGTGCTGACCAGGCCCCAGTACTCGCCGGAGGGCAGGAACACGGGCTCGCGGTAGGCCAGGCCGAGGCCGCCCTGCACGAGGGTGAAGGGTCCGAGGAGGGCAGGCTCCCGTGAGGCGATGACCTCTCGAATGGGTTCCCACTGCTCAGGGATCGACGTGAGGTCGAGGCCGAGAGCGGCCTCGTTCCCCGCGAGGGGCGCGAGGTACGCGATGCGATTGTCCGGCGCGATCGTCATCGTGATCACGGCGGCTTGCTCCTCGGCGAGTGCCCCGATGAACTCCCGCGTGGCGACCGGGTCCAGGTCGCCGTCCTCGGCGAGGACGAAGGCGGCGAGGGCGTGGGTCAGGGTCGCCGGCGGCACGATGGTGGACTCCAGCTGCTGCACCACCTGGCTCGCCGCGTTCTGCGCCTCCTGCTGGACCTGCTCGCTCTGCCATGACAGGAGGGAGCGCATGAGGCCGACCGTGGCGAGGAGGCCGACTACGAGGACGGCGCCTGCGATCGCCCAGGGGAGCAGGGCTTCGCGGGCCGATCCGTGCCGCACCCTCATGCGATCAGGGTAGGACGGGGCAGGGGGGAATCTCGCCCTGAGCGGTCAGAGATCGGTCTTCACCAGGGCATCCGCCCGCTTCGTGTGGCTAGTGTGGCGATGCGCCAGAGCACCTCGTCTCGGGGGAGGCACGGTCATGCCGAGTGATGCGTCCCTGTCCTCGTGGTCGCGGCTCCTGTCGGTCAGCCTCCTCGTCCTCGCTGCCTATCTGGCGCTCGCCCTGCTGACGCAGGCGCTCGAGATCTCCTCAGGTGTGGCCCCACCCTTGTGGCCCGCGGCGGGTCTCGCCTTCGCCGTCGCCTACGTGTGGGGCTGGCGGATCCTCCCCGCCGTCGCCGTCGCCGCCCTCGGTGCCGCCCTGATCGGTGCCACCCCGGTCGATGACTCCTGGGTGGGGGAGAGCGGGGCGTCGGTGACGCTCGCCCTCGCTCTCGCCGCCGGGGCGGCACTGCAGGCCCAGGTGGGCGCCACGCTGGTCACCCGGGCCGTCGGCGGACACGCCCGTCTGACGCATGCGCGCGAGATCATCACCTTCCTCTTCCTCGCGGGCCCGCTGTCGGCCCTCATCGGCGCGACCGTGGCCACGGTGGGGCAGGTGGCGACCGGCGCGATCCCGATCGAGGTGTGGGCTGCGCAGTTCGTCATGTGGTGGGCGCGCGATGCCCTCGGCGTGGTCGTCTTCGGCCCCCTGGTGCTGATGCTCCTGCCGGGCCAGCGGGAGGCCTGGCAGGGTCGTCGAGTCGAGATCGCCGTGCCGATGCTCCTGGGTTCGCTCATCTTCGGCGCCTTCTTCGTGCAGGCGGAGATCCAGGCCGATCGCATGCGCGAGCAGAGGCTGCAGCAGGTGGCCGATGAGGCGGCGGGCATCGTCGAGCGGGCGCTCGCACGCGACCGGGAGGTGCTCGAGGGCGTCGCCCGCTTCGTCGAGTCGCTCGAGCAGGTGGACGCGGACGACTTCCGCTTCTACGTGCAGGAGGCGCTCGACCGGTACCCGAGCCTTCAGGCGGTGTCGTGGGACCCGATCATCAGTCGGGCCGAACGCGCCTCCTTCGAGCAGGCCCAGCGCCAACAGGGGTTGACGGGGTACCGGGTCACGGAGCGCGCCGACGACGGGACGCTCATCCCGGCGCGGGCACGGGAGGAGTACGTGCCGGTCGGCTACATCGAGCCGCTGGCCGACAACGTCCCTGCCCTCGGATTCGACGTCACCTCCGACGAGGCCCGCGGGGCTGCGGTCGAGCGGGTGCGCGACACGGGCGACTCCGCGGCCACCCCGCCCATCAACCTGGTGCAGGAGATCGACGGCCAGAAGGGCATGCTCGCGTTCGTCCCCATCTTCCAGCGCATGCGTGACGCGTCCGGTGGGTCGGTCCCCTCGGAGCAGGTCACGGGCTTCGCCGTGGGTGTCTACCGCTTCGGAGCACTGCTGAGCGATGCCTTCTCGGATCCGGTATGGGCCGGCACCTCTCTGGCCCTGCTCGACGTGACCGACGCGGACGACCCGGAGCAGGTTGCCCAGAGAGACGCCCCACGTCCGCCGCGGGTCGATGGGGTCGACGGATCGGAGGTCACCACGACGAGTCGTGCCCTCGAGTCCTACGGACGCATGTGGCAGGTCCAGGTGACTCCGACGAGCGGACAGTTGGCCGATCCTGAGCTCTTCCGACTCGCCGGACTCGAGGTCGTGGGACTCCTCATCCTCGGCCTCCTGCAGTCCTTCGTGCTGGTCGTCACCGGGGTGGCCCGGCGCGCGAGCTACCGGGCCGAGAACCTGAATCGCGAGGCCAGCACGGATCCGCTCACGGGGGTCGGCAACAGGCGGGAGTTCCTTCGAACCCTGGAGAAGGTCCGGGTCCGTGAGGATGCGGAGCCGTCGGTGCTCATGTACCTCGACCTCGATCGGTTCAAGGCCGTCAATGACCTCGGTGGCCATTCAGCAGGCGACGCGATGCTCCGGTCGGTCACCGACACGCTCTGCAGCCACGTGCGCAGTCGGGACCTCGTGGCGCGCATCGGAGGCGACGAGTTCGCCATCATCCTGAACAACTGCGGTGTCGACCGGGGGCGTCGCATTGCCGATGTGCTCGCGGCTGACGTGCGAGCCCTGCGCGTGCCGACGCAGAAGGGTCCGCTCGGCGTGGGCATCAGCATCGGCATCATCGCGATCCAGCCGGGCGATCCCCGGGGAGTCGACGAGCTCATCCGCCTGGCGGACGACGCCTGCTATGCCGCCAAGCATGAGGGGGGAGGCGTCCGGCTGGCGCAGGATCAGTCGACCGAGCGAGGTCGATGACGGTCGAGAAGGGCGAGTGCGGCCAAGGTGTGCGAGTCCGTGAGCAGGCCCTCCTCGACCAGGGTCCACAGCTCCTCCCGGGTGAAGGCTGCCGATCGCATGTCCTGCTCCGTCACCTCGCGGCGGGCCGGGACCGACGAGAGTCCCTCAGCAAGGTAGACGTCGAACGCGGTCGAGGATCGGCCGTACCCGGCGTGCAGGCGACCCAGATGCGTCCAGTGCCGGGCGCGCAGGCCGGCCTCCTCCTCCAGTTCGATGGCGGCCACCTCGGCGGCGCCGAGGTCCTCAGGTGAGGCCACCGATCCCTGCGGGAACTCCCAGAGCCGTCGTCCGACGGCGTATCGGAACTGCTCGACGAGCGTGAAGCGCTCTCCGTCGAACGGGATCACCAGGGAGAAGTCGCGCGTGCGGACCACGGCGAAGACGCCAGTGGATCCGTCCCGGTACTCGACCTCGTCCTCGGTGAGGGTCATCCAGGGGTTCGCGTAGGCGATGCGGGACGACCGGCGCCGCACGGCGGGCTCGGGGGCGCCATCGTCGGACGCGGTGTCGTCCGGACCTCGTCCCTGCGCTGGCCTCGACACGACTCGAACCTACCCGTCCACGCCCTGCCCTACTCTCACGGACATGGATGCGCACCTCCGGCAGGCCGCTCTCGTCGAGGGAGCGGACGAGCGCTGGGAGCTGGGCGAGGGTCCGGTGTGGGACGAGTCGCGGCAGTGCGTCTGGTGGGTCGACAGTGAGGCCGGGGAGGTGTTCCGCGGCCGACTCGAGGGAGATCGGCTCGAGATCGTGTGGCAGTGCTCGATGGGCGAGAAGGTCGGATCCGTGACGCCCGCCGCCGACGGGGGCCTCCTGGTGGCGGGTGAGCGCCAGGTGCACGTGATCGACGCGGACGGCGCACGTCGCGACTCGATCCGTCTCCTCCCGGACGATGTCGCGAGCCGCCTGAACGACGGATCCGTGGATCCCGCCGGCCGCTTCCTCGTCGGAAGCATCCGCTGCGACGATCGTTCGCGGCAGGAGCGCGTGTGGTCCATCGACGTGGATCGAACGGTGCGCGTCGTGCTCACGGATGTCACGGTGTCGAACGGCATCGGCTTCTCGCCGGACGGCACGACGATGTACCACGTCGAGACGCGGCCCGGTGAGGTGCGCGCCTTCGACTATGACGTGACGCGCGGAGTCGCGTCCGGTCAGCGCACGGTCCTCGCCTGCGGTGGCACGCCCGACGGTCTCGCGGTCGACGTCGACGGGCGCCTGTGGGTCGCGTTCTTCGGCGAGGGAGTCGTCCGGTGCCTCACGTCGAACGGCGATGTGGTCGATGAGGTCGGCGTGGGAGCACCGCACGTGACGTGCCCGGAGTTCGTCGGGCCGTGCCGGGACCGCCTCCTCATCACCTCCGCCCGCTACCGCATGAGTGCGGAGGCTCTCGTGGCGTGGCCGATGTCCGGTGGCGTGTTCGTCATCGACGCGCCGGTTCCCGGCCTCCCCGTTCGCCCCTGGGCGGGTGCGACGTCCTAGGCGCCGAGCAGAGGCACCGTGGCGATCCGGTGATGCACGGGAGCGGCCCCTCCCGTGGATCGGATCAGGTGGATCTCCTGGACGTCCCAGACCGGCCCGCAGTAGGCGGCGAGGGCCTGCACGGCCGGGTCGGGTGACCCGCCTCGCAGGCGGCCGATCGTGAGGTGGGGTCGCCACTCCCGACGGTCCACCGCGGCTCCCGTCCCGCGTACGAGCGCGGGGATCCGTCGGGCGATGTCCGCGAACGCATCCCGGCCCGGCCCCTCGGCGACGCCCGTCCAGACGACCGTGCGGCCGAAGGAGCCGGCGCCCCTCAGGTGAACCCCGGTGATCGCCGGGAGCTCGACCAGCACCGACAGGGACTCGGCCACGTCCTCGTCCACCTGCTCCGGTGGGTCGCCGAGGAAGCCCAGGGTGATGTGCCAGCGATCGAGTGATGTCCAGCGAACCCGGTCCACGCCCGGGCGACGCCGGACGTCGGTGAGGGCGTCGTGCAGGTGCTCGCGCGCGTGAGCTGGCGGCACGACCGCGACGAACAGGCTCACCTCAGGTCAGGCGGATGCCTCGTCGAGCAGGCGGATCTGCTCCGGCGTGAGGGTGATGGTTCCCAGGGGAATGAGGTCGGCGAGCTGCTCCGGCGTGCGCGCACTCGCGATGGCGGCTGGGACGCCGGGGCGCGTCAGCAGCCAGGCGAGGGAGACGGCACTGACGGGGCATCCGTGCGCCGCCGCGACCTCGTCGAGCGCGGAGAGGACCCGCTCGCCGCGCTCGTCGAGGTAGGCCATCGCGCCAGTCGCCCGCGCACTGTCGACCACGACGCCGGGCCGGTACTTGCCCGTGAGGAACCCCTTGGCCAGGGAGTAGTAGGGCAGGGCTGCGAGGTGGTACTCGGCCACGATGGGTGCGCGATCGCGCTCGAAGGAGCCGCGCTCGACGAGGTTGTAGAGATCCTGGATCGCGATGAACGGCGAGAGCCCGTGCTCCTGCTGCAGGCGCAGGGCCTCGACCAGTCGCGCGGGGGAGAAGTTCGATGCGGCGAGGTACTTCACGCGGCCCGACCGCACGAGTGCGTCGAAGGCCTGCAGGTACTCGAGCATCGGCACGCTCTCGTCGTCCTCGTGGGCGTAGTAGAGATCGATGTAGTCGGTCTGGAGTCGCTCGAGTGAGTCATCGAGTGCCGCGTGGATGGTGTCGGGGGCGAGTCCGCGGCGCGCGGTCAGCTTCGCCACCTTCGTCGCGATCACGAGATCCGCGCGAGTGCCGCGGGAGGCGAGCCACCGGCCCATGATGCGCTCGGAGTCGCCGCCCGCGTTGCCGGGAATCCACTCGGAGTAGACGTCGGCGGTGTCGATGAAGTTGCCCCCCTGCGACACGTACTCGTCGAGCAGGGCGAAGGAGCCATCCGCGTCGACCGTCCAGCCGAACACGTTGCCGCCGAAGCAGAGCGGCGACACGAGGACGTCGGTGGAGCCGAGGGGCCGGGTGGGTGTCAGGGGTGCGGTCGACATGATGTCATTGTGCCCCCGTCGCGATGACCCGAGTCAGGCGGTCCGCCGGAAGACCAGGTCGGTGATGGCCCGTCCTTCGCGCAGGGCCCGGGTCTCGTATCGGGTGATCGGCCGCTCCTCGGGTCGCGGGATCACGCCCCCGGTCCAGCCCGGGGCGAGGGCGAAGCACTCCTGCATCGCCGTCGCGTACTCCTCCCAGTCGGTGGCCAGGTGCCACGTTCCGCCGATGACGAGTCTCGTCCGGACGAGTTCGACGATGGCCGGTTGGACGAGACGCCTCTTGTGATGCCGAGCCTTCGGCCAGGGATCCGGGAAGAAGGCGCGCACGCCGATGAGGCTGTCCGGTGGGATCATGCGCTCGAGCACGACGATCGCGTCGGCTTCCATCAGGCGCACATGGCGGATGCCGGAACTCCCGAGCCGGGCGAGCGCCTCGCCGAGTCCGGGGGTGTGGACGTCGATGGCCAGGAGCCCGACACCCGGCTCTCTCGCGGCCATGGCCGCCGTGGCGCGCCCGTCTCCGAAGCCGATCTCGACGACGAGCGGCACCGTCGGTCCCCAGATCGCCGCACGGTCGATCGGCTCATCGGTGAGCGGGACGAGAAGGTCGGAGTGCTCCTGCAGTGCGCGCTGCGCCGTCGGCGTGATGCGTGATCGTCGGGGCTTGAAGGTGCGGACGCCGGGTCGCAGCGTGGCGGGTCGTGGGTCTCGGCCGAGATCGGCTCGTGCTGTCACGAGGAGATCCTCAGCCGCAGCGGGGCGTTGACGCGATGCCGACGATCGTGCTCGATGGTCCATGCCGATCCGACACCGCGTGAGCGGAAGTCCCAGAGACCGTCCTCGCCCGGCCCCTCCGACACGAGTGCCGTGTCCTCATCGATGCCGACCACGATGCGCCCGGGGGAGATCAGCGGACGCATGACGGCGTCGGGGATGAAGCGGCTGTACTTGTCGAAGTGCGGCAGCACACGCAGGTCGGGCGCCACTCCCAGCCCGTCGGTGCCTCCCTTGCTGGGATGCCTGATGTCGGGCACATACCCGCCGAGGGCCATGGCGCCCGCGCTGCATCCGGCGAGCGACGCACCTGCCTGCCACTGCTCGAGGATCGCGTGCCAGACGCGCGTCCCGCGCAGGGTCGTCGCAAGATGCCGCGGGTTCCCTCCCGACAGGTAGATGAGTCCTGCCCCCGCGATGGCGTCGACGTGAGCGTCGTCGTCAGCATCGGCGCGGGTGCGCACGTCGACGACGACCTGCTTGGCTCCCAGGCGCTCCGCGGCCTCGGCTCCGAGGCGATGCCACGTGGCCAGGACGCGATCGCCCTCGGGCGCAGCAGCCGTGGCGAGCTGGACGTAGCGGGGTGGCCGATCGGCGAGGAGCCACGCCTCGATCTCCTGCATGACCGGCAGGTACTCACCACTGCCGACGAGGGCGATGCGTCCGGGCCCGCTGCTGGTCATGGCACCCGAGCGTAGTGATCAGGGGCGATGCAGCCAGTGACGCCGATGGGGAAGCGTCGGTCCGTACACGAGTCCGAGGAGGAGTCCGAGGATGTGGAGCGCGAGGCCGATGGCGATCAGGAACAGGCCGGAGAGCGCGGTGCTCACGATCATCGTGCGGTCGGGTCGCTGTTCCGGCTGACTCCGTGGCCAGCGTGGCGGCGCCGAGGTAGGCCGGCAGGGCCCGAGGCGAGAACCCGGCCGCCGCAGGACCCTGCGAAGAGGTGGGGCTACTGCTCAGCGGACTGCTCGGGATGAGCGGCGTCGTGGTACTCGCAGAACGCGGCATAGGCGCGCGGACCGTAGACGGTCGCCGGGCCACCAGCCATGAGGAAGGCGACACCGATGGCCTCGGCTGCCTCCTCCTTCGAGGCGCCGGCCGTGACGGCACCCCGGGAGTGGGAGGCGATGCACCCGTCGCAGCGCTCGACGACGGCGATCGCCAGGGCGATGAGCTCCTTCATGCTCGCGCTCAGCGCGCCGGGGGCGAGGGCGGCCGAGTGCAGCGCGCCGAAGCCGGAGTAGACCTCGGGGATCGCCCGTCGAAGGTCGCGGCCCAGCGGAGCCAGCTCCTGCAGGACACCCGCGCCGTGAGAATGCGTCATGGCGGAGAGGATACCCCGGGGGGTAGGGGGGTATCCTGTTGACATGGAGACCGATCCCGCCGTCACCCGCGATGTCCTCATGCGCCTCAAGCGTGCGAAGGGGCAGCTCGAGGGAGTCATCAGCATGATCGAGGATGAGCGCAGCTGCGGCGACATCGTGACCCAGCTCGCGGCCGTCTCGAAGGCCCTCGACCGCGCCGGGTTCAAGATCGTGGCCAACG
>CAZQXO010000053.1:0-12781 GCA_964597445.1 uncultured Bifidobacteriaceae bacterium | reverse complement strand
TACAGCGGATTCATCAAGGTCGAGACGATGCTCGCCATGGGGTTCTTGTCCGCGGAACCGGCCACGGACTGGCGCGGCTTCTTGCTCCACACCGTCTCGGGACGTGCCTGCAGGAGGATGACGTTGTCGCCATCGGGCAGGTCCGAGTCGACGGCCCACTCGATGTCCTGGGGGCAGCCGTAGTGCTTCTCGGCGGTCTTGGCCAGCGCCGCGATCGCCTTGAGTTGGGGATCGGTGAGGCACGGAGTCTCCGCGCGCTCTGGCTCGACCTCCGCCTTCTCCACCGAGTCGTGGTCGGTGAGGCGGTACTCGTGGGCCTTGTGGCTGATCTCTCGCTTGCTCACCTCGAGGAGCACCTTGTCCACCAGGAAGTTGTCCGGCGTGACCTCGCCCGAGACCACCGCCTCGCCGAAGCCCCAGGCGGCGTCGATGGCCACCTGCGACCGGTCACCGTTGGCCGGATTGAGCGTGAAGGCCACGCCCGCGGCGATGGGGCGGACCATCTTCTGGATGACCACGGCCATCTCGACGGATCGGTGCTCGTAGCCCATCTCCACCCGGTAGCAGGTCGCGCGGTCCGTGAACAGGCTCGCCCAGCACCGCCGAACGGCATCGACGACCGCATCCCCGCCACGGATCCACAGATAGGTGTCGTGCTCGCCGGCGAACGAGGCGTCCGGGGAGTCCTCGGACGTCGCCGACGAGCGCACCGCGACCGGCAGGTCATCGACGTCGCACTTGCGGCACAGCTCGGCGTAGTCATGACGGATCTGCCGCTCGACATCGGCGGGCAGCGGCATCGTGCGGATCACGTCGCGGATCTCGCCGCAGACCGTGCTCACCTGGGCCGTGTCGGAGGTGTCGAGCCCGTGCAGAAGCCGGGCCAGGGTGGCATCGAGATCCGCAGCGTCGTGCGCTGCGCGGTACCCCGCGGTCGTGACCGCGAAGCCCGGGGGGACGGGCAGGCCCGCTCCCGTCATCTCTCCGAGACTGGCCGCCTTGCCACCGACCTCGCCCTTCAGCCCGGGCCAGTAGCCCTCGAACCACATCGTGACGCTCGTCATGACGACTCCCCCCGTCGGCTCTTGGGCAATGCGCGACCCTCGAGGCGCGCCCACCAGTCCGGCAGGCCGTCGAAGTCCGGCACCGAGACCTCCTGGACGCGATTGCGATACAGCACGAGGGCGGTCTGGCCGCCTTCGAGCAGTCGCACGCGCACAAACTCGGTGTTGAAGGGCTCTCCGGGGTCGTAGCCCAGGGCCCAGGTGGCGAAGGCGCGAATCGGCCCCGAGTGCGTGGCGACGATGACCGACTCCCCCGGGTTCTCGTCGTGGATGCGCATCAGCCCAGCCCAGAAGCGGCGCACCGCAGCCACCGGCGGCTCGAAGGTGAGCATCGGCATCGTGAGCCAGTGGGTGATGGGGTCGCCACCGGCCTGCTGGATGCCCCAGAAGCGGTCGACCTCGACGAGCCAGGTCGGCCGTCCTCCCAGCCCGATCCGCTCGTACTTCTCCATCTCGGAGTGATACAGCCGGAAGGCCTGCGTGACGTCACGGAAGCCGTCGGGCGTCATCACCTGGAAGTTGCGGAACTCCTCGTATGCCGTGACCTCGCCGACGGTCGCTTCGCGGCCGAAGAGCACGAGCTCGTCGAGCATTCCCTTGCGGATGCCCTCGGCGGTCTGCCGCGCGCGATTGGTGTCCGCGCAGGCCATCGTCACGTGATGCCCCGTCATCACGCGGCGGGCGAGTTCCTTGCCGCGCCGGTGCGCCTGCCACGAGCCGAGGGGCGTCAGCCCCGACTCGGTGGAGTAGCCCTGGGTCTCGCCGTGGCGCACGAAGTAGACGTCGGTCACCGCGCCCTTGGTCTGGTCCTTGCGCTCGGGCACGATCTCCTTGGTGCGGGTCACCTCCGCCCAGGCGCGCGTGGCGCCGAGCTCGGCGCCCTCCCAGAGCGGGACCGGAGCGTCCAGCGAGGTCTGGCCGCTGCGACGGTCGCGGAAGCGCCGGAGGTAGAGCGGCGTCTCGTCTTCCGGCTTCGCTGGAGCCGCGACCCCGGGTCGGCCGCCGCGCGCCTCGCGATCGAGGTAGCGCTGGAGGTACGCCGGCGCGTCGGGACGCTCCGTGCGGGGCAGGGCCACTGCGTCGGGCTCGGTCATGGTCATCGGGGCTCCTAGCTGTGCACCGTGAGGAAGCGCTGGTTGACGACGCCGTCGTAGTAGAACAGCGCGCGCCCCATCTCGCCCTCGGTCCAGGTGATCGGGGGCTCGTCGGGATCGGCCCAGTAGCCGCCGGTGAACACCTCGTTGCGATTGCCGGCCGGGTCGAAGAAGTAGATGCAGTGCCCGCGGGTCGCACCATGTCGCGTGGGGTTCGTCTCGATCCGGACTCCGTGGTAGGCGAGCACGTCCGAGGCGGTGCGGATGTCGTTCCAGTCGTCGACCCAGAAGGCGAAGTGGTGCAGGCCGCCATCGGGGCCCGTGACAAGCGCGATGTCATGGGATGAGTGCGACACCTCCAGCCAGGTGGCGATCTGGAAGCCATCGTCGCCCACGACCTGCTCGGTGAGGTGGAAGTCCAGCACCTCCTGCAAGAAGGTCGTCATGCCGTTGACGTCCTCCACCGTGATGAAGATGTGGTCGATGCGTGGCGGTGCGATGCCCACGAGGCCCAGCGGCCGCGGGGGCGGATTCGTGAGCGGCAGGAGATTGCCCACCTGCTCCATGCCGTGGATCAACTCCATCTGGTGCCCGGAGGGGGTCTCGAAGCGGATCACGCTGCCCCCGCCCATGCCGACCTCGAGTCCCTGCATGCGCTTGACGGGAATGCCGGCCGCCTCGAGGCGGGCGGCGTAGAAGTCGAGGTCCTCCAGGCTCTCGACCTTCCATCCCATGTGCGACAGGCCGTACGCCGGTGCGTACGTGAGCACGACGGAGTGATGCTGATGCTCGTCCCAGCACTTGAGGTAGACCCGCTCCGGTTCGCGCGCGGTCTCGACCAGGCCGAGGACCTCCGTGTAGTAGGCGGTGGCGAGCTCAAGGTCAGGGACCTTGATCTCGACGTGAGACAGACGCAGGATGGACATCAGGTGTGCACCTTCATGAAGCGGTCGTTGAGCTCGCCCTCGTAGTAGAAGACGGCCCGACCGATGTTGTCCTCGGTCCAGGTGATCGTCGGGAAGTCCGGGTCCGGCCGGTAGCCGCCCGTGAAGACCTCGTTGCGCGTGCCGAGCGGGTCGAAGAAGTAGATCGTGTTGCCGCGCGTGATGCCGTGTCGCGTCGGTCCGACGTCGATCTGGATGCCGTTGTAGGCGAGGATGTCGGCGCTGCGGCGGACGTGATCCCAGTCGTCGAGCCAGTAGGCGAAATGGTGCAGGCCGCCGTTAGGGCCCGACACGATCGCCAGGTCGTGCGGCGAGTGGGAGCGCTCCATCCAGGTCGCGGCCTGGTGACCGTCGCCATCGAGGAGCTGCTCGGTCACGCGGAAGCCGAGGACGTCCGTGAAGAACTTCGTCGACTCCCCGACCTCCTCCGCCGTTACGAGGAGATGATCCATCCGCGGGGGCGCGATGCCACGGCCGCCGTCGAAGAACGGTGCCGGGTTGAGCGATCCCGTCGCACGACCGACCTTGTCGACATCGTGCACGAGCTCCATGACCTGTCCTGACGGCGTCTCGAAGCGGATGGACTCACCCTGGCCGACCGAGGCCCCCTTGCTCACGCGCTCGACGGGGAAGCCGTACTTGCCCACGGCATTCTCCAGATCGGACAGGTCGTCCTCGCGCAGCACCTTGAAGGACATCAGGTCGAAGCCGACCCGTGGCGCGTAGGAGATGCGCAGCGAGTGGTGGTCGACCTCGTCCCAGCACTTGAGGTAGACGGAGGTGTCGTCGCGCTCGACCTCGAGCATGCCCATGACCTCGGTGTAGTACGCCGCGGCGAGATCGAGGTCGGTCACGGTGATGTCGACATGCGACAGGCGCAGGATTCCCATCGTCGCTCCTCCCGGCCCGTGGGCCTCTCGGGTGAGGGAAACCTATGGCCCCCTTGTCCCGCATGGAAGGACGGTGTTCCCGCATGCGGGACGTATCTGGTACGTTCCCGCGCGTGGAGGGACCCGAGGCGATGCGCCAGGCCATGGCCGACTATGTGCGCTCCCTGCACCAGGCCTACCTCGACGCCGTGGCCACGCTCCCGCCCGCCGAGCGGGCACGGTTGCCTCTCATCGACTCCCCGCGCATCACGGTCGCGGCAGTCGGCGTGCGCAACCTGCACGTGATCGGCACGATCGAAGCGCTTCCCACTCCGCGCGGCCCCGAGGTGGAAGTCGACGATGCCCTCGATGACCTGTCGTGGTCGCTGCGGTTCTTCGACCCGGTCGTCACTCCGGCTCTGGGTCTCATCGACGAGTCGAGTGGCCCCGACTACGAAGAGGTACGTCGCGCCCTTGGCATACGCACGGTCGTGTATCACCTCGCTGTCCCTCCGGGCGGCAGCCTGACGTCGCACCATGCGCTCCATGCGGGCACAGGCCTCGCACATGCCCACGCGGCTGCTGCACGCGACTTCGATGCGCTGCGTGCGCACGCCCCTGGCCGCGAGGCACTCGTCGATGAGATGCAGGGTGCGAGCGTAGCGGGCCTGGCCCGCGCGCAGGTGGCGCTCGCCCAGGCGATCGCTCCAGGACTCGCGGGCGTGAGCATGGACCCCCCCACCGACGCCCAGGACCTGCGTCGCACGCTCCTGCAGCACCTGAGGGGGACCCCGTGACCGAGACACCCGCGCGGCGCCAGCACTCGACCCTGTCGAGCGTGCGCAACGCCGCCCGCCTGCTCAAGGAGTTCGGGCGGGGCGATCGCGACATCGGAGTGACCGAGCTCTCGCGACGACTGGGCATCGGCAAGAGCACCGCCCACCGCCTGCTGAGCACCCTGGCTGAGGAGCGGCTCCTCGAGCAGGATCCCGAGACCGGCGCCTACCGGCTCGGCCTCGCGATGTACGAGCTGGGCGCCTCGGTCGCGCTCCACAACGACCTCCACGAAGCCTGCTCCCCCGTGATCGACCAGCTCCGCAACGCAACGCGCGAGACGGTGCAGGTCGCCGTGCTCGACGGACGCGAGGTCGTCTACGTCGAGCGACGCGAGAGCCCGCAGACCCTTCGCCTGTTCGGCCGGGTCGGACACCGCAACGACGCCCACTGCACGAGCACCGGCAAGCTCCTGCTGGCCTACCTGCCCGACGATGAGCTCGATGTCCTCCTGCGCGGATGGCGACTGGACCGCAAGACGCCGTACACCATCACCGACCCGCGTGCGCTGCGCAGCGCCCTCGTGGAGATCCGCCGGCAGGGATGGGCTGAGAACGTCAACGAGTCCGAGCTCGGCGCGGCTTCGATCGCCGCCCCGGTGCGCAATGAGCGAGGCGACGTCATCGCGGCCCTGTCCATCGTCGGCCCCGTCCAGCGGCTGGGCAGCGACTCATTGCGCCGCTTCGCGCGCCCAGCCGTGGAAGCGGCCATGGCGGTGAGCCGGCGCCTGGGCTACCGCGACCCCCGCACACCCCGTCGATCAGCAGGAGAGAGCACGCCGTGACCCGACCCCAGCCCGACCAGATCCGCGACATGTCGCAGGCGCTCCTCACGGCGCGGCGAGAGCGCACTCCGATCGCGCCGCTCACCGATCGCTTCCCGGACATGACCGTCGAGGACGCCTACGCCGTCCAGCAGGGCCTGGTCGCGGGCCTGCTCGCCGAGGGCGACTCGATCATCGGCTACAAGCTCGGCCTCACGAGCAAGCCGATGCAGGAGATGCTCGGCGTGGACCAGCCCGACTACGCACCCGTCCTGGGGTCGACGGTCTATCCCGACGGCGGCGAGGTTCCGTGCGACCGCTACATCGCCCCGCGCATGGAGGCTGAGATCTGCGTGGTGCTCGATGCCCCGCTCTCCGGCCCGCACTGCACGGCCGCCCAGGCCTGGGAGGCCACCAGGGGGCTCGTCGCGGCCCTCGAGATCGTCGACAGCCGTATCGCCGACTGGAAGATCAAGCTCGCTGACACGGTCTCGGACCTCGCCTCCAACGGCGCCGTGGCTTTCGGCAGCCGCGTCGTCCCCCTCGGCGACTTCGATCCCGCGCTCATCGGCATGGTCTTCACCCGAAATGGCGAACTCATCGCGACCGGAGCGGGAGCCGCTGCCCTCGGCGGGCCGATCGATGCCGTGGCCTGGCTGGCCAACACCCTGCATCCCCTGGGTGTCACCCTGCCCGCCGGCGCGATCATCATGACGGGCGCACTCCACGCAGCGGTGCCCTTCGCGCGCGGCGACGTGTTCCGCGCGGAGTTCGACCGGCTCGGCCCCATCACCTTGCGCACCACCTGATCCGCACGACGTGACGAGCACGACCTGACAGAAGGGACACGGCATGCCCCTGCGATGTGCCATCGTCGGCTCCGGCAACATCGGGACCGATCTCATGGTCAAGATGCTGCGCAGCGACAAGCTGCAGCTCACCGCGCTGGTGGGCATCGACCCCGCATCGGACGGCCTGGCCCGCGCCAAGTCGCTCGGGCTGGACGCGCCGCACGAAGGCCCGGACTGGGTGCTCGAGCACGGCGACGACTTCGACATGGTCTTCGATGCCACGAGTGCCTACGTCCACGTGCGCCACTACAAGAAGTACGCCGACGCCGGCATCACGGCGATCGACCTGACGCCGGCAGCGCGGGGCCCCAAGGTCATCGCCGCGGTGAATCTCACCGAGCACCTCGACGCGCCCAACATCAACATGGTCACGTGCGGCGGCCAGGCCACGACGCCCATGGCCTACGCCATCCGCCGCGCGGTGCCCAGCCTGCCCTACTGCGAGATGGTGTCCACGGTCTCGTCCAAGTCCGCGGGGCCCGGCACACGCCAGAACATCGACGAGTTCACCAAGACGACCTCCACCGCGCTGCGCGAGATCGGCGGCGCCGAGACGAGCAAGGCGATCATTATCCTGAATCCGGCCGAGCCGCCCATCATCATGCGCAACACCGTGTTCGGGGCCCTGCCGGAGGGCACCGACCACGACGCGGTGCTCGAATCGGTCTACGCCATGGAGAAGGACGTCGCGCAGTACGTCCCGGGTTATCGGCTCAAGAACCCCCCGGTGATCGAGGAGGGCCCCTACAACACGCCGGGAGGCGTCGTGCCCCACCGCGTCGTTGTCCTGCTCGAGGTCGAGGGCGCGGGCGACTACCTGCCCCCCTACGCCGGCAATCTCGACATCATGACCGCCGCTGCGATGCGTGTCGGCGAGGCCATCGCCGATCACCGTGAAGGGATCCCCGCATGACCGCCACCGACTACCGCCTCATCGACTCCACGCTTCGCGACGGCTCGCATGCGATCAGCCACCAGTACTACGCGGAGGACGTCATCAAGATCGTGGCGGGCCTGGATGCCGCTGGCGTGCAGGTGATCGAGATCGCCCACGGCGACGGACTCGGCGGATCGAGCTTCAACTACGGCTTCTCCGCGGTGCCGGAGAAGGAACTCATCGCCAAGGCCTGCGAGACCGCCCAGCAGGCGCAGATCGCGTGCCTCATGCTGCCCGGCATCGGCCTGGCCGACGACCTGCGCGAGGTGCGCGAGCTCGGCGTATCCGTGGCGCGGATCGCGGTCCACTGCACGGAGGCGGACATCACCGAGCAGCACATCAAGGTGGCCAAGGAACTCGGCATGGAGGCAATCGGATTCCTCATGATGGCCCACATGAACTCCCCCGAGGGCCTCGTCGAGCAGGCGCTGCTCATGCAGTCCTACGGTGCCGACACCATCTACATCGCGGACTCGGCCGGAGCCATGACGGTCGAGGATGTGCGCCGGCGGGTGAGTGCGCTGGTCAAGGCGCTCGACATCCCCCTGGGCGTGCACGCCCACAACAACCTCGCCATGGCCGTCGCCAACTCCATCGCGGCCTATGAGGAGGGGGCGAAGAACCTCGACGGCACATCGGCAGGGCTCGGCGCCGGGGCGGGCAACTGCCCCACCGAGATCCTGGCCGCCGTGTCCACGAAGTACGGCATCGAGACCGGGGTCGATCCCCTGGTGCTCATGGACGTCGCCGAGGAGGTCGTCCGGCCGCTCATGCCCCGCCAGCAGGTCATCGACCGCGCCGGACTCCTGCTCGGCTACGCGGGTGTGTACGGCAGCTTCCTCCTTCACGCGGAGCGCGCCGCCGACCGCTACAACGTGCCGGTCTCGGAGATCCTTCTCGAGCTGGGCCGCCGCCAGGTGGTGGGCGGACAGGAGGACATGATCATCGACGTCGCGCTGGAACTGGCTCGCAAGCACGCCGAGGCGGAGGTCACCGCATGAGCCTTCCCGTTCAGGAGGCAGCATCGCGCCTCACGTCCGCGGTGCGCACCCGCACAGCGACGACGGCCCTCACGGGCGACTACGGCGACTTCGACATCGCGACGGCGTACGACGTCCAGGCGCAGGTCGTGGCGGATCGCATCGCCCAGGGCAACAGCGTCGTCGGCGCCAAGCTCGGGCTCACGAGCGAGGCCAAGCAGAAGCAGATGAATGTGAGCGAGCCGCTCTACGGATGGCTGACCGACGACATGCGCATCGATCCCGGCGAGGCCCTCGTCGTCGATCGCTTCATCCAGCCGCGCGTGGAGGCGGAGATCGCCTTCCTCATCGGCGACGACCTAGAGGGAGCCGATATCGGGGCCGGCGACGTCCTCGCGGCGACGGCCGCCGTGATGCCGGCCATAGACGTGCTCGACTCACGCTTCGCCGGCTACTCCTTCACGCTGCCGGACGTCGTGGCAGACAACTCCTCGTCCGCAGGCTTCATCACCGGCTCGCAGTTGGTCGATCCGACAGGCATCGACCTTCGCCTGCTCGGCGTCGTCCTGGAGGTCAACGGCCAGGTCGTCGCCACCGCTGCTGGTGCCGCGGTGCTCGGCCATCCGGCCTCCTCCGTCGCCTGGCTCGTGCGAGCCCTCGCCCGCCGCGGCGAGGGCCTCGCGGCCGGGATGACCGTGCTGTCCGGTGCCTGCACGGCGGCGTTCGCCGTCACCCCGGGAGACACCGTCGTCGCGAGGATCGATCGACTCGGCACCGTGGAGGTCCCATGCCGCTGATCCAGGTCACCATGGTCGAAGGGCGCACGGTCGAGCAGAAGCACGCGCTTATCCGCAGCCTCAGCCAGAGCATGGCGGACACCCTCGACGTGCCGCTCGATCGCATCCGTGTCGCCATCTACGAGATCAGCGCGGACGAGTGGGGCATCGGGGGCCAGCCCTTCTCCGTCGCGCGCCCGGGTGCGCTTCCCCCGAAGACATGACCTCATCGACCGCCCGCACCTGCTGGATCCCGACATTCACGGTGGCGGAGGTCATGGCGGCGCCTCGCCGCTTCGAGCATGGGAGCGTGGGCGTCCTCGTGGCCATGGTGGACGGCTGCGCGCGAGCCGTGTCGGCCGACTGCCTGCACAAGGGCGCATCCCTCGAGGGCGGGGTCTGCCGCGACGGCATCATCACGTGCCCTTCGCACTGGTGGCGCTACGACCTGCGGACCGGCGCCCTCCAGGGCACGGCGGGTGCGGCCCTGACCGTCTACCCTGCGCGAGTGGCGGACGGCATGGTCGAGGTGGAGCTTCCCGAGGCGACGCAGGCGCTCTCGCTCAGGGAGGCACTGCTAGCCCATGCGCGCGGAGAGGATGCGCCCGGTGCCTGACTCCAAGCGCTTTCCGGCCGAGGCCTTCGAGGACGTGCTCGAGGCCAACGCGGGGCACGCCGAGGGCTACGCCGGCAGCGACCTCACCGGGCGCGCCGCCCGCGGCCTGGCCATCGTCACCTGCATCGACTCGCGCATCGATCCGCTCTCGGTCGTGGGAATGCAGCCCGGGGACGTCAAGATCCTGCGCAATGCCGGCGCCCGCGTCACCGATGACGTGCAGCGCACTCTGCTGCTGGCCGCCTACCTGCTGGGAGTGCAGCGCATCCTCATCATGCCGCACACCGACTGCCGCATGGTGGGGTCGAGCGAGGCGGACATTCACGCCACCATTCGCGCGGAGCAGGGCACGGACACCCGCAGCGTCGAGTTCCGCACCAGCGATGACGTCGACGCGAGCCTCGGCCTCGATGTTGTGCGCGTGCGTGCCAATCCCCTGCTCCCCCCGGGCACTCGGGTGGGCGGAGCCGTCTACGACGTCCACACGGGACGCCTGCGCCCGATCGAGGTCTGATCGCTCAGGAGTAGCGCGCCAGTCGCGCCACGCGCACGTCGTAGGCCCACGCGCTCACGGCGTAGTGGGGAAAGAAGTCCCTCTCCAGGGCAGCCCAGATCCGGCTGGCCACGTCCTCGGTGACGAGCGTCTCGACGCGCACGTTGCCGCCCTCGATGCCTGACACGCCGTGGTGGCTTGGACCGTGCCCCTGCGCCATCGAGACCGTCCAGCCGCGCGCGCCGCACTCCTCGATGACCGCGAGGAGGCGGTCCTCGAGCACGATCTCGGCCACGATCGTCAGGCAGGTCACGCTTCCGTGCCCGCCAGTCCCGTCTGTCATGCGAGCCTCCTCAGCCCCTGTGCGTGCCGCGCGTCATGCCTCACGCCTATCCCCGCCACGATCCCACGATCTCGGCCATGAGCAGGTAGACCGGGATGCCGACGATGAGGTTGAACGGGAATGTCATGCCAAGGCTGCTCGCCAAGGTGATGGAGGGCTTGGCCTCGGGCAGGGCGAGGCGGACTGCCGCCGGCGCCGCGATGTAGGACGCGCTCGCGCACAGCACGCCCAGGATCATGGCGCCGCCCACCTGCATGCCGGCGAGGGTGCCGCCGACCACCCCGGCGAAGCCAGCCATCAGCGGGAAGCCGAGCGCGAAGACGATCAGGCCGGGACCCGCCTGCCGCACCGCGGCGAGCTGCCGGCCCGTGAGCATGCCCAGTTCGAGGAGGAACAGCGTGAGCACTCCCGTGAAGAGGTCGCCGAAGAACGGCTCTACGCGCAGGTAGCCGACCGGGCCCGTGAGGAAGCCGATGGCGAGCCCGCCGACCAGCAGGAGGACCGAGCGACCGAAGACGACCTCGCGCAGGGTCTCGCCCATCCCGCCGCCGCGCAGTCCGCGGGCCAGGAGCAGGCCGACGACGATGCCGGGGATCTCCAGCACCGTGAGCAAGGTGGCGACGAACCCCTCGAAGGGAATGGCGGACGCCTCGAGGAAGACGATGGCCGCGGTGAAGGTGACCAGCGACGTCGACCCGTAGTGAGCGGCCATCGCACCGCGGTCGACGCGACCGAGCGGGGTGAGCACCCGCAGCAGCCAGAAGGCGCCGACCGGGATCGACAGGCCCAGCAGGAGCGTGGCCACGAGTGGCCAGGCGATCTCTCCGGGAGACGCCTCGCGCAGGGCGACGCCGCCCTTGATGCCGATGGCGAGCAGGAGATACATCGATGTCGCCTGGTAGACCGCATCGGGCAGGCGCAGGTCGGTCCGCACAGCCACCGCGATGAGCCCCAGCACGAAGGCGAGGACGGGCGGAGAGGTGAGATTGACGAGCGCGAGCTCAAGAGAGGCTTGGAGGTCCACGGTGCCGCCTCAGGCGTCGATGCTCTCGCGATCGAGGGACCCTGCGCCCGCGATGATGAATTCCTTGCGGGGCGCCACGTCACTGCCCATCAGCAGATCGAACACCCTCGAGGCAGCCTCCGCATCCTTGACCTGGATCCGCCTCAGTTGGCGGCTCCCGATGGACATGGTCGTGTCCCGCAGCTGCGCAGCGTCCATCTCGCCCAGGCCCTTGTAGCGCTGGATCGGATCCCTCCATCGCCGGCCCTTCTTCTCCAGCTCCTTCACGGTGGCCCTCATCTCGGCGTCGGTGTAGGTGTAGCGCACCTCGCCCGGCTTGCCGCCGCTGCCGAGCACGTCGATGCGGTGCAACGGGGGCATGGCTGCGAAGACGCGCCCGGCCTCGAGCAGGGGCGTGAGGTAGCGGTGGATGAGGGTGAGCAGCAGGGTGCGGATGTGCGCACCGTCCACGTCGGCATCCGACATGAGGATGATGCGGCCGTAACGTGCCTGGTCGAGATCGAAGGAGCGGCCCGATCCCGCGCCGATCACCTGGATGATCGAGGCGCACTCGGTGTTCTTGAGCATCTCGGCCAGCGACGCCTTCTGGACATTGAGGATCTTGCCCCGGATCGGCAGGAGTGCCTGGAACTCCGCGTCACGGGCCATCTTCGCGGTGCCGAGCGCGCTGTCGCCCTCGACGATGAAGAGCTCGGTGCGCTCCGGGTCATCGCTGCGGCAGTCGACGAGCTTCGCCGGTAGGGCGGAGGACTCCAGTGCGTTCTTGCGGCGCTGGGTGTCCCGTTGCGTGCGGGCGGCCACTCGTGCGCGCATGGCCCCAGCAACCTTCTCCAGCACGGAGCGTGCCGCCGCCTTCTCCCCCCGAGGCGGGGCCGTGAGCCACTTGGCGAGCTCCTTCGTCACGACCGCGGAGACGATGCGGGATGCGGCCGGCGTGCCGAGGACCTCCTTGGTCTGCCCCTCGAACTGCGGCTCCGGCACGCGCACGGCGATCACTCCGACCAGTCCCTCGAGCACGTCATCCTTGGTGATCGCATCGTCACTGGCCTTGAGGACGCGCGCGGACTTCGCCTGCTCGTTGAGGACCTTCACGATGGCCCGATCGAAGCCGGACACGTGTGTCCCGCCCTTGGGCGTGGCGATGACGTTGACGAAGGAGCGCACGTCGGTGTCGTAGCCCGCGGTCCAGCGCA
>CAZQXO010000052.1:0-12898 GCA_964597445.1 uncultured Bifidobacteriaceae bacterium | reverse complement strand
CGATCGCCCAAGGGCTGCTGAAACTGCCGCGATTCGCCCGGTAGTCGATCCTCGGCGAGAATGGAGGGGCCATGACCGCCAGCCTCGAGACCCTCAGCACGGACGTCCTCGTCGTCGGGGCCGGTCCGGCCGGTTCTGCCACGGCCGCGTGGGCCGCGCGCCACGGGCTCGATGTGACCCTCGTGGACGCCGAGACGTTCCCGCGCGACAAGCCCTGCGGTGACGGCCTGACTCCCCGCGCGATCGCCGAGATGGACTCCCTGGGACTCTCCCCCTGGCTGGAGGGCCGCGCACGCAACTGGGGCCTGCGCGCGGCCGGGTTCGGTCAGGAGCTCTACCTTCCCTGGCCCGGCGGTTCGCTCCCGCGCAACGGCGGTGCTGCTCCGCGCGTTGTGCTCGACGACGCGATCCGTCAGGTCGCGCTGGACTCCGGTGCGCAGGCCATTGAGGGTCACCGCGCGACCGACGTGGTGATGGACGGTTCCCGCGTGTCCGGTGTCGTGTTCTCGTCCGGCTCCGGCCGTGATGCGGCGAAGCGCACGATCACGTGCCGTCGACTCGTGGTCGCCGATGGTGCGCGTTCGCAGCTCGGTCGTCGACTCGGACGCGAATGGCATCGCGGCACGGCCTATGGCGTCGCAGCCCGCGGCTACATCGACTCCGAGCGCAGCGACGACCCGTGGATCTCGTCTCACCTCGAGCTGCGTGGCACGCAGGGCGAGCTGCTGTCGGGATACGGGTGGGTGTTCCCGCTCGGTGACGGTCAGGTCAATGTCGGTGTCGGCACCCTCGCGACCGATAAGCACCCCGCCGACATCAACCTGCGTCAGCTGCTCGGCCACTACGCCGACCAGCAGCGTGACACCTGGCGCCTCTCCGGGGAGGTGCGCGACCCCTGGTCGGCACTGTTGCCGATGGGCGGTGCGGTCAGTGGTGTCGCCGGAGCGAACTGGCTGCTCGTCGGTGATGCCGCCGGATGCGTCAATCCGCTCAACGGCGAGGGCATCGACTACGGCCTGGAGACGGGCCACCTTGCCGCCCAGCTACTCGCGGACACGATCCCGAATACGGGAATGGACTACACGCGGCAGTGGGCGCCGATCCTCCGCCGGCAGTACGGCACCGCGTTCTCGATCGCCCGTCGCCTGGCCAGCTACCTCACCGTGCCCGGCCTGCTGCCGACACTCGGGCCGATCGGCATGCGCTCTCGGATGCTCATGACGGTGGCGCTGCGGGTCATGGGCAATCTCGTGACGGAGGAGGACACCGACACGGTCGCTCGGTTGTGGCGGGCGTCGGGGCGGCTGAGCCTGAAGTTCGACGAGCGGCCGCCGTTCAGCTGAGCGGGCTTTCCACAGCCCCGGGATGTATCACCGGTGATACACTGGTGTCGTGGAGGACGTCAGTGTGCGGGAGCTCCGCAACTACGGTGGCCAGATCTTGGACCGCGTGGAGCGAGGAGAGACCGTGACGATCACCCGAGACGGGCGGCCCGTTGCCCGACTGTCCCCCCTCCCGACACCTCGACTCAGTGCCCAGGCCCTGGTGGAGCGCTGGCAAGGCGCGCCCCGGATCGATGGCGAGGCGTTGCGGCGAGACATCGGCGAGATTCTCGACCTGGACCTGTGATGGCGCTGGACGTGGCCGGGCTGCTCGACACGAGCGTCGTGATCGATCTGGGTGTGACCGATCCTGCATTCCTGCCAAGGGATCCGTTCATCAGTGCCGTGACTCTGGCGGAACTCGGTGTTGGTCCCATCGTCGCTCGCACCCCCGAGAATCGTCAGCAGCGTCAGCATGTACTGCAGCTCACGGAGTCGTCCTTTGATGCCCTGCCGTTCGACGCCTCCTGCGCGCGGCACTTCGCAGCAGTGGCCGGTTCTCTCCGCTCCATCGGCCGCAAACACAAGGCTCGCGCGTTCGATGCACTGATCGCGTCGACTGCGATGGCTCACGACCTGCCGCTCTACACGAGGAATCCGGACGACTTCGAGGGCATCGCCCGGCTCATTGTTCGGCCGGTGGAGTAGCGGTCCCCGTCCCGGACTGTGCGGCAGACAATCGCCTGGTGGACGGCTGTCTACGGAACGAGGCTCCGCGGGATGGGCTGGCTGCTGGTGTGGATCTCGACGCGGCGGTCACTCGTCCCGCCGGTGCCGTTGAGGGTGCCGGCTCCCCAGTAGCGGATCCACACGCGGACGCCCTGGCGGGCGAGGTAGGTGGCGACGGTCTTGGCGCGTGAGGTCGACAGGGATGCGAGCTCGCTCGTTGTGCCGGTTCCGCCCTTGCGGGCGAAGCCGGTGACGAACAGCCGGTCGGGCGACTGCTTCGCGGAGCGCGCGATGGCGCGCAGCTCCTTCCTGTCTTGCGCATCGAGGGATGCGGAGCCGCCGGCGAAGGTGATGGGGCGGCCCAGCGGTGCGCCGAAGAGGGTGGGTGTTCCGGTGGTGGTGCGTCGGGTGATGGTGGTGGCGTGGATGAGAGGGCTGGTGCGCAGGGCTCCCGTGGAGACCCCGACCTCGTTGACGTTGTAGACGTTCACGGTGTAGCCGTGAGCCAAGTAGGGGACGACTACTTCAGTCTGCTGCTGACCTGGTCGCGCAGGCAGCTCGATCCGTGAGACGACCCGGCCGGTGGAATCACGGACGACGACGACGGTGCTGAGCACGCTGGCGCCGGCGGAGCCGTCGGGCAGTCCGACGAGGACCTTGGCCCGGGTCTTGCCCTTGAGCGGCGTGACCTCCACGAGTCGCGGTGGTGGAGGCAGCGCGCGTCCGGTGGTCGGGATCGTCGTGCCGGGGGGACGCACGGCGTCCGCGGAGACCGGCCCCGAGGCCCCGCCTGTGGACCCGCTCGCTCCGGGGGATGTGGAATCACTGGAGTTGCCGACTCCGGCCGAGGTTCCGCCCCCTGCACCTCCGGATGCTCCACCGCCCCCTCCACCTCCACCCGGCGTCGTGACGGTGATGGTGACGGTGCTGGAGGCGGCGGCGTAGGTGTGGTCGGCGGAGATGCTGACGGTGAGGGTGCAGGTGCCGTCAGTGATCGCGGTGACGGTGGTGCCGGTGAGGGAGCAGGCGCTGGCGCCACTGGTGAGCGTCCAGGTGATGGCGCCGGTGCCGGTGGATCCGGAGTCGGTCAGGGTGGCGGTGCCCCCGGGCTGCAGGCTCGTGCTGGACGCGGCCCCCGTGATCGTCTGGGGCGCCAGGCTCACGGTGAAGGTGACGGCGGTCGACCCGGCGGCGTAGCGGGTGGTGGCGGCGCTGGTTGCAGTGATCTGGCAAGGCCCCGTGGCGGTGTAGGTGAGTGCGCCGGTCGTGGTGTCGACGCTGCAGTTGGCGCCGGACGTCACCGCGTAGGTGATTGCCCCGTCACCGGTGGTGGTGGCCGCGGTGGGGTTGACGGTCGCGGCCGGCATCGTCAACGCGGTCGTCGGCGTCCACGTCATTGTGGGGGTGGCCAGCGTGATCGTGATCGACGCTGACTGGGTGCCCTGGGCATACCCCGTCGTGGCAGCGGCGGTCGCGGTGACCGAGCACGTGCCGGCAGTGCTGTAGGTCAGCACGGGGCTGGACGGGTTCGTGAACGCGCACCCAGTGCCGCCAGCGCTGGTGACCGCGTAGGTGATGGCCCCGTCCCCGGTCGTGGTGGCTGTCGGCAGTGTCGCTGACAGGCTGGCCAAGGTCAGAGTGCTTGACGGGGCCCACGTCAGGGTCTGGGCGGCCTTGGAGATCGCGAACGTGCTCACCGAACTCGCGGCGTTGTAGGTGTCAGTGCTGGCGACCGTCGCGGTGACCCCGCACGAGCCAGCCTGGGTGAACGACAGGACGCGTCCGCTGAGGGTGCAGCCGGCGGTGTTGGTGGTCAGCAAATAGGAGACTGCCCCGTCGCTGTCGGTAGTCGCTGCCGCGAACGTCGTCGACCCGTCCGGCACCGTGAACACCGTGGATGGCGCCCACGTCAGCGACGGTGTGGCCTTGCTGACGGTGAACGTCACATCCGTCGAACCGGCGTTGTAGAGGTCGGTCGCCGCAGCGGTGGCCCGCACCACGCAGGTGCCGGTGCCCGTGTAGGTCAACTGCCCGGTGGTGGGATCGACCGCGCACGTCGTGGTGGTGCTGCTGACCTTCGCGTACGAGATCGCCCCGTCACCGCTGGTCACCGCAGCGGTTGGCGTGACGGGGGACTGCACCGTGGTCACGGCCGTCGTGGGCGACCACATCACCGTCTGCGCTGCCCTCGACACCGTGAACGTCACATCGGTCGTGCCCTCGAGGTAGGCCGACGTCGACGCAGCCGTCGCCCGCACCGTGCATGCACCCGTCCCGGTGTACGTCAGTTGACCTGTCGAGGAGTCCACCGAGCAGGTGGTCGTCGTGAAGCCGGCAACCACCGCATACGAGATCGGCGCACCACCCAATGCTGTCGCGCTCACCGAGGGCGTCAGTGGCGACTGCACGGTGGTCACCGCTGTCGTCGGGGCCCAGGTCACCGTCTGCGTGCTTTTCGCCTGCCCGCTCACTGAAGCCGACCCGTTCAGGTAGCCCGACCGTGACGTCGTCACCGTCACTGTCGACGACCCCCCTGCCGACAGACCCGTCACTGTTAAGGGCAGGGTCGACCCGGCTGCCGTGCCCGCACTCACCGTGCCAGCTGTACTGGTGGGGGTCCACGTGTATGCAGCGTCATGGTTCGTCACGTTGACGGTGAAGCCATCCGCTGTCCTCACCGGCGTGTCGAACGTGGGCGTCAGGGCCGGGCTGCCTGCGGTCCAGACCGCAGATCTGGTTGCGCTCACGCCGCCCGCGCTGGTGAAGGTCCCTCCCGCATAAAGCTGGGTCCCACTGAGAGACACGGATATGACCAGATTATTCGCACCCGAACCCAGAGCACTCCACGACGTGCCGTTCCACTTGGCGATGTAGTTCGCACTGACGCCTCCAGCTGTGGTGAAGTGTCCTCCGGCGTAGAGGGTTCCGTCGGGGGCGACAGCTAGGCTCCTCACGCCGGCGCCCATTCCGGTTCCGAGTGCGCTCCAATTGGTGCCGTTCCACATGGCGATGCGATTCACGGTGGAAACGTCCGCCTGAAGGAACTCACCTCCCGCGTAGACGGTGCTGCCTGACACGGCAAGGGAGTTCACGTCACCGCTGAGCCCTTCATTTGCGGTGCCGCACCGGGAACTCTGGCACACAGGAGCCCAGGTAGTTCCGTTCCACTTCGCAATCCTTCGGGCGCCTATACCGCCGGCCAAACTGAACCTTCCCCCGGCGTAGAGCGTGCCATCTGCTGCGACCGCCAGCGCCATGACGAAATTGTTCATTCCGGTTCCTAGTGCGCTCCAGGTGGTGCCGTTCCACTTGGCGATGCGGTTGGCGCTGACGCCTCCAGCTGTGGTGAAGTTTCCTCCGGCGTAGAGGGTGCCGTCAGGGGCAACCGCAAGAGCCACCACGGAGCTGTTCATTCCGGTCCCAAGTGCGCTCCAGGTGGTGCCGTTCCACTTGGCGATGTAGTTCGCACTGACGCCGCCGGCAGTCGTAAAGGAGCCACCTGCGTAGAGGGTACCGTCAGGCGCGGTGGCGAGGACGTCCACGACCTGGTCGCCCATTCCGGTTCCGAGTGCGCTCCAAGCGGTGCCGTTCCACTTGGCGATGCGGTTGGCGCTGACGCCTCCTGCACTGGTGAAGTTGCCGCCCGCGTACAGAGTTCCGTCGGGTGCTGTGGCGGTGGCATACACGGTGTCGTTCGTCCCCGTGCCGAGGGCAGACCAACTCCCGGAGGCAGCGGCTGGAGTGGTGATGGTCCCTGCCCAGGCGGGCACGAGGACGGCGGCCGCCATCAGGATGACGGCACGTCTCAGGGATCGCATCACACGCCCGGATGGAGAGGCCGGGCGGTCTGACACGTCTCTCATTAGGGAGGGTCTCCGGTTCTTGAGCAATCGACCACGATGCCCTGCGGTGAAAAGGGGGTCTAGACCCCCAAGAACAGCCATGTCTCACCGGCGTGCGCTACGAGTCCCGTCTGCACAAAGATGGGTCGCACAGCATGGTGCAGGGGTCGGAGGTGGCATGGGAGCACGCGTGCTCGTCGTTGATGATGACGACTTCACCCGCAGCCTCGTGGCCTCCCTGGTGGAGTCGCTGGGCCACCTGGTGTGCGCACGATCCGGTGGTGTGACCGAAGCGATGGGCCTCGCCCAGTCGGAACGACCCGAGTTGGCAATCCTCGATCTCGACCTGGGCGAGGGGCCGACCGGCATCGACCTTGCCCACGGACTGCGCAAGCTCAATTCCCGGATCGCGCTGGTGATGTTGACCTCGTACGGTGACCCGACGTGGATGGGGCAGCGGCGAAAGCCGCCTGCTGGTACGCGCTACGTAGTGAAGGGGAGCGTCAGCGACGCTCAGGTGCTCGCCGACGCGATGGAGCGAGCGCTCGCCGATCCATTGACGGACGATGCCGGCTCTGGTGCTCCTTCACCCTTGAGCGAGAACCAGTGGGAGATCCTGCGCCTCGTGGCTGCTGGATACTCGAATGCGGAGATCGCCCGTCGTCGGACTCTGACCGAGGATGCCGTGAACAAGGCAGTCACGCGGCTGGTGAAGCAGTTGGGCCTCGCCGTGGGCAGGGATGCGAACGCGCGGGTGCTGCTCACGCAGGCCTACAACCAGTTGACGGGGACGGTCAGTGAGCGCCGGGGCTAGGCGAGCGCTGTTCGGGCTCGTCTCCTATCTCCTCTTCCTCAGCTACTTGCTGATCGCGGAGATCGACGCTGTCGGAGCGGATGAGTCCGCTGCATGGTTGCTGGCGGCGGCGATCAGCAGCGGCATCGGCGTCTTGTTGCTGGGCCTTATCTGGTTGCTGAACTCTCGACTGCCTGGGCAGCGGTCGACGGTAGTCGTGGTCATCGAGTCCATCGTGATCGGTGGCGCCCTCTCCGTTTCCTACCTCGTCATGGCTCACGTGGTCGGGGTAAGCGTCGCCCGAGACCCGGTGCTCCTGATCGTCTCTACGTGTATCAGCGTGGGCTTCTTTGGCTATCTGTTCGCCGTGGTTGATCGCTCTCGTCGAGAGGAGCGGGAGCGTCGTCTGCTGCTGCTCGACGAGGGGATAGCGCTCGCCGATGCACGTGAGGAAGTAGCTGACATCGTTCAGCGCATGCGCCTGGTGCTCGAGACCGACATCGACGCAGCGCTCTCCCCTGCGAGGGTGGGGATTACCGAGAGCCTCGGGGCGCGTGAGCGCGAGCTCAGCAGAGATGAATGGACGGCGATCGCCCTTCAGCTGCGCACCACGGCCCGCGAGACCATCCGGCTTGTGAGTCGCCAGCTGTGGTCCGATGCGTCGCCGGAGCTTCCGTCGCCGACACTCGGTCGTATCCTGCGCACAATCGTCACGCAGCAGCCCTTCCAGCCGGTCACCCTCGCGATGGTGTACGTCGTCACGTCGCTCGCCGGCTCGGTCACGATGCTCGGCTGGGTCGTTGGAGTCATCTCCCAGATCGCCGGGATCCTCATGATCCTCGGGGTGCTGGGCGGCGCCAACGCCCTGATGCGCCGCCGCCCCGCGCACCATGCGGCGATCTTCGTGAGTGCAGCGGTCGTGCTGCAACTGTTCGGCCTCCTCAACTTCCCAGTGCGCGCATGGCTTGGTGCTACGCCATACACGTGGCTGGAGTTCCTCCTCGGCGCGGTGCTCGGGATCGGTCTGATCCTGCTGACCTCCGGGGTCGGCTCGCTCCGTACGCATCGAGACTCGGTGGCCCGCGCCCTGCAGGCCGACATCGACCGTGAGCTGCTGGCATCGATCGCGGCGAGCAGACAGGTCGCGCAGTTGGCGCGCGAGTCGGCGCGGATACTTCACGGTTCAGTCCAGACGCGGCTGATCTCCTGTGCCGTCGCCATCGAACGTGCCGCGCGAACCCATGACGTCGATGCCTTCGAGGAGGCGATGCGCGAGGCGCGTGATGCACTGGTGCCACCGACACTGGGATTCGATGACCCGCGGTCCCTGCGAGAGCAGGTGGAACACACGGTGTCGCTGTGGCAGGGACTCAGCACAGTGCGTCTGGTGATCGATCCCCGACTCGAGGATCTCCGTGGACCGGTGGCGCGCGATGTCGCTCGCGTCGTGGAGGAGGGCATCACCAACGCGATCACCCACGGGGATGCCGCGACAATCGACATCTCACTGAGTCTGCGTGACCGCCAGATCATCATCGAGGTCATCGATGACGGCTTCGGTCCCATGGGTGATCTGCCAGGACTTGGCTCGGCGCTCCTGGACTCCGTGTGCCAGGAGTGGTCGCTTGACGCTCAGGACGTCGGATGTCGAATGAGCGCGGTGATCACCTGGGACCCGGCCCGGTAGATCAACTCCTATCCGAGTAGCTGGAAGTCGACTCCCAGCACTCGATACGTGCGCTCGGCTCGGAGGTCGAGTGAGACAAGCGTGCAGCCATGCTCGTGTGCGGTGAGCGCGACAAGCCCGTCATAGCTGCTCCCTCCCACGATCGACGCCGATGCCAATCGCGCGGGCAGAGCGATGAGCAGGTCAGGGGATGGGGCGATCGCACGGTGGTTCCAGGAGCGGCGAAGCGCCTCGGCGGCCACCGTGCCCGAGATGCGCAGGGGCTCCGGCATCCTCGTGAGTGCCGAGTAGGACTCCAGCAGGGCATGTGCAGGGATGACGGCGTCGTCACGACATGCGGTGGCAGCCTCGCGGTGACGTTCATGCCACGGAGACAGGGCAGCGATCGCGACGCTCGTATCGACGGCGATCACCGTCGGGTTGCCTCCTGGACGGCCCGCACCTGCTCAGCCGTCAGGGTCGGCATGGACTCTTTCGTCTCGAGCACCACACCACCATCACGCTCGATCACGGTCATGGGGGTCACGACGGGCGTGATCTCCAGAGCTCCGTCGACCTCCGTGAGCTCCACTTGCGCCCCGGGTCGCAGGCCGAGGCGCTCGCGGACGTCCTTCGGCACCACCACGCGGCCGCCCGCATCAATGGTTGCCAACATGGTTGGACGATACCATTTCGGTTGGCTTCCACTCAGAACGCCCAGTCCTCCTCGAGGAGGGTCTCCTGCATGACCAGCCGCAGCGGATCCATGCGCAGAACGGCGGGTGGCTCCTCGAGCAGCTCGTTGAGCTCCGCGATCATCGTGGCGAAGCCACGTGACGAGCGGTGCTCGTTCTCCGCGTCGTCGTCCTTGAACACCTCGGTGAGCCAGACGAGGTCCTCGTTCTCGGGATCGAGGGAGACCATGAACACCTCGGTGCCGGGCTCCTCGGCCAAGCCGTCGGCGTAGGTGTTGAGGGTGTCGAGGAGCGCGGGGCGCATGCCGGACTTGGACGTCAGCCGGACGACCATGGCCTTGCGTCCGGGCAGGAGTGCCTGAACCGGCTCCGCACCCTCGAGCTCGCCCTGCATGTCAGGCGACGTTCTCGACGTACCACGCGTACGTGGTGCTCAGGCCGTCACGAAGCGTGATCGTCGGCTTCCAGCCGAGAGCGTTGATGCGACTGGTGTCGAGGAGCTTGCGCGGCATGCCGTCGGGCTTGGAGGTGTCCCACTCGATCTCGCCCTCGAAACCGACGACGTCGGCGACGGTCTCGGCAAGCTCCTTGATCGGGAGGTCCTCGCCCCAGCCGACGTTGATCGTCTCGGGGGAGTCATAGGTGTTCAGGAGCATGAGGCAGGCCTGCGCGAGGTCATCGACGTGGAGGAACTCCCGACGCGGGGCGCCCGTGCCCCACACCGTCACGGTCGGCGCGCCGGAGACTTTGGCCTCATGGAAGCGACGGATGAACGCCGGCAGCACGTGCGAGGTCTCTAGGTCGAAGTTGTCCTTCGGGCCGTAGAGGTTGGTCGGCATGGCCGAGATCCAGTGGCGTCCGTACTGCTCACGGTGGGCCTCGATGTAGTAGATGCCGGAGATCTTGGCCATGGCATACGCCTGGTTGGTCGGCTCCAGCGGCCCCGTCATCAGCGATGACTCACGGATCGGCTGCGTCGCGTGGCGCGGGTAGATGCACGACGAGCCAAGAAAGAGCAGCCGGTCGATGTCGATGGCATGAGCCGCATCCATGATGTTCGTCTGGATGAGGATGTTGTCCTTCAGGAACTCCACGGGATACGTCGAGTTCGCCATGATCCCGCCCACCTTGGCGGCAGCATCGATGACCACGTCGGGCTTCGACTCGGCGATGGCCGTCATGGTGGCCTCGCGGTCACGCAGGTCGAGTTCGGATGAGCGCCATCCGATGACCTCGCCGACGCCCGCAGCCTCCAGGGCGCGGACGATGGCCGATCCCACAAGCCCGTTGTGACCGGCGACATACACCTTGACGTCGGGCCAGCGAATCTGCTCCATGGGACGCAAGTGTGTCACAGCGTTCCCCTGCTCGACCGGCGTCGAGGTGCCGTCCGGTGGGAGGATCGAGGCATGCGCGTCGTCACGGTCGACCAGCTCGCCAGTGCCCTCGGGCGCCTCCCGGAGAACCCTCGGGTGATCGCCTCCGGCAACTTCGCCACTCCGAGAGTGATCCTCAACGCCCTCGACGCGGCGGTGCCGCAGTACCGGCTGCACATGCTCAATGCGCAGAAGCCGATCCCCGATCGGGAGGGGGTCGTCTACGAGACGACCTTCGTCGGTCCTGCGATGCGCCGGCACCCGCGCCTGCAGTACATCCCGAGTCGTCTCAGCCTCGTGCCCGTCCTCTACCGGGATCAGTACGCACCCGACGTCGTCCTGCTCCACACATCGGCGCGACGCCACGACACGGTGAGCCTCGGCACGGAGGTGAACGTGCTCCCCGCGGCGATTGAGTCTGCCCGGGCGAGGGGCGGCCTTGTCATCGCGCAGGCGAACTCGAACATGCCCTACACGTACGGTGACGCGCAGATCTACGAGCACGAGATCGACTTCCTCGTCGAGGTCGACGAGCCCCTCCCGACCCATGATCCAGGACCGATCAACGACACCGCTCGTCAGATCGGCGAGCTCATCGCGGCGCGCGTGCAGGACGCATCGACGCTGCAGCTCGGCATCGGCGCGGTGCCCGACGCGGTCCTCGCATCGCTGACGCAGCGCAAGGGCTTGCGGATCTGGACCGAGATGTTCAGTGACGGAGTCCTCGAACTCTTCAAGCGGGGCGCGCTCGACTCCGACATCCCCCTCACGGCGTCGTTCCTCTTCGGGTCGCAGGAGCTCTACGACTGGGTGGACCTCAACAAGCGCATCCGCATGCTGCGGACGGAGAAGACGAACTCGCCCGCGGAGATCGCCCGACAGGCGCGGATGACGAGCGTGAATGCCGCCCTGCAGGTCGACCTGTTCGACCAGGCGAACGCCAGTCGCGTCAAGCGCGACATCTACTCAGGATTCGGCGGATCGACGGACTTCATCGTCGGCTCGCTTCACTCCAGGGGCGGTCAGTCCTTCATGGCCCTGCCCTCGTGGCATGCGAAGGCCGATGTCTCCACCATCATTCCGCTGCTGGAGGAGCCGGCCACGAGCTTCCAGCACAGCTGGGTGGCGACGGAGCACGGCCTGGCGCAGTGCTTCGGCCGCAGCGAGTCGGAACAGGCACGCAACATCATCGACCACGCTGCGCATCCGAGCGTGCGGGACGAGCTGCGCGACGCTGCGGGCCGTATGGGCCTGCTGTAGCGCCCACCCCCGTTGGTGTGTCAGTGGTTGAGCGAAATCCCAGTGAAGTTGCTCAACCACTGACACAGCAACCCGGGTGGCGGGTCAACTGGCAAGGCGCGTCCGACCATCCTTGAGTGCAGCGCGCACGCGGGCGATGACGCGGGTGGGATGGTGCATGTCTGCACCCACGATCTCGACCACGATCCAGCCAGCCTCACGCAAGCGCGCTCGGCGGTCCGCGTCCCGCGCCCGAGCCTCCATGGACGCATGCACCTCCCCGTCGTACTCCACGAGAACCCGCTCCCGGCGAAAGACCAGGTCGCCGCGCGCCACGAAGCGGCCACGGGCGTCGACGATGATCCCGTTCACCTCGCAGGCCGAGAGGCCCGCCGTGCGAAGGAGCACGCGCAGGTGCGACTCCCGAGGTGACTCGGCGCCGGGGTCCAGCCATGCGATGGCGCCTCGCGCGCGACCACGGCCGGGATAGCGAAGCCGCCTCTCGGCGACGATGCGAAGACGCTCAGGTGTCACGCCATGGGACCTCAGGACGACGTCACCGAGGGCGACGAGATCGGATCGGGACAGCAGTGATGCCATGTCCACGTACGTGCGTGCAGGCGACGTGAGCCGAAGTCCGAGCAACCGCACGACGTCCTCGTCAGGCAGATCGGCACTGTGCGTGACGATGTCTCGTCGGCGGGGCCGCGTCACACTCCGCGGTGTGGTCACATGCGCGATCGGGCGGTCCTGCAGGGCCCGGGGAAGGGGAAGTCCGAGCAGTTGGGCGGCCGTGCTGTGGGACAGGACGGACTCTGGTCTCAGGGGCAGATGCGCGGCGATCCATCGAGCATGGGCGGAGGCGGCGTCCGACGCGGGCAGCCGGACGCCTGTACTCGTCAGCACGAAGCGCGCGTTTCGGGTCTGGGCGTGGGTCAGCTGACCCGCCCCTGTGCGCGTGACCAGGAAGGGCTCGGCGCCCGAGTGCGGAATCCTGATGGTCATGGGTTGACCGTGCGCCGGGACGTGGATCGACGGGGGCCTCGATGCGCAGGTGCGGAGGATCGACCACGCGCCCCGAAGGATGTGGATGACGCCTACCCGGCCGTTGCTGTGTCAATGGTTGAGTCGAATCTCCGCCACGTCGCTCAACCACTGACACACCAACGGGTGTGGGAGCACTCGCCGAATAGGCTGCGGCACATGTTCGGGAAGAAGTCGTCCGCGAAGCCGCCC
>CAZQXO010000051.1:10669-13630 GCA_964597445.1 uncultured Bifidobacteriaceae bacterium | reverse complement strand
TGACCTGCGGTGGTGGCCCCGAGAGGATTCGAACCTCCGACACAAGGTTTAGGAAACCTCTGCTCTATCCCCTGAGCTACGGGGCCGGGATATGCGCCAAAGTCTCGGCGCAAGGAGAAGTCTATTGAACGGCCAAACCCGGGCTGTCGAGCGGCGTCACCTCTACGCCGCTCGGTGTCAGAACTGCTCGGACCCGCCGATCCGAGGGCAACCCGACATAGAGGCCCACCGGCAGGGATCCGCCGTGTCGGACGAGGCGGACGATCCGCACTTGGGAACAGACAGGCCGTCCCGGGTCTGTGGCGCCCAGCTCCGCATCGAGCAGGGCTGCCAGTTGCCCCTCGAGCTCCCTCAGTCGGATCGGTGCGCCTTCATCGCCGCCTTCCTCGGGCAGGTGGTCCAGGTCTCCGCCGTCGGCGCTGGCAGCCAGCCCGAGGCTGGCGTCGGCCGACGTGCCTCCGACGGCCAGGGCTAACCGGAAGGGCCGGGGCAGGTCCGAGAGGCAGGGCAGGATCTGCTGGCGCAGGAAGGCGTCCCACGACTCGGGAGTCAGGGTCGCTTTCGTCTCCTGGAACAGCCGACCGCGCATCCGCCCGTCAGAGGTCACCAGGATCGTGAGGTCGTAGCGGCGCGGATCTCCGGAAGTGGCCTGGCGGATCTCGACGAGCGTGGGCTGGATGACCGTGGTTGGCGTCGCCGGCCACTGCGCGCTGGCGGCCACCATCGACGACTGAGCGGACAGTTCGGCGTAGCTGTCGGCGACGCCGGCGGCGATCCAGGCCTCATCATCGCCCGGTGAGAGGACCCGCTGACCCCTGCTGGCGCGGACTGTAACGTCGAAGGGGCCTTCAGGAACACCCTCCCGCGCTGTCATGACCGCGGTCCTGGCCACCTGGCGGAGGGCCTCCCTGGGGACCTCCAGGAACAGGTGAGGTCCGACCGAGATCGTTCTCACGGGAGCAGGCCGAGGAACTGCGGCACTCGCTGCCGGTCGATCTTGCCGCTGTGAGTGTGGGGCAGTTCGGAGACGAGGTAGATGTCCTTGGGGCGCTTGTAGGGCGCGAGCTGCGCCTGGCAGTAGTCCGAGAGGACCCCCTGCGATGCGGAGGCCACTACGGCCAGGCACACGCGTTGTCCCCATCGCTCGTCGTCCATGCCGAAGGCGATCGCCTGGGTGACGTCGGGGTGGTCGAGGAGCACCCGCTCGATCTCGGCGGGGTAGACGTTGACGCCGCCGGAGATGATGAGGTCGCTTCGACGGCCGTTGAGATACAGGTAGCCGTCCACGTCGAGTTCCCCGAGGTCTCCGACGGTGAACCAGTCCTCGTACCAGGTCTGGAGAGTCTGTTGCGGGTCTCCCCAGTACTCGAACCGGGCGTGCGGGGGCACCTGGCACCAGATGTGACCGTCTCGGTCCACGCGAAGGGACCGGCCGGGTCGGGCGCGTCCAACGGTGCCCGGGTGCTCGTCGAACTCTCGAGGAGTGCAGATCGTGAACTGACCCTCGGTGGAGCCGTAGAACTCGCGCAGTGCATCGTCGCCGAATGTCGCCCGCGCGAGTGTTCGCACGTGGTCGGGGCACGCGGAGCCGGCGTGAGCGACCAGCCGCATTCGTGGGTTGCGCGGCGGCGACGTCTCCAGCAGGCGCTGAAGATGTGCGGGAGCCATGAACGCGGTGGTGACCAGCCTGCTGTCGATGATGCCCGACACGATCGCCGGGTCGAAGGAGGTCGGCACGACGATGCTGCCACCGCACATGAGCGTCATCAGCGGGAAGCGCAGTGGAGCGGAGTGGCTCAGTGGTGCCACGACCAGATGCCGGTCCGAGGAAGACAGCGCCCAGGCATCGGTCTCCTCGGCCAGCAGGGCAGCGCTGTCCTCGTCGTCCAGCCACCCGCTCCACACGCCCTTGGGGCGCCCGGACGTGCCGCTGGTGAAGTGCATGGGCCGGCACTGCCAGAGTGCGCGGAGGGGTGCTGCGGGACCATCGAACGCGCTGGCGAGGGTCGCGTCGTCCACGAACAGGGCCGGGGTCACGTCCTGCGTCAACTCGTCCCGCTCGCGTTGGGTGAGCTGGCTGCTGATGACCACGGGGACGTAGCCGCCTCGCAGGCAGCCTAGGACGGCGGCCACCAGGCGTGCGGAGTTGTGTGCCTGGAAGACGATCCTGTTGCCGGGTTCGACCCCCGCTGCGTGGAGGTGACCGACGAACCGTGATGCCAGCTCGGTCGCGTGCAGCGCGTCGAGCAGCTCGGTGCCGTGGTCGTCGATGACCTCGATGGCACTCACGATGAGGGGCGGTCCCTTCTAGCGGGTCTTGAGCGCAGAGCCGTCAAGGGGCGGCGCCCAGGCCGAGAGGAGTTCGTAGCCGACGTGCGCTGCGGCGATGCCTGTGATCTCCGCATGGTCGTAGGGCGGCGAGACCTCAACGATGTCGCCTCCGACGAGGTTAAGGCCGGCGAGCTCGCGGAGCATAAACAGGAGCTGCCACGATGCGAGCCCGCCGGACTCGGGAGTGCCGGTCCCGGGTGCGTACGCGGGATCCAGCACGTCGATGTCCACCGAGACGTACACCGGTCGGTCCGCCACGCGGCTGCGGATCCGCTCCACGACGGAGCGAGGGCCGTCCAGGTGGATCTCGTGGGCCCGGACCGTCATGAAGCCGAGCGCCCGGTCGTCGCTCATGTCGACGGCTCCGTAGAGGCCGCCGCGGATCCCCACGTGGATGCAGCCTTCCCTGTCGAGCAGACCCTCCTCGGACGCCCGTCGGAACGGGGTTCCGTGCAGGTAGGGCTGGCCGAAGTAGGTGTCCCACGTGTCGAGGTGGGCATCGAAGTGTATGACGCTGATGGGCCCGTGCTTGGCATGGAGGGCGCGCAGGGTGGGCAGCGCGATGGTGTGGTCGCCGCCGAGGACGAGGATGCGCGAGGCGATGTCGAGGCAGTCGCGGACGCCTCCCTC
>CAZQXO010000051.1:0-10569 GCA_964597445.1 uncultured Bifidobacteriaceae bacterium | reverse complement strand
GCGGCGAACCGTGGGACCTCGGTCGTCGCGACCTGGCCGACGACGCCGTTGGCCGTCACGCGGGGGGTGGTGAAGGGGTCACCCATGGCTTGCCTCCGTACCGATCGACAGGTCCTCTACGACGGTGGTGATGTCGGTGTATGCCTCGACGGCGGCCTCGCCAAGTTCTCGTCCGAACCCGGACGCCTTGGTTCCTCCGAATGGCAGAGTGGGGTGGAAGACCCCGTAGGTGTTGATCCACACTGATCCCGCGGACAGGCCGCGCGCCATGCGCTGCCCCTGGCCAGCGCGCCCCGTCCACACTCCGGCGGCGAGGCCGTACGGAGTCGCGTTGCCCTTCGCGATCGCCTCCGTCTCGGTGTCGAAAGTGTCGACGACTAAGACGGGGCCGAAGATCTCCTCCTGGGACATCCGATGCGACGTCGCCAGTCCGGCGAGGATGGTCGGCTCGAGGAAGTAGCCGTGGTCGCCACGGGCGCGGCCTCCGGTGACGGCGACAGCCCCGTCGTCGAGTGCGTCGGCGATCAGGTTCTCCGCCCGGGTTCGCTGGGCCGCGCTGATCATCGGCCCCATCTGCGCGTCTGGGTCGAGTGCATGTCCGAGGACCACGTTGCGAGTCCGATCGGCGAGCAGTTCAACGAACTCGTCATGCACGGACGCCTCGACCAGCAGGCGGCTTCCCGCCACGCACACCTGGCCTGCGTTCGTCCAGATCCCCAATGCCACCCCGTCGGCCGCGGCCTCGAGGTCCGCCGAAGCGAACACGATGTGGGGGCTCTTCCCGCCGAGCTCAAGCGACACTCGCGTGGGGCGCTCCGCGGCTGCCCGCATGATGGCGCGGCCTGTCCTCGTCGACCCGGTGAACGCGATCTTGTCGAGTCCGGGGTGGGCCGCGAGCGCCGCGCCCGTGGCACCTGCGCCGGCGACCACCGTCACGATGCCCTCGGGGACACCCGCCTCCTCGCACAGGCCCGCGAAGTACAGCGCGGACAGCGGGGCGAGCTCGCTCGGCTTGGCGATGAACGAGTTGCCGAAGGCGAGCGCCGGAGCGAGCTTGTACATCAGGATCGGCAGCGGGTAGTTCCACGGAGTGATCGCGGCGCACACGCCTACGGGGCCGCGCAGTGTGACAGCGAAGAACTGCCGTGGTGCAGGAATGGTGGCCCCTGTGACCTTCGTGCACCAGCCCGCGTAGTAGCGCAGGACCCCGATCACCTCCTTGATGTCGTACCAGGCCTCTGCCGTGGGCTTGCCGGTGTCGAGGGCCTCGATCGCGACGAGTAGGTCGAAGTCCCTTTCCACGAGGCCAGCCAGACGCAGCAGCACCTCCTCGCGGTGGTCTGCATCCCGCTCGCTCCATCGACCGTCCTCGAAAGCGGCTTGCGCGCTGTCGACGGCGCGGGCCACATCCACCTCGGTGGCGCTCGCCAGCGTTGTCAGCGTCCGGCCGGTGCCTGGGTCGACCACGTCGAACATCGGTCCGGATCCCGTGGCATCGACGCCATCCAGCCAGGCCAGCGCGCGAGCGTCGAGGTGGTCGCGTGCATCGGTGATCATCACGGCTGACTCCATGCGACGTTGATGTACTTGGTCTCCAGGAACTCGGCGATGCCGTGGCGGCCGCCCTCGCGCCCGAGCCCGCTCTCCTTGACACCGCCGAACGGCGCGGCCGGGTCCGAGAACAGCCCGGTGTTGATGCCGACCATGCCGACCTCGAGATCCTCCGCCAACCGCAGGGCACGACCGAGGTCGCGGGAGTGGATGTAGGACCCCAGGCCGACGTCGACGGCGTTGGCCATGGCCAGCGCCTCCTCGTCGGTGCGAAACTCCACGATCGGAGCCACCGGGCCGAAGATCTCCTGCTGCAGCAGGGCGGCGTCCGGGCGAACTCCGTCGAGAACCGTGGGGAGGTAGAAGTAGCCGCTCTCGGCGCCAGAGGTGCCACCGGTCCGAACGCGGGCACCGGCCCCCACGGCTGCGGTCACCTTGTCCGCCACTCCGTCACGCGCGGCCTCACTGGCCATGGGTCCGAGCTGGGTGGCGGGGTCCATGCCGTCGCCGACGCGCAGGCCGGCCATCGATGCGACCAGCGCCTCGGTGAACGGCTCCGCGATGGCGGAATGGACGAGGAAGCGGTTGGCTGCGGTGCAGGCCTCGGCGTTGTGCCGCATCTTCGCGACCATCGCGCTCTCGACTGCCAGTTCGATGTCGGCGTCCTCGAGCACGATGAAGGGGGCGTTCCCGCCGAGCTCCATCGAGCACTTCAGGACACGCTCCGAGGCCTGGCGCAGGAGCAGTTTGCCTACGCGCGTGGACCCGGTGAAGGAGAGGGCGCGCACCGGGCCGGCGGAGATGAGGTCGCTGACGATGCCGGCGTCGTCGGTGGTGGTCACGACGTTCACGACCCCGGCCGGCACGCCGCACTCCTGCATGATCTGGGCCAGGGCGAGGGCCGTGAGGGGCGTCTGGCTGGCAGGCTTGACGACGACGGTGCAGCCGGCGGCCAAAGCCGGGGCGATCTTGCGCGTGATCATGGCCGCCGGCAGGTTCCACGGCGCCAGGAGCAGGGCGACGCCCACGGGCTCGGAGAGCTCCATGATGCGGCGGCCAGTGACCGGTGCGGTCGTCAGGTAGCCCGGGAGTCGCACGGCCTCCTCGGAGAACCAGCGGAAGAACTCCGCGGCGTAGTGGACCTCGGCGACCGCCTCGATGCGGGGCTTCCCGTTCTCCAGGACGATCAGGTCGGCCAGTTGGTCGACCCGCTCGAGCATCGCCTCGAAGACGGAGCGCAGGATCTCCCCCCGCTGGCGCGGAGCCAGGGAGCGCCACGCGGGCAGCGCAGCCGCTGCCGCGTCCGCTGCGCGACGGGCATCGGTGACACCGGCGTCCGCGACGCGCGCGAGGACGCTTCGGTCGGCCGGGTTGTCAACGATGAAGTGGCGGCCCTCCAGCGCCTGGGTCCACTCGCCGCCCACGAAAAGTGACGTCGGGACGGTCTCGATGGTCAGGCTCATGCATTCTCCAGCGCCGGGATGACGCCGCGGGCTGCCAGGAACTCTGCTATCTCGGCACCGTGGTCGACGGGGATGTCTGTCCCGTTGACCCAGTGCGCGTCGGGGGACGCGAGGAAGCAGACGACCGCAGCGATCTCCTCCGGCTTGCCGTTGCGGCCTCCCGATCGGGCGGTCAGCGGGTCGAGTTCTGCGTGGCCCATCGCCTCGTAGAAGTCGGCCAGCAGGGGAGTCTCGATCGGGCCGGGACTGACGGAGTTGAAGCGGACGCGGCCGAGGTGCTCCTGTGCGGCCACCGCGCTCCACACCAGCACAGCCTCCTTGCTCCGGGCGTAAGCGGTGTAGCCGTCCGGCACAAACCGGGCCGTGACGTCGCCGATCTGGTCGTCAGTGCGAGCGGCAATGATCGCGCTGACCTCGTCCAGGTGGTCACGCCAGAACCAGCCGGAGGTCGACGCCACGCTCACCACGCAGCCACCGTCGACGATCTTCGGCGTGAGTGCGTCTGACAGCCTCCGTAGGCCGTAGAAGTTGACGGCCATGACGGTCGGGATCGGCGCCAAGCCGGACACCCCTGCGGTGTTCACGAGGACATCGATGCGGACGGGCAGCTGCGCAGCGGCGGCATCGATGGAGCCTGTATCCGACAGGTCACATAGGACGAAGGGCGTTGCGCCTGTGGGCTCCTGCCGGTCCAACACAACCACGTTGTCGCCTGCCGACTGGAAGGCGGCGACGATGGCGGATCCGATGCCGGACGATCCGCCGGTCACGACAACCGTGCGTGAAGCCATGTGGTTCTCCCTGGGAGGTAGCGAGCTGGAACGTGACGTCAGATCTGGAGGGGCGTGGTGGGCGTGTAGGTCACCGGCAGGCTCGCGACCGCATTCACGAAGTTGGAGTGGACGAAGTCCGGGGTGCCCGTGACCTCGATGTCCGGCAGGATCTCGAAGAGCCGGCGCAGGAAGACGATCGCCTCCTTGCGGGCGAGCATCGCGCCGAGGCAGAAGTGCGGCCCGCCACCACCGAATGCGACGTGCGGGTTCGGCCAGCGGGTGAGATCGAGCGCCTCAGGCTTCTCGAAGACGCTCTCGTCGCGATCCGCCGAGACATACCAGATCACGACCTTCTCGCCCTGCTGGATCACCTGTCCGTGCATCTCCACGTCGCGCGTCGCCGTGCGGCGGAAGTGGCGCACCGGAGTGACCCAGCGGATCAGCTCCTCGACGGCGATGGGGGCCGCCTCCTCGAAGTTCTCCTGAAGGTACTTCCGCTGCTCGGGGTGGAGACTGAGTGCGTAGAAGCCGGTGGCGAGCGTCGTGGCCGTCGTCTCGATGCCGGCGGTGAGCAGAAGCGCGAAGAAGATGGCGATCTCTTGATCGCTCATGCGCTCACCGTCGACCTCGGCTGCAAGGAGCTTGCCCAGGAAGTTGTCCTCGGCTCCGGTCTCGCGGACGTTCTTGATCAGGCTATGGGCGTAGTCAATGATCTCGAGGTACGCCTGATAGGCGCCAGCAGTGCCGTAGGCGGACAGTGCAGCGGTGGTCAGTTGGATGAGCCGGGGCCGATCCTCGACCGGAACGCTGAGCAGGTCACCGATGATCTGCGCCGGGTAGTCGGCGACGAGATCTGCGACGAAGTCGCACTCGCCTCGCTCCACTATTCGATTGATGGCTTGAACGGCTTGCCGGTCGATGCCATCAGCCATGGCCTCGATCGTGCGGGGGGTGAGGACGCGCGAGACGATCGAGCGGTACTTGGCGTGCTCATCAACGTTCATGTTGAGCATACCGCCGAAGATGTGTCGCTCCGCAGGTGTGAGGTCCACGATCTCGGTGCCCTCGCCGGAGGTGAAGGTCTCCTGGTCCTTGCTGACTGTGCAGACGTCGTCGTAGCGGACAAGAGCCCAGAACCCACGCCCCGGGTTGGGGAACCAGTTGGTGGACGGCTCGTCGTGCCAGGTGAGCGGGAGATGGGCGCGCAGCCGAGCGAATTGCGCGTTGATGTCGTCGCGCTGCCAGAAGGCCGGGTCCGCGAGAGAGAACCCCGCGCTGGGACGGGCTGTGATGTCGATGGTCATCGATCGCTCCTGAGGTCGAGGGGGCGAGCTAGAGGTCGAGGACGAGCTGCGGCGTCTTGGCGCGACCGACGCAGATCATCATGCAGGTGTTGGCGGCGCGTTCGGCTTCCGAGAGAACGCTGTCGCGATGGTCGGGCACGCCATCCAGCACCACTGTCTCGCAGGATCCGCAGAATCCCTCCTCGCACGAGAAAGGGACCATCGGGAGCACCTGACGCACGACATCAATCAGTCGCGTGCCGACAGGGACCGAAAGGGTGCGAGCGGACCGCCGGAGGGTCACCGTGAACTCCGAGTCCTCAATTGACGGCTCTGGCGGAGCAGGCGGCGCCCCGAATCGCTCAAGGTGGACCGGCAGCCCAGCCGCCGCACTCTGCTGTTCGATGGCGACGAGCATTGGCTCCGGCCCACAGGCGTAGACGGCGGAGTCGCGGGGTGCCGTCTCAAGGATCTGCTGCACCGGGATGAAGCCCACCTCGTCCTGCGCGTAGACCGTGACGGGACCGTCCTCGAGTAGGGCGAACGCGTCGAGGTATGCCATCGCGGCGCGCTCGCGACCCCCATAGTGGAACTCCCATGACTCGCCGGAGGCAGACACCTGCCGCACCATGGCCAGCAGCGGGGTGATGCCGATCCCACCCGCCATGAAGACGTAGTGCTCGGACGGTGCGAGCGGGAAGTGGTTACGCGGGCCGCGGATCATGAGGGTGTCGCCCACGTCGACCTGGTCGTGAATCTCCGTCGAGCCGCCTCGGGATGCCGGCTCGCGCAGGACGGCGACGGTGTACGCAGGGTCTCCGGGGTCGCCGCAGAGCGAGTACTGGCGGATGAGCCCGGAGGGCAGGATCAGGTCGACGTGAGCGCCGGGGGTCCAGGACGGCAGCGGGTCGTCATCGAGGGCGTTCAGCCGCAGTTCGGCGACGTGGCCGTTGGCGAGGACGCGTCGACCCTCGACACGCACGCCGATCGCCAGATCCACCGTGCCCCTCCGTCCCCGACGCTCTGACTGAGCCGCCGTGAGGCGAGACACTAATCACACATCAACGCTGTGGCAAGAGTTTTTGTCAGATTACTGCATGTGAAGGCGTAATCCAATCATTGCTGGTGCGCTTCACCCGGGATGGAACTGCCGAACCAGGCCAGACCAGGACTGCGGCAGCTTCAGGAACTGCTGGTAGATGGTCGTCTCCGTCGCCTCGACCCCCGGGATGGACGGCAGGAGTTCACCGACCACGTAGGCGAGGTGCGCGGTATCGCGGCAGGCCACGTCTAGCAGCAGGTCGAAGGGTCCGGTGGTCAGCACCGCCACCTCCACCTCAGTCAGATCGAGGATGCGCGGGGTGATGTCGCGGATCGGCCCGGTCGTGCGCAGTCCCACTCCGGCCACCACAGCGGTGCCCTCGACGAGCCGGTTCACGACCGTCTCAATACGGACGGTCCCCGAGTCCAGCAGGGCCTTCGCGCGGCGCCGCGCCATCTGGTAAGAGACGCCCGTGCGGTCCGCGATGTCCTGGAAGGACGCGCGGCCATCCGCGCGAAGAACCTCGATGACCTCGAGTTCGGCCGGACCCAGCGCCGGTAAAGCGGACTCCTGCGCCGACATTGGAGGCGGAGCCCCGGCTGGTTCGAACTTCAGCACGTCCAGGTAGGTGAAGGTGGTGACACCGACGACATCGCCGCGTTCCCGGATGTACTCATCGATGACCTCCAGCAGGTGCAGTTCGTCTCGGCAGACAGCCTCGATGAATAGGTCGAACCGGCCCGATGTGCACCCCACGAGATCGAACTCCTGGACCTTGGCGAGATCTTCGCCAATGCGTCGAGCCGAGCCGGTCACGTTCAGGCCCAGCAGTGCCAGCGTGTGGAAGCCCAGGAGCCTGGCATCGACACTGCAGGTGATCTGGATGATCCCCTCCGCCGTGAGCCGCCGGAGCCGTTCCCGCACGGCATCGCCGGAGAGTCCCACCTCCGTTCCGAGCGCGGCGAGGCCCATCCGGCCATCGATCCGCAGGGCGTCAATGAGGGCCCGATCGGTCTCATCGAGAACGAGGGCTCCCTCCGCTCGGGGACTCGGGGCTGCATCGGCCATGGGGAAACTGTACTCAGATCGCCTTGTCGCGAGAGTTCTTGACAGAGCGGCACCCGAACCTGCGGCTGCCGAGAGCCCCAGTTGATGTCGATTCAGCAGCGAAAGCCGCCCGACGAGGCTACTCGAAGATGTAATTCCGCTCATGTAGAAAGATTCTTGAAAGAAACACTTCCCAAGAGCCACTTCGTGTGTCACAGTGCCGCGCACAGTGATCCAGGGAGGGTCGATGACTACTGACACCACCAATGAGGGCGCCGAGTCCCTCAAGCGGAGCTTCTCGTGGAGGTCGGCGTTCAGCGTCGCGTTCGCGTTCATCTCGCCGATCGTTGCCCTCTACGGCATATTCGCGCTCACCTTTTTCGCCGCGGGTCCGGCTGCGTGGTGGGCATTCGCCATCGTGCTGGTCTTCCAGATCCTCGTCGCCATAAGCCTCGGCGAGATCGCCAGTCGCTTCCCCTTCGCTGGCGGTGTTTACGCGTGGGCAAGGCGCTTGGGCGGTGCGACCTATGGCTGGTTCGCCGGCTGGGCCTACCTCTGGACGCTGATGATCGCCATCGGTTCAGGGGCCTATATCGCCATGCTGTTCCTGCCGGTGGTGCTTGGCATTGAACCGTTCGATGCTACGACGCACGTGATAGCTGCGATTGTCTTCATCGCGGTCGGCACGGGTCTGAACCTCCTGGGTCATGTCGGACTCAAGATCGTGGCGGTAGGTGCCCTCGTGGTTGAGCTCATTGGAAGCGTAGGCATCGCCCTCTGGCTGCTCTTCTTCGCTCGCGAGCAGGACTTCAGCGTGATCTTCGACTCCTTCGGCTCGGGCATTGGGGGTGGGCCATGGCTGTGGAGCGGAATGGCGGCGGCCATGGCCTTCGTCGGATGGGCGTTCGTGGGCTTCGAAAGTGCCGGAGACATCGCGGAGGAGGTCAAGGATCCCCACCGTTCCGTTCCGAAGGCGATGCTCGTCTCGATCACTGTTGTCGGGCTCGTGGTGCTGTTCTCTGGTCTCGCTCTGATCCTCGCCATTCCGGACATCGGTGCGGTCATGAGCGGTGAGTCCGCCGATCCAGTCGCCGACACCATCATCTTCCATCTAGGTGAAGGAGTAGTCCGGCCGCTGTTCGCCATGTTCGTCTTCGCCTTCCTGGCGACTTTCGTCGCGGCGCAGGCGGCCGCGGCCCGGGTCATGTGGTCCTTCGCCCGAGACGACGTGCTCCCGGGCAGCAGCTGGCTCAAGAAGCTTTCAGGCTCTTCTCGTATCCCTGCCCGCGCCGTGATCGTGACGGGCATCGTCCCCGTCCTCGTTGTCCTGCTCAGTCTGTGGGGCGCCGGTTACTCGACGCTCGTGCTCTTCGCCATCGCAGGCTTCTACATTGCCTTCGCCTTCCCGCTCATCGCCTCGAGTCGCAAGCGTCTCAGCGGGACCTGGAAGCGTGGCGTGTGGAACATCGGCTCGTGGGGCACTGTCGTCACGCTCATCGCCACCGTCTGGGTGATCTTCGAGTTGATCAACATCTCCTGGCCGCGTGACGACACCGCCCCCTGGTACATCCAGTGGGGAGTCGTCATCATGCTCGTAGTGCTGGGCGGCCTGGGCCTCATGGTGTGGGCGAGCCGGCGCGACCAGATCCGCAACGCGGAGCTGGCGATCGAGGAGGACGCGCGGCACGAAGCTGCCGAGACGCCGGGTGATGCATGACGGCAGCCGCGACCAGTGGTGTGGACGGGCTCGCGCACGCCGAGCCCGTCCACGAGCTCGATGCGGTGCAGTGGGGGCATCTGCGCCATATCGTCCGGCTCAGTCGCCAGATGCCGGGTGACTGGTCAGACATGGGGCCTTTCGACCCGACCAACGAAGGTGATGACGCCTACCGGTACCAGCTCGCCTACATGGCGTACACGCTCGGGCTCGTCCAATACCACTATCTGCCGTCGTACCGGGAGCTCCTCCGCGAGACACTCGCCGCGCTCGTCCGCAAGATGCTGCGGCACGACGTCTGGGGCTACTGGGAGTTGACCAGTCGCGGCAGCAAGGTCATGGATCCCGACCTCGAGGTACTGGTTGACGGCTGGGTCGACCCGGTCATCCGGAAGAACGTCATGTACAGCGGACACCTGCTGATGATGGTGAGCCTGTACGAGATGCTGTACCGGGACGGCCGGTACTTCGAGCCGGGATCGCTCACCTTCGAGTGCCGTCCGCCCTTCCGCGGCCTTGGTCCGCAGGACTTCCCGTACGATTTGGCGTCGCTCGCTGCTGTGATTCACGAGCAGTTCGCGGCCTCCGGCGGCATGGGATGCGAGTGCGAGCCCAACGGCATCTTCGTGTACTGCAACCAGTTCCCGATGCTTGGGCTGTCCCATCTTGATTGCGTGCGTGGTACCGACGTGGCACCACGGCTGATGCAGGATTTCCGCGAGGCCTGGACGAGGCAGTCGAACCTGTTCTCGGTGGATACCTCGGCAGACCTGCCTGTGTTCCTGATGGTCAGGCAGAACGAGGTCGTCTACGAGGACTCGCAGGACAACAAGGAGGCCGCGTCGGTGGTGTCCTGGGGTCCGTTCATGCACGTCTGGCAGAAGGACTACGTGGAGGCCCTCTACCCGCAGGTGCTGCCGAGAGTGCGCCGCGAGACTCAGTGGGGGTTCGGCGTCAGCCTCGAGCAGTTCCATCGGACCCATCTGGAGTACCAGATCCGCCCCAGCATGGATCTCGTCGATCCCATGATGCTCGGGGTGCACACGCACGGAATGCTCGCCCTGCTCGCGGCCGAGATGGGAGACGAGGAGACGCGCGACGGACTGCTGGCCCACGCGGACGCAGTGATGAGCCCCACGTGGAAGAACGGTGGCCTGTTCTACCCAAGGTGTGATGAACTCGACACCGAGCGCTATGTCACCTGCGTCATGGGCAACGGTCTGCTGGCCGCCGCGCGGATCAACCCACGCGATGGAATCCACGACCTCTACACGAGCCCGTGGGGCGCCGAGGAACTCACCGACCCGCAGGTGACGGGCGTGGCGTTTCCCGACGTTCTCGTGACAGCCGCCCGGTTCGACCGAGACACGCGGCACCTCCTGGTGCGACTCGTCCCGGGCGATACCCCGCCGGCTCTCGCGACCCTCACGGTCACGGGCCTCGACTCAGAACGCCCCCTGCAGGTTTCCGTCAACGGAGTCCCACAGGACGCGGTCCAGTGGGACAGGGTCACCGGAGACTTGATCGTGGTCGCGCCACTCGGATCAGGTTGCGTCATCGACATCCTCAACGCCTAGTCCCTCACTCCACGACTGGGAACGCCGTACCGCGCGTTCCGGGAAGGAACGTCTCATGCTCCGTGCACGTCGCTCGAATCTGGCCGTTCCGGGCTCGAGCCCGAAGATGCTGGAGA
>CAZQXO010000050.1:0-14067 GCA_964597445.1 uncultured Bifidobacteriaceae bacterium | reverse complement strand
CCTCGTCGAACGGCAGGTCAGCGCGCACCAGCTGCGACCAGAGCAGCAGGAGACCCACGGGCACGAGCAGGAACGAGATGACGCGGATGAACCCGTTGATGGAGGTGCGCAGCTCGGAGTTGGTGAGGTGGAAGCTGGATGCCTGCTCGGTGAGGCGGCCTGCGAAAGAGTCCCGACCCACGCGCGTCGCCTGATAGGTCCCCGAGCCTGCCACGACGAACGAGCCCGACATCGCCTCATCGCCCGGCGCCTTGTCAACCGGGTCAGCCTCGCCTGTCAGCAGGCTCTCGTCGATCTCGAGCCCCTCGGATGCGATCACGAGTCCGTCCACCACGAGCTGATCGCCCAGGGTCAGGACGATGATGTCGTCGACGACAACGTCGTCCTTCGGGATCTCGACCACCTGGCCGTCGCGGATGACGGTCGGTCGCGCCTCGCCCAGGACGGAGAGACGAGCCAGCGTGCGGGCCGCCCGGTACTCCTGGACGATCCCGATCGCCGCGTTGAAGACGATGACGAACCCGAACAGGGAGTCCTGGATCGGTGCCACGAGCAGCATGACGATCCAGAGTGAGCCGATCAGTCCGTTGAACCACGTGAAGACGTTCGCCCGGACGATGTCGCCGAGGCTGCGGCTGCGGGCGTCGGGGGCTCGGTTGGCCTCGCCGCGCGCGATTCGCTCCGCCACCTCCGCGGTCGTGAGACCGGTCTGCGGATCAGTCGCCGGTCGCATCGCACCGGACTCGGTCATGGCGCGAGGCCGTCCAGACGCTGGAGGATGACGCCCTCGCGCAAGGCCCAGGGGCAGATGACCAGCTCCTCGAGCTCGAGGAGGTCCATCGCCGCCTCGGCCACGACGGCACCGGCGACCATCTGGGCGGAGCGGCCCTCGGAGACGCCGGGCAGCTGCGCCCGCTCCTGACTCGACATCGCGGCGAGTCGCGGTGCGACCTCGCGAAGGTCCACTGCCTTGAGCACGCGCGGGACGTGGATGCCCTCCGTCGCTGGCGCGGCACCGCAGATCCGCGCGAGCTGCTTGAACGTCTTGGAGGAGGCGACCGCCATGCGCGGCTCCCCCACGCGCCGCAGGCGACCGACGACCTCGGCGATCGTGGCCCGCGCGTGACGCCGCAGGTCGCGGACGGACTCCGGCGTCGGGGGGTCGCCGATGAGCAGGTCGCGGGTCAGACGTCCGGCCCCGAGGGGCAGGGACACGGCGATGTCAGGTTCCTCGTCGGTGCCCGAGGCGATCTCGAGTGAGCCGCCACCGATGTCGAGTGCCAGGATCCGACCGCTGGACCAGCCGAACCAGCGGCGCACCGCGAGGAAGGTCATGCGCGCCTCGTCCTCGCCGGACAGCACGGACACCTGCAGCCCCGTCTCACTCCGGATCCGCTCCAGCACCTGCTCGCCGTTGGCGGCCCCGCGGATGGCCGAGGTCGCGAACGCCATGATCTCCGTGGACCCAAGATCCTCGGCCAGAGCCTGCCCACGCGAGATGAAGTCGATGAGCTGATCAATCGCGGAGTCGTCGATGCGACCGTCCTCGGTCAGGTGCTCGGAGAGGCGCAGCGGCATCTTGAGCTTGGATGCCGGCACCGGCGCCGCACCATGATGGGCGTCGACCAGCAGCAGGTGCACGGTGTTCGAACCGAGGTCGAGCACGCTGAGTCTCACGGTCCGAAACTAGTGCCCGGACCCACCCCACCGCAGCCGGGACCACCGGTCCCGATGTCCGCTCCAGCGCATAGGGTGACGCCATGCCAGAGGTGCTGATCGGCTTTCCGCGACAGTGGGTCGAGTTCCCGGATCCTGCTGACCCGGGTCAGCTGATCAAGGCCGACCTCACGTGGCTCACCTCCCGGTGGACCTGCATCTTCGGGCGCGGATGCCAGGGCATCGACGCCAGCCGACCCGATGCGGGCTGCTGCGTCCACGGCGCGCACTTCGCCGACAAGGCCGACCGCAAGCGCGTGACATCGTGGGTCGAGAAGCTGACGCCGGACCTCTGGCAGCGCTATCGCTCAGGGCAGCGCAAGGGCTGGATCGAGAAGGAGGACGGCGCCGACAAGACCAGGGTCGTCAAGGGCGCCTGCATCTTCCACAACGACGCCGACTTCCCCGGCGGCTACGGCTGCGCCCTGCACCATCTCGCGATCCGCGAGGGCGTGTCCTTCATCGAGACCAAGCCCGAGGTGTGCTGGCAGCTGCCGATCCGGCGTTCCTACGAGCGCCGGACGATCGAGGACGGCACCGAGCTGCTCGTCGTCGTCATCGGCGAGTACCAGCGCCAGGACTGGGGCGGGGGCGGTCACGACTTCCCGTGGTACTGCTCCTCCAACACCGAGGCCCATGTGGGTGAGGTGCCCGTGTTCGAGTCCGGTCGCGACGAGCTGGTCGCCCTCCTCGGCGAGCCGGCCTACGAGGAACTGGCGCGCCTGTGCCGCGCCCGAGTCGTGCTGCTGGAGGAGGGGCGCTCGCCTCTCGGGCTCGCACCGCACCCCGCCGATCCCGCCCAGGGCTGAGCCGATGGCCAAGTCGACCACCCCGGCCTTCCACTGCACCGAGTGCGGCTGGACGGCGACGAAGTGGGTCGGGCGCTGTGGTGAGTGCCAGGCGTGGGGCACCGTCGAGGAGGTCGGGTCCGTGCGTGCGCGGACGACGGCAGCCCAGGTGGGCAGCACGCCAGCCGTGCCGATCGGCGCCGTCGATGTCGCGGCAGCCCGCGCCGTCCCGACGGGCATCGGTGAGCTCGACCGCGTCCTCGGCGGCGGCCTCGTCGCCGGCGCCGTCGTCCTCCTTGCGGGTGAGCCGGGAGTCGGCAAGTCGACCCTGCTGCTCGACACGGCAGCCACGTGGGCCCGCACCGGACGGCGCGTCCTCTACGCCACCGGCGAGGAGTCTGCAGCGCAGGTGCGTCTGCGGGCCGAGCGGATCGGCGCAGTGGCGGACGAGCTGTTCCTCGCCGCGGAGACCGACCTCGGCAGCATCCTCGGCCACATCGACGCGGTCGAGCCGTCCCTGGTCATTCTCGACTCGGTGCAAACGGTCTCGAGTGCGCAGATCGAGGGAGCCGCCGGGGGCGTCACGCAGGTCAAGGAAGTGGCGGCCTCCCTCATCTCCGTCGCCAAGACGCGCGGCGTGATCGTCATCGTCGTCGGCCATGTGACGAAGGACGGCGCGGTCGCCGGACCCCGCACGCTGGAGCACCTCGTCGACGTGGTCCTCCACTTCGAGGGTGACCGCCACGGCCCGCTTCGGCTCGTGCGCGCGGTCAAGAACCGCTTCGGGGCAGCGGACGAGATCGGCTGCTTCGAGCTCGTCGACGACGGCATCGTCGGGCTCGCCGATCCCAGTGGCCTGTTCCTTGGGGATCGAAGTCAGCCGGCTCCCGGCACCTGCGTGACCGTGACGATGGAGGGTCGACGGCCACTCGTGGCCGAGGTGCAGGCCCTCGTCGCCCCGACGTCGACGCCCCAGCCCCGACGTGTCACGTCTGGGCTGGACTCCGCCCGCGTCGCCATGACCCTCGGCGTGCTCGAGCGACGGGCGGGCATTCGCCTCGCGCAGCAGGACTGCTTCGCCGCCACCGTCGGAGGCGTGCGACTCCTCGAGCCCGCGACGGACCTCGCCGTCGCGCTGGCCATCGCCAGCAGCGCAGCCGATCTCGCCCTTCCCACCGGCGTCGTCGCCATCGGTGAGGTCGGGCTCGCCGGGGACGTGCGTCCCGTGACCTCGCTCGGCCGACGGCTCGGGGAGGCGGGTCGGCTCGGGTTCACCGATGCCATCGTCCCGTCGCGCTCGCGCACCTCCGGCGCGGCACCGCAGGGAATGCGACTGCATGAGGTGGGATCACTGCACGAGGCGATCACGGTGGCGCGTCGGCTCATCCGCGACAGCGCTGCCGCGCCCTCCACCCTTCCCACGTGATCCGGAGCACCCATGACCCCCGCTGCCGACCCTGACATCCGCCTCCAGGAGGCGCTCGCACTGGTGGCCCCCGGGACCCCGCTGCGTGACGGCCTCGCTCGCATCGTGCAGGGAAGCACCGGTGGCCTCATCGTCATCGGCTGGGACCGCTCCGTGGAGCAGATCGTCAACGGCGGCTTCGTGCTCGACGTGCCCTTCTCCGCCACGCGACTGCGGGAGCTGTCGAAGATGGATGGCGCCATCGTCATCGACCCCGAGCGAAACTCCATCGTGCGGGCCGGCGTGCAGCTCGTCCCCGATCCGAGTCTGCCCACGGACGAGACCGGCACCCGGCACCGCACCGCTGACCGAGTCTCGCGTCAGACCCACCATCCGGTGATCAGCGTCAGCAAGTCGATGAACACCATTGCCGTCTACGTCGACGGGCGCCATCACCTGCTCGAGGAGTCCTCCCGAGTGATGGCTCGCGCGAGCCAGGCCGTCGCGACGCTCGAGGGGTACAAGGAACGCCTGGACGAGGTCAACGCCACGCTCGCCTCTCTCGAGATCGAGGACACCGTCACCCTGCGGGACGTCTGCCTCGTGGCCCAGCGCCTGGAGATGGTCTGCCGGATCCGCAGTGAGATCGACTCCCACCTGGTGCTGCTGGGATCCGAGGGCCGACTGCTCTCCCTCCAGGTGAACGAGCTGATCCATGGCGTCGAGACCAGCCGACGCCTCCTGGTCCGCGACTACCTGGCACCCGCGCTCTACCGCAAGCGCCGCGGCATCGACAGGGCCCTCGAGTCACTGACCGCGCGACCCGACCTCGTGGAGCTGACCTCCATCGCGGGAGCACTGGGGCACCCCGAGTCAGGGGAGGTACTCGAGCTGCCGGTCACTCCGCGTGGATTCCGTCTCGTCACGCGCATTCCCCGACTGCCCGAGGTCATCATCGACCGCATCGTCGGGCACTTCGGCACGCTGCCGCGGCTGCTGTCGGCGACGACCGAGGATCTCCAGCGGGTGGAGGGTGTCGGCGAGACACGGGCTCGCTACGTGCGCGACGGCCTCTCCCGCCTCGCAGAGGCGAGCCTCATGGATCGGTTCGGCTGAGATCAGGTCTTCGAGCTGAGCGCGAACGGAGTCTGCTCGCTGCGAACCTTGCCGTTGCGCCCCTGGACGTCGTAGCGCCCGGCCTTGGCCTTGGCCCCCTCCTTGCCGGAAGGACACCCCTTCTGCGTCAGGCGGCCCGACCAGGTGATGCTCGACGCCACTGCCTTGCCGGGCTCCAGGACAGTCTCGTTGGTCTTCCCGCTGGCCTTGCAGTCGTCACTGGACCACACGTGGTAGCCGCCCGAGGTGATGACGAGCTCGTTCGCCTTCGGTCCGACATCGCGGATGCAGGCCACCGTCCCGATGTTGGTGATCGTGAGGGTCAGCTTCGGCTTGGAGCCCACGGCGTACGTCGACGCGTCGGTCGTAGCGCCCACCTCGATGGCTGAGTCCGGGCAGGGCTGCGGCTCGACGGGTGCCGGCGGCACGGTGGACTCGGCCATGACCGCGGGATCGACCGCCTCGAGGGGCTCCTCGACGACCGTCGACTCGGTTGCAGTCGGGGTGCTGGAGCCCGTGAGCGCACCCACGAGCCACCACAGGCCGACGACCACCGTGAGCAGCACGACCAGGATGGCCGCCCGTCGCACCCAGTAGACCGACGGCGGCTCGGGGCCGTTCGGGTGCATCAGTGAACTCACGGCTCCACCGTAGTAGCCCCGGCCGGAAGCCGCGTGACACGATCCCCGCGTGGCCCGCTCGACTCCCCCGGCGCAGGACTCCCCCCAGGACTCCCCCCTCGTGCCCGCCGTCGTCGAGTGGTTCGACGTCCACGAGCGACCCCTGCCCTGGCGGTCCACGGATCCCTGGGGGGTGCTCGTGAGCGAGTTCATGCTCCAGCAGACTCCCGTGGATCGGGTCCTCCCGGTGTGGCACGCGTGGATGGAACGCTGGCCCGCGCCCGGGGCGCTGGCCAGCGCCACCGTCGCCGATGCCCTGCGAGCCTGGGGTCGTCTGGGCTACCCCCGTCGGGCGCGCCGCCTGCACGAGACCGCCACCGTCATCCGGGACGAGCATGACGGTCGCGTGCCTCAGGACGAGGCGGCACTTCGGGCCCTGCCCGGGGTCGGTGACTACACCGCCGCGGCGATCAGGGCCTTCGCCTTCGGCCAGCGCTCCGTCGTCCTCGACACGAACGTCCGTCGCGTGCTCGCCCGCCATCAGGAGGGTCACGCTCATCCGCCGGGGCACATCACTCGAGCCGAGCGCACGACGGCCGACCTGCTGTGGCCGCAGCAGGACGCCGCGAGTGCCCGCTGGTCCGCCGCCGTCATGGAGCTGGGGGCCCTCGTGTGCACGGCGAGGTCCCCGCACTGTGACGCCTGCCCGGTCCAGGCGGGATGCCGGTGGTGGAACTCGGGCCAGCCCGAGGCGGAGTCGCAACCGCGACGCCAGCCGCGCTACGAGGGAAGCGACCGCCAGGCGCGGGGCCGGCTGCTGGCCCTGCTGCGCGAGAGCTCGTCGCCACTCGACGAGGCGGACCTCGTCGAGGCCTGGGGTGACGACGGGCAGCGAGCCCGGGCGCTGCGCGGCCTGATCGACGATCGACTCGTGCACCGGGGGGACGACGGCCTGCTCAGCCTCGCGAGGTGACGCCGGTCAGGGAGAGTCCGAGCGATCAGGGAGGGGCACGCGCCCCTCGATCGCGATCACCGTGCGGTCCCCCAGGGGCTCGTCGAGCTCGACCGGCACCCACGTCAGATCGCCACCGATCGTCACCGCCTGGCAGGAGGCCGAGCGCGGCCGCGTGACGGAGCCTTCGACCTCGATGCGATTGCCCCGCTCATAGGCCACGACGACGAGGTCATCGGTACGGCACAGTCCCTCCGCAGGCACGGTGACCGCCACCTCGATCGACATCGGATCGGGAGTCGCCCGATAGGCGACCGCCGTGAGGGGAACCGTGGACTGACCCAGGATGCGAAGCGGGCCCACCCCACCGACGAACCCCGCGACGAGCAGGAGCAGCACCAGCACGAGGGCGCCGACGACGACGCCGACCAGCCACCGAGGCCAGCCCTGGCGCGGCCGATCGAACTCCTCGATCCCCGGGATCAGGGGTCCGTTCGGCACCGCCCGCTCCCCGCAGCCCGTCGCGTCGCGTCAGGCCGTGATGTCGGACTCGCCGGCACCGGCCGCCTCGATCGGCGGGACGTCCGGCAGCTCCTCCATGGGCGTGGCCGTGAACGTGAACGCCTCGTCGCTGCCCTCAGGCGCCACGTCGACCACGACGATGGAGCCGGGGGTCAGGTCGCCGAACAGCAGCTTCTCCGCCAGCGGATCCTCGACATCGCGCTGCAGCGTGCGACGCAGAGGCCGTGCTCCCAGCGCGCTGTCGTAGCCGCGATGCGCCAGCAGGGCCTTCGCCGCCGGCGTCATCTCGATGGCCATGTCCTGCTCCTCGAGACGCTTCTCGAGGCTTGCGACCATGAGGTCGACGATCTCGATGATCTCGTTCTCGCTGAGCTGGTGGAAGACGATGACGTCATCGATGCGGTTCAGGAACTCCGGACGGAAGTGCTGCTTGAGCTCCTGCTGCACCTTGACCTTCATGCGCTCGTAGGCGCCCTCGGTGTCGTCATCAGGCGCGAAGCCGAGGGTCTGTCCCTTCGAGACATCACGGCTGCCGAGGTTCGTGGTCATGATGATCACGGTGTTCTTGAAGTCCACGACGCGGCCCTGGGCATCGGTCAGTCGACCCTCCTCCAGCACCTGCAGGAGGGAGTTGAAGATGTCCGGGTGCGCCTTCTCGACCTCGTCGAAGAGCACGACGGAGAACGGCTTGCGTCGCACCTTCTCGGTCAGCTGACCGCCCTCCTCGTAGCCCACGTAGCCGGGGGGTGAGCCGAACAGCCGCGAGGCCGTGTGGCGCTCCGAGAACTCGCTCATGTCGAGGGCGATGAGAGCGTCCTCGTCGCCGAAGAGGAACTCGGCCAGGGTCTTGCTGAGCTCCGTCTTTCCGACGCCTGAGGGTCCGGCGAAGATGAAGGAGCCCGAGGGGCGCTTCGGATCCTTGAGGCCGGCGCGCGTGCGGCGGATCGACTTGGACAGGGCCTTGATGGCCTGCTCCTGGCCGATGACACGCTTGTGCAGCTCCTCCTCCATGCGCAGCAGCCGGGCGATGTCGTCCTCCGTGAGGTCGGACACGGGGATGCCCGTCATGAGGGCGAGAACCTCGCCGATCAACTTCTCGTCGACTTCGGCGACGACGTCGAGGTCGCCCGCCTTCCACTCGCGCTCGCGCTCGACCTTCTCCGCGAGCAGCTTCTTCTCCTGGTCGCGCAGAGCAGCGGCCTTCTCGAAGTCCTGCGAGTCGATGGCCGACTCCTTGTCGCGGCGGACGTTCGCGATGCGCTCGTCGAACTCGCGGAGATCCGGCGGGGCGGTCATGCGACGGATGCGCAGTCGGGAGCCCGCCTCATCGATGAGGTCGATCGCCTTGTCGGGGAGCTGACGATCGGAGATGTAGCGATCCGACAGTCGCGCAGCAGCCTCGAGGGCGCCGTCCGTGATCGAGACTCGGTGGTGAGACTCGTACCGGTCGCGCAGGCCCTTGAGGATCTCGACCGTGTGCGGCACATCGGGTGCGGCGACCTGGATGGGGGCGAAACGACGCTCGAGCGCGGCGTCCTTCTCGATGTGCTTGCGGTACTCGTCGAGCGTCGTGGCCCCGATCGTCTGGAGCTCGCCGCGCGCCAGCATCGGCTTGAGGATGCTGGCGGCATCGATCGCGCCCTCGGCCGCACCCGCGCCGACGAGGGTGTGCATCTCGTCGATGAACAGGATGATGTCGCCGCGCGTGCGGATCTCCTTGAGGACCTTCTTGAGCCGCTCCTCGAAGTCACCGCGGTAGCGGCTGCCGGCGACCAGGGCACCGAGGTCGAGCGTGTAGAGCTGCTTGTCCTTGAGGGTCTCGGGCACGTCACCGTTGACGATGTCCTGCGCGAGGCCCTCGACGACGGCGGTCTTGCCGACCCCGGGCTCGCCGATCAGCACAGGGTTGTTCTTGGTGCGGCGTGACAGCACCTGCATCACGCGCTCGATCTCCTTCTCGCGCCCGATGACCGGGTCGAGCTTGCCCTCGCGCGCCGCGGCGGTGAGGTTGCGCCCGAACTGGTCGAGGACGAGGGAGGTCGAGGGAGTGCCCTCAGCCGGGCCGCCGGCGGTCGCCGGCTCCTTGCCCTGGTAGCCGCTGAGGAGCTGGATCACCTGCTGCCGTACCCGGTTGAGGTCGGCACCCAGCTTCACGAGGACCTGGGCGGCGACACCCTCGCCCTCACGGATCAGGCCCAGCAGGATGTGCTCCGTGCCGATGTAGTTGTGCCCCAGCTGGAGCGCCTCGCGGAGGGAGAGCTCGAGGACCTTCTTGGCGCGCGGGGTGAAGGGGATGTGGCCGCTCGGGGCCTGCTGGCCCTGACCGATGATCTCCTCCACCTGCTGCCGGACGGCCTCCAGGGAGATGCCGAGGCTCTCGAGCGCCTTGGCGGCGACACCCTCACCCTCGTGGATCAGACCCAGCAGGATGTGCTCGGTGCCGATGTAGTTGTGGTTCAGCATCCGCGCCTCTTCCTGCGCGAGCACCACGACCCGTCGGGCCCGATCGGTAAACCTCTCGAACATCTGCTGAACTCCGTTCCGTCGCCGTGGACCAACCATAACCGTGATGTCGGAAGGTCTCCCCTGCCACAACCCTCTCGCGGAGCCCGATGTTCCGCCACAGGCGGCCATGGGCTACGCCCAGCGCGAACAGCGGCCGCCGAAGCCGGGAGTCAGCCCGTCACGCGGGCACCCGGAGCCGGACCGGTGGCGGTTCGGACGGTGCGGCACAGTCCCGTCGACGTGAGACCCACGGCGAGGTCCAGGGCATGCTCGGGATCCCGAGCGAGGAAGGCGCAGGTGGGTCCGCTGCCCGAGACGATGCCGCCTACCGCCCCGAGGTCCTCGCCGGCCTCCAGAAGGGACGCCAGCCCCGGTCGCAGGGCGATCGCCGGGGCCTGGAGATCGTTGTGGAGGGCCGATCCGAGGAGGACGGGGTCCCCGGCGGCCAGCGCCTGCAGGAGCATGTCCGACACGTACGGATCCGGCACCGACCTTCCCTCGCGCATGAGATCGCACTGCGCGTAGACGGCCGGCGTCGAGAGCCCCCCGTCGGCGAGGGCGAACACCCACGCGAAGCTGCCCCGCGTGAGGACCGGGGTCAGCCGCTCGCCCCGTCCGGTTCCGATCGCCGTGCCCCCCTGCAGGACGAAGGGCACGTCCGATCCCAGGGCTGCCGCCAGCACGCCGAGCTCCTCGCGACCCAGGCCCCCACGCCAGAGGGCGTCGCAGGCGACCAGGGCGCCGGCCGCGTCGGCGCTTCCCCCCGCCATCCCGCCTGCGATGGGGATCGTCTTGTTCAGGTGCAGTTCGACGTCGGGCTCGATCCCGAGCCGGTCGGCCACGAGCAGGGCGGCCCGGTGGGCGAGGTTGCTCTCGTCGACCGGCAGGCTCTCGGCGCCCTCACCGGAGATGGTGAGCCGCAGTCCGTCACTCGAGGGGCGGGCGATGACCTCGTCGCACAGATTGACCGCGTGGAAGACGGTCGCCAGCTCGTGGAAGCCGTCCGGGCGGAGCGGGCCGACCGACAGCTGCAGGTTCACCTTGGCGGGAACACGCACGACGACGGAAGCCGGGCTCATGCCAGCAGGCTATTCGGCGGCGGTCTGGGACGCCGACGCGAGCGCATCGGCGATGCGAGCGAAGTCGGCGACTCCGAGCTGCTCGCCCCGCAGGGAGGGGTCGACACCGGCCGCCGTCACGGCCGCCTCAGCGGCCGTGGGGGAGCCAGCCAGGGCCGCGAGCGCCGATCGGAGCGTCTTGCGGCGCTGGCTGAAAGCCGCGTCGATGACCGCGAACACCGCGGCGCGACCCACCGTGCACGGCGGCGGGTCGGTGCGGGTCATCCGCACGAGCCCGGACTCCACGTGGGGCACGGGCCAGAACACGGAGGTGCCGACGTCGCCCGCCGCCTCGACCGTGCAGTGCCATCGGGCCTTCACGCTCGGGACGCCGTAGACGCGGCTGCCCGGGCCGGCCGCCAGCCGGTCGGCCACCTCCTTCTGGACCATGACCAGGACCGACGCCAGCGAGGGGAACGTCTCGAGCAGGTGCAGCACGACCGGCACCGCAACGTTGTAGGGCAGGTTCGCGACGAGAGCAGTCGGCTCGATCGGCAGCTCCCCGATCCGGAGTGCGTCGGCATGCAGCACGGTCAGCCGACCGGCCAGGCTGGGTGCGCGCTCCTCCACCGTCCGAGGCAGCTGATCCGCGAGGACGGGATCCAGCTCGACGGCCACGACATGCCGGACATACGGCAGCAGTGCCAGCGTCAGGCTCCCGAGGCCGGGGCCCACCTCAAGGACCACATCGTCCGCCGTGACGCGCGCAGCGGACACGATGCGGCGGACCGTGTTGGGATCGGTGACGAAGTTCTGGCCGAGCCGCTTGGTCGGGCGCAGGTCGAGACGCTCCGCGAGGGCCCGAACGTCACGGCCGCCGAGGAGGATGCCGGCGTCACCTGCAGCCGGGTCGCTCACCAGGCTCCGAACGCACGCTGGGCGTTGGCGAACAGCAGCCGGCAGAGGTCGGCCTCGTCGGCTCCTCGACGTTCGGCCATGGCGCGCACCGTGTGCGGCATGACATAGGAGGCGTTCGGTCGACCACGGTGCGGCACGGGGGTCAGATAGGGAGCATCCGTCTCCACCAGAAGAAGGTCGTCCGGTGTGACGTCGAGCGCCTCGCGGAGCGGCTCGTTGGCCTTGTACGTGATCGGTCCGGCGAAGGACAGGTACCAGCCACGCTCGGCGCAGTAGCGGGCCATGTCGGCGTCGCCACTGAAGCAGTGGAAGACGACCCGCTCCGGTGCCCCCTGGCTCTCCAGGACCGCGATCACGTCGTCGTGCGAGTCGCGATCGTGGATGACGAGGGTGCAGTCGAGCTCCTTGGCGAGGTCGATGTGACGCCGGAAGGAGTGCTGCTGCGCTGCATGCAGCGGCTGTGCGGTCCGGAAGTAGTCCAGCCCCGTCTCGCCCACGGCGCGCACGACGTCCTCGCGCGCCAGGAGCGCGATCTCATCGATGGCAGCGTCGAGGGCAGCGGCCCCGTCGCGTTCGTGTATCCGCGCCGCGTCGTTGGGATGCACGGACACGCCGACGATGACATCCGGACGCGTGCGGGCCAGCTCCACCGAGTGCCGGGCGTAGTCGACGTCACAGCCGATCTGGACGACCTTCGGCACCCCCACCGAGGCAGCCATGGCCAGGAGGTCGTCCGGATCCGGAACGGACTCCCCATGCAGGTAGCGGTCGTGCAGGTTGAGGTGCGTGTGGGTATCGATGACCGGGCCGGCAAGCGGCTCCGGGAGAGGCACCCGCTCCGACGTCACTCGGCGTCCTCGATGCGCGGGAAGAGGGCGTCGCCCTTGGTCACTCGGGTCCCGGGAGGCAGCTGACCCCATGTCGCGACATCCGCGATGCGCTGCTCCACGATGGGGCCGAGCTCGGCCTGAGCGCCCACCTGCTCCCAGAGGGACGACATCGCCTTGGGCATGAGCGGGTTGTAGAGCACGGCCACGGCACGCAGCGACTCGCAGATCGTGTTCAGGACGACATCGAGACGCCCGGCGTTCGACTCGTCCTTGGCGAGGACCCACGGCTCCTGCTCCGTCACGTACAGGTTGACGAGGTCGATGAACTCCTTGACGGCGACAATGCCCGTGGAGAAATCGAGCTCGCAGAATGCCGGGTCAGCAACCGCGACCGTGGTTGCCAGAGCGTCGACGATGCGCTGCTCGGCATCGGTGAGGTCATGGGCCGCGGGGAGCTGCCCGTCGCGGTAGCGCACCACCATGGCCGTGCCTCGCGAGGCGAGGTTGCCCAGGCCGTTGGCGAGTTCGGCGGTGTAGCGCGCGTGCATGTCCTCCCAGGAGAACGAGCCGTCCTGGCCGAACTGGATCGCACGCAGGAAGTAGTAGCGGAAGGCATCGGAGCCGAAGGTGTCGATGATCTGCTCAGGAGCGATACCCGTGAGCTTGGACTTCGACATCTTCTCGCCCCCGACGAGCAGCCAGCCATGGGCGAAGACCTTGCGGGGCGGCTCGAGCCCGGCTGCCATCAGCATGGCGGGCCAGTACACCGCGTGGAAGCGCAGGATGTCCTTGCCGACGAGGTTGACGTCCGGCGGCCACACCTCGGCGAAGCGCTCGGCATCCGCGCTTCCGGGCTCGGCGCCGTAGCCGACCGCAGTGGCGTAGTTGAGCAGGGCGTCGAACCAGACGTACGTCACCTGGCCCGGGTCCCAGGCCAGCGGGATGCCCCAGCTCACGCTCGACCGGGACATCGAGATGTCGACTAGTCCCTGCCGGATGAACGAGATCACCTCGTTGTAGGCGCTGCGCGGCTGGATGGCCTCCGGGTGACGCTCGTAGTGCTCGAGCAGGCGCTCCCCGAAGGCGCTGAGCTGGAAGAACCAGTTGGTCTCCTGCAGCTGCTCGACGGGACGGCCGTGGACGGGGCACACCATCTGGCCGGCGAACTCGCCCTGGCCCTCCACGAGGTCGCCGGAGAGCTTGAACTCCTCGCAGCCGACGCAGTAGGGGCCCTCGTAGGGCGCCGAGAAGACATGGCCGTTGTCCTTGACGGCCTGCCAGAACCGCTGGACCCGATCGCGGTGCCGCGGCTCCGTCGTGCGGATGAAGTCGTCGTTCGCGGCATCGATCGTCTCGAGGACGGGACGCCAGGAGTCAGCCACCAGGCGGTCGACCCACTCCTGCGGGGAGACACCGCCCTTCTCCGCGGCCCGCTGCACCTTCGTGCCGTGCTCGTCGACACCCGTGAGGAACCAGACCTGCTCGCCCCTCTGACGGCGCCACCGGGTCGCGACGTCGCCCGCGGTGGTCGTGTAGGCGTGGCCGATGTGGGGCGCGTCGTTGACGTAGTAGATAGGCGTGGTGAGGAAGAACGCCTTGGGCTCGGCCATGGCGCGATCCTACTTTCGCGACGGATC
>CAZQXO010000049.1:13369-14853 GCA_964597445.1 uncultured Bifidobacteriaceae bacterium | reverse complement strand
AAGTTCATGCCGAAGTAGCCGGTGAGGAACGTGATCGGCAGGAAGATCATCGTGACGATGGTCAGGACGTTGATGCGATTGCCCTGCCAGTTGCTGATCTGGGTCTGGATGTCCTGCGTCGCATTCCTGACGGCGTCGACGAGGTTGTCGATCAGGCCGTTGGTGCTCTGGACGGCAGTGAGGAACTGCTGCATCTGGCTCATCCCGGCGGCGTCCAGTCCATCGACCGGGGCGGGATCGATGAGGGCGGCCTCGACGTTGACGAGGTACATCGGGAATCGCAGGGCGATGGGGGCGAACGAGGTGCGGTAGGTGGTGAGCTGCTGGCTCTGGCTCTTCTGGGGTGTGTCGGTCGCGATGATCTCCATGTCGAGGGAGCCCACCTCGATCATCGTGCGGGTCAGGCCCGTCTGGACAGTCGCGAGCATGAGCTGGAGCACGACACCCGGCAGGGTCGACGGATCCTTCGTCAGGATGTCGGCTCGCTCACCGATGCGCTGGCGGATGTTGGCGATGGCGGCGTCGCCGTCGCTGCGCACGGTGACGAGGCGCTGCTGGTTCCAGGTGAAGTAGACCTGCACGGCGGGGGAGCCGTCGGCGTCGTCGATCCAGCAGACGCCCTGGATGGCTGAGGGGGTGAGGCTGAAGTCGGTGCCGAGGCCGGCGGTGAGGACCTTGTGGGCCTGGGCGGGGTCGATCCCGACGGCCTCGAGGAGACCGGCGGCGTCCTGCTCGTCGCCGCCCTGCAGGCGCACGTCGATCCAGGTGATGCCGGGCTGATTGGCCGACGCCTCTGCCTGAGCGGCGGTGCAGGGGGTGGTCGACGTTCCGTCGAACAGCGTGGCTTCCACGCAGGGAGTGTAGGTGCCTGGGATGGGTGGCGACCCCGACCGGGCTCGAACCGGCGACCTCCGCCGTGACAGGGCGGCGCGCTAACCAACTGCGCTACGGGGCCTTGCTGGTGGTGCTGTCGTGCTGGTGGATCTGTGGTGGTGCTGTGGTGCGTATCCCCAACGGGATTCGAACCCGTGCTGCCGCCGTGAAAGGGCGGAGTCCTAGGCCACTAGACGATGGGGACCCGAGGTGCGTCTCCGTCGACCAGAGTGAAGCCGTTGGCGACCGGGTAAGCATAGGGGAGGGGGTTGGGGGGATGGCAATCCGCCCCCTCCGGGTGACAGGGCCCGGGGGCGGAGGCAGCATGGGGGCATGTTCTCGGTGACCCGCGAGGAGTTCGAGGATCTCGTGGGCGATGCCCTCGACTCCGTCCCGGAGGGCCTCATGAACCTGGCCGAGAACGTGGTGGTGCTGGTCGAGGACAACCCGCCGCCCGGCCGCCACATCCGGGGCCTGTATCGGGGGGTGCCGCGCACCAAGCGGGGCCACAACTACGTCGGGATGCTGCCCGACACCATCCACATCTACCGGAACCCGATCATGCGGATGTCGTCGTCGGCCGACGACATCGTCGAGCAGGTGCGCATCGT
>CAZQXO010000049.1:8549-13269 GCA_964597445.1 uncultured Bifidobacteriaceae bacterium | reverse complement strand
GCCCGACTCCACGAACTGGGGTATGCCTGACCTTCAGCGTCCCGTCGCGCGCGCTGATCACGCCGACCGGCGATCACCTGGTCCTGACTGACTGGTCCGATGCGACGGACCTGCCGGGCAGCATCGTGATCTTCGGCTTCGGCTTCGGCTTCAGCTTCAGCTTCGACGACGCGATGGGCCAGGTCCAGCTGCCGGCTGGCTTCCGTCACGCGCATGTGTGGCCGAAAGAGGACGATGCACGTGTGTCGCTGGACATGTGGACGACGGTCGAGAACCTGCACCGGCATGCCGCGAAGGCCTTGGCCGATCGCGAGTCCGCGATCGCCCGGCTCACGCAGTAGTCGCCGCGCGCCTCAGTCGATCCACGACAGCCGCCCCGACGCCCTCGGGTGACGGCGGCACCGCCACCACACGGGTGAGCGCGAGCGCGTCGGCCTCCCTCAGCGCGGCATAGAGCACGCGCGCGTACTCATCGACGGAGGTGGGCGCGGCGACGCGCACGATGCCCGGAGGCGTGGGGATCTCGGCGAGGGCGAGCAGGCCGGTGCGGGCATCGTCGGGCGTGAGCCCTGCGGCTTCGTCCGGCGTCGCCAGTTGGACGCGCGCGGTCGGGGCGTAGTGGGAGGCGAGGGTGCCCGGAGCTCGCACTGCTGAGTGGTGACCGAGGGTGGCGCCCGTCGCCCGTGCGACGTCCTCCTCTGACACCCGACCCGGCCGCAGGATCACCGGCTCGAGCCCCGTGCAGTCGACGATGGTCGACTCGACGCCGACATCGCTGGCCCCGCCGTCGAGCAGGACGTCGTCGTCTGTGAGGAGGCCTCCGAGCTCCTGCTCCACGTGCTCGGCCGTGGTGGGGCTCACGCGGCCGAAACGGTTCGCGCTCGGCGCCGCGATCCCGATGGCAGGGTCCTGCGTTCGCTCGGCCAGGGCGTCGAGCACCTGGCGGACGAGTGCGTGCGAGGGCACGCGGAGGGCGACGGTGTCCTGGCCCCCGGTGACGTGATCGCCCGCGCGGGTGGAGCGGGGGAGCACGAGGGTCAGCGGCCCGGGCCAGAAGGTCGCGGCAAGGGCCCGGGCGTGGTCAGGCACCTCGGCGGCCCAGACCCACGCGGCGTCGGCGTCGCGCACGTGCACGATCAGCGGGTGGTCCGCGGGGCGGCCCTTGGTCGCGTAGACCCGGGCGATGGCGTGGGGGTCGTCGGCACGCGCCCCGAGCCCGTAGACCGTCTCGGTCGGCAGGGCGGCCAGGTGGCCGTCGGCCAGCGCCTGCGCAGCCGTGGTCGGGTCGGTGGTGCGGTGCACGGCGCCATTCAACCCTGCGGGGGTGGTGTGCTGGTCGTGCTGGTGGCGCTGGTCGTGGTGGTGGCGCTGGTCGTGCTGGGGGTTCGTCCGGGCTCCGGGCCTTCCTGGGGGCCTTTGTTCGGGGAATGTCAGAACTGCTTCAGGAGCCCGTGGAGCGGGAACGTTCGAGGGGCCTGCGTTGTCTCATCTGGTGAGCGGTGGCCATGGAGGTCACCGCCGTGCTGAGGAGGCATGCGTGAGCAGTCAGTACCCCGGCCCCACCGGCGGCCAGGTCTCCTACCCCGATCCCTACGGCTATGCCGTGCGTCCGCCCCTGGGGCCGACGGCCGACCTTCCCCCGGGCCGCCCGCCCCGCAAGGGCCCCAGTGCCGGGACCGTCATCGGCCTGCTGGCCGCCGCGGGCCTGATCGCGGTGACGGCAGGTGCGATCGGCGGAGGCGTGGGCTACGTCGCCGCCCGTGCGACGCTCCCGACCACCACGGTGGCCGAGGCCTCGGCCGTGCCCGCCTCCCTCGCCCTGCCCAGTGTCGTCCCCGGCTCGATCGCCGAGGTCGCCGCGACCGCGCAGCCCGCGGTCGTGCAGCTGAACATGGGCGGTGACGCGCAGGGCACCGGCTCCGGCTTCGTCATCAGCGATGACGGCTACATCATCACGAACCATCACGTGGTCGGCGGCGCCGCAGCGGGAGGCAGCATCGAGGTCGTCTTCTCCGACGGCTCCACCGCGCAGGGCCGACTCGTCGGCTCGAGCCCGGGCTACGACATCGCCGTCGTCAAGGTGGATCGCACCGGACTCGACACGCTGCCCCTGGGCGCGTCCTCCGACCTCAACGTGGGCGATGCCGTCATCGCGGTGGGCTCCCCGCTCGGCCTGACCGGCACGGTGACCACCGGCATCGTCAGCGCCCTCAACCGACCGGTGACCGCGGGCGGTGACGGCGAGCTCGCCTTCATCAACGCGATCCAGACCGACGCGGCCATCAACCCCGGCAACTCCGGCGGCCCGCTGCTCGACGGCACGGGTGCCGTCATCGGCGTGAACTCCGCGATCGCGACGATGGGCGCCGGATTCGGCGGCCAGGCGGGCTCGATCGGCCTCGGCTTCGCGATCCCGATCGATGTCGCCAAGCGCATCACCGACGAGATCATCGCGACGGGCACGTCGACGACCCCGATCATCGGCGTCACCCTCGACACCACGTTCGAGGGCCCGGGCGGCCGGGTGGAGTCGGTCACCCCGGGTGATCCCGCGGACCTCGCGGGCCTGCAGGCCGGTGACCTCATCACCGCGGTCGACGGCGTCGTCGTCGCGGACTCGACGCAGCTGATCGTCACCATCCGTGCCAAGGCGCCGGGTGACACGGTCAACCTCACCGTCGAGCGCAACGGGCAGACCACGGAGATCCCGATGACGCTCGGCACCCAGTCCTAACCCGCTATCCGAGCCGGCGGGTCGGCAGCACCCGACCCGCCGCCACGGACGTGATGGCCCGCACCTCCCCCTCCTCCTCCAGGGTGCGGGCCATCACTGCGTCCTGGGGCGGGCGGTGTCGTGGGGGGACCACGTCGTGGGGAGGGCGTTCTGGTCCGACCGTTTTGGTCCGGGCCTGCTAGGCCGTGGCGTTGTGGGCGGCCCACAGGCGCGCGTAGGGCCCGTTGGCCTGGAGCAGGTCGGCGTGGGCGCCGATCTCGGCGATGCGGTGACGGGCGACGACGGCCACGCGGTCCCCGCGCTCGGCCCAGTCGAGATGGTGCGCGATGGCGAGGATCGTGCGGTTCGGATCCCCGACCTTCAGCGCGTCGATGACCGCCGACTCGGTGGCGGCGTCGAGGTGCGAGGTCGCCTCGTCGAGGATAAGGATCGGGCGCTGCGTGATCAGGGCCCGGGCGATCGCGATGAGCTGCCGCTGGCCGGCAGCGACCTCGACCCCCTCGGCTCCCAGGTGAGAGTCCAGGCCGCCGAGATCCTCGATCACCGAGGCTCGGATACCCAGGGCGTCGATCACGGCATCCACGGTCTCCTGCGGAGCGTCCGGCCGACTGGCCAGCAGGTTCTCGCGCAGGGTCCCGGTGAAGACCATAGGCTCCTGCGGCACGTAGGCGATCTGCTGTCGCAGCCACGCCTCGGGCACCGACGCGAGGGGGCGTCCCTCGATCTCGATGGAGCCCTTGATGGGGGAGTAGAAGCGCAGGGCGAGCTTCACCAGGCTCGACTTCCCGCTGCCCGTGCGGCCCACGACGACGAGGTGCTCGCCTCGGGCCACGTCGAGGCTCGCATCCGTCAGCACCCACCCGGCCTTGGTGTAGGCGAACCAGACATGGTCGTAGCGCAGGGCTGTGTCGGTGCTCGTTGGGTCTGTCGCGGTGGTCGCGTCGTCGTCGGTGGTGCTGGTGCTGGTGCCCTGCGCGAGCTGGGGATCGGGTCGCAGGGAGGTGAGGCCGAGGATCTGGTCGAGGGCGACGCCCGTCTGCCCGTAGACCGCCTGCATCGTCGCGATCGTGGAGACCGGGCTGATGCCGTTCTGCAGGTAGGTCGCGAACAGGACCATCGTCGCCACGGCGAGGGCGCCGCTGACGGCATCCCTTCCACCGAGCCCCACGATGATCGCCACATCGAGGGCCACGACGAACTGCGTGACCGCGGCGAACGACTTGAAGACATAGGAGGCGCGCAGCAGGGCAGTGCGCTCGTACTCATTGACGCGCGCGAACGACTCGCGATGCCGCTGCTGGGTTGCGAAGGCGCGGATGGTGGCGGCTCCGCGCACGGCATCGCGCATCGACACCGTGACGTCACTGATGCCCGCGACGTTGCGACTCAGCGCCCACCGCTGGGCCCGCTGCAGGATCACGGCGAATACGAGGATCACGGGGACCACGGTGTAGGCGATGAGGGCCAGCTCGCTGTCGAGCAGGATGAGCAGGCCTCCGACGAAGACCAGCGTGACGATCGCACTGACGATCGTGCGGGCTCCTCCGCGCACGGCGTCCTCGAGGAGCTCGATGTTGTTCGTCAGCTTGCTCAGGATGGCGCCGACCTGCTGGCGATCGAAGTAGGCGAGGTGGACGTCGAGCAGTGACCGGAACGCCTGGAGTCGCAGGCGGGCCAGGGCTCGCTGGCCGAGCCAGGGGATCAGGAAGTCCGACGCGAAGAGGGCGATTCCGGAGACCACGGCGACCGCGATGAGGATGACGACGACCGTGCCGAGTCGGGTCGAGCCACCGGCGCCCGTGACTTCGGAGAGCAGATCCATGCTCAGGTAGATCGGCACGAGGGAGGCGACCGACGACACGGCGACGGCGAGGATCGCCACCACGATCCACGTGCGGTCCGGGCGCAGGAGCGTGGCGATGGCGGTCCTACGTCGCTTCGAGGCCTCTCGGCGGCGCGTGCGCGCCGCCGCCTTCGCGTCGTGAT
>CAZQXO010000049.1:0-8449 GCA_964597445.1 uncultured Bifidobacteriaceae bacterium | reverse complement strand
CGTCGCTTCGAGGCCTCTCGGCGGCGCGTGCGCGCCGCCGCCTTCGCGTCGTGATCCTGCTGGTGGTGATCGTCGGGGTCGTGGGTGGTGTCGGGTGCGGGCGTGGTCGCTTCGCTCGTGGGCGCCGTGCTCGTCGGTGCGGCGGCTGTGCTGGTGGCGGCCGTACTGCCCGGGGTGGTCGGGAGGGGTGCCTCCTCGAGCCCGGTGAGCGTGCCCTGCTGGAGGGTGGCGCGCTGGCGCGTCGGGCCGAGGTTCGAGGGGTGGGTCGCGGCCGTGAGCAGGACCCGACCCTGGCGCTCCTGGGCGAGGCCGTCGTCGACCGCCTCGAGGGTGGCGGCATCCAGCCCGACGGTCGCGGCGTCCAGCAGGAGGGCATCGGCGTCCATGAGCAGCCCGCGCGCGAGCCGCACCCGCTGGGCTTGGCCACCGGAGAGGACCGCTCCTCCGGGCCCCCCGAGCGGGGTCTGCCACCCCTGCGGCAGTACCTGGATGACCTCGGTGAGACCAGCCTGCTCGGCCGCCTGGGCGACCTCGTCGTCGGTGGCGTCCGGTCGCCCGTAGGTCACAGCGTCACGCAGCGTGCCGGGGAAGAGGGCGTCGTCGGCCGTGACGAGCGCGGTGCTGGGAACCTCGATGCGACCCCGGGCCTGCGGCACCAGTCCGTGCAGGGTCTGGAGGAGGGCCGTCTTGCCGGACCCGGTGTCGCCCTGGATCCCGAGGGAGCCGTCGCGACCGAGGTCCACGTCGATGTCCTGCAGGATGACGGCGTCGTCCGCGGTGAGGCCAAGGCCGCTGGTGCGCAGATCGGGACCGGACGTCCGGGGATCCGGGGCGGCATCGGGCCACGCGAGGACGTCCTCGATCCGCTGAGCCGCTGCTGCAGCGCCCTGGCCCTCGCCGACGGTCGATCCGAGCGCGACGGTGGGCGCCGCCACCTGGAGCATCAGCAGGCTCACCGTGACGAGTTCGCCAAGGGAGACGGCGTCGCCGCGGGCGAGCAGGATCGCGCCGATGCCGAGGACGGCCGCGAAGGCGAGATACGGGATCGTGCTGAGCACGGCCGTGAAGCTCGCGTTGCGCGTCAGCACAGGAGTCAGCGCATGGCGGGAGCGCTCGACGAGCCCCGCGACGCGTGAGTAGGCGACATCGCGTCCGTTGTCGGCGCGGATGGCGTCGATCCCCTGCAGGGTCTCATCGATGACGTTGGTCGCATCGCCCATGAGGTCGCGGGCGGCGGTGGGCGCCGAGGTGTCGCTCCTGACGCGCAGCAGTGAGAGGGCGAGGACGATCACGACGGGGATCAGCGTCGCGATGCCGAGCCACGGATGGTTGTAGCCGGCGGTGATGACGAGGTAGGCGTAGCCGGCAATCACCTGCGCGACGACAGCGATGCCTCCGCTGAGGAAGGAGCGGATCAGGCGCAGGTCGGCTGTCCCGCGGGCGACCACTTGACCCATGTCGAGCGAGCCGATGGTGCGCAGGTCAGCTCGCAGGATCCGCTCGAAGATCCGGGTGCGGATGTCAGCCTCGGTGTCGACCGCCGCGTGCGTGACGGCCCAGGCTCGCGGAATCCAGAGCAGGGCTCCCACGAGGGCCACGCCCGCGAGGATGAGACTCCAGCGGACGACCTCCTCGGTCGTGCCGGCGCGCACGGCATCGACGACGAAGCCGACGATCACCATCGTGAGGAAGGCCGGGGCGGAGGCGAGGATCGCGATGAGCAGTGCCCCGAATATGCGTCCCCGGTAGGGGAGCAGCAGGTGGCGCAGGCTCGCCGTGCCGGACCTGCCTGAGCCTCGGGGAGCGTGAAGCCCCGGAGCCTCGGTGCGGGAGGTCACGACAGGGGGAAGGACGGAACCGCTGGTCAGACGCCGGCGCGCGGCCGGGAGTCGCGGCTGCTCCATGTGGCCATGTGGGAGGTCCAGTACTCGGTCCACGTGGCGGTCATGCGCTCGCGGACGCGCGCCTCGAGGGCCGTCTCACCGGGCATCAGCGACGTGTGGTCGACGACCGTGTCGACCACGTTGTCGACGACGTTGTCCACGACGTTGTCCACGTCGATGTCGATGTCCACGTCGACGTCGGTGTCGATGACGACCGCGAAGGCGTCAACATCATTGTCGATGTCCACGTCCACGTCGACGTCGACGTCGACGTCGGCGTCGACGTCGGTGTCGACATCCGTGTCAACGTCGATGTCGACATCGGTGTCGGCGTAGGGAGTGAGCAGAGGGGCCGTGAGCGCCTGCGGCACGGTGACCATGACGGTCGGCAGGCCGTTGACCTCCACGACCTCGAAGGTCGTGGAGGCGGGGAAGCGGGTGCCGAAGCTGCGCTCGAGGATGCGACGAGGCTCCGTGCGCACGCGGTCGGCGAAGAAGGAGTCCTCGCTGGTGCGCCGCTCGAGGTAGGCGTCGATCTCGGCCTGGGTCGGGATCGGATGCGTGAAGTTCAGGGCCAGGGAGATCCACGAGCCGCGCTGATGCGACATGCACGACACGACGAAGTCGGACGCGCCGGCATCCCGCAGGGCGGACTCGGGGTCCGCCTCGACACGGCGCAGGGTGTTCGTGTCGGTGCAGACGTCGATGAGGAGCTGCTCCAGAGCGGTCACGGTCATGACTGTTCTCCCTTCGAGGGCGATGATGCCTCAGTAGTGGACTCGCCACGCATCCTTTGCGCAACTTCGATGTCGATGAAGGCCGGCTCCTTCGGGGGCACGAACATGGTCGAGATGCCGGTGACGTGCTCGGGCCCGAGCTCGCTTAGGGGGATCGGCCAGATGCGCGCCTGCGCGAGGGGGTGCTGGGCGGCCTCGTAGATGACGACCACGTGATCGTCGCCGTAGAGCCCCTGCAGGTGCTCCGTGAGCAGGCCCAGGTTGCGGGAGTCGAACCCGCCCGCGGGGTAGCTCGGGTCGCCGATCAGTGCGACCTGCCAAAGCACGAGGGGGACCCGCACGTCGATCTGGATCCTCCGGCTCAGGTAGTAGGTCGCCTCGTAGGTCTGCATGCCCTGGGCAGCCGGGTCGACCTCGAGGTCGGCGATCATGCAGTCCTCGGCTGAGATCCCCGGCAGCATGACCGCAGGCAGGCCCATCTCCCGGACCTGGCGGATCGCCTCGAAGGTCGGATCGACGAAGACGCCCGGGTGCCCGTAGAAGACCATGACGACGTTCTTGCCGCGGCGCACCATCTCGACCGCCCGGCCGGCCATCGCGTTGTAGGTCTGGCGACGAGGGACGTCGATGCCGTAGTAGACGTGCAGATCCTCGATGTTGTCGTTCAGGGTGCTCAGGTAGGCGTCGGTGACGGCGTCGGCTGAGCACAGGAGCACGACGTCAGCGGCCTCGACGTGGGCCTTGGCCTCAAGGGTCAGGTGGGCCGCCGACTTGATGCCGGAGCCGATCGCCGTGAGTGACCCCGTCCCGGGTTGCGTCTCGGACACGTTGTTCCCTTCTCCTTCCGCCGCCGTTCCCGACTGTGGGAGCATCGACCCGTCATGAGCGAGGCAGCCAACCCTCTCACGTCACCGGAGATCCGGGAGGCGGATGGCGCGTTCGTCATCGCAGCGTACGACCCCGTTCGCTGGCCGTTCGCGGAGGCCATGTGCGACCTGCTCGGTGTCACCTCGTTCGACGAGCTTCCGGTGGGTGACCCTGCCGATCCCGCGGGCGCCATGAACGTGAACCGGGGGTTCCGGCGAGAACTCGCCAGTGCTCCGCTGGACGGCCCCTTCTTCGACCTCTACCGCTCCCTGGTGAGCGGCTGGCTCGCTCCGCTCTTCGGCCCGTGGATCTCCCACACCGAGCGGCCGGTGCTGAGGGTCCAGATCGCCCATTCTCCGAGCATCAGCGCTCCCCACCGCGACGTCGACTACACCGCGCGATGGGACTACCTCAACGCCTGGCTGCCGATGATCGACGTGCCCGCGGAGACCGCGATCCGGGTCGAGTCGTCCTACGCGTCGGGAGTGATGCGGCCTCACCCCGTTCGACAGGGGGAGGTCCTGCTCTTCGACGGAGGGGCCCTGAAACACCACAGCCCGGCGAACACCACGTCCCGACCCCGCGTGAGCATGGACTTCCGGTTCACCCCTCGGCAGCCCTCTCGTCTCATGCGTCGACTGTTGAGTGCCCGTCCGCCGGAGGTGGAGCGCATCCATGCCTCCCGGGCTCCGGGGGAGGCGCGCGACCGCCGGGTGGTGGCCGAGGACCGTCAGGCGTGACGCCTCCTTGACGATCGTGACGCCTCCGTGAAGATGCGGCCCCCCGGGAGTCGGGGCAGGCTGGACGGGTGCCCTTCGCCCTCGCCCCCGTGATGTCGCCCCTGCGCGACCGCGTCGCCGCGGGATTCCGCAAGGTCGTCTCCGGCGATCCCTCCGGCGCTCCGGAGTGGGCCCGCGACCTGCGGAACGGGGAGGACGAGGGCTACTTCGGCCCGCGTTCGGCCCCGTGGTTCGTCCACGGCTCCCTGCCGACGATCGTCGGCGGCGTCCGCGCCCTCCTCATGCAGGCGCTGCATCCCGGCGCGCTCGCCGGCGTGCGCCAGCACTCGCGCTACCAGGAGGACGGGCTCGGTCGGCTCGCCGGCACGACCCAGTGGCTGACGGTCGTCACCTTCGGTGACACCTCGGCGGCCGATCGGGAGTGCGCGCGGGTGCGCGGCATGCACCGCCGGGTCGCGGGCACCTACGACGTCGACGGCCAGGAGCGCCCGTACTCCGCGATGGATCCGGACCTCCTGCGCTGGGTGCACGTCGCCTTCACCGACTCCTTCCTCGCGACCCATCGCGTGTGGGGCGGACCGATCCCGGGCGGGGAGGACGCCTACGTGCGCGAGTGGGCGAAGGCCGGGGAGCTCGTCGGCGTGACCGACGCCCCGCGGTCGGTGGCCGAGCTGCGGCAGCAGATCGCCGACTTCGGGCCCGACCTCCGCGGCGGCCCCGATGCGCTCGACACCGTCGACTTCATCCGCAACGCCCCGATCCCGCTCGTGGGCCGGCCGGCCTATGCGCTGCTCTTCGCGGGGGCCGTGTCGACCCTCCCCGCGGAGCATCGCCGCCTCCTGCAGCTGCCGACCATCCCGCAGACGGTGGTCCGCCCCGCCGTGGGGGCCCTCCTGGGCGGGCTGGCCCTGGCCCTCGGCCCCTCGTCCCCCTCGCAGCAGGCCGCCGAGGAGCGTCTGACCCGCCTCGGCGCCTGAGCCACGCCCGTCCCGGGCCCGATTTGGCCGGCCGGGGGGTGCCGGGTGATCATGGGACGGATGTTGCCCATGAGACGAAGTCGCCGCCCGCTCCTGCGGGGCTCCCTGACCGGCACCGTGGTGGGTGGACTCCTCGCGGGCCTGCTGGCCGTGGCCCCCGTCCAGGCGGAGGAGGTCGCGCCGACCGACCCGGCGGCGACCCCGGCGCCGTCCGCCCCGCCGGCCCCTGCCCCGACGGAGCCGGCCCCCGCCCCGCTGGTGATGCCGACGGCCCTGGGCTCGTGGTGCACGGCGGTCTTCCCCCCGATGCGGCCGAGGGCCCAGCGCGACGAGGCCCGCGCCCTCATGGCCGGCACGGTCGACATGGGCAACGGCGGCACCTACCAGCTGGCTGAGCGCCCGAACTGGCGCCCGCAGGCCGGCACCGACACCTCCGGCGACCGCCACGTGCACTCCCTCGACTGGGCGCTGCCGCTGCTCTACCAGGGCATCTCGGCGCAGAACCCCGCGATGGTGCAGCGCTTCCGCGACCTCCTCTACTACTGGATCGACGACCACAAGGGCTCGCGCAGCTACTGGATCGACGGCTCGATCTACGGAGGCCTGCGCACGCAGACGCTCGTGTGCGCCGCCCAGACGCTGAACGACCAGAAGATCATCGACGCGGCCCTGCGCGATGCGCAGACGATGATCCGCAGCTTCCGCGGCAACCGCACGGTCGCGACCGGCAGCAACAACACCGACCTCATCCGGCAGACGGGCGCTCTCGCGGCCTACTGCTGGGTGCAGGACCAGCCCGGCATCACGCGCGCGTGGCAGAACGTCGAGGCCCTCGCCCGCGGGCTCGTCATGCCGGACGGCAGTGACGTCGAAGGCTCGCCGGGCTACGCGAAGTACATGGAGGCCCTGCTCACCGACGCCGAGCGCGCCGGTGCGAACTGCGGCATCCCCACCGACACCGTCGTCGGCCTGCGCGGGCTGCTCTACCAGTTCGTCGCGCAGGCCTTCCGTCCGGACTTCAAGCTCACGTCGCTCGGCGACTCGGTCAACAGCGAGCTGCGCCAGTCCTTCGGAGTCGGTGACTGGCGCGCGGACTGGATCCGCTCGGGTGGAGCGGCCGGTGCGCCTCCCACTCCCGTGTACACGACGTTCGACGGCGGCTACGTGTTCGGCCGCGCCGGCTGGCGTCCCGCTCCCGGCGGTCCCGACACGTACTACTCGCTGCGCTACTCCTCATCGCGACCCGACACCGCTCACACGCATGACGATGGCGCGGGCATGACCTTCTACTCCCGTGGCGTGGAGTGGATCGGCGATCCCGGGCCCTTCCGATACGAGAACGGCAGCTCGCTGCGCTTCTTCATGAAGTCGCGCCCGGCGCACTCGTCCTTCACGGTGAGCAACGTCGCGCGCACGAAGTCCGGCAACGTCCGCAAGACGGTGTCCAACTCGGACTGGAAGACCGGCGGCAACGACACCACGTGCCTGCTCGATCGCACCTGGGGCACTGTCTCCGTCACGCGATGCACGACCTACGTCCGCTCCATCGACGCGATGATCGTCGCCGACTACGTCGAGGCGCGAAGGATCCCGGGCAAGCGCAAGGCCATCAGGAGTGCGGCGCCGCGTGTGGTGACGCAGCGGTGGCAGCTGCCGCCGGGCATCGGCGCGCTGTCCTACGAGAACGACGTCATGACCCTCGGCTCCGGCGACGCCCGACTGGACGTCTACAAGTCGGGTCCGGGCAACTGGGACATCCGCACCGCCCGCAACGGCTCGAACACCGGATGGTTCACCGGCGAGTGGGGTGAGCGCCTGCCAGGCGCGGTGCTGTCGCGGGAGGCGCCGATGAAGCCCACGAGGAACACCGAGGTGCTCGTCACCGTCCTCGTCCCGCGCACGTCGGCCGAGTCCGTTCCGGTGGTCATCGATGCGAACGGCGTGACCGTCACGCGGAACGGGACAGTCATCACCACTCCTCTGCCCGCGCCCCAGTAGATCCGATGGAATGAGCCCATGAACTCGGGCACGGTGGGGCACGCGCAGGGACTCCTCCTCGACGTCGGCGTCGTCTTCTTCAAGTCGGTGTGGGAGATCGCCGACGACTACGAGCGGCTCAGGGGCCTGCCCGTCGGCACGGTCGAGGGTCGCGGCCCCCTCACCGGACGCGATGAGCTCTGGGAGAGCCATCAGCGCGGAGAGATCACCGAGCGCGACTACTGGCTGACCTTCGCCGCCCGCGCGCAGGAGCGCGGTGCCCCGCTCGACGGGCACCCGACGCTCATGCGGGCCATGTTCCAGTTCCCGGGCATCGACGGCGTGCGGCCGGAGGGGCTCGCACTCGTGGAGGCGTGCCGGGCTGCCGGACGCAAGGTCGGCATCCTGACGAACGAGCTCATGGACTTCCAGGGCCGGGAGTGGGTCGAGGCGCAGCCGTGGTTCCCGTGGTTCCCGGTGCTCGTCGACTCCTCCGAGCTCGGGGCGCGCAAGCCCGATCCGCATCCCTACGAGGTCGCCATCGACCTCATGGGGCTCCCGGCCGCTGACATCGTCTTCATCGACGACAACCCGACCTATGTGGAGGGCGGTGTACGCGCCGGACTGACGAGCGTGCTGCTCGACGTCCGTGATCCCGCCGCGGCCTTCCGCGAGGCAGCCGCCCTGCTGGGCCTTCCGGTGGAGGGCATCGGCGTCGCCGGCTGACCTCAGCCGTCGATGTTGACGAGGTCCTCGACCTCGGCCCGGGTCGGCAGGGATGGAACGGCACCGGCCCGTGTCGCGGTGAGCGCACCCGCGGCACTGCCCCACCGCAGGGCCTCGCTCAGGCTCATGCCCTCGGCGAGCGAGGCGGCGAGGACGCCGCAGAACGCATCGCCAGCGGCCACTGTGTCGACGGGTCGGACCGTGAAGGCCCCCGCGGAACCGCTGCGGGTCAACGTCGACCACACCGATCCCGCCGCGCCGCGCGTGACGATCGCGGTGCCGACCCCGCGCTCGGCCAGCCTGCGGGCCGCCGCCGTCGCGTCCGCACTCGTGCCCGCGGCATGGCCGGTGATCAGCTCGACCTCGTGCTCGTTGGGCACGGCGATGTCGACCAGGCCATAGACCTCGTCGGGGTAGTCCTGGACGGGCGACGGGTTCAGGATGGTGAGGGCGTTGCGCTCGCGTCCGATCCGCATCGCCTCCTGCACCGCATCGGCGGGGACCTCGCCCTGCGTCAGCACGACGGCGATGTCGGGAATGGC
>CAZQXO010000048.1:0-15174 GCA_964597445.1 uncultured Bifidobacteriaceae bacterium | reverse complement strand
GGCGAGGCGACGGGCACCCATCGCGACTGGCGCTTCGGCGACGAGGAGTCGATCGACGTGGTGCGCACTCTCCAGAACGCCACCCGACGTCGGCTCGCGACCGGGGGCGGCGCAGCCCTGGATCCGGACGACTTCGCGGTGGCGGAGACCGAGACCGTGACGCGGGCGGCCGTCGCCCTGCTGGTCGACCAGTCCTTCTCGATGGTCATGAACGACACCTGGAGTGCGGCCAAGACGATGGCCCTGGCCCTGCACTCGCTGACCTCGACGAGCTTCCCGCTCGACGCCCTGCAGGTGATCGGCTTCGCCAACATGGCGCGGGTCGTCGACCCGATGGAGATCCCGAACCTGCAGGCCAGTGAGATTCAAGGGACGAACCTGCAGCACGCCCTCATGCTCGCCGGGCGGTTCCTCGATCGGCATCCGGGTGCCGAGCGCATTGTCATGGTCGTGACCGACGGTGAGCCGACGGCCCACCTGAGCCCTGACGGCGGCTGGTGGTTCGACTGGCCCCCGACCCAGGAGACGATCACTCAGACGGTGGCCCAGGTCGACGCGATGACCCGACGACGGGTCGCGATCAGCTGGTTCCGGCTGGGGGACGAGCCGCGGCTGGCTCGGTTCCTCGACCAGATGGCCCGCCGCAACGGTGGCCGGGTGCTCGCTCCCTCGACCGAACAGCTGGGCGAGTACGTCATCGATGACTACGTTCGAGCGCGCACCCGCTGACCTGCGACGTTGGGGTGAGTGACGGGACTTGAACCCGCTAGCCATGAGGGGAAAATCGGCAGCCCGAGGTGGCTCTATGAGGGAAATGGAGGACCTGGGGGGCGTAACTGCCCCCGCCGGGGGCACCTACAGTGGCCATACAGGCGCACGTACTGCAGGGGATGGGGGACCGAGCATCGCCGGGACTCTCAGACGAGTGAACGGGGAAGTGGGGAGTTGTCGTCCGTCTCACCTGCCGCTCCTAGAAGGAGTGAACCAGTGACCCCCCAAGCACATGAACCCGTGCCGTCGTGTGGGTGTAGGAACTGACCGCAACGCGCACCACTGGCAAGTTGCCCTGTTGCCAGCTGCTTGTACTCGAGGCAGGAATCGTTCTCGACGATCCTTGAGGCAGATACCCGATACGCCGTCCTCCCGCCACGACGGCCACGGCCCGGGGATCATTGGTGTTGTGCGGCTCGGGTTGCAGATACCCCCACCCGCCCCAGCGCGCTCGAGACCCCAGCAGCGACGCCAAGGCGTCGCGGTGAAACGTTACCCCCGCGACTTTGAGTCCGTCTTCGAACCAGTGTTCCGCGTCCCGGCTGTACTGGTGAAGACCGGGCGGATCCATCAACACCGCTCGCACCGGCTTCGGGTAGGGCTGATGCGAGCGGCGCGAGGCGAATACCTCCTTCAAGAGCGTCTCGGATCTTTCTTCTCTTTGCTCGGCGTCCAAAGCCCATTCGGCCAGCAGTCGTACGGCCTCGACGGGCATCCAACCCCCGTTACCCGTCAGAGTCCGCATCCACTCAACGTATTCCTGTTCGCTGGCGAGCGATTTGAGAGAGTTGCACTGTGCGCACGCCGGAACGATGTTTGCTGCCTCGTTGCGCCCGCCACGGGCCAGGGGCTGGCGGTGATCCCGCTTACCTTGACCTTCAAGTGGGCGAGCGCAGTAGCGGCACCGGCTGTCGAACGTGGCCAGCAACCGCCTCCAGCCGCTTGCCGAAAGTCCGGCTACCTCTCTCGCCCGCAGTGGCACGCTCGTCTTGCTAATGCGCCCCCGAACGTCGACCCTCGGGACTCCGTCTGCACTGACCACCACCTCGACACGCACAGGCGCTGCTTCCCCGACCCAGACGCCCGATCCTGATTCCGCGGAGGAGGCGCGAGCTGCGCTGGGCGCTCGGGTGGGTCCCACTGGAGTTGGTGACTGCCGCGAGCGGCTCGTATCGATGGTCTGCTTCCGCGACCTAGACCACCAGACCACACCGGCAACAAGCGCGGCTCCGCCCAGAGCCCAAAGGAGCAGGAGTACAACTGACACCACGTCCTCTTCACCCCCTGTGGATGCCCATCGTGTCACCGTAGCGGCTCTCTTCAGAGGCGCGGACGGCTTCGGTCGCAGCACGGGTCCACCCTTGGCGGGTGATCAGCAGCCGGGCTCACCGTGAACTGATTGAGCAAAGCGACCCGAAGAGACGTCAGCTGCGAGGCAGGCGAGATTCGATAGCCTCAAGACGACTGGGGGGTGACCATGGGGCTGTTTAAGAGCAAGCCGGAGAAGGTGATCGACGAAATCGGCCGTTCCTACACGTCCGGCATGGCGGGCATCGCGGAGCAGATGTCAGGCAGGCCCGGGGAACTGCGTCTTGAGATGGCGAGGTATCACGGGGCGTTACTGGAGAACGCCTGTCTTCGCGCTCTCAAGGATCGCGGGATGTCACCCGAGCCTGAGACGCTCTCCCGGGACTACTGGGCGGTCACCTGCCTCCGCTACGGGCTAGGTGCGGCGGACGACGTCCCGAACCCTTGGGATGTCCGCCTTGCACCAAGACCGGTGTCGTCGCTCACGGGGACGCAGCAGCGGGCCTTCGCAGCCGCGTACCAGGAGGCGTTCGACCAGTGGATGATTGGACGCATCGAACGGGGTTCTGACTCGCCGAGAGACTTTGCGCGAGCTGACTTCTTCGCCTGGTCGACCGCGTACGACTCCATCGTGAACGATGAGACCGTCACATCGGATGAAGAGCTTGCGCAACTGAGGGAGGGCTCTTACGAGGCGAGTGTCGCTCGCCTGGGATTCGCGGACCGGTTGCCGCGCCCGTTGCCGACAATGGACGACTAGTCGGGCGCTTTAGCCGTCATCTGCGCCCGTTACCGCGCTTCTTCCTTCTCGGGTCTCTTCCCGGTGGGGCGGGTTGGTGGCGCATGTCCGCATCCGGTGGAAGTGACGCGTCCCGGCGCATCGCCCACTTCCACTCGATCATGAGGCGGTCGTTCTTGCGGCGGTTGCAGTCCCCGCACAACGGCTGGAGGTTGCCTTCGCAGTGCGTCCCACCGCGGGCCAGCGGAATCACGTGGTCGGCGTGGATGTCCCCCGTGGCACCACACCAGGCGCATCCGGATTCGTACAGGCGGCGCATGAATCTCTCAAGGATCTCGTGCTTGCGGCCACGCTTCAGGTAGCCGTAGCGAACGACGGACACGTAATGCTTGTTGCAGTACCCACCTGACTTGTGTGGCAGGTCACAGCCATCCAGAGAGCACACCTTCTCAATCTCGTCAGAGAACCTGCGACGTCGACGAGAAACCAAAGGATTGCCGTACGTGTAATGCGAATGGACGTGCCGGGCACACATACCGATGGCAACCACAGGTCGTTCGCAACCGGCGATCTCGCACGTGCCCGACCGGGGCTTGGGCTTCACTGCGGGCTCCCACAGTGGGTCACCGGTGCTCTTCCAACGCTTCCAGTGGGTCTTACACAGCCCGTGAGCTTGGGCAGGCTTCCCACAGTCGTCAATCCGGCATTCCCCCCGTATCGGGTAGACGCGTGCACCGAGCGGATCCCCGTGCACCTTCCACCGCTTGTAATGCGCTTGGCAGTAGCCCTTCGCCGCGGGAGGCTTCTCGCAGTTCTCTGCACCGCACGTGTCCGAGGTATGGAACCCCCGAAGGGGCTTATCGGCCTGAACGTCGCCAGTGTTCATGAGGCGGAAATAGTGGGCAGCGCAGTAACCGCGGCCCTTAACAGGTTTGCCGCAGCCTTCGACGGCACAGGTACGTACTACCCCCACGGAATCGAGGCTAGACCTAACCCCCGACAGGCTCGAGGAAAAACCACAGCCGGCGGCCGTCCGGGCTTGTAGCCGACCAGGCGTATGGGGAGTCCGGGTCAGGCGTGAGCGCGAAACCGTCCGAGAACCACTCGCCTGCGAGACCGCCGAGGACACTCGCGGCCTCAGCCGGGGTGCAGGCATCGTCCAGTACGCCCTGAGCCTGATCGCCCCAGGACTCCTGCCAACGGATACGGAGAAGAGATATGCGGGTCATCGGGCGCAGATGATCGGAATCAAGGTCACGAGATAGTCGCGGAGCGCCGCCTTGCGGCTCAAGTCAACTCCGCTCTTCGTCAGTTGCTCATCGCTGCCAGAGGCGTTCAACAGCTCTTCCTTCTGCGCTGGGTTGTTGTACGCGACGCAGAACGTCAGCGGCTTTGACTTGAAAGTGTTCAGAATGACCCACAGGTATGTGACTTCAGCCTGATTGACCTTGCCCGTCTCGGCTAGCCCTTGCAGAAGCACATCGAGGAAGCGATTACCGGTCGGCAAGACCACTACCTCCCCGGATGGACTTGGGGACGGGGATGGTGACGCCTCAACTGCTTCACCCGGCTCTACTGGGGAATCCCCATTCTTCTTGTCCCACTGCTCACAGACGATGCCGTCGCGATCGCGGTCCAACTTCTTGTTCGCCAAGTACAAGGCTCGCCCAACCGCTGGATAGCGCCAGCCTGCCCGGTAATACGCGCTAGAGGTGGCGTCGTCGATGGCTACGCCGCCGTCGTACTGCTTGTTCAACTGCTTGCAGTTCGCGTACTTCTTGGGTGCAGCTGAGGCCACACCTGTCCCAAGCGATCCGGCGAGCGCCACGCAGACCGCGGCAGTGAGAGCGAGCTTCTTCATGGTTCCCCCTAGTGATCTCTTCGAGTGTAGGGGGGGAGCGCGAACACCGGGCACCGAACGAGTGCTTCGGACTCCGGTCGGGTGCCTATTGGCAGCGCACCTACGGGGGGCATACAGGGATACGTGCAACGACCATCTTGCCGGTAGCCGTGGGAACAATTTCCCACACCGCGATCTCGCTTACGATGGCCAAGCCACGTCCACGACCCAGAACCGGAGGTGTCCGCGGACCGGCGAAGGGCAGGCCGCCATCTGCGACACGAATCGTGATTGTTCCGTCGAGTTCGATCGATAGCCAATGCGGGCCGCTGGCATGCTCGACTGCATTGGCTGCGAGTTCCGAAGCCACCAGTCGAACGCGTTGAACAGTCCAGAAATCCACGCATTCGGCCAGGGCGCGATCGGCAGCTGCACGAGCGACCGCGGCAGCCTCCAGGCTAGGAGGGAGAGCTCGGGCGATACGGCGTCTCATTGGCGCTGCCCGCAGTTAGCGGTACTCCCACACAGCAATAGCCTGGCTATCCACGATCAGTGCATACCGCCCAGGGCCCTCTCTGAGAGAGATCCAGCCATCGCTGATCAGGCTGTCCTCGAGGGCAGCAGGTGCGAGGAGGTCGTCACTGCCGCCCATATAGATCGGGGCGTCATCGAGAGTGAGGACGACATCGAGGCCGGGCAAGGGGGAGTAACCAGTCACTCGCACCGCGCCCGCACTCGAATCAAGCGTGTGCATCGGGTCGATCGCAATCGCTGTAACAGCGGGGTTGTGGCTCGGAATCGGTGTCGCTCGGACTGTCGCCCCTGCCACTGAGGGAGATCCGGTCCCGGCGGCAGGGGCCACATCGGAGGCACCACAGGCGGTGGTGAGCAAAGCGATCGGCAGCACTAGCGCTGCGACCTGCGCGCGAAGATTCATCGGGAGATCACGCCTTTCGTGAGGATGGCACCGGTAGCGCCGTCTTTGATGACGAGCCGGACAGTCGTGGCATTGCTGATGCGAGTAGGCACAGCCACACGGATCGATCCGTCGGCGCGAACCTTCCGGATCGCTGTGAGGGCCTTGCCAGCGCCCTTTGCCCATACCTTCACTGATGTATCAGGGGTGAGGCCGTCAGCGGTAATGGTCCACCGCTTTCCGGCGCGGGCGACTGCAGGAGCAGACGTGCCAGTGACTATGCCCACGAGGGGGCGATCGTCTGGCTGAGGAGCCGGAGCGAGAGCGGTGTCGGGGGTGTTCGAGGTGGTGTACACGTAGCCACCAGGCGCGAAGGCACGCCCACGCGCCGCTGAGAGGAAGACAGATACGTCGGCGGACCCAGCCCTGTCTCCTGAAGGGACTGTGACGGATACGTGGGCGTCGTTGATCACGGTGAAGGAAGCCCGCTTCCCACCGATGGTGACTTCGGTGGCTCCAGTGAACCCGTAGCCGATGATCGCGATGGTGTTCCCGCCGGACAGCGTCCCGAAAGCGGGGCGCACCTCGGTGATCTCCTGGAGCGCTCCGCCGCCAGCACCATCTGAAGTGCTGCTGGAGCTGCCGCTGGAGCCACCGGAGGACGAACCACCGCCAATGGAAGAGCCACCCCCCGCTGGGGCTCCGCCGCCATCCGACATCCCACCCCCACCGGAGCCGGGCACGACGACAGTGGCAGAGAGAGAACTGAGCGGGCCAAGTCCCCACTTGTTAAGCGCGGCAACGCGGTAACGGGGGCTCTGCCCTGCTGGGACCGTGACGGACAATGCTGTGGAGGTGGTCGTTGCGATGAGAGCACGGCCACCGGGGGTCTCCTGATACACCTTGTACGCGAGCGTCGGCGTGCCTGCAGAGGGGACACCGTCCCAACTCAGCATCACGCTCAGCACACCGGCGGCAGCCACCGGCGTCTGCGGCTCCGCCGGCAGCCCCGAAGCCGTGGCGGTAGTCACCCTCGCCGAGCCCGCACCAAGGCTGTTCGTAGCCAGCGCGGTCACAGTGTGGCTTCCCACGGAAAGTCCCGGGAACACGCACGGTGAAGACGTGCAAGGTACGGCCACGCCATCCAGTGTGAGCGAGTAGATGACCTGCTCATCCGCTCCGAAGATTGGGGGGAGCCAGGTGCCGGTGATCTCGCCTGCCGCAGATTCCGTCGTGGTGACTCGCGGCGCGGTCGGAGCGGTTGCCATACGCACCAGCGGTGCCACCATCCCGGTGGGGGCGTCATAGCCAGCAGAGCGAGAAAGCACTCCGCCGGTTAGCGCAGAAGTGATGGCCGCCACGCTCAATGCAGGGTTAGCGGCCCAGTACGTGGCAACCATGCCGGCGGTGAGGGCCGTGGCGATGCTCTGGCCGTATGTGCCGCCTGAAGACTGGGAAGCGCCGACGGGGGCGACAACCTCGATACAAGGCCCAATAGCGCCCATTGGGGTCCGCGTACCGGTCCACACGCCACCCACCACGAGGCCCTGAATTGCGCGCCACTGCGCGGTGTAGTCGCCTGCGATGGAGCCGTCGCCCTGCGGATCCGTGCACAGATCCGTACCGTTGCCGTTGCTGCCAGAGACCAGCACCAGGGCTCCGCGGGCGGTGATCTGGTTCAAGAGGGCGGCGTCCTGATAGAGCAGGCCAAGCGAAATGCTGACAACGTCGCCCGCCTGCACGTGATCGCGCACCCACGTCAGCCCGTCCGTAAGAGCAGCTGCAGCGATTGTGGTCGCATTGCAGGTACCCACGCGTACAGGCACGATCACCGACTGGGGCCCAGCTGCATGCGCGTACCCGGCCATGGCATCGCCATGCCCGGTAGTGCCACCAGAGCAGCTCGTGACGGTGCCGTCACCGCGCCCGCCACCCACCGCGTCATAGCCGGCCTCATATAGCCGTGGGTAGTTGCCGGGGGTGCCTACCACCGACGAGGCGAGCTGCCAGCCGGCCACGAGCGAGATGCCGGTATCGACCACGAAGACTCGACCTCGAGCCGCCGACGGCCGGCCGTCAGAGGCCGCGACAACGTCCGCATCGACTAGGTCGCGCGCATAGTCAGCGCCCTGCCCAAGGTGCAAGAGCTGTGCAGCGATGCTGGAAGCGGTGACCGCCATCGTGCTGTAACTACCTCGTGCTGGGGCGCTGCCGTTATCAGCCGGTACCGGGCGGAAGTCGCCCTCGATGGCCGGCGATGGCACGTCGGCGCCCGACGTAGGTAGCGGGGTGACGGGGGCAGCGAAGTCGACGGTGGAGCCGTCCTCGGCCACCCAAGAGAGGCCGCCGTCAGGACGATCTACCCACGTGGCGGTCGCCGGTGAGGCAAGCGCCAGAGGAGCGACGAAGACCGCAGTAGCTGCAGCCATGGCGGACAACTTCGGGGTCATGATGGATCTCCAAATACTCATGTCATAAAGTGTAGCACAGTGCTACACAGTGAGGTATGACTTGGGCGGTCCACGGTGAAACGAGGAGACGCAGTAGCCCTGCTAGTTGCACGGCCTGTACTCGTGGGTGCTGGAGCCGGAGGGCCCGCGGAGCGCCGCGATAATCCCTTGCACCGTGGGATCCTCAGCAACAGGGCATCGGCCAAGATCCCCACTTGAGCCCTGGACCCAGCCACCACCGGATCCAGCCGCGTACCACCGCTGCCCGGCGATCCACACCTGGCTCACGCCAAGCTCAGCCATCTCCACATCCGACAGCTGCTGAGCCGTCAGCGTGTACGTCACGAAACGGTCGGCGGGCCGCACATACGCGCCCACAGCCCATGAGAGGTCGTTGACGTACTCCACCGGTGTCCCGTCCGGGTTCAGGAGCGCTGGCCGAATGCCGTACCCGGTCGGAATGGAAGCGGGATCAGTGTTAACGCCGTAGACGGCCATCTCCCACTCGGTGCCGTTATCGACGTAGCCCGCGGGAGTCGCGTCCTTCACCATGCGATACCAAGTGCTGCCGTCGTCGGAGTAGCCCGCGGGAGTCGCGTCCTTCACCCAGTTCGCCGGGTACACACACAGACCCGAGCCATTGTGCGACCCACCCCACGGGCAGGGGGAACCACTCGGGTAATTCTGGGTGTCGAAAACGCCATCGCCGTCGGTGTCGAGCCACTGCAGCACATCCGCGCCGTACGACGGCGGGGCGGTATTCGTGTACGTGTACGCGCGGTTCTCACGGGTGTACGTGTAGGGAGTGGTTTCGATCCGGATGAGTACGAAACCGTCGGCCGGCGTCCCACCGGCACTGCCGCCCGCACCGGTCGCACCGGTGACATTGGCGTCCGCTGTGCACTCAGTTCCGGTGAGGGTGCCGGTCACGGTCATCCCGGCCGCCCGGCCCGGATCGTTGTCATTCGCTAGATCACACTCAAACAGCGGTGAGCTCTCGCCAAGAGTCATGATCCGCGACACGGCAGGCGGCCGCGGAATCGTGTGAACCGTGGTCGATCCATCCTGCATCCCACCGTCCACATCGAAGAGATGCTCGGTGATCGACCACTCCATCGCCTCAGCACCACCGAAACCACCGGCATACCCGAAGACCATCTTTGAGTCCTGGCCGACATAGAGCGCCGCCTCCGCCGCGCTGACCGCACTCGTGGCACTGAGCGCCGCTGTGCGGGCAGCAGCCACGGCAGCCATAGCGGCGGCCTCCGTCGTGACCGCACCCGTGTCGGGGTCGGTGTACGCAATCTCACCCGTCACCGGATCCGCGACACCCTGAGCTCTCACCACATCTGCGAACGTGAGAGCCGCATCGAAGGCAGCCGCGGCCGCGGCTGCTGCATCACGCGCGCTGGTCACCGCATTGATGAGCGCCGGATCGGTGCCCAGCACTAGCGTGCCCGCCTGTCCTGCAGAGTCGATCCCAGACCAGGAGATGCGCGGGAGCGGGCCGGAGTCCATCGCGCCGGGGATCATCCCCTGCGGGGCGCGGAGCGAAAAGGTGATGGTCTGAGCGGCCTCGTCGTATACGCCTGGGCCGATCTCGGTACCACCTCCCGTGCGGATGTTGGAGTCGCGGTTCGGGTTGGGAGTTGAATCACCGCTGCCGACCTCGCCGTTGTCTGTGGCCGGGGCAGCGGGGGTAGGGCTGCCAGCAGCAGGGCGCTCCGGGATAGGCGTCAGCTCGATCACACCGCCGCCCTTGCGAATCTCACCGAGAGTCACCGGCAACGTCTTATAGATCTTCTCCGACTGGCTGACCGCATTGATCGCCTGCACCGTGATGACATAGCCAGGCTCCTGCTCTGACAGCCCATTGATCCGCACGACCGTGCGGGACTCATCCACATCTGGAGTGGCGGCGTCATCGCGCGGGAAATCACCCGGGTTCGCCAGGCCAACCCGTGACTGGCCCTCACCATCCAGCGGATCCACGAAGACTCGGTACGCGATCGTGCCGCCACCCGTGCTCATGCCACGCATATGCGAGAAAGAAACATCAATCGCACCGAGGATCGGCTCACCCGTGACCGGATCGGTGACCGTGCGGCCCTCCGCCGCAGAGGGCTCAGCCACCTGGCCGTGCACCTCGACGACCGGCGCGGTCGGCAGCGGTGACCGGGTCGTGGTCTGCAGCCGCCACTGGCCAGCCGCAAGGCCCGTCACCGTCAGCTGCGTCTGGCCCTTCTTGAACCAAATCTTGCGGGCCTTGCCGACCGCCTTGTAGGAGCGCACGCCCTTGATGGTGCGGGGAGTACCCAGGGCAGTCACCTCAGTGTCGCTCGCTGTCGGCGCCACGACCTGCTGCAGCCACATCGCCCGCGGCGCACCCGCATCCCGCGTAATGATCACCGCGTTCGGACCAGCGGCCCGCCCACCCGTCACCGCGACCTTCGACAACTTCAGCCGCTGCCACTTTGGCGTCCGCTTCACCCACCCATCCGCCTTCGCAGCCTTCGCGGCCTGAGCCTTAGCGGCAGGGGTGGCCGGCTTGTCGGCCTGAACGGCAGACGCGTTAGCGACGGGCACACCGGCCGCCACCGCTGTAGCGACGACGGCGGCCAGGGCAGCGCGGGACAAGGTCTTCGGGGCCATGTGGATCTCCAAACGGCGAGCCCGCGGATCGGGCTCTCACCCCTATGGCTGTGCTCCCGTCGACGACTGGCCAATCCGTCCACTTCCGTGAGCAGCGCCGTCCAGATCCCGGCCGCCGCCATGGGGGTGGGGAACCAGCGCCCTGACACCTGCGGCGCCACACAGCACCGAGCAGAAACCGCGCGGCCGCATGGCCCCGGACGTGCCGACTCTCCCTCACGAACAGGTCGCCATCAGTGCAGGGAATACCGCCACCCCTGCTGGCCGACTACCTCACCGATATCGCCACGACCGATAGCCGACTAGCACCCCGTACACGCACCCGAAAGGACCCCACCTCATGCATCACCACCTCCACCACATCGAGTCCCTCACAGCCCTCCTACAGGCCCTCACAGCCCTCACAGAGCCCGTACTAGGTGTACTGACCGGAGACGTTAATTGACTCGCGAGGTACAGCCCCGCTCTGTATCCTCGGCCGCATGTACTTAGGCATCGCTTCGATGAAGCTGCGTTCCGCCCGCTGACGGCGGCGGGACCCCTTCTGATCTCTCGTCTGCCGTCCTGGCCATCTGCCGGGCGGCCGCTTTGTGGTGCCCGGCTCCATGACGAGCTGAGAGTACGCAATGCCAATCACACAACCTGTTCGATCGTGTGTGTGGATCGGGACACCCCAGGGATCCGCCGCACACATCCGCGCTGAATCACTTCACGTCACACTCGGGGACCGGCCTGTGCTGAGTGGGGCCGACGTCACCGTTTCTGCCGGGTCAAGGCTGGCGATCGTCGGCGACAACGGCCGGGGCAAGACCACTTTGCTCCACGTGCTGGCTGGGATCCTGAAGCCTGACTCAGGGGTGGTGACCCAGGTGGGTTCCCTCGTCCTGGTGAAGCAGGACATGGCTACCGAGGACGATCGCACGGTCGGTGACCTGATCGCCGAGGCGACTGCTCCCTCCAGGGCCGCGCTGCAGGCGCTGGACGTGGCCAGCGCTGCGCTAGCCACGGGTGAGGACGCGGCCGATGCCTATTCCGCTGCGCTCGAGGCGGCCAGGCTGCTGGACGCGTGGGATGCCGAACGCCGCGTGGACATCGCTTTGGCGGGTCTGAACGCTTGCAGTGACCGCGCTCGGGTCCTGTCGACCTTGTCGGTGGGCCAGCGGTACCGGGTACGGCTGGCGGTCGCACTCGGGTCGACACCTGACCTCTTGCTGTTGGACGAGCCCACCAACCACCTGGACGCTGCAGGACTGTCCTTCCTGACCGAGCGTCTGCGCGACCATCCCGGTGGCTTGGCCCTGGTCAGCCACGACCGCGCCCTGCTGCATGACGTGGCGACCAGCTTCCTGGACCTCGACCCGACCCGCGATGGCCTGCCCCGCACCTATTCCGGCGGTTACCAGGGCTGGATCGAGGGCCGCCGACGGGAACGGGTCGCGTGGGAGCAGGACCATGCCGCCCAGGTCGCCCAGCACGCGGAACTGAAACGCGCCGCGGCCGAAGCACGCTCTCGCCTGTCTCAGGGCGGATGGCGACCCGACAAGGGAACGGGCAAGCACCAACGGGCCACCCGTGCCGCAGGGGTCGTCCAAGCGTTCAATCGACGTGTCGAAGACCTGGAACGCCACGAGATCGACGTGCCGCAACCACCACTGCGACTGGCGTGGCCGGTCTCGTCCGCGCGCCCCGGGCAGAGTGTTGTGAACGCCTCCAAAGCCGCCGTGGATGGTCGGTTGGTTACGCCGGTCTCAGTGGACGTGAGCGGTGGAGACCGGTTAGTTGTCACCGGGCCAAACGGGGCGGGAAAGTCCACTCTGTTGGCGGTTCTCGGTCAGCGGCTGGTCCCCACCTCGGGGTACGTGCGGGTGAACCCCAGCGCACGCATCGCCCTGTTGTCCCAGGAGGTTCCTGACTGGGATCACGTCAGTCCCGCCCATGTGGCCTACGAGACGTTCCTGGCCAACCACGGGTGCCGATCCCACGCACCGTCACTCGGTTCCCTCGGACTGCTCGAGCCCTCCGCGACCCGCGCCCCGGTGGGGCGCCTGTCGCAGGGGCAGCAACGCCGTCTCCACCTGGCGATGTGTCTGGCCTTGGATCCGGACCTGTTGCTCCTGGACGAACCCACCAACCACCTGTCGTCGAGCCTGGTCGATGACATCACCACCGAGCTGCTGCAGACCTCCTGCGCGGTGATCGTCGCCACGCACGACCGGCAGATGCTCAAAGACCTGGCCGACTGGCCCCACCTGCACCTTGACCCGAAGGACCCCTCATGAACCCGCTTCGCCCCTTGACCATCCCCACCTACCGGACACTGTTCGCAGCCATGGTGCTGACCATCTTCGCCCAGGGAGCCTGGGCCCTCTACCTGGCCATGCAGACCCTCGACCTGGGTGCGACGCCCGCCACGCTGTCGGGTGTCGTCGCATGGAGTGGCATCGGCCTGCTCGCCGGATCCCTCCCGGCCGGGGTGCTCGCTGACCGGATCCCCAACAAGTCCGTCATCGTGGGCGTGCTCACCCTGAACTGCATCGTGGCGACGGCAACCTCCACCGCCGCCATCCTCGACCTAGTCACCTTCTGGATGCTCGCGGCCTCCGCGTTCGTCATCGGTGTCTCGACCGCCTTCTTCTTCCCCGCCTACACCGCCCTCGTCCCGGTGTTGGTGGCCAGCGACGACCTGATGGCCGTCAACGGGTTGGAAGGAGCCACCCGTCCGCTGGTCGGGCAAGCACTCGCGCCAGCCACCGTCGGAGCGATCATCGGCGCGAGCATGCCCGCCGCGGGCGGCTACCTCATCGCCGCAGCACTCGCGCTGGGCCTGGTCGCCGCCCTGCGGCTTCCCGCACCCAGCCCGGCTGAGACCGAGGCCGACGCGTCGGCCGCCTCACCCATCAGCGACCTGATTGCGGGTTTCGGTTATGTAGCCCGCACACGCTGGGTCCGCTCCAGCGTCCTGTTCGCCGCCGTCATGGGACTGGTCGTGACCGGTCCACTCGAAGTTCTCCTCCCTGCCCTCATGCGCTCCTCACACGAGAACGGCCCAGCTCTCTACGGGGCCGTCCTCGCGGCACTGGGTGCGGGTGGACTGATGGGATCGCTGCTGGCGGGGTCGTGGCGCACTCCGGAGCGCTTCCTGCCCGCGATGGTCGGTGCTTGGGCGCTTGGCTGCCTGCCGCTGTCCATCCCTGCCCTGACGAGCAACCCGTGGGCCATCGGCGCGGGCCTGGCGTTCTACGGGGCGCTGATCGGGATCGGGATGGTCATCTGGGGCACCGTCCTCCAAGAACACGTCCCCCTGGAGATGCTCGGCCGGGTCGCCAGCCTCGACTTCTTCATCTCCATCGCCTTCATGCCCCTGTCCATCGCCCTCACCGGAGTCCTCAGCCGCCACATCCACACCCACACCTTGTTCGTCACGGCTGGCCTCGTTCCGCTGGCCATGGCAGCTCTGCTCGCAGCCCTGGGTCAACTCAGGATGCCGCGGACGACGCCCCACGAGGCAGGACAGTCATGACCCACGCGAACGCCGCCCTCACCCCTCGCCATCGACTCAAAGTCGCCCAGCTCGTCGTCGACCAGGGCTGGCCGATCAGCGAAGTGGCTGCCCGGTTCCAGGTGTCCTGGCCCACCGTGAAGCGCTGGGCCGACCGCTACCGAACCGGCCAGTCCATGCAAGACCGCTCCTCACGACCCCACCACTCGCCGAGCAAGACCGACCAGGCAACAACGAAGCACTGCATCCAGCTCCGCCTCCGCCTGCGCGAGGGGCCGGTGCAGCTCGCATGCCGGCTCGGAATCGCGCCCTCGACGGTCCACCGCATCCTGGTCGACGCGCGCCTGAACCGGCTCTCCCACGTCGACCGCGCCACTGGGGAGCCCGTCCGCCGCTACGAACACGACCACCCCGGCGCGATGCTCCACGTCGACGTGAAGAAGCTCGGCAACATCCCAGACGGCGGAGGCTGGCGCTACGTCGGCCGCCAACAAGGCGACCGCAACCGCGCAGCCACACCCGCCAAGCCCAAGAACAAGCACTACGACCCGTTGATGGGCAAGGCCTACGTCCACACCGTCATCGACGACCACTCCCGCGTCGCCTACGCCGAGATCCACGACGACGAAACAGCCCACACCGCCACAGCGGTCCTGGCCAGGGCCGTCAAGTGGTTCAACGCCCGCGGGGTGACCGTCGAGCGGGTCCTGTCCGACAACGGTGGCGCCTATCGCTCACACCTATGGCGCGACACCTGCACAGAACTCGGCATCACGCACAAGCGCACCCGGCCATATCGCCCGCAGACCAACGGCAAGATTGAACGCTTCCACCGCACCCTGGCCGACGGCTGGGCCTACGCCCGCTGCTACACCTCAGAGGCCGAACGCCGAGGCGAACTCGATGGCTGGCTCCACTACTACAACCACCACCGTCCTCACACAGCCTGCGGGAACCAGCCGCCCTTCTCACGATTGACCAACGTCTCCGGTCAGTACA
>CAZQXO010000047.1:0-15469 GCA_964597445.1 uncultured Bifidobacteriaceae bacterium | reverse complement strand
ATCGACGAGGCCCGCACACCGCTCATCATCAGCGGTCCGGCCGACCAGCCCACCACGTGGTACGCGGAGTTCGCGCGCATCGCGGCGCTCCTGAAGCGTGATGAGGATTACGAGGTCGACGAGAAGAAGCGCACGGTCGGAGTGCTCGAGCAGGCGATCGACAAGGTCGAGGACCAGATCGGCATCGACAACCTGTACGACACGGTCAACACCCCGCTCGTGGGCTTCCTCAACAACGCGATCCGCGCGAAGGAGCTGTTCAAGAAGGATCGTGACTACGTCGTGATCGACGGTGACGTGATCATCGTTGACGAGCACACGGGTCGCATCCTCTCGGGTCGCCGCTACAACGAGGGACTCCACCAGGCCATCGAAGCCAAGGAGGGAGTGGAGATCAAGGCCGAGAATCAGACGCTCGCCACCGTGACTCTCCAGAACTTCTTCCGCCTCTACGACAAGCTCGGGGGGATGACGGGCACCGCGATGACGGAGGCCGCCGAGTTCAACCAGATCTACGACCTGGGCGTGGTCCCGATCCCGACCAATCGTGCGATGGTCCGCATCGACCAGGCCGACCTCGTCTATCGCACGGCCGAGGCGAAGTACGCGGCCGTGATCGAGGACATCGTCGAACGGCATGCCGCAGGCCAGCCGATCCTCGTGGGCACGACGAGCGTCGAGAAGTCCGAACTGCTCTCGCGCCTGCTCAAGCAGAATGGCGTGCCGCACGAGGTGCTCAACGCGAAGCATCACGAGCGCGAGGCGGCGATCGTCGCGCAGGCCGGACGCCGTGGCGCGGTCACGGTCGCGACGAACATGGCTGGTCGCGGGACCGACATCATCCTCGGCGGCAATCCGGAGTTCATGGCGGCAGCGGCGCTGTCCCAGCAGGGCCTGTCCCCGGTCGAGGACCCCGACGCCTACGAGGCCGCCTGGCCTCAGGCGCTGGAGAAGGCGAAGGCTGCCGTGGCGGCGGAGCACGAGGAGGTCATCGGCCTGGGTGGGCTGTACGTGCTCGCGACCGAGAGGCATGAATCGCGCCGCATCGACAACCAGCTGCGCGGTCGATCGGGACGCCAGGGTGATCCGGGCGAGTCGCAGTTCTACCTGTCCCTCGAGGACGACCTCATGCGACTGTTCAAGTCCGAGATGGTCGACGCCTTCCTGCGCCGCTTCAACGTGCCGGACGATGTCCCGATCGAGGCGAAGATGGTGACCAACGCCATCAAGTCGGCGCAGTCCCAGGTCGAGGCGCAGAACTTCGAGATCCGCAAGGACGTCCTCAAGTACGACGACGTCCTCAACCGGCAGCGCCTGGTCATCTACGACGAGCGTCGGCGGGTCCTGAGCGGCGAGGACATCGAGGATCAGGTTCGCACCTTCATCCGCGACACTGTCGCGAGCTATGTTCGGGCCGCGACGAGCGAGGGCTACCCGGAGTCCTGGGACCTCGAGCGACTGTGGGGCGCCCTCGGACAGCTGTATCCCGTAGGCGTGACCATCACCGAACTGGAGGACGAGGCCGGCGGCTCGCGCGCGGCGCTGACGTCCGACTATCTCATCGCGGAGCTCGTCGATGACGCCGAGCGCGCCTACGACGATCGTGAGGAGGCCCTCGGGGAGGAGGTCACCCGGGAGTTGGAGCGCCGCGTCATCCTGTCGGTGCTCGACCGCAAGTGGCGTGAGCACCTGTACGAGATGGACTACCTGCGTGACGGCATCGGCCTGCGTGCCATGGCCCAGCGCGATCCGCTCATCGAGTACCAGCGCGAGGGCTACGACCTCTTCAACGCCATGATGGATGCCATCAAGGAGGAGACGGTCACCTACCTCTTCAACGCCGAGGTCCAGGTCCAGCAGCCGGTCACCGAGGAGGCCGCCGAGGCCGTCGAGGGCCTGGTCGATGCCACGTCCTCCGGGGCAGCGGCAGCCCTGGGGGCAGCCGTGGCCGCGGGGGCTCAGGCAGCCGAACGTGCTCCCGAGCCGCAGCTCGTCGCGCCGGGGCTCGGCCCCACGCGCCCGTCCCACCTGGAGTACTCCGCCCCCGGGGAGTCCGGTGACATCGTGCGCGGTGAGATGGAGGTCGAGGACGGCGGCATCGTCGAGGTCGATCCGAACGCCTCCCGAGCCGAGCGGCGTCGGGCTGAGCGTGCCAACCGCAAGGGTCGCCGCTGATTCCTGCTGCCGTTCTCGGCGGCCTGATCAGCCGAGGTCCACGACCGTCGCTACCCACTGGCTGCCCACGGCCTCCAGTCGCAGGGCGATGGCCCGGGCCCGCTGACCGCCGGTGAGGACGGCAGAGGCCTCGACGACGCCAGGTGCCACGGGGCACACGCGCACCCCGGTGACGGTCCGCAGGCGGGCGGAGCCGCGCTGCGCCCGCTGCGACGGATGGCGTGCCAGCGCCTGACCTCGGATGGACAGCTTCGTCAGCTGCTCGCGGGTCAGGTGCGGGGCCAGCTGGCTGGCGGGGCGCTCACCATGCGCGACCTCGTCGATCGCCCGGGCCAGGCGCATGGTCCACACGCCGGGCGGGGGCAGGTCGGGGGAGATCTCCGGGTGCGCGTCGCCCACGAGGTGCAGGTGGGGCGGTGCCGGAGGGACGGCGGGCACCCCGGGCCTGACCTCGTACTCGAAGGGAAGCGGGAGCTGGCGGGCTCCGGCGCCCTCCCCCCGGATGAGGCTCAGCCGCGGGGGCGCGGGCGGGTCGGATGGCAGCGGCCCGGGCAGGCGGGCGTCGTCGGCGGAATTCACGGCACTCCCCTCGAGATGGACGTACGGACGTCCGCGTCGGGGGCCGCGGGCCTGAGTCAGGCGATCCATGCGTTTACGTGTGTTTGCATTTGTATGACACGTGTTGATGCGTGTCAAGGGCTCCGACAGTGCCGGTGGACGGAGCCCCTCGCGTCACTGTCGACGGTGCTCGGCGGTGACCTGCGTCGGGTATGCCCCGCGCTGTGGCCGGCCAAACATCCGTCCACAGGTGCGCATCTCCCCGGTGACCTCGCGCACCGATCGGGGGATGCTCCCCGGGTGGATCCCCTGCGGCTGTGGGCCGAGGCCGAATCGATCGTGCAGGCCGATGCCGATGCCGACCTCGTCGATGAGGCCTACGAGGTCTTCCTGGCGGAGGCTGGTCGGTTGCGACTCGTCGACCGTCGTGGTCCGGTGCGCATCCTGCTGCGCTGTGGCGTCGCATTCGACGGTGAACTCACCGACGACGTCCGGGTGCTGGCGCACGTGCCGGTGACCACGCCTTCCGGCGGGATCGCCCTCGTCCCCACGCGCGCCATCGCAGTCCTCGAGGGATCCTCGCGCGGCCTCCGCGATGAGTCGGCCGCGGAGGCGGGAGGTGACGTGACACTGGGGTCCTGGTTGCGCGAGGCCTGGCGCGAGGGTGGGCTGGTCAGGGTGACGTGCGGTGATGGTCGCGTACGCGCGGGCGTGCTTCGCTGGGTGGGCGCCGACCATGTCGAGCTCCACGGTGCTGACCCTGCGCACACGTGGGTCGTGCCCTTCGACTCCGTCGAGGCATGGGCGTTCGACTGAGAGCGCCGCGTGGCCCGCGGCCCGGGTGGGGAGCTCAGCGCTCGGGGGAATCGGCGTCGTCGGAGCCGAACGGATGGCTCGCCACGAACTCCCGAGTCTGCTCGTACTTGCGGGCGATGAACTCCTCGAGGGCACTCGCCTCGACCCGCCACTGTCCGCGGCCGCCGATCTTGATGGCCGGAAGGTCCCCGCTGCGGACGAGGGCATACGTCTGGGCCGCCGAGATGTTCAGTGTCTCAGCGACGTCGGCGAGGGTGAGGAACCGCGGGGCCACGACCCGATCGTGCCAAACAGGGGTGACGGGTGCCGGCAGCCGGGGGGCCTGTGGATAGCCGTTAGGCGCTGCCGGCGTTTCGAGCGATCCTGTGCCGACGTCTTCGGAGAGGAACCTCGATGTCGATCACCTCGCTGCGCAGTTCACGGTCCTCGGCACCCGAGACACCTGGTCGACCCACCGCTCGGCAGTCGCAGGCCCGGTGGAGCGACCTCCGTGTCTGGGCGGGTGTCGGGCTGCTCGCGGCAGCGGCCGTGGGTGGAGCCGCCATCGTCGGCGGTCAGGCTGACGACGTGCTCGTCCTGCAGGCGAGCCGTGACCTGGCGGTCGGCTCGACGGTTCAGGACACCGTGATGGTCGCCGTTCCTCGCTCGCTCGCCGACGACTACCTGACCGCCGCCCCGGATGCCGGTGTCGAGCTCCGCTGGCCGATCACGGCGGGGGAGCTGATTCCTGCGAGTGCCCTGGCACCGTCCCCCGGAGCCTCCCTGCGCGGGGTCACGGTCGCCGTCGAGCCGGGTCATGCGCCGGCCACATTGCTGCCGGGAGATCTCGTGGACGTCTGGGTGAGTGATGCCTCGGCCCTGGGGGCCGCGGCGACGGATCCCCGTCTCGTGCTTCCCGCGGCACGCGTGCGCGTGGTGACGGACGACGCGGGAGGCTTCGGCGGAGCACGGGGCGTCGAACTCGCCGTGCCGGAGGCGCAGGTGGCCGATCTCGTGGCCGCTGTGCGAGAGGGCTCACTCGACCTCGTGACGGTCCCGGCTGCCAGTCAGGAGGCGCAACCGTGACCTCGATCATCCTCGCGCTGGCCGGTCTGGGCAATGAGCCCGACCTGGTCAAGGCCGCCCAGGCGACCGGGCTGAATGTGGTGCGGCGGTGTGTCGATGCCGCCGATCTGCTGGGTGCGGCGGCCGGTGATCCGGCCTGCACCGTGGTGGTCGCCGCGACCCTGCCGAGGCTCGCTCCGGACGTCGTCGCACGGCTGGGTCAGCGCGTGGTCGTCGGCCTGGCCGCCGATGGCCTCGGCGCTGATCGGCTGTCGCGGATGGGCGTGCGCACCGTCCTCGCCACGGCGCCCACCGCGCACGCGACCATGCAGCAAGTGGCGGATGTCTGCTCGGCCTCGGCGGCCCCCCACGAGCCGGTGCGGACGTCGTCGACAGCGGTGACGCCGGACGGAGACGTCGGTCCGTCTCTGCCCGAAGCACCATTCCGGGCGATCCCGGTCGTGGAGTCGCCTCCCGCGCGGGGAGTGGATGCTCCTCCGCGCAGGGGATCCTCGACGGTCGTCGCCGTCTGGGGGCCCATGGGTGCCCCCGGACGCACGACGGTCGCCGTGGGCGTGGCCGAGACCCTCGCCGGCGAGGGGGCGCGGGTGTGTCTCGTCGATGCCGACACGTACGCCCCGTCCATCGCGCTGGCCCTGGGCCTGGTGGAGGAGACCAGCGGACTGGCCTCCGCCTGTCGCAGCGCCGAAGCCGGCACCCTGCGTCCCTCCGGGCTGGTGTCATTGACGATGTCATGCGATGCGATCGGTCACGGTCGATGGCGCGTGCTGGGCGGCATCGACCGGCCGGAGCGGTGGGTGGACTGCCGTCCGGTCGCACTGGAACGCGTGTGGGCGACCGCACGCGAGGCCTTCGATGTGATCGTCATCGACACGGGTTTCTGCCTCGAGGTCGATGCGTCGCCCGCGGCGTGGGGGCGTCAGCGCAATGCAGCCGCCGTGAGCGCCCTTGCCTCGGCCGATCACGTCGTCGCTGTCGGTGACGCCTCACCGGTGGGAGCGGTCCGCCTGCTGTCCGGCATGGATCATCTGACCCAGACGGCTCCCGGGATTCCGGTGACACTCGTGCGCAATCGCTCGGACGGGCGGGGACGGGAGTGGCGTGACCTCGTGGGGGAGCGGACCGGAGTGCGTCGGCTGGTCGACGTGCCAGCCGACGCTGCGGCCGTGCAGCGCTGCTGGGACACCGGCCGGAGCCTGGGGGAGGGAGCCCGACGCTCCCGGGTCCGACGGGCCATGACCACCGTCGCCGCATCCGTCGTGTCAAGATAGAGACCTACTGGCGAGTAGCGGCTCGGCTGCCTGCCAGGGGACGGGCAGGACGCACCGCCCCCCGAAGGAGGTGGGCATGACGAATCGGATGTCCGCCCTCGATGCCTCCTTCCTCTTCATGGAGACGCCATCCACGCCGATGCACTCCGGCGGAGTGGCGGTCTTCGCTCCGCCGATCGGTGGCTTCGACCACGAGCGACTCGTGCGCCTGATCAGTCAGCGGCTGCCCTACGTCCCGCGCTACCGCCAGCGGGTGCGCCACGTGCCCTTCGGCATCGCACGCCCGGTCTGGGTCGATGACGAGGGCTTCGACGTGACCTACCACGTGCGAAGGTCTGCGCTTCCCAAGCCGGGCTCGATGTCGCAGCTGCAGGAGCTCGTCGCGCGCATCATGAGCCGACCGCTCGATCGATCGCGCCCCCTGTGGGAGATGTACCTGGTCGAGGGACTCGCGGATGGCAACTTCGCCATCATCACCAAGAGCCACGAGGCCCTCATCGACGGACTCTCCGCCGTCGACATCGCCCAGGTCATGCTGGACACCTCGGACGACTTCACTCCGGCGGCCATCGACAGTTGGCGTCCGCGCCCGGAGCCCACGGACATCGAGCTGCTGTCCCACGCCTTCACTGAGTTGAGCACGCGACCGGCAGCAGCCATCGAGGCCGTGCGCGAGACGGCGCAGGACATCTCCCACGCCGTCACGTCCTTGGGAGGCAAGGCGGTGGGTGTCCTCTCGACCGCCTTCGCGATCGCACGCGGTCCCGTCCCGAGTCCGCTCAACGTCGCCATCGGGGAACAGCGTCGGTTCGTGACCCTCGATCTCTCGCTGCGCGATGTGAAGCGCGTGCGGCGGGCGATGGGCGGAACGATCAACGACGTCATCCTCGCGGTGATTGCCGGCGGCCTGCGCTCGTGGCTCCAGGCGCGCGGGCGTCCGGTCGCGCAGGGCGACATCCTCCGCGCGATGCTGCCCGTCAGCATCGCTGTGCCAGCCTCCAATTCCGGCCACGCCGGTGGAAACCGGGTGTCGGCGACTCTGGTCGAGCTGCCGGTCGGGGAGCCGGACCCGACGGTCCGTCTCCAGCAGATCAGCTACCAGCTCGCCCTCCTGGAGGAGAGCTCCCACTTCGTGGGTGCGGATGCGATCGTCGGGATCGCGGGCTTCGGCCCACCGACGCTCCATGCCCTCGGTGCTCGCGTGGGTGCCACGGTGTCGAACCGCCTCTACAACCTCGTCATCACGAACGTCCCCGGTCCCCAGCGGCCCCTCTACGCCGCGGGCTCGCGCATGATCGCCGCCTATCCGGTGGTCCCGCTGACGCAGAATCAGGCGCTGAGCATCGGGGTCATCTCCTACGACGGTGGTGTCTACGTCGGTCTCTACGCCGATCGCGATGCCCTCGTCGACATCGACCTGCTCACGTCCTGTCTTCGGGAATCGATGGACGACCTCCTCGAGCGGTCCCGCGCACCGAAGCGAGGACTGCGTGTCCTGCCGACTCCGGCGCTGGGCGAGGAGGGCGACACGCGCGAGGACGCGGGATGACGAGCCTGCGGGCAGGCGTCCCTGCCACCCCCCGGCGCGGCCTCGTCCTGGGGGGCGGCGGTGTGCTCGGCGGCACATGGGCCATCGGTGCGCTGACCCGCATGGAGGAGGAGTTCGGGTTTCGAGCTGCGGACGCCGACGTCATCGTGGGCACATCTGCCGGGTCGGTGCTGGCAGCGCTGCTGGGCTCGGGTGTCAGCGTCGACCAGTTGCGACAGCACTACAACGACGAGTCCGTGACCGAGGGCCCCCTGGCCGGATACGACTTCGACCCCGTGCGCGCGACAGGAGGGCATCGCCCGGCCATGCCGCGACTGCTCGGCCCGGGATCGCCCAAGCTGATCGGCTCGACCGTCCGCCACTGGGGCCAGCTTCCGGCGACCGCGGTGCTCTCCGGGTTCATGCCGGAGGGCTCGCGCAGCCTCGATCGGGTCGGGCACCTCATCGAGGCGGTGTCCCCGATGGGCGAGTGGGCCGACCATCCGGGTGTCTGGGTCGTCGCGATGGACTATGCCGATGGCAAGCGCGTCGTGTTCGGCCGCGCAGGCTCGCCGGTCGCCCCGCTCGCGGATGCCGTCATGGCCTCGTGCGCCATCCCCGGCTGGTTCACGCCGGTGAGCATTAGGGGACGGACGTATGTCGACGGAGGAGCCATCTCCGCCACCTCGATCGATGTCGTGGCGCATGAGGGACTGGACGAGGTCTTCGTGGTGGCGCCGATGGTGAGCTTCGAGACGGACCGCCCCACCGGCCTGACGCACCGGCTCGAGCGTCGCTGGCGAGCCGAGGTGACCAAGGCCGCCGTGCGGGAGGCTGACCTCGTGCGCGCGACCGGCGCGACGGTGCGGCTGATCGGGCCAGGTCCGGAGGATCTGGCCGCCATCGGATCGAACCTGATGGACGGCACGCGCATCCGGAACGTCCTGGAGACGTCGCTCCGCACCAGCGTTCCCGCCTGGCGTGCGACGGAGATCTCCCTGGTGCGATGAACCCCGCTGGTCAGGCGCCGAGTCGCTCGGTGGCCACGGCGGTCTCCTTGGCGAGGTACTTCTGCGTCATCTCGGCTGCCACGCGCTCGACCTTGCCGCCGACGAAGGGAACGGAGGCGGAGAACTTCCCGCGGTTCCGCAGGGTGGTGGCGTCCCCGGATCCGATGAGCTCGATCGTGCCGGCGTAGGTGAGCGGGGCGTGGAAGTCGACGGTGACCTGCGCCGTGGAGTGGCCACCCGGGTCCGGAGCGGACCACTCCTGGGTCTCTGTCACGGTCAGGTGCTCGCCCACGAACGCCGTCGCGTAGGACGGCACCTCGGCGGGCATCGAGCGGGTCGACGTGATGCTCACGCGACCGTCGGGATGGTTCGTGACGTCGACCGAGATGTCGAAAGCCCCGGTGCGCTCGGCCTTGGCCCGGACGAACTCCGGGTCCTGCAGCAGGGCGAGGACGCGATGGGGACCTGCCGGCAGCTGCTGGTCGTACTCGAGCGTGGTGGCCATCGGTCATCTCCTGGCTCGGGTGGGGGTGACGCCATCCTGCCTGATGCGCTCCAACCCGGACACCAGGAGTTCATCCGTGGGCCGTGATGGAGTCGGAAAGCCGATCCCACGGCCGGCGCGGGGTCGCTAGCGTGGCCGGTGGCGTCGCACAACGGGGTGCGGCGGGCCCTTCTGGGGCCGCGACCGAATGGCAGGCGGATCTCGTGACGAGTCCCTCGATAGCGGAGCTCCGGGCCCAGGTCGACTCCATCACCGATGCCCGGGTCAGGCTCGTGGCCACCCTGCTCCTCCGCCACCTCTCGGAGGATGACGTCCTCTCCGCCGACGCGCTGGCGGTGCAGGCGAGTGAACTGCTCGCCTTCGCCGCCGTGCGTCGTCCGGGTGAGGCGAAAGTCCTGGTCGATGACCATCCTGATCGTGGCCCGTCGAGCATCGTGATGGTGGCGACCGACGACATGCCGTTCCTGGTGACATCGGTGTCGCACGCCATCGCCGGTGCCGGGCGAGGGATCCGTCTCGTCCTTCATCCCACGGTGCTGGTCCTCCGCGACGAGGACGGGCGGCTGCTGGACGTGCGCCCTCCGGATGCCACCGGACCCGATGGCCTCTCCCGAGAGTCGTGGATGCGCATCGAGATGGAGCGCGACGTCCAGGAGGGCTCCGCTGATGCCCTGACGGACGGCATCGAGGCCGTCCTCGAGGATGTGCGTCGGGCGGTCGAGGATTGGCCGTCCATGCGTGATCGCGCGCTCGCCCTTGCGGAGGAGATCTCCACGTCCCCTCCCTCGGGCATACCTGTTGCGGAGGCGGATGAGGCGGCGGCCTACCTGCGGTGGCTCACGGAGGACAGCTTCACCTTCCTCGGCTACCGCGAGTACGACCTGCGGTCCCTCGATGGGGAGGACATCCTGGTGCCCGTCGACGGCAGTGGTCTCGGCCTCCTGCGCATGCCGACCGACCAGGATGCGCCCACGACGATGTCGCTGAGCTTCGCTGTCCTCCCGCCGGCAGTGCGGGCGCTCGCGCGTCGCCCCGAGATCCTCGTCCTGAGCAAGGCGAACTCGAGGTCGACCGTCCATCGACCGGTGTACCTCGACTACGTGGGTGTCAAGCGCTTCGACGCCGACGGGGCAGTTGTGGGGGAGCGGCGCTTCCTCGGGGTGTACTCGTCCGCCGCCTATACCCGCAGTGTGCGGCAGATCCCGCTCCTGCGCTCCAAGGCCGAGTTCCTGCGGGATGGGCTCGCACTCGCGCCGGGATCCCATGACGCGAAGGACCTCCAGGACTTCCTCGAGACGTTTCCCCGCGACGAGCTCTTCCAGACCCGCGACGACGATCTGCTGAAGGTGGCGGAGTCCGTCCTCCGGTTGCAGGAGCGCCGTCGCACGAAGCTGTACCTGAGAGCCGACGACTACGGGCGATTCATGTCCTTCCTCGTCTACCTGCCCCGCGATCGCTACACGACAGCGGTGCGACTGCGGATCGAGGAGCTGCTCCGGCAGGCGGTGGGCGGCTCGAGCGTCGACTACACCGCGCGGGTCACGGAGTCCGTTCTGGCGCGCCTCCACTACGTCATCCACGTGCCTGTGGGCCAGGGACTTCCCACCATCGACCAGCGGGACCTCGAGGCTCGGGTGGCTCAGGCGACGCGCAGCTGGGATGACCTGTTCAGTTCGGAACTCGACCAGAGAGTGGGCGAGGTGGCGGCGGCGCCACTGATGCGCACGTACGGACGGGCGTTCCCCGAGTCCTACAAGGAGGACTTCGGCCCGGAGCGGGGCGTCATGGATGTGCTGCGCATCGAAGAGCTGGCGCCTGGGGAGCTCTCCCTCGAGGTCTACCAGCCGACAGACGCATCCCAGCGCGACCTCCGCCTGAAGATCACGCGGATCGGTCCGTCGATCTCACTCTCGGCCGTGCTGCCCATCCTGCAGTCACTCGGGCTCGATGTCATCGACGAGTATCCCTACGAGATCACCCGCGCCCTGCGTGAGCCGGTGTGGATCCTCGATTTCGGCATGCGGCTCCCCGAGGGCGACGTCCCCCACAGGTCGACGCTGGCCGAGCGCATCGACGAGGCGTTCACGGCCGCGTGGAGTGAGGCGACCAGCGTCGACGGCTTCAATGCGCTGATCGTGACGGGCGGCATGCCCTGGCGCGACGTGCTGATCCTGCGCACCTACGCCCGCTACATGCGCCAGATCGGATCCGTCTTCGGGCAGTCGTTCATCGAGGAGGTTCTGACCGCCAACCACGCCATCGCGCGACTGCTGGTCGACCTGTTCCAAGCACGCTTCGCGCCGGATGCACCGGAGGGTCGGGCAGCGCGGGAGCGCGACCTGGTCGAGCGCATCGAGGCGTCCCTCGACGATGTCGCGAGCCTGGACCAGGACCGCATCCTGCGCGCCTTCCTCGCCCTGATCCGGGCCACCCTGCGCACCACGTTCTTCCAGCCGGGGCCGGACGGCACCCTGCGCGGGGCTGTCGCCATGAAGCTCGATCCCCAGCAGGTCCCCGATATGCCCCTGCCCAGGCCGCGGTACGAGATCTGGGTGTTCACCCCGCGCGTGGAGGGCGTGCACTTGCGCTTCGGCTCGGTGGCGCGCGGAGGGCTGCGCTGGAGCGACCGGCAGGAGGACTTCCGCACGGAGATCCTGGGGCTCGTCAAGGCTCAGGAGGTGAAGAACGCCGTCATCGTCCCCGTCGGCGCGAAGGGCGGCTTCTACGCCAAGAGGCTTCCGGATCCGAGCATCGACCGCGATGCGTGGCTTGCGGAGGGCAAGGCCGCCTACCGCGAATTCATCGCCTCGCTGCTCGACCTCACCGACAATCTCGTGGACGGAGTTGTCGTCCCGCCGAGAGACGTCGTGCGCCATGACGGTGACGATGCCTACCTCGTGGTTGCGGCGGACAAGGGCACCGCGACGTTCTCCGATCTCGCCAACTCCATCGCCGCGGAATACGGCTTCTGGCTGGGCGATGCCTTCGCCTCGGGTGGCTCAGTCGGCTACGACCACAAGGCCATGGGCATCACGGCGCGCGGTGCGTGGGAGTCGGTCAAGCGCCACTTCCGGGATCTCGGGATCGACACGCAGACCGAGGACTTCACGGTGGCCGGCATCGGCGACATGAGCGGAGACGTCTTCGGCAATGGCATGCTGCTCAGCGAGCACATCCGGCTCGTCGTGGCCTTCGATCACCGCCACGTGTTCGTCGATCCTGACCCGGATGCGGCCACGTCGTACGCCGAGCGCAGACGACTCTTCGACCTCCCTCGCTCGTCCTGGGAGGACTACGACCCCTCGCTCATCTCCTCCGGGGGAGGTGTCTTCTCCCGCGGCATGAAGTCGATCCCGGTGTCACCCGAGATGTCCCTGGCCCTCAGCCTTCCTCCTGCCGTGACGGCGCTGACGCCCGACGAGCTGATCCAGGCCGCACTCCGTGCTCCGGTCGACCTGCTGTGGAACGGCGGCATCGGGACGTACGTCAAGGCCCAGACGGAGACGAACCTCGACGTGGGTGACAAGTCGAATGACCGCATCCGCATCAACGGCCACGAGCTTCGGTGCAGGGTCATCGGGGAAGGCGGCAACCTCGGGCTGACCCAGCTCGGACGAATCGAGGCGGCACGGCACGGTGTGCAGCTCAACACCGATGCGATCGACAACTCTGCTGGCGTCGACACCTCCGATCACGAGGTGAACATCAAGATCCTGCTGGACGCCCTGGTCAAGCAGGGAGTCCTCGACATGGGTGAGCGCAACGGCCTTCTCGCGGAGATGGCCGACGATGTCGCCCGAATGGTCCTTCAGGACAACTATGGCCAGAACGTGGTGCTGGGCAATGCGCGAGCCGGAGCTCCTGCCCTCATCACGGTGCAGCAGCGCATGATTCGCGAACTGGAGCACGCAGGGATCCTCGACCGAGCGATCGAGTTCCTTCCCGACGATGAGGAACTGCGCACACGTGAGGTGGCAGGGGAGGGCCTCACGAGCCCGGAGCTATGCGTCCTGCTTGCCTACTCGAAGATCTGGCTCACCAAGGAGCTGCAGGATTCGACCTTCGCGCAGGATCCCTACTTCACGCGCGCCCTCGTCGAGTACTTTCCGCCCCTGATCCGGGAACGATTCGCCGATGCGCTCGCCACGCATCCCCTGCGCGCCCAGATCATCACGTCCGTGACGGTGAACCGTCTCATCAACATCGCGGGCATCACGTTCGTGTTCCGGGCCATGGAGGAGACGGGCGCGAGTGCGCCGGAGGTGGTCCGTGCGGCGACGGCGGCCATGGAGGTCTTCCGGATCCCGCAGATCTGGCAGGAGGTCAACGATCACGACGGCTCCGTCTCGTCGACTGCCCAGATCGCCCTGCATCTGGAGATCCGACGCCTGCTGGATCGTGCGACGCGCTGGTTCCTGCAGACACGTGGGGGAGTCATCGACGTCCAGCAGGAGGTGGACCGCTTCACCTCGGTCGTCGACGACCATACGAGTGCCGTGCCGACGCACCTGCTCGGAAAGGAGCGCGAGCGATTCGACCGGCTCATGCGACGGTTCGAGGAGGCTGGGGCGCCGGAGGGACTCGCCCGCTACGCAGCCGCATCGCTTGACGTCTTCTCGCTCCTCGACATCGCCGACATCTGCGTGCGCACCGGTGAGCCGGCCGACGTCGTGATCCCGCTCTACTTCACGATCTCTGATCGCTATGACGTCGACGCGACCCTTGTCCGCATCTCGGACCTCCCGCGCGGGGATCGCTGGAGCGCCCTCGCGCGCTTCGCCCTGCGCAGCGACCTGTACTCGGTCGTGGCCGGTCTGACGTCCAGAGTGCTCCGAGCGACACCCGAGGACATACCTCCGCTGGAGCGCCTCTCGCAGTGGGAGGCGGACCATGCCGAGGGGGTGTCTCGCGCCCGCACGACCCTCGACGACATCGCCGCGGTCGAGGATGCCGACCTCGCGACACTGTCGGTCTCGCTGCGGGCCCTGCGCAATCTCGTCGCTCAGGAGGGGTGACCGGGCATCCAGGGTCGGCGGACGTGAATGTGGCGAGTCCATCGCAACGGTGATGGGGCCGGCGGTGGCACCACGCGCTCCGTCTACCCTGAGGCGTCCGAACCGCCTTCGAGGAGTATCCGTGAGCCTGCCGCCCCTGGTGGAACCCGCCGGTGACCTGACGATCGACGAGGTGAGGCGCTACAGCCGTCACCTGATCATCCCCGACGTCGGCATGACCGGACAGAAGCGGCTGAAGAACGCGAAGGTGCTGTGCGTGGGCGCCGGTGGACTCGGCAGCCCGTCACTGATGTACCTCGCGGCGGCGGGGGTCGGAACACTGGGCATCGTCGAGTTCGACGTGGTCGACGAGTCCAACCTCCAGCGGCAGATCATCCACGGGCAGAGCGATATCGGTCGACCGAAGGCCGAGAGCGCTCGCGACTCCGTCCTGGAGATCAATCCGTACGTGACGGTGAACCTACACACCGAACGGCTGGACTCCTCCAACGTCATGGAGTTGTTCAGCCAGTACGACCTGATCGTCGACGGAACCGACAACTTCGCCACCCGTTACCTCGTCAACGACGCGTGCGTTCTGCTGGGCAAGCCCTATGTGTGGGGGTCGATCTACCGCTTCGACGGCCAGGCCTCGGTGTTCTGGGCCGAGCACGGCCCCTGCTACCGGTGCCTGTACCCCGAGCCGCCGCCGCCGGGCATGGTGCCCTCGTGTGCCGAAGGTGGAGTGCTCGGCGTGCTGTGCGCGTCCATCGGGTCCATTCAGGTCAACGAGGCCATCAAGGTCATCACCGGTGTGGGTCAGACGCTGCTCGGCCGGCTCATGATCTACGACGCCCTCGAGATGACGTACCGGCAGGTGAAGGTCCGCAAGGACCCGAACTGCGCTGTGTGCGGTGAGCATCCGACGGTGACGGAGCTCATCGACTACGAGGCGTTCTGCGGCACGATCTCCGAGGAGGCGGCCGAGGCGGCACGCGATTCGACCATCACGGCCCTGCAGCTGAAGGGCATGCTCGATGCCCGCGCGGCAGGCCAGGACGACTTCGTCCTGATCGACGTGCGCGAGCCCAACGAGTTCGAGATCGTCAGCATTCCCGGTGCGATCCTCATCCCCAAGGGAGAGTTCCTCGACGGTTCAGCCTTGGAAAGGCTTCCGCAGGATCGCCGCATCGTCCTGCACTGCAAGGTGGGAGGGCGCTCCGCCGAGGCCCTGGCGGTCGTCAAGGGGGCTGGGTACTCCGATGCCGTTCATCTCGGCGGCGGCATCCTCCAGTGGATCGCGCAGGTCGAGCCGGACAAGCCGAGCTACTGATCCCGCCGCCTCACGACGGCCGCGCACCTTCAGGGGTGGCGCGGCCTTCGTGTGTCTGAACGGACATTGACCGCGCCGACCGAGCACTGACTGCAGCAGTGCCCTCTCCGCCTCCCTTGCGCCGTTTGTTGCGCGGAGCATGACGGGTGAGACGAAGGGAGGCGAGGACGATGATGACGACGAAGCGCGGAACACGAACCTCGCACAGGCGAAC
>CAZQXO010000046.1:10193-15776 GCA_964597445.1 uncultured Bifidobacteriaceae bacterium | reverse complement strand
AGTTCGCTCGCGTGGGGGCCGACGATGACGGCACCGGCCACGATGCGGGATCCGCGTCGGCAGAACAGCTTCACGAAGCCGTCGCGCTGCTCGTCCATCTTCGCGCGGGCGTTCGACGCGAGCGGAACGAGGACGACGTCCCCGCGGAAGCGGCCCTCGTCGAGATCACGCTGCGTGAGTCCGACTGCGGCGATCTCCGGGTGCGTGAAGATCGTGCTCGAGACGTGGGTGAGCTCCAAGGGAGTGACGGCATCGCCGAGGGCGTGCCACATGGCGATCCGTCCCTGCATGGCGGCGACGGAGGCCAGCATGAGCACTCCGGTGCAGTCGCCTGCAGCGTAGATCCCGCGGCGAGACGTCCGGCTGACCCGATCGACCCGGATGAAGCCTGCTTCGTCCGTCTCGACCCCGGCCTCGGCGAGGCCGAGATCGTCGGTGTTCGGCAGGGATCCGACGGCCATCAGCACGTGGCTGCCCTCGAGGACCTCACCCGTCGACAGGGTGACCGCGACTCCGTCGTCCGTGCGTCGAGCCGCGACGGCACGCGAGGATCCGATCACCTCGAGGCCGCGTCGGTCGAACACCTCCTCGAGCACGCGTGCCGCGTCCGGATCCTCGCCGGGAAGGACGCGATCGCGCGACGAGACCAGGGCAACACGACTGCCGAGGGCGTGGTACGCCCCGGCGAACTCGGCACCGGTGACGCCGGAGCCCACCACGATCAGGCGCTCCGGCACCTCCTCGAGCCCGTACACCTGCTCCCACGTGAGGATCCGCTCCCCGTCAGGCGTGGCATCGGGCAGGGTGCGGGGGCGCGCCCCCGTGGCGAGCAGGACGGCGTCCGCCTCCAGCACCTCGCTGGTGCCGTCCCGTCGTCGTGCCCGGACCCGTCCATCGGCCTCGAGTGAGCCTCGCCCGGGGATGAGGTGCACCCCCACCTGCATGAGGCGGTCGCGGATGTCGTTGCTCTGGAGCCGGACGAGTCCGAGGATCCGCTCGTTCACCGCCTTCAGGTCGGCACTGAACAGGGCCGGGTCCGGTGGTCGGCCGTTCACCAGCACGCCGAGGCTGGCGCCGGAGGCCGCGGTGGTGATGACATTGGCCGTCGCGATGAGCGCCTTGCTCGGGACACAGTCGGTCAGGACGGCCGACCCGCCGACACCATCCCGATCGACCAGGGTCACCTCCGCGCCCAGCTGCCGGGCGACGAGGGCGGCCTCGTAGCCGCCGGGACCTCCTCCGACGATGACCACGCTGCTCACGCCAGCATTCTTCCGTACCGGGTCGAGGGTGCCTACGCTGGTGTCGTGACGCTGTATGCCGCCTATGGCTCCAATCTGGATCCGCGTCGCATGGCGCAGCGGGCGCCGTCCTCCCCCGTCCGAGGCTCGGGCTGGCTGCGCGGGTGGCGGCTGACCTTCGCGGGGGCGGACCTCGGGTGGGACGGAGCACTGTCCACGGTCGTCGAGGACGCGGAGTCATCCGTCTTCGTGATGCTCTACGACGTGACGGTGCAGGACGAGCGAAGCCTGGACGCCTGGGAGGGCGTGGATCTCGGGCTCTGGACCAAGATCAAGGTGCGCGTCCAGACCATGGGGCAGCACGAGCTCGCGTGGCTGTACGTCCTCGATGCGTACGAGGGGGGGCTTCCGTCCGCCCACTACCTCGGCGTCATCGCCGATGCGGCCGAAGCCGGTGGGGCTCCAGCGGACTACGTGTCACGGCTGCGGCTGCTGCCATGCACGGGCCTCGACGCAGCGGACTAGAAGTCGCCCCCACCGAAGTCGCCTCCGCCGAAGTCGCCTCCGCCGAAGCCGCCCCAGTCGCCGCCTCCACCCCCGAAGCCGCCCATGCCGGCCGAGTCGAGCCCGGACGCGCTCGTGATGCCGGGCATCGTCCACATGCTGCTGATGACGGTTCCCATGAGGACGGCTCCCATCACGCCCGCGAAGGGCGAGTAGTAGCCCTGCGCGTAGGCACCGTGCTCGGGACCGGCCTGGTAGTAGGGCCGGCGCTGGCCGTCCGCCGTCTCGACGTCGAAGGAGGCGGGCGTGCCCCCCGTCTCGACGGTGGTGCGGCATGCCGCGCACATGGGGACGTCGCGAAGGCTGAGTCCCGGTGGGGTCCAGGGCACGTCGGCGACGCTCGGGCCGTGACGTGGGTCGACGAAGCAGGGCGGTCGACGTTCGGGCAGAGCCTGCCCGGTCATGCGTGCCTGGGCGCAGGCGAGGGCGAATCGGCCATCCTCGAGTGCTGTCGTGACGCTCTGCGCGTCCTCGGCGCGCCGCATGGTCGCGACCGACATGCGAGCGCGGTCGTAGTCGTCGAGAGCGCGCTGGACGTCGGCCCGGGCCGCCTCGTCCATCGCCGGATCGTGCACGTCGAAGGCCGCGAGTCGCTCGCCGTACTCCGTCACGTCGCGATCGATGGTGGTGCGCACCGTGGCCAGCTGCTGAGCGGCCACGCGGCGCCGCCGACGCACCAGGACGATGACCACGACGGCCCCACCCACGATGAGCACGAGGAGCAGGACGAGCGAGCCCGTCCCGCTGGACTCCCCGCCCGTCGTGGTGGAGGAGGCCGACCCGAATCGAGCATCGGTGAGGGCGATGAACTCGCCGAGGACGGCGGCAGCCCCCTTGCCTCGCTCGGCACGGAAGGCCTGCGTGGCCAGATCGCTGACGCTGCCGGACGTCGAGCCGGCTCGGAACTCGTCCCCGACGACGACGGCGTACACCCCGCCGAGGCCGATCTGGCTGTTCAGTTCGCGCAGGACGTCGTCGGCGGTGCCGCCGGCGGCCGCGGACGCGGGCAGCACGGCGATGAACATGGGGATGCCGGTGGCGTTGGCCTGGGCCGTGATCTGCGATACCTCCGCCGAGGAGAGGGAGTTCTCCGCGGCGGGGTCGACGAACACGGTCTCTCCGCCGCGCAGGGCAGCGGCGGCCTGGCTCACGTCGGGCGCGGCCTGAGCCGTCGGCGCGACGAGGAGGCTGACGAGGGTCACGGCCAGGGCCGCGACCAGGGACGATGCGGAGCGCAGGGTCATGCCCCCACGGTACGTCAGTCCTTGATGTCGAGCAGGGTGGAGCCCGCTGTTACGGTGGCCCCGATCTCGGCCGCGATGTTCTGGATGGTCCCGGCCTTGTGGGCGTTGAGCGGCTGCTCCATCTTCATGGCCTCCAGCACCAGGACGAGATCGCCCTCCTGCACCTGCTGGCCCTCCGACACCTCGATCTTGACGATGGTGCCCTGCATGGGGGCGACGAGGGAGTCTCCGGAGGCGGCGGAGCCGGCCTTCTTGCCGCCGCCCGACCGCTTCTTGGGCGCACCGGCAGAGGCCGGGGCTGCGGTGGAGCCGAGGCCCGCCGGGAGGGTGACCTCCACGCGCTTCCCGCCCACCTCGACCACGACGGACTCGCGAGCGGGGGCCTCGGCGAGGCCATCGGTCGGGCCGGAGTAGGCCGGGATCCGGTTGTCGAACTCCGTCTCGATCCAGCGCGTGTGCACGGTGAAGGCCTGGCCGTCGGTGGGCGCGAATGCCGGATCCTCGACCACCACGCGGTGGAAGGTCAGGGCCGTCGCGATGCCGTCGATCTCGAACTCGGCGAGGGCGCGCCGGGAGCGCTCGAGCGCCTCCTCGCGCGTGGCGCCCGTGACGATGAGCTTGGCCAGGAGGGAGTCGAAGTTGCCGCCGATGACATCGCCGGCCTGGAAGCCCGCATCGACGCGCACGCCGGGCCCGCTCGGCGGATTCCACACCAGAAGCGCACCGGGCGCCGGAAGGAAGTTCCGGCCGGGATCCTCTCCATTGATGCGGAACTCGATCGAGTGGCCCCGCAGGACAGGGTCGGCGTAGTCGATGACGCCGCCGTCAGCGATGCGGAACTGCTCGCGAACGAGATCGATGCCGGCGACCTCCTCCGTGACCGGGTGCTCGACCTGCAGACGGGTGTTCACCTCGAGGAAGGAGATGGTGCCGTCGGCTCCGACGAGGAACTCGCAGGTGCCCGCGTTGACGTACCCGGCCTCCTTGAGGATCGCCTTCGACGACTCGTACAGGCGGGTGACCTGCTCCGGGGTCAGGAAGGGGGCTGGTGCCTCCTCGACCAGCTTCTGGTGGCGACGCTGCAGGGAGCAGTCCCGGGTCGACACGACGACCACATTGCCCTGGGCATCGGCCAGGCACTGCGTCTCGACATGGCGCGGGTTGTCGAGGTAGCGCTCGACGAAGCACTCGCCACGTCCGAAGGCGGCGACGGCCTCCCGGACGGCGGAGTCGTAGAGGTCGGGAATCTCCTCGAGCGTGCGCGCCACCTTCAGGCCGCGACCGCCGCCACCGAAGGCGGCCTTGATCGCGACGGGAAGGCCGTGCTCGCGGGCGAAGGCGACGACCTCGTCGGCCCCGCTGACGGGGTCGGGTGTGCCGGGCACCTGGGGAGCGCCAGCACGCTGGGCGATGTGGCGCGCCGAGACCTTGTCGCCGAGCGAGCGGATCGCGTGCGGGGGAGGACCGATCCACGTGAGCCCGGCGTCGATGACCGCCTGGGCGAAGTCGGCGTTCTCGGACAGGAAGCCGTAGCCGGGGTGCACGGCGTCGGCGCCGGACTGCCGGGCCGCGTCGAGGATCTTGTCGATCACGAGGTAGCTCTCGGCGGCCGTGCCTCCACCCAGGGCATAGGCCTCGTCGGCCATGCGCACGTGCAGGGCATCGCGATCGGGATCGGCATAGACGGCCACGGAGGTCAGGCCGGCATCGCGGCAGGCGCGGATGACACGGATCGCGATCTCGCCACGATTGGCGATCAGGACCTTCTTCACGGTGGTGATGCCTCTCTCGTGGCCACGACTCGTCGCCGCAGGGTGCGTCCGCAGCGTACCGATTGTTGGACGTCCATGGGGTTGAGCTGGACTATGGCCTGGACCACAGCTCGGTCCAGGGGACGCCAGCCTCGAGAAGCAGGCGGCGGAGCGTGGGCAGGGACAGCCCGACCACGTTGGAGGGGTCCCCGTCGATCCCGTCGACGAAGGCGCCGCCCCGGGCGTCGATGGTGAAGCCGCCGGCCACCCGCATGGGCTCACCGGTCGCCAGATACGCGTCGAGCTCGGCCGGGGTGGGCTGGCCCATGTGGATGACCGTGCTCGCCACGGCACCCCACTCCTGGCCGGTGCTGGGGCGCACGAGCCAGTGACCTGTGCGCAGGGTGCTGGACCGACCGAGCATCTGGGACCAACGATCGCGCAGCTCCTCCTCGGTCGCGGCCTTGCTGAAGGCACGCCCGTCGACGTCGAGAACCGAGTCGCACCCCAGGACCAGCGCCTCGGGATCGTGGGCGTAGTCCGGGGCCACGGCACGAGCCTTCGCCTGAGCCAGGGCGAAGCACAGATCGGCGGGTGAGGCCCCGGGCAGGGAGCGCTCGAGCTCCTCCTCATCCACCCAGCTGACGTGCACCTCGGGGCTCACTCCGGCATTCCGGAGCACTTGGAGCCGCGAGGGTGACTGAGAGGCGAGGATCAGGCGCGGCACGTCGTCATCGCGGCATCGTGGATGCCGGCCGTCGTCATCGCGGCATCGTGGATGCC
>CAZQXO010000046.1:3544-10093 GCA_964597445.1 uncultured Bifidobacteriaceae bacterium | reverse complement strand
TCGTCATCGCGGCATCGTGGATGCCGGCCGTCGTCATCGCGGCATCGTGGATGCCGGCCGTCGTCATCGCGGCATCGTGGATGCCCGCCAGGCCCCGAAGCCGGGACGCTGGATCGGTCGCGTCATCCTGCTCTTGCGTGCCCACAGGCTGAAGGTCGGCGGCTTGGGCGCAGCGGAGCCCCGAGAACCCAGGACGGCCATGACGACCGCGACCTCCTCGGGGGTCGGGTTGCCGTGGACGATGCGCAGATGCGGCGCTGATGCGTCCTTCTCGCTCATGGTGGCCTCCACTACAGCGGGATGTTGCCGTGCTTCTTGGGCGGACGGCTGGCGCGCTTGCTCCGCAGGGCCCGCAGTGCTCGCGTGACCGTCATGCGGGTCTCATGCGGGAAGATGACGCGATCGATGTAGCCGCGCTCGGCCGCGACGTAGGGGTTCGCGAGGGTGGCCTGGTACTCGTCGATGAGTCGCTTGCGCTCGGCCTCGGGGTCGCTGGCCTCGGCGATCTCCTTGCGGTAGAGGATGTTGGCCGCTCCCTGGGCGCCCATCACTGCGATCTCGGCGGTGGGCCACGCCAGGTTCAAGTCCGCTCCGAGGTGCTTCGAGCCCATGACGTCGTAGGCGCCGCCGTAGGCCTTGCGCGTGATGACGGTGACGAGGGGGACGGTCGCCTCGGCGTACGCGTAGATGAGCTTGGCTCCACGGCGGATGATCCCGTCCCACTCCTGATCGGTGCCGGGCAGGAAGCCGGGAACGTCGACCAGGGTCAGCACGGGGAGGTTGAAGGCATCGCAGGTGCGCACGAACCGCGCAGCCTTCTCGGACGCCTCGATGTCAAGCGTTCCCGCGAACTGCATGGGCTGGTTCGCGACGATGCCGACGGCGTGGCCCTCGACCCGGCCGAAGCCGCAGATGATGTTGGGGGCGAAGAGGGGCTGGGTCTCGAGGAACTCACCGTCGTCGAGCAGGTGCTCGATGATGCGGTGCATGTCGTAGGGCTGGTTGGGGGAGTCCGGCATCAGGGTGTCGAGCTCGTAGTCCTCGTCCGTGAAGGCGAGGTCGGCCTCGAAACCGTAGGTGGGAGGGTCCTCGAGGTTGTTGCTCGGCAGGTAGGACAGCAGGGCCTTGACGTACTCGAGGGCGTCGTCCTCGTCGGTGGCCATGTAGTGAGCGACACCGGACTTGGTGTTGTGCGTGCGCGCACCACCGAGATCCTCGAAGGCGACATCCTCGCCCGTGACGGTCTTGATGACGTCCGGGCCCGTGATGAACATGTGGGACGTGCCGTCGACCATGATCGTGAAGTCCGTGATGGCGGGGGAGTAGACCGCACCACCGGCGCAGGGCCCCATGATCAGCGAGATCTGAGGGACGACTCCGGATGCTGCGACATTGCGCCGGAAGATCTCGCCGTACATGGCGAGTGACACGACGCCCTCCTGGATGCGGGCCCCGCCGGAGTCGTTGATGCCGATGACGGGGCAGCCGATCTTCATGGCGAGATCCATCACCTTGACGATCTTCTCGCCGAAGACCTCGCCGAGGGAGCCGCCGAACACCGTGAAGTCCTGAGCGAACACGCACACCGGTCGCCCGTCGACCGTGCCGTATCCGGTGAGGACGCCATCACCGTACGGACGGTGGGCCTGCTGCCCGAAGTTGTGCGAGCGATGGCGGGCGAGGCCGTCCAGCTGCTGGAAGGAGTCCTCGTCGAGCAGGGCGAGGACGCGCTCCATCGCGGTCTTCTTGCCTCGGGCGTGCTGCTTCTCGACGGCCTTGTCGCGGCCCCCCTGGGCCTCGGCCCGGCGCTTGGCAAGCTCGGCTGCCTTGCCCGCCGTGGTGTGCGGATCGGGGGTGTTCTCGTCGACGGTCGCGGCGCTCATCGCTCCTCCTAGGCCTCGTCCTGCGTACCCTAGTGGGGTGGTCACGAGCGAAGCGGCCAAGCCGCAGGGGAGTGACGAGCATCGCATCGAGCCCATCGACATGGCTCGACTCCGGTCGCTCCTGACGGGATCCGGAGTGTCCTGGCCGCTGCCCCGAGTGGTGCCGACGACGGGGTCGACCAATGACGACATCGCCGTGCTCGCGTCCCAGGGCTCCCCGGAGGGCACCTGTGTCGTCGCCGACGAGCAGACGGCCGGTCGCGGTCGCCTGGATCGCACCTGGGTCAGTCCGCCGGGCGGAGGCCTGTGGATGTCCGTCCTCCTGCGGCCCGGTGCCGTGGCCCCCGAGCGACTCTCGTGGCTTCCCCTTCTGGCGGGGGTCGCGGCGACCGATGCCCTGCGCGAGGCCTGCGGCGTGAACGCGGAGCTCAAGTGGCCCAACGACATCGTCGCCATCGCGGCCGCCTGCGGCGGGTCCGACGGCCCGCGCAAGATGGGCGGGGTGCTGAGCGCCGTGCTGCCCGACTCCGACGCGGCGGAACCGGCCGTGGTCCTGGGCATCGGGATCAACGTCTCCCTGCGCTCGGCCGAGCTTCCGGTCCGGCAGGCCACCTCAGTGCTCCTGGAGGGCGGTCGGCCCGATCGCACGGCCCTCCTGGCATCGATGATCGCGTCACTCGAGAACCGGGTGGCCCAGTGGCGGGCCGGGGATGGGTCCCTGGCCGCTGACTATCGGGCGAGATGCGCCACGATCGGGCGGTGGGTCGAGGTGCGCCTGCCCGGTGAGCGCGAGGTCTCGGGAGTCGTCTCCGGCATCGACGACGACGGCCACCTGCTGATCGCGGAGGGGGAATCCTCGCTTCGCGTCACTGCGGGTGACGTCATCCATGCCACTATCTGACCCATGGCATACCCGCAGAAGCTCCTCGCGCCGGGCGAGGTCATCCGTTTCGAGACCCGCCCTCATTGGCGAGCCCTGTTCGTGCCCGCGATCGTCCTGCTGGTCACCGTGTTCGGTGTGACGTGGCTCTACTTCTGGATCGACACGAACGCGTTCGGTGGCACGGTCATGCGGTGGGTCGTGCTCGGCGCAGGCATCCTCATCGTCCTCCTGTGGGCCCTCATCCCCTTCCTTCGATGGGTGACGACGGAGTACGTGTTCACGGATCGCCGCATCATCGTGCGGTCGGGGATCATCACGCGTCAGGGGCGTGACATGCCGCTCGCCAAGGTCAACGACGTCTCCTTCCACGTGCCGGTCATGGGTCGCGTGCTCAACTACGGGGTGCTCGACATCCAGTCGGCGGGCGAGAACGACGGCCTGTCCGTGGCGGACATCCCTGACGTCGAGGATGTCCAGCGCAAGGTGTACGAACTCATCGAGGCCGACGATGCCCGACGCCGTGGAGCCTCGGGCTCCGGTGGCATCCAGCCTCCGATGCCGGAGTAGTCCGCACCTCGTCCGCTGGCCGCCCCCGCGGCGCCTCATCGTCCGGCACGGCCACGAGGGCAGGAGCACGCGAGGTAGGTTTCCCCTGTGCATCCAGATGGGGCTCCGCGGGTCGGCATCGTCGGCGGCGGCCAGCTCGCTCGGATGACGGCGGCTCCCGCCGCGGCGCTCGGGATCGACCTGCGCGTTCTCGCGGCGACGCCCGACGAGTCGGCCGCTCAGGTCATCCACGATGTCGTGCTGGGGCGCCATGACGACATGGACGCTCTGCGACGATTCGCGACCGGATGCGCGGTCGTGACGTTCGACCACGAGCATGTGCCTCCGGCACATCTCGAGCAGCTCGAGGCGCTGGGCATCGCCGTCCGACCGGGACCCTCCGCCCTGTTCCACGCTCAGGACAAGATCCACATGCGGCAGGCACTGACCGACATCGGGATCCCCTGCCCGCGCTGGCAGGTGGTGCAGGCCGCGGATCATGTCGTGGACTTCGCCGAGCAGGTCGGCTGGCCGCTCGTGCTGAAGACCTCTCGAGGGGGCTACGACGGGCGAGGGGTCTGGGTCGTGCGGGATGCGGCCCACGCTGCCGAGGTCCTCGCCATCCCGCTGCCGGCCGGGGCGCAGTGGCTCGCCGAGGAGCACATCGCCTTCGTGCAGGAGCTGTCGGCCCAGGTGGCGCGCTCGCCCCACGGCCAGGCGGTGGCGTACCCGGTCGCGCGCACGGTCCAGCAGGACGGAATCTGCGCCGAGGTGGTGGCCCCCGCCCCCGGTCTCGAAGCCGAGCGTGCCGTGCAGGCGCAGGAGCTCGCCCTCCGGGTGGCCCGTGACCTCCACGTCACGGGCATGCTCGCGGTGGAGCTCTTCGACGATGGCGTCGATCTGTACGTGAATGAGCTCGCGATGCGGCCGCACAATTCCGGCCACTGGACCATCGAGGGCGCCCGGACGAGCCAGTTCGAGAACCACCTGCGGGCGGTGCTGGATCTCCCGCTCGGGTCGCCTGAGGCTGTCGCGCCCTATGCCGTGATGGTGAACATCCTCGGAGGTGACGTCCCCGATCTCTACTCCGCCTACCGGCATGTGCTCGCGCGGGACCCGGCGCTGAAGGTGCATCTCTACGGCAAGCAGGTCCGCCCGGGCCGTAAGGTCGGTCACGTGACCGCGGTCGGCAGCGACCTCGACGATCTGCTCGCCCGTGCTCGGCATGCGGCGCACTACTTCTCGGGAGTCATCGATGAGTGAACGACCGGCGGTGGCCATCTGCATGGGCAGCGACTCGGACTGGCCCGTCATGGAGGCTGCCGCTGTCGTGCTCGAGGACTTCGGCGTGCCGCACGAGGCGATGGTGCTCTCGGCTCATCGCATGCCGAGGGAGATGATGGAGTTCGGCGCCAGCGCGGCCTCATCCGGCTTCAAGGTGGTCATCGCAGGAGCGGGTGGGGCCGCTCACCTCCCGGGCATGCTCGCCTCCCTGACGCCTCTGCCCGTCATCGGGGTTCCTGTTCCCCTGTCGACCCTCGATGGGATGGATTCGCTGCTGTCCATCGTCCAGATGCCTGCCGGCGTGCCCGTGGCGACCGTCGCGATCGGCAATGCCCGCAACGCGGCCCTGCTGGCGGTGCGGATCCTGGCGTGTGCGGACCCTGACCTGATGAGGGCCATGGAGACCTATCAGGCGGATCTCAATGCCGAGGCCAAGGCGAAGAACGCGAACCTCGGCCGCTGAGGAACCCGGGGGTGCCGGATGTGCGCGGCGCTGCGGCGTGTGGCATCCTCCTCCCGTACAAGGGGAGTATCCCTTCGCTGATCGTTCGTCAATACGAAGTCGCCATCGGCTTCCGGGTGATCAGGTCGGCCTGAGCCGGCGGCGAGAGACCTTGTGACACGCGGTTGTCCCGCATGCCACGAGGAGAATCATGGACGTCCCCCTGAGCATCTGGCTCCTGCTGATCGCAGGCATCATCGCCATGCTGCTTGTCGACCTCTTCCTGCACCGCGATGCCCATGTCATCGGGGTGCGCGAGGCCGCCATCTGGTCCGCCATCTGGGTCGCCATCGGACTGGCGGTCGGTGGTGTCATCTGGTCCGCGTACGGCTCGGAGTTCGGTCTCCAGTACTTCGCGGGGTACGTCATCGAGAAGTCGCTCGCAGTCGACAACGTCTTCGTCTGGGCCGTGATCTTCAGCTACTTCGCTGTACCGCGGCAGTACCAGCACCGTGTGCTCTTCTACGGAGTCGTGGGAGCGCTGATCTTCCGCGCGATCTTCATCGCCGCAGGATCGTGGCTCATCGCGAGCTTCGCCTGGATCCTCTACATCTTCGGCGCGTTCCTGATCCTCACGGGCATCAAGATGCTCCGTCAGCGCAACGAGCACATCGATCCGGGCAAGTCGGTGACCCTGCGCCTCTTCCGGCGCATCATCCCGACCACGGACGAGTACGAGGGCCAGAAGTTCCTCACCCGGCGCAATGGCGTGCTGATGGCGACTCCGCTCCTGGCTGTCGTCGTGGTGGTCGAGGTGACCGACATCATCTTCGCCGTCGACTCCATCCCGGCCATCTTCGCGGTCACCCAGGAGCCGTTCCTCGTGTTCGCGAGCAACGCGTTCGCCATCCTGGGCCTGCGCGCCATGTACTTCCTGCTCGCGGACCTGATGCACCGGTTCGTCTACCTCAAGGCCGGCTTGTCGATCGTGCTGGTGTGGGTGGGCATCAAGATGATCGTCAGCCATGCCTGGTTCAAGATTCCGACGGCCCTGAGCCTCGGCATCGTCATTGCGATCATCGCGGTATCGATTGCCGCGAGTCTCTGGGCGACGAGGCGGGAGGAGTCGCGGGAGCAGGAGGTGACCGATGGAACCTGAGCCGAACGATGTCCCGGGCTGGCGGTCACGGATCGCGTCCACCTGGCGCGCCATGCCCAGGCCGATGCGGGTCCTCATGGCTGCGACGGGGGGCGGGACGCTCATCGTGGCCGGAGCCGTGATGCTCGTCCTACCGGGCCCCGGCCTGCTCGTGATCGCCATGGGTGTCGCCCTCCTGGCCACGGAGTTCGCCTGGGCCCGGCACCTGATGCACCACGGTCGGCGCCATGCCAAGCGCCTGTCCGAGTCGGCGAAGTCCGTCCTGCGTCGTCCGAAGGGGGATGCCGAGGCTGCGATCGAGCCACCCCCCACGTCCGAACCCCCCACGTCCGGACCCGCCACGTCCGCACCC
>CAZQXO010000046.1:0-3444 GCA_964597445.1 uncultured Bifidobacteriaceae bacterium | reverse complement strand
ACCCGCCACGTCCGCACCCACCACCTCCCGGGAGTCGTCATGAAGCGCACCCCTCGCCTGTCCCCGCCCTCGCGTCGGAGCCGCGTGATCGGCGCCGGCGTCGCTGCCGGCCTGGCCTTCGCCCTCGCGGGATGTTCCGAGGCCCAGCAGGCCATCGACGCTGCTCAGTCCGTTGTCGACTCCGCGCAGGCCGTGACGCAGGCCTGCGAGACGGCAGCGCCAGCGTGGGACCCGGGCGCCACCGTCAGTGAGGCACGCGCGAGCCTCGATGAGGCCTCCCAGGGGCTCTCCGCTGCCGTGGCCGAGGGACCCGGGATCGTGGGCGCCGACCAGATGCTCGGTGCGCTCGATCAGGCGCTCACCGATCTGGAGGGCCTCAACGCCGATGCGAGCGCGTCGGCGATCGCCTCGGTCGTGCAGGCCGCCTGCGCGATCGTCCCGTAGCAGCGCGCCCGCCGGGAGGCGCCCACGCGTCCGCTGCGGGAGCAAGGCCGACGCAGGGCGACCGGCGGTGATCAGGGGCGGTCGAGTTCGATCCTGGGGCAGCGGTTCATGATCATGGTCAGGCCGGCATCCTCGACCCGGGCGGCAGCGGCCTCGTCGACGACACCCAGCTGGAACCAGACGGCCCGGGCGTGGGCGGCGATCGCCTGATCGGCGAATGCCCCGGCGCGCGAGGACCGCACGAAGACGTCGACGACGTCCGGTGATCCGACGGCGGCGGCGGCCTCTGCGATCGTCCGAAAGCCCTGCTCGCCGTGTACCACCTCGGCGCGGGGATGGATGGGGATGATGCGCCGTCCGTGCTCCTGCAGGGCCCGGGCAACCCAGTACGCATCCCGTGCGGGATTGTCGCCGAGCCCGACGATGAACCAGGTGGGCAGGACGAGGACGCGTCGGATGTCGTCGGGGTCGTTCACGAGCGGGGCGTGGGTCAGGCCGTCGGACGGCCCAGGGCGCGGTAGCTCCAGCCGGCGGCACGCCACCGTGCCGGATCGAGGGCGTTGCGGGCGTCGATCACGTGCTTCCCGGCGACGATGCCGTCGAGAGTCGTCGGGTCAAGGTCGCGATACTCGCGCCACTCCGTGCCGAGCACGACCAACTCAGCTCCTGCGAGAGCCGTCGGCAGGTCGGCCTGATACGTCATGTGGGGGTACACGCGCTCCGCGTTGGCCAGGCCCTTGGGGTCGTGCACGACGACGTCAGCGCCGGCGTTGCTCATGGCGACCGCGACATCGAGGGAGGGGGAGTCCCGGACATCGTCACTGTCCGGCTTGAACGTCGCGCCGAGGACGGTGACGCGTCGATCGCGGAAGCCTCCGCCGAGAACCTCGCGCGCGAGATCGACCGTGTGCGCGCGGCGGCGCAGGTTGATCTGGTCGACCTCGCGCAGGAACGCGACGGCCTCGTCCGCGCCCAGCTCCCCCGCGCGGGCCATGAACGCGCGGATGTCCTTGGGCAGGCACCCGCCGCCGAATCCCAGGCCTGCCGCGAGGAAGCGGTTGCCGATGCGGGGGTCGTACCCGATGGCCTCGGCGAGCTGCGTCACGTCGGCGCCAGCCGCCTCGCACACCTCCGCCATCGCGTTGATGAAGGAGATCTTGGTCGCGAGGAAGGAGTTGGCGGCGACCTTGACGAGCTCGGCGGTGGGGAAGTCCGTCACGAGGAACGGCGTGCCCTCATCGATGATCGGGGCGTACACCTGACGCAGCAGGTCCTCGGCACGAGCTGAGCGCACGCCGACGACGAGCCGATCCGGATGGAGGGTGTCCTGGATGGCGAATCCCTCCCGGAGGAACTCCGGGTTCCAGGCGATCTCGACGCCGCTGGCGGCCTGAGCCTTGAGCAGCTGCTCGAGCTCGTGGGCGGTCCCGACCGGAACGGTCGACTTCCCGACCACCAGGGCTCCGGGCTGCAGGTGGGGTGCGAGCGCCGTGACCGAGCCGAAGACCTGCGACATGTCGGCGCGCTGGGCGCCTGCCGCCTGGGGAGTGCCGACGCAGATGAAGTGGACGTCGGCGAACTCGCCGACCTCCTGCCAGGAGGTGGTGAATCGCAGGCGCCCGCTGGCGATCGCCCGCTCCAGCAGCTCGTCGAGGCCGGGCTCGTAGAAGGGCACCCGGCCCGCCCCCAGGAGCTCGATCTTCGCCGGGTCGACGTCGAGTCCGATGACCTCGAAGCCGAGCTCGGCCATGCAGGCGGCATGGGTGGCACCGAGGTAGCCGGTGCCGATGACGGACAGACGTGGCGGCATCCTCGAAGGCTAGTAGTCTTTGCCTCGTGGCCAGAAACAAGGACTTCCAACAATTCACCCTGACAGAGGAGCACGAGGCTCTCCGTGAGGCCGTTCGCGACCTCGCCGAGGCGAAGATCGTGCCGCGGGCAGCGGAGATCGACGAGACGGGCGAGTTCCCGTGGGATGTGTACGAAGCCCTGAGCGCCAGCGGCTTCCACGCGATCCATATTCCCGAGGAGTACGGGGGTGAGGGCGGTGACGCCCTCGCGGCCTGCCTCGTCATCGAGGAGGTGGCCCGCGCGTGCGCGTCCAGCGCGCTGATCCCCGCGGTCAACAAGCTCGGGACGCTCCCGCTGATGCTCGCGGCCGATGAGACGCTTCTGAAGACGTACCTGCCCGAGGTGGCGAGCGGTGAGGCGATGTTCTCCTACGCCCTCTCGGAGCGGGAGGCCGGAAGCGATGCGGCGTCGATGAAGACGCGCGCCGTGGCCAAGGGAGACGACTGGATCCTCAACGGCCAGAAGAGTTGGATCTCGAATGCGGGCGTGTCGTCCTACTACACGGTCATGGCCGTGACGGATCCGGAGGCCGGGCCCAAGGGCATCTCGGCGTTCGTGGTGCACGGGGACGACGAGGGGTTCTCCCTCGGGGCGCCGGAGCGCAAGCTCGGCATCCATGGCTCGCCCACGCGAGAGATCCTGTTCGACAACTGCCGCATCCCGGGTGACCGCATCATCGGTGCTCCGGGCACGGGATTCCAGACGGCGATGCGCACGCTGGACCACACGCGCATCACCATCGGCGCCCAAGCCGTGGGCATCGCCCAAGGTGCGCTCGAGGTGGCGACGTCGTACGCGCAGGAGCGTCATCAGTTCGGCAAGCCGATCTCGTCCTTCCAGGGCCTGCAGTTCAAGCTCGCCGACATGGCGATGAAGGTCGAGGCGGCACGGCAGCTGATGTACGTTGCCGCCGCGAAGAGCGAGCGCGAGGATCCCGACCTGACCTTCTTCGGGGCGGCCGCCAAGGCCTTCGCGTCGGACGTGGCCATGGAGGTCACGGTCGAGGCGGTCCAGGCGCTCGGAGGTGCCGGCTACACCAAGGACTGGCCGGTCGAGCGGATGATGCGTGACGCCAAGATCACCCAGATCTACGAGGGCACCAACGAGGTGCAGCGCATCGTCATGGCGAAGAAGCTGCTCGGTCGCTGA
>CAZQXO010000045.1:0-16430 GCA_964597445.1 uncultured Bifidobacteriaceae bacterium | reverse complement strand
GACATCGCGGCCCTGAACAACTCGTTCGGCTTCGGCGGCCACGATGTCGCCCTCGTCTTCAGGAGCGCATGACATGACCACGGCGCCGGCAGAGACCGAGCTGGATCCGCGTCACCCCCTCGTGCGTCTGGGCGCCTTCTTCGACGACGGCGAGTTCACGACCATCAGCCCGGTCGACGACCGAGGTGTCATCGCCGCCGTGGGCCGGGCCAACGGGACGCACGTCGTCGCCTTCTGCACCGACCCCACGGTGCAGGGCGGAGCCATGGGGTTCGAGGGCTGCCGCGCGATCATCACCGCCTACGACCGCGCATTCGCCGACTCCGCACCCGTCATCGGCATCTGGCACTCCGGAGGTGCCCGCCTGCGGGAGGGTGTCGCGAGCCTCGACGGTGTCGGCCGGGTCTTCGCCGCGCAGACCCGCATCTCCGGCAAGGTGCCCCAGATCTCCGTCGTCCTGGGCCCGGCGGCCGGAGGTGCGGCCTACGGCCCGGCGCTGACCGACATCGTCATCCTGGGCCCGGCCGGCCGGATCTTCGTGACCGGCCCCGAAGTCGTCCGGTCGGTGACGGGCGAGGACGTCGACATGGACCGCCTCGGTGGCCCGGAGCCCCACGGCCGGCGCAGCGGCGTCGTGCACGTGACCACCGAGTCCGAGGCCGAGGCGCTGGAGCGAGCTCGCACGCTGGCCACGCTCCTGGGCTACCAGGGTTCTCTCGATCTCGACGCGATCCATGACGTCGATCTCGGTGCCACGCTCCCGGAGTCCTCTCGACGTGCGTACGACGTGCACCCCATGATCGAGCAGTTCTGCGATGCCGGAACGTTCGAGGAGCTTCACGCCAAGTGGGCTCCGAACATCGTCGTCGGTCTCGGGCGCCTCGGTGGCCGCACGGTGGGCATCGTCGCGAACAATCCGCTTCGCCTCGGCGGCTGCCTGGACTCCAACAGCGCTGAGAAGGCCGCTCGATTCGTCCGCATGTGCGACGCGTTCGCCGTTCCGCTCGTCGTGCTGGTCGACGTGCCCGGCTATCTGCCCGGCGTGGGGCAGGAGTGGGAGGGAGTCGTCCGTCGCGGCGCGAAGCTCCTGCACGCCTTCGCTGAGTGCGTCGTCCCGCGGGTGACCGTCGTGACCCGCAAGGCCTACGGCGGTGCCTATGTCGCGATGAACTCCGCCTCGCTGGGGGCGACCAAGGTCTTCGCCTGGCCGGATGCCGAGGTCGCGGTCATGGGCGCGGTTGCGGCCATTCGCATCCTCCACCGCCGGCGACTCGCGGAAGTGCCGGAGGACGCCCGGGCGCAGGTGGAGCTCGAGCTCGCCGCCGAGCACGAGGTCATCTCCGGCGGCATCGCGCGCGCGGTCGACATGGGAGTCGTGGACGCCGTGGTGGATCCGGCCGTGACGCGCTCGACGGTCGCGCAGGTGCTGCGCGACACGCCAGGCCACCGGGGCCAGCACGGGAACATCCCGCTCTAGGCGGCTGCCACGCCCGTCGATCCGGTTCTGGCTCAGACCACCTGGTGCAGCACGCGCACCGTCGAGCCCTCGTGAGCGCATCGGTAGGGCTCGAGCTCCTCGTCCCATGGCGCCCCGATCAGCCGGGCGATCTCCTCGCTCAGGGACTCCCCTGTGGTGGCGACCTGGGCGAGGGCGGTGCGCAGACGATCCTCGGGAACCATGACGTCGCCGTGCACGCCGATCGATGCACGGAACAGGCCCAGACTCGGGGTGAAGGAGAAGCGCTCACCCTCGCGACCCGGACTCGGGTCCTCCGTCACCTCGTGGCGCAGTTGGCGGAAGGCATGCAGGGCACTGGCGATCTTGGCGCCGGTGCCGATCGGACCACCCCAGATCAGCTCCGCGCGCACGGCTCCGGGCTCGATCGGCTGCTCGGCCCAGTCGACGCCGATCCGGGATCCGAACACCCGCGCCAGGGCCCAGTCGACGTGCGGGCTCACCGCGCGAGGGCAGGAATGCACAAAAATGACGCCTCGAGCCGGCCCCATGCTGGGCCCAGCGTCGGACGCACCCTTCGCGTTGACCACGACCGTCATGTCCGCCTCCTTCGAGAGTCGCCTTCCCCAGCGTTCTCGAGCGGACGTCACGATCGACGTGTGATGAGGATAACTCCCCGGGGCCCTTCACCCGCCACGACGCCCCGCGTGTTTCGGTAGGGTTCGGGAGTCCCCGCCTCGGGGCGACTCTCTCAGGAGGCAGCATGGCCATCGCCGCTCCCCAGCCCCGTGTGCTCGCGGACGTGTTCCCCTCCACGCTGGTTCGGAACCTCGTGCTCATCGCCGGCGGCGCTGCGTTCGTCGGACTGGCCGCTCAGGTGGCCGTGCCCCTGCCCTTCACTCCGGTGCCCCTGACCCTCCAGACCTTCGCCGTCCTCCTCACGGCCGCAGCCCTGGGCTCCCTTCGCGGCATGCTCGCCATGCTCGTCTACGCGATCGCCGGCATCGCCGGCGTGCCGTGGTTCGCTGAGGGATCGTCCGGCTTCAGTGCCCCGAGCTTCGGCTACATCCTGGGCTTCATCGCTGCGGCCCTCGTCGTCGGCCGTATCGCCGAGGGAGGCGCCACCCGCACACCCCTGCGCACCGCCGGCCTCATGGTCGTCGGGAACCTGGTGATCTACGCGATCGGCGTCACCTGGCTGAAGTTCGCCATCGACGCCGACTGGGCCACCGCGATCACCCTCGGCCTGACTCCGTTCCTGATCGGCGACGCGATCAAGATCGCCGTGGCCGCGGGCCTGCTGCCGGCGACGTGGGCCGGCCTGCGCAAGCTCGGCCTCACCACCTGACCTACGACTCCACGGTCAGCACGGGCCGCCACTCGGCTCAACCGGGCTCCTGGACGTCGTCCAGGGCATCGATGACCTCGTCGACCATGGCGTGCGTCGTGGCCGGATGGAGGAAGGCCAACCGTCCGACGACCTCACCGCGCCAGCGGCTCGACGTGACGAACGCGCGTTGGGCATCCAGCAGCCGACGCGACCAGGCCGCGTAGTCGTCCTGATCCCAGCCGGCACGGCGGAACAGCACAATGGACAGGTCGGGCTCGCGCACGAGGGTGCAGTCCCCTCGCTGCTCCAGGCGATCGGCGGCATAGCGAGCCAGCTCGATTCCGCGCTCGACGGCATCCCGATAGGCCCCGATGCCGTAGACCGCCAGCGAGAACCACAGCGGCAGGCCACGGGCGCGACGCGTCAGATGATGGGCCAGATCACTGGGGTTCAGGTCGACGCTGCCGTCGTGGATGACATCGAGGTAAGACGCATCCTGCGTGTGGACGGCTGCCGCGAGACGTGGATCGCGATAGAGCAGGGCAGCGGCATCGAACGGTGCGAACCACCACTTGTGCGGGTCCATGACGAGCGAGTCCGCCTGCTCGATGCCCGCATACCTGGGCCGCAGCCGCGGTGACAGGATGCCCGCGCCTCCGTAGGCACCATCGACATGCAGCCACCAGCCGTGCTCGCGCGCCACCTCCCCGACCGAGGCGATGTCATCGATGATGCCGGCGTTCGTCGTGCCCGAGGTGGCCACGACGGTGCAGATGTCCGACGGATCCGGGTCCGTCGCCAACGACTGCCGGATCAGCTCGCCGGTGAGTCGACCGTCCGTCGACGTCGTCTCGACGACCAGCGCCGACATGAGCGTGATGTTCAGGCTGTTCGCGATCGAGGAGTGCGCCTGATCACTGACGACCACGCGCAGCATCCGCTCGGACTGCCCGGCTTCGGCCCGCTGACGTCGCCGCGTGTCACGCGCCACCACGAGTGCTGCGAGATTCGCCGCGGAGCCTCCCGAGACGAACACCCCTCCCGCGTCGGACGGCAGCCCCGCCTCGTCGGCGAGGACCCGCAGAGCCTGGTTCTCGGCCATGACCGCACCCGCCGCCTCGAACCACGAGATTCCCTGCAGCGACGCAGCAGACACGACCATGTCGAAGAGCAGTGAGGCCTTGGTCGGCGCGGAGGGGATGAAGCTGAACATGCGCGGGCTGTCGGCCGACAGCACTGTGGGCGCGAGGTCGTCGCGGTACACGGCCAGCACCTCGCGGAAGTCGCGACCGCCCTCGGTCATGAGTCCGGCGAGAGCCCGAGCGAGGCGGGCCCGGTCGGCCACGCCGTCGAGGGGGACCTCGGGCTCCAGCAGCCGGTCGGCCACATAGGCCAGGAGCTCCTGGACCATGAGCGGATCGGCGTGATGCATGCGGGTCGGATCGGAGGGAACTGCACCAGTCACGAGGAGGGACCTCCCAGACGCCGGCCGCGGGCCGGTCGACGCGCCGTCAGTCGGCCTGCCAGCAGGCGTCTCCCGGATGCTAGCGAGCGCCCGCCGGCCGGACCACCTCATGGGTCCAGAGCAGACGCACGGTCCGCAGTCCCACCACGATCCACACGACGACGAGGACCATGGTCGCCAGGACGCTCACGACGAGGATGGCTGTCGAGTCGACCGCCACGCCGACACCGAGCATCGACAGGGTCATCGCCGCGAGCGGGAAGACGAAACCCCACCACCCGGGATGGACGGGGACTCCACCTTCGCGGCGCAGGCGCAGCAGCTCGACTCCGGCGAACAGGGCCCACCAGAGTCCAAGACCGATACCCATGGAGGCGACGATGACGCCCGCGGTTGCCCCGGAGAATCCCGGAAGGCCGACCTCCTCTCCCGTCTGCAGGAGTCGGAGGAGGGCAAACCCGAGGATGCCCGCGGGAGCGAGCGGGATCCACAGGGACGGTGCCATCTGCGGGAGCTGGCGGGGGCGCAGGGCCAGCCGGGCGATGATCAGGGTGAACATCGCCAGGAACAGCACAGTTCCGACGCCGAAGAACGCGAAGGCGACCACCATCAGCCATGCCGCCTGATCGGGGTAGCGCAGCATCACCGGCACAAGGGCGAGCGGGACGATCAGGTTCATCACGGGCGGGATCAGCCATCCACCGTTGACGGCAGCCAGATCATGCGTGCCGGAGGCGATGGCGTGGGCCCAGGCGATCCCGATGCCCAGGGCCAGCGTCACGCCCATGCCGGCCAGGACGATGTCGATCCACACCGCCGCCGTGACCGGTAGGAACTCCGGACCCACCCGTGCCCACGCCACGGCCAGGACGAGGAGTCCCGCGGGCAGCGTGGCCAGCATGGACCCGTGACCCGGGTCGCCGAGTTCGCGCATCAGTTCGGACCGACGGGCCAGCCGACGGGCGTACCTCGGCATCAGGATGATCGCGAGGAGGCTGGCCACGAGAAGGAAGGCCACTGCGACCCCGGCCAGCCACGGCAGGTCCCACGCCTCGGACTGCAGGACCAGGACGACGGCGGTGGCTCCCGTGCCCATGACCGCCCCGAACCACGCAGGGTGCTGCTGCACCGATGCCATCACGACCTCCTCGGGCAGACTCTATACCCCATGGGGTATGTTAACCAGGTGACCGATTCCCTGCCCGGCTCTACGACACCCCGTCCGTGGACAGCCCTGCGCGCCTGGTCGGCTCGACGCTGGGGGGTCGCCGTCGGAGCCGGCATCGTCACCATGCTCCTTGTCGCGCTGCCGACCGCGATCATCCCCAACCCCGTGTTCGGACGCGCGATCGAGGTGACCTGGTGGTCGTATCCCGTCGTGATCCTGACCGGCATCCTCGGCGGCCTGCTCCTCGCGACCTACGTCAAGGAGCCCAGCCCGTATGCCCAGGACGTCGAGTCCGGCCCCGAGGCCGACCGTCCGCTCACCTGGGGTGCTGTCGGTGGAGTCGTCTCCTTCTTCGCGGTCGGGTGCCCGGTGTGCAACAAGATCGTGCTCATCGCTCTCGGCACGTCCGGCGCGATGACCTGGTTCGCGCCGGTCCAGCCGATCCTCGCCGTGGCGTCGATCGCGCTGATGGGCTGGGCGCTGCGTGCCCGGCTGAAGGGCGAGATCGCCTGCAGCCTTCCCGCCGCGCGCTGACCCGCGACCCATCGGGCAGCATGGCCCCATGGCGACGCCTCGATACATCCTGGCCTCCAGTGGAGGCTTCCTCAGCACGGGTCTGTGGGGTGTCGTGCGCCCCGGAGGGGTCATGCTGCGGGCCCTCGAGCTCACCGGGGTGACCCGACCCCGTGTCTGCTTCGTCCTCACCGCGAGCGGCGACGATCCCGCCTACCTGTCGATGATGTACTCGGCCATGGCCGACGTCGGCTGCGATGTCGACCACCTGGCGCTCTTCCCGCAGCCGAACCGGTCACCCCTCGAGGCCCTCACCTCCGCCGACGTGGTCTGGGTGGGCGGGGGCAGTGTCGCGAACCTGCTCGCCCTCTGGCGGCTGCACGGTGTGGACGAGGCGATGCACGAGGCTTGGGCCTCCGGCACCGTCCTTGCCGGCGTGAGCGCCGGGTCGATCTGCTGGCACGAGGGCGGCCCGACGGACTCCTTCGGCCGGGAGCTCCAGCTCGCAGCCAACGGACTCGGATTCCTGCCCTACGGCAATGCGGTCCACTACGACTCCGAGGCGCAGCGGCGGCCGCTGACCCACCAGCTCGTGGCCTCAGGTGACCTGCCGGTCACCTACGCCACCGACGATCGCATCGGCATCCTCTACCGGGGCACGGACCCGATCGAGGTCGTGAGCGACGACGAGCAGGCCTACCCGGAGGCTGCCGCCTACCGGGTGGAGGCCATCGACGGGGAGGTCAGCGAGACGCGCCTGCCCGTGGGACCACTGCGCTGATCGAACGTCCGGGAACCCGGCCCAGGGTCAGGAGGCGACGCGCGACGCGTGCGCCTCGGCGTCCTGCACGAGCCCCTGGAGCTGCGTCGTCGTCTTCGTGAGCTCGCCGTCCCAGTGCTGGGCGCGCACGCACCACATCACGCGCTCCTGTGCCTCCAGGAGCCCGTCGCGCATCGCGTGGCTCGCGTGGGCGCCGAGGCGCTCCAGGACTCGATCCGTGGCTGCGACCCAGGTCTCGGCGACCTGCAGGTGCAGCACCTCCTTGCCCATGTCACGCACCGTCGACGTGGCCTTGGGCTCATCGGGGGAGGTTCGCGCGAGATCCTGCAGGAGCCGATCCACGGCCGTCGTGAAGTCCGCCACGACGACCTCGTGCGCGGAGGAGGTCCGCAGGAGGTGCAGGAGGTCCTCGGCGGACTTTCGCACATCCGCTCGGGCGGAGTAGAAGCGCTCGTCCGAGCGATGCGGGACTTCCTTGGCAGCCGTGCGGATGAGGCGGTTCTTGCCGGAGTCAGTGCTCTTCATCATGCGCTCCTTCACGCTGGCGATACGGATGAGCGTCGAACTCCTTCATTCTCATCCCCGAGGACCGATCCGTCCATACCCTTCGACGAAGACAGGACCAAGGACCCACGGCCGCGCCCGGCAGATCCACCCGGAAGCACCCCGACACCCCCGGCCGAGCAGCGGTTCAGGCACCAGGTGTCACCGGAACCGCGGTGACGATGACGTTGTCCTGGTACCCACCTCGATCGGCGTCGTACTCTCCCCCGCAGCTGATCAGCGTGAGTCGCGGGGGGCCGCTGGCCGCGAACAGCTCGTCGTACGGGAGCGCGGTCTTGAGAAGGGACTCGCGCGCGACGACCTCGAACACCTGCACCGTGTCAGCGTCGTCTCGCACGCGGACGCGATCTCCGACGTCCATCGCACCCAGGTCGTAGAACACCCCTCGACCCTGACCCCGACCGTCGCGATGAGCGACCAGGACCGCTGACCCGCGATCGGCCCCCGGAGGTACGCCGAGCTCGTACCAGCCCACGATGTCGACGTCGTCCGGGATCTCGATCGCCCCGTCGGGCTCGAGCCCCACCGGGACGACGCGCGCATCAACGTCCAGAGCCGGGATCGCCACCCGGCGCGGCACCGGGAGGAGCTCGGGCTGGGACGTCGGCGCGGAGGACGCCGTCGGTGCCCCTGTCGGGAAGGGCGATGCCTCCACGGCACCGGCACTGGGTCGGACTCCCACGTCCGCGACGATCTCACTGCCGGGTGATGTCCAGGAGCGCAGGAGCCATGCGAGGCCGATGATCGAGATGACGACGCTGATCGCGATCAGTGCCCACGCGGCTCGACCCCTCACGCTGTCACGCCACGTCGTCAGTCGTGCTGGAGGAGGCCCCGCTGGGAGGCCTGTGCCACGGCCTCCTGGCGTCCGCCGACACCGAAGAAGCGGTAGATGACCATCGTCTCCTGCCGCACCGTGGATTCGCTGAAGCCGATGCGCTTCGCGATCTGTGCGTTGGTCATCCCCTGGGCCATCAGGTCCAGGACCGACGTCTGGCGCTCCGTGAGGGACAAGGGCACGGGTCGACCGTTCGTGTGACCGGACGCGACGGCGAACTCCCCCCGAGGCGACCCGCCGTGGGAGTCCGACGCGCTCAGGACGCTCAGGGCCTGATCAGGACTCGCCGCGATGCTCGTCAGCAGGGACAGGTACAGAGCAAGGGCAGCAGCGATCCCCGTCAGGTCCGCGCGGAGCCGGTCGAGATCCGTCGGACCCGCGCACGCGATCTGGACGGCCCCGACTCTCTGGCTGGGCAGGTTCAGGGGCCACGCCACGACCACCGGGTAGGCCTCACCTTCCCCGACCGCGACCGTGTCGGGACCGGCCGTCGCGTCGACGATCACGGGCTCACCGGTTCGCACCGCATCCGCCAGCGGATGGTGGTCCCAGAGCGAGAGACGGGTCGTCAAGGCAGCATGAGGTGAGCCAGCCCCGAACTCCCCCACCACGTGGAGCGATCCGTCGGCACCGAACAGGGCGAGCAACGCCTGCCGGGGGGCATGGTCCTCCAGCAGGTCGAGGGTCAACTGCTGGCAGATCTGCTCACACGTGGGACGGGTCATCAGGAAACGCAGCGTGTGCAGCATGGCGGCGGGATTGCCGACGTCATCACGGCGACGAGCAGGCCCGGCGAACTCATCGATCCTCATGGCGTCCTCCGCCTGTCCTTGATCAGTGGCGTCGCGTTCCGACGGCGCGCCATGACATCACTGAGCCCGCCGACACCGCAGACAGGATGCTTCCGATGCTCGCGAACGAGCCGATGGAGAAGGCACTCGCGAACGAACCGATCGACCCGATCGAGAGGGCCGAGCCTACCGACCCGATCGAGAGCACGGAGCTCCGGGACCCGATGCTCAGCAGCGAGTCGGTCGAGCCGATGCTCCAGCGTGATGACGACACGAGAAAACGGTAACGCGACGAACCCCGCGATGACGGAACGAGAATCAGGTATCCACCCGCCATACCCCCCAGAAGCAGGGGCTCCTGATCCGACGACCCCCTGCCCGAAGCGGCGGCCGATCGTCGCGGCAGCATGGGGCCCGTGACCCGAACCACCTCGACCCAGGCGATCCACGCGGCGGCGCCCCGCCCCGCCGCCCTCGGAATCGGCGTCCTCGTCGCCCTGCTCGCTGCCCTTCTCGCGGGTCTCGTCCTCGCTGGACCCGCGCACGCGTCCGTCGGGAGCACCTCGTCCGCCGGTCGGGACCTCCTCGTCGTGACGGATGCGCGGAAGGATGCCGCCGCCATGCGCGCCTCGGCGATCAGCCTGCGTCGCGATGTGTCGTCCCTGCTGCAGCAGTACATCGACCAGTACGGCGCCCGCGTCACCCCAGCCGAGCTGTCCCGGCTCGAGGGATACCGGTCCGACGCGGATCGGCAACTGGCCGGTGTCGTCGTCACCACCTCGCGCCTGCGCAACGCCATCGCCCAAGGGCGCAGTGCTCGACAGGTCGAGTCAGCGCGACGAGCGGCATTGGCCTCCTGGACCCGTGCACGGGAAGCCGCGGACTCCTCCTGGGATCAGGCTCGCACGATCATGGAGCCCCAGCTGTCCTTCCTCGAGCGCCTCAGCGCCCTCAGCGACTACAACGACATGATCGGCAGGTTCGACGCCCTCGGCGAGGAGATCCGCACCGTCGGCTCCTAGCCAAGCCGCCACACCCGTGGCATCTCCGTCCTCACCGAGGTCGCGCTCGCCCAACACAGCAGAGCACAATGGGGGTCGGAGGTGTTCCCGAAGGTGTCAACCGTGACCTGCCGGTACTGCGAGGACGATGTGTTCCTCGACGACGTGTGCGAGCTTCACTACCTCCGACGCAGGGAGATGGAGAAGGACTGGCACATGGGAGTCGGCCACTGACCGAGCGCCCGGGTCAAGCGCCGAGTTCGGCCATCCGCGGCGCGACGATATCCCGCAGGAGGGCATCGTCCACCTCCCAGTCGGCGGGCACCCGGATGGTCTTCTTGTTCAGGTGGTACCCCTCCAGCCGGGGGCGCAGCTTCTCGATCACGTCATCTCCCCAGGGCCCGAGCGTGATGTGCTCCTTCGCGACACTCACGCCGATGACGTAGTCCCCGCCCGACTTGAGCATGGGCTGGTTCCAGGCGATCACCAGCTCCAGGTCCGGGAACGACAACGCCAGTGACGCGAAGATGGCCCGCACGGTCGTCGCACGAGTGTCGTCGACATCACGCAGGTAGCCATCCAGGGAGTCGAACCGGTGCGCACTCGTGGACCCGCGGCTATAGAGGACGAGCGCGTTGGCGTGGGCCTGGCTGAAGCCGTGGTTCTCGCGGAGGTAGGCGATCTGCTCCGGATACCTGCGGTCCGAGATCTCAGCCATGACGTCGAACCAGTACGTCATCGGCTGACCGTGCTTCTTCTCGATAGCCGGGAAGTACGAAGCGCGGTCGGGGTTCGACGCCATGACGGGAGAATAGCGACGAGACACGCCGAGCGGCGCCATCCGCCCGAGGCGCACCTGCGCCACACTTGAGCGCGAATGGCACCCAGCACCTCACGAGGAGGCACGGATGAGCGCGTGGACCACAGGCCAGCAGAGGATCCTCGGCTGGTACTACTTCATCATCGCCCTGATCACCATCGTGATCGCCTTCCTGCAGCAGCCGATCAGCCAATGGGGCGGCTTCGGACTCCTGCTCGGTGCCGCCCTCGCGCTTCTCGGACTCGTGGGTCTCTGGCAGGGCATCACCGGCAAGGGCAACACCCGATCCACGACCATGAGCGAGTCGCGTCAGCGCACTTGGGCGATCGTGGGCCTCGTGGCCGTCAGCCTTGCGGCGGTGACGACGATCATCTCCGACCAGCAGTCGTGGTCCGCCATCGACACCCTGACCACCGGTATCTGGGTGTCCCTCCTCGGGCTCTTCGTCTCGCAGCTCGTGACGCTCAGTAGGAAGTAGCCACGATGTCGGCAGCGCAATGAGCAGGATGCCCGCGCCGCCGAGAAGCAGTAAAGGGAAGACGGCCGCCGGGTGGGATCGGCGCACACGCCAACCTTCAGCCGTCCCCTTCGGCATCTCGCATGCCCCTGTATTCGTTCGTCGGGTTCCGATGACACCGCAGGACAGGACTAGGCCCGGGACGAGGTATCCGATGATCAGGGAGAGGTCTCAGGACTTCAGGTAGCCGACGACCCTCCGGGCTTCATCCAGCAGCCCCAGCAGCGAAATCGGAGACACCTCCCCGCACCACCTCTACGTCTTCATGACTGTCACCCGAACTCTGGGGCAGAAGTCCACAGGCCGGGGAAGTCCGTCCGTGCAGACAGAGCTCGCGCCGCCCATCATTGTGCCAAGATCCAGCTTGCCGTTCACCTCTCCCTGCTTGACCGTGGCACAGTGGTCCTAAACGGCACATGTGACGAGTAGATTCAACGTCCAAGCCTTTGTGCAGAACTCGCATAGCGACGAAGGGCGTGTAGTCTCCACCGATCCGCCGGGAGGTCCCGTGAAGATCATGCTTACCTCCGCAGGCATCAGCAATCCAAGCATTCATCGATCACTGCTGGAGCTGCTCGGGAAACCCATAGCCCAAGCCAATGCCCTCTGCATCCCTACTGCGACCTATGGCCACCCGGAATCCGATCCGGGTAGCCCGTGGCGCTTCATTACCGGGACTACCGTCGAACCCATGTCCTCGCTGGGCTGGAAGTCAGTAGGAGTCCTGGAACTGACCGCCTTGCCCAGTATCGGGGATGATCGCTGGGTCTCATGGGTGCGCGAGGCAGACGTTCTGCTGGTTGCGGGGGGCGATCCGAGTTATCTGTGTCATTGGATGCGAGCATCCGGGTTCGCCGATCTACTGCCCACATTGACCGACACGGTCTATGTGGGTCGGTGTGCCGGTGGGATGGTGTTGACCCCCGAGGTCGGTGAGCACTTCACTTGGTGGAAGTCACCCAGCGGGAGAGAAAGCATGCTCGGCATGGTCGACTTCTCCATCTTTCCGCACTGGAATCGCAATTCCAGCCACGAGTTCTCGCTCGAGGCTGCAGAGGATTGGGCAGCGAAGATTCATGTCCCTGGCTACCTGATTGATGACGACACAGCTGTTGTCGTTGCAGATGGAAGAGTCGACGTCATCTCCGAAGGGCACTGGAAACGACTCTTGCCAGCACGCACAGCAGCAAGGTACCGCTAGGGCTTGACCCGGCTTCTCTGGCAGTTTCGGCTCGGTGAGCACGCCGCGGAATCGACGGTGGTGAACCAGGGTTTGCCAGAGGTGTCTACGGGACATGGATCAGTGGAGGGGAAGCACACGAGAGAGTCTCCGGCTGCGCGTCACGCGCGCGATGGCAACATCGGTCCCGAGGACACGACCGGGCACGACCAGATCATGGGTCTGCGGCGCCTCTCCCCACAGATTGCGCTGTTGTCACCTGTTGTTGTTGAACACCAACGCTCTGTGCCTCATGGAAGGGGCTGAGAACCACGATGAAATCGACGGCGGAATGCCGGAAATCAGGCACGCTTGCGGGCAGTGACGGCGCACTACCGGAAGACCAGAAGGCTTCTTGGAGCCTGATGGCGAAGCGGACCAGGGCCTGCTGCGAGGCCACCCGGGCTCGGTGCTAGCGCGACGTCAGGCGCTCCGCGCCTACGTCCTCGGCACCGACTCCTTAGTCGGGGCCGGGTGCCAGGCCGGTGACTACGCGAGTGACGCGCGGCCGTGGACGATCGACCTCTCGAACCGGGACCTGCTCGCCGCCCTAGACGGCCAGCCGAGCACGATGGCCCAGCACACACGCGCATCATCACCTCGCATGTACATCTCGACCCTCAGCACCAAGCTGACGAAGCCCGGGCGGGCACGCGGCTTCCTCGACCAAGCGTGCCCGCTCACGGTGGACGACCTGTCCTGCACCTCCCCCGGCAGCGCGATGCTCGCCGGTAGGGTCCGCCAGGGGAGTCGTCCCCGTAGGCCGCTCCGGTCAGGGCACCGATGCGGCAGCGCCTGACGCTTGTGGGCCAGCGACTCGGCTCGTCCACACGCGGGCCAGGGGCGCCAGCAGCAGCATGACCAGGACGGTCAGTCCGACCCCGACAAGAGTTGCGCCCAAGCGCTCGTCCGCCACCTCATCCACGCTGGATCCGGCACTCTCCAGAAGGACGATCGCGGGAGTGAGTGCGGTGGCATAGAGCCAGTACGCGCGTCCCTGGAGCATGAAGAGGAATGCGACCATGAGGAAGGCGAACCCCACGACGTAGAGCAGACCTCCCGCGGGCACGATCGATCCCACGAGAAGAGCGATGGCAAAGCCGAGGACCGTCCCACCCGCACGATGCGCAGCCTTCCTGAATCCCGCACCCAGAGACGGCTGGAACACCACGAGGATTGTGAGGATGATCCAACCACCGGTGTGTCCGAGGTCGAGATCGACAACACACCATGCCGCCACGGCGACGAGCACTGCCAGCACCACACTGAAACCCATGACCCTGGTGGGCTCCACCGCCGCGTGCTCGTGGCCCTTCAGGCGATGGCGGAGCAGGTACATCACCAGGGTCGCCCAGAGCGAAGCGCCGAGCGCCACCAGCGCGACATAGAGCGGGGGCGAGACGGGCAGGTCAGGCGGAAGTGGGGATGCCACGATGAAGCCCAGGGCGATGACCGCCATCACCAGGGCGTTGTGCATGCCCACTCTCGCCGCGTAGCCACGGACGAAGGCGGCCGCACCCAGGACGACCGCCGCGAGCCACGGGTTGGGGGCTGCCCAGTCCGATGCGCCGGCGAGCAGGGCGAAGGGCAGGGAGATGACCAGACCTGTGCGCCATCCGTTGCCGCCCATGCACGCGATGAAGACGGCCAGGCCCGCCAGGATGGCGACCGTGACACCGTTGGTCCAGCCGAGCAGCCCGAGGACGATGGCCGGGACGAATCCCGCGATGACCATGAGGGCCACATCGACGGCGAGGGTCCGGAGCTGTTGCCTGCCGGTTCCCATAGAAGACATACAAGCGCGAAAGGCGTCCGGTGGGGCTCTGATTCGAGCATGGACCCCCCGGCTGCCGGTTCCTAGGTCTTGTCCGGCTTCTTGGGCTGGGTGAAGAGCGCGCCCTGAGCGGCCTGGGAGCCCGCGACACCTCCGCCACGCCCGCGCAGCAGGTAGGCCGCGACAACCGCCAGCGCCGCCCCGAGCAGGGGCCCGGCCAGATAGACCCAGTACGCGGTCCAGTCGTTTGCCACAAGGTCCGGCGCGAGGGAGCGGATCGGGTTCATGGAGGCCCCCGAGAGGGGGCTGGCCCACAGGCCTGCCAGCGCAATGTATCCGCCGACACCGAGGGCGCCGATGATGCCGATGTTCTGCGCTCCCGACGCCGTACCCAGGATCACGCTGACAAGACCGAAGGTGAGCACGACCTCCATCAGGAATGCCGCAACATCCGTCGCCGACTGGGCCGGATACGTGGCCCCGTTCGACGCTGAGGAGCCGACGACCGCCTGTAGGAACAGCACGGCGAGAACGGCACCCACGAACTGGGCGATGATGTAACCGGGCACCCGATTCCACGGGAAGTCACCACGAAGGGCGAACGCGATGCTCACGGCCGGGTTGAAGTGAGCGCCCGACACGCGACCCATGAACAGGATCATGGCCATGACCATCAATCCGGGTGCGACTACCGCTGCTGTACGCGAGATCGGGTCCCCGAAAGCGGCATTCATCATGCCGGCTCCCGCTGCCACCAGCAGCAGCAGGAAGGTTCCCATGACCTCGGAGAACAGCCGTCGCCACTCCTGCCTCGGATTGTCGAAGTCGGTGATGCGTGCGACGACGTCCTTGGGAAGCCCCGACAGCCCTACGTGCGGCCAAAAGCCGGGACTGTCCAGATCGCTGCTGTTGCGTGCGGGAGTGCTCATGCAGGCGCACCCGCCGGGACGGCATCCGCCGCCTCCGCCTTCTTCACCGCCTGTGCGACCTGCTCCTGAAGCTGCTTCCTGACCTCGTCCATCGTCTTCTTGGTCGGCGCCAGGGTCGGGAAGAGGTGCCAGGCGGCCAACTCGACGAGGGACCAAGCGACCTGCGGGGTCAGGGCGAAGTTCGGCGACTCCACCTCAGCCGGAATCTCGACTCCACGCGCCTTCAGCTGCGCGATGATGCCGGGCGTGGCGGCCTTGCCCAGTGCGCTGAGCGAGTGATTCGTGTACTCCCAGTTGACGTGATACTCCGGCGCCGGTCGAGGCGTGATGGCCGCCCAGTCCTTCGGCTCACGCGGAGTCTCACGCGTGAACACATAGTCGAAGGGCTTGGCGATCGCGTCCCGATCCGTGAAGGGCTCGCCCAGATCCCACAGCTTTCGCAGCGTGGCGATCATGGAGGTGTGGCGGTGCTCATCGTTGTAGACCGAACCTGACTCCACCCACGGTGAGACGACAATCGCCGGAACCCGGTATCCAGATCGGTCGAAGGCGAAATCGCACTGGCCCGGACCAGCGTTCGGATCCGGCGGTGGGACGTCACCCGGGGGAACGTGATCATATGTACCACCCGGCTCATCCCATCCGATGAAGAGCGTCGTGTTGTAGATGTTCGCTCCGGTCTCGCTCTTCATCGAGCGGTAGGCCTTGTACAGCCTGTTCAGGAACAGCTCGCCGGCGAGGATCGATGACGGTGGATCGAAAGGAATGACCACGTCGCCCGGCACCATCGCGCGATCCGCGGCCGGGTGGTAGTCGCCGTGCCCGGCGAAGAGATTCGGCTCGATGAAGGAGAAGTTCGGCAGTGTGCCGTTCTTAGCATCCTTCTCGAACTCCGAGAACGGGGCGAAGTTCGTGGCGAACTTGTCCTTCAGACGAGACATGTGGATGAGACCCGCGAAGGACACCGGGCACGGCTCCATGACGTAGACCTTCCAGGTCTTGCCGTGGGCTTCGAGGCGATCGAAGATCGTCTCGGCCGTGTTGTAGTTGATGAAGTTCGAGACCGGATGGTTGATGGTGATGTTCGACGAGGTCGCGGCGGTCCAGAACGAGCGGTTCATGAACGTCTGAGAGGGGACCTCGGAGAACCAGTGGTCGAAGACACCGAAGTCACGAGCCAGACCAGCGAGAACCGGGATATCCTCGGGGAGGTAGCCCGTCATGATCTGCGAGTACTCCTCGAACGTGGGCTGGCGGTCCATCT
>CAZQXO010000044.1:0-16968 GCA_964597445.1 uncultured Bifidobacteriaceae bacterium | reverse complement strand
CTGCCCGATGTCGAGATCCCCGACACCCTCCCGGCCGTCATGCGTGCACGCGCCGGTACGGCGGCACTCGATCACGTGCGCCTGCAGACCATGGCAGCTCTCGATCGTGAGCCCATGGTCTTCGACGCATCACTGCTCGATCTCACCAAGGACGCGCATGAAGCGACGCTGCGCATCTGCGCGCGCGATGCATCGATGCTCGGCACCGTGCTGGTCTTCGACTACCGCACGGCGGCACCCGACGTGCCCATCGTCGACGCGCTCTCGTTCTTCACGCACATCGGTGCGCCCTTCATCGCGATCGTCGACACCCGGCGTCACCTCGGGCCGTGGGAGAAGGCAGCCGTCACCATCCCCCTGCCGACGCTCGCCCAGCGCGAGGGATGGTGGCAGGCCCTCGCCCCCGGCAGCGACCTCGAGCTGGCCCGCACGGCCACGCACCTGGAGCCGGAGGACATCCTGCAGGCGGGCGCGACCCCCCAGCAACGCGTGCTGGCGAAGGCATCAGGGGCGGCACGCCGCAGTCGCGTGCAGACCATCGCCCCCGAAGTCAGCCTCGACGACGTGATCGTCGAGGACCGCATCCGCGAACAGCTCACGTCACTCGCCGATCGCGTGCGCTACCGCACGGTCGTCATCGATGAGTGGCGTATGCGGCCCGGCGGAGGGCGCGGCCGCGGCGTCACGGCCCTGTTCGCCGGCGCATCAGGCACGGGCAAGTCGATGTCGGCTGAGGCACTGGCGGGCGAACTCGGCGTTCCGCTCTTCAAGGTCGACCTCGCCAGCGTGGTCGACAAGTACATCGGCGAGACGGAGAAGAACCTCGAGGAGGTCTTCCGTTCCGTCGAGAACGATGACGGAGTGCTGCTCTTCGATGAGGCCGACGCCCTGTTCGGCAAGCGGTCAGACGTCTCCGACGCGCGTGACCGCTACGCCAACATCGAGGTGGCCTACCTGCTCCAGCGCATCGAGCAGTTCGACGGCCTGGCCATCCTCACCACCAACCTTCGCGCCAACCTCGACGAGGCCTTCCAGCGGCGCCTCGACGCCATCGTGGACTTCGAGGAGCCCGACGCCGATGCGCGCCTGACGATCTGGACCAAGGCGCTGGGGCCGTTCGAGGGGACGGTCGCGAAGGCGGACCTGAAGAGGCTTGCCGGTCTCGACATCACCGGCGGGTCGATCCGCTCGGCCGTCGTCTCCGCTGCCTACTACGCCGCCGCCGACCACTCACCCCTGTCTCGCACGCACCTGCTTCGGGGGCTGCAGGAGGAGTGGCGGAAGGCAGGTCGGCTGAACTTCCCCGCGGGCGACTTCGCCGGATGGGCGTGATCCGCGACATGCTGAAGATTGCTCTCCCTGCCGGCGTTCTCGCCACGGCCCTCCTCGCCGTCGCCTCCAGTCCAGCCTCTGCAGCCGATACCGAAACCCTCTCCTACCTCGCCGTCATCGACGCGGGGAGCAGCGGCACTCGACTCACCCTCTTCGAGGACGACCCGACTGACCTGCACCCCATCGAGGCCTTCAAGGCCAAGGGCACGACTCCCGGCCTGTCGTCATTCGCCGAAACACCCGGCCAGGCGGGCCCCGGTGCTGTCGAGCCCCTTCTCCGCCAGCTCGATGCCTACCTGGGCGAGCGCGGGATCGCCCGTGAGAGCGTTCCCGTCGCCCTGCTGGCGACGGCTGGGATGCGCAATGTCCGCCGCGACGATCCCGACGCCTCCCGCTCGATTCTCCAGAGCACGGCGGCCGCCATCGCAGCGTCAGGTCACCCGACAGCGGACAATCGGATCCTGCCAGCCGTGCAGGAGTCCGCCCTGGCCTGGCTCGACACCAATGCCATCGCCGGCACCCTCGACGCACCGGGCACCAGCGTCGGGATCATCGAGATCGGTGGAGCATCAGCTCAGGTCGCCTTTCGTTCGCCCCGGGCATCAGGCCGCGCCGTCCACGAGGTGCGGGTCGCCGGCTCCGTCATTCCCGTTGTCGCGGTGTCCTACCTCGGCCTCGGCGTGAATGACTCGCGCACCGCCATGCAGCGCGACAACGACGCGGGCGCGTTCTGCTTCCCGAACAACGCTCCGGGGCAGAGGCCGGAGGTCTACCTCGAAAGGTGGCCGCGGCCAGTGGACTCCGCCACCGCCATGTACTCGTGGAGCCGATGCACCGGTGCCTACGACGCTGTGATCTCACGGGTCGGAGCTCAGCGCACGGCATCGGCCACGGTGTCCCCCGATCAACTGCGTGACCTTCCCGGGTTCGAGGGGACCTTCTTCGTCGGTCTTGGCAGCATCCCGTACTCGTTCGCCACGCTCGGAATCGAGAATGAGCGAAACGAGCGAACGGCCCTGAGGACCGCCGTCCAACGAGTCTGCAGCGGAACGAACGCCTGGGATACGGTCCGCCCGCTCTATGCAGCACCCTCGTCGGCGCAGGGCGAGACCCTGTGCTCGACGACCAGCTACCAGTACGAGTTCGTCTTCGGTCCCAACGGGGTGGGAGCAAAGCCGCCGCGGTTCACCACGGTCGAGGTGGACCTGCCGAAGTCGCCCTCGTGGACCGCGGGCTACGCGATCACCCAACTCGATCCCTGACCTAGCGCGCTTCCCTCGAGCGCGTGCGCCCGGCCGGAGTCTCCGCATCGGGGCGATCGCGTCCGGCCCCACTGATCGTCGACGTGGCTCCGGACTGGGTGTCGCCGAAGACGAACTGCGGCGGCTCGGTCTGCTGAGGACCGGCGGGAACGGGGAGACCGGCAGGCACGAGGGACGACACCGTCAGGGCGATGATCGGACGGAACTCCCCGCCGATCGCCGACCATAGCTCCGTCACCAGGCGCTCGGAGTACAGCACTCCACCGACCCGGACCATGGCGGGCCTCCCGACGCTGGCCAGTTCGGCGAGGACCCCGTCGCAGATCTCCTCCGGCAGGTACTCCCGTCGCAGGAGGGCGCCGAGGGCGGCGGAGAGCAGGGCGTGGTCGTCCTCGGGCCGGGAGGTCCATGCCGAGAGGGCGTAGGAGAAGAGGAAGGTCCGCTCGGCCGGGCGGCGGGCCACGATGATGCCCTTGTCGTCGCGGACCTCGACGATGTCGGCGGACCTCTTCTCGGTGTCCTCCCGGATGTCGTTCAGGAAGAGGTTGAGCACCGGCCCCGTGCGGCGCGCGGCCCAGTCCTTGGTGGGCGGGTCGAGGTCGACCCGGACCTTCTCCTCCGCATACGTCTGGGTGCTCAGGAGTGTCACAAGTGCACGATCGATCTCGGGGATCATCTAGCCGGCCTTCACGGTGACCGCGGGTGAGGCCACCGCGGTGATCTGACCGCCCCAGGTGCACAGGCACTTGGAGTTCTTGGTGATGATCGGCGCCCCGCCCACCATGACTCGGGAGGTCGAGATCCATGGGGCGACCGTCAGGGGGACGCAGGGCATGGGGGTCAGGACGCCCAGGGCCGCTGCCGTGGCCGAGGCCACGACCGGGTTGGCGATCGACCGGCACATCCCGAAGGTCGGGATGTTGACCATGGGCTTGTTGTCCATGATGTTCCCGGCCGGGGGCCCCTGCGCCAGGACCCGATTCAGGGGGAGCACGTTCAGCGGGGCCGGGGTGAGCCCCATGCTGCACCGCAGGAGGCTCCCGCTGACCAAGGGGTTGGACACGTCCGGACGGTAGCGGTGGGGCCCGACCCCCCGCACCCCTCCGATCGGGGGGGTATGCAGGGACACCCGGCATCACTAGCGTCACGAGGACCCAGACCCAGAAGGGAACGTGCATGCCCAGCTACCTGTCCCCCGGCGTTTACGTCGAGGAAGTCCCCGCGGCCACTCGCCCCATCGAGGGTGTGGGCACGGCGATCGCCGGCTTCGTCGGCTTCGCGGCCTCCGGCCCCTTCCACCAGCCCGTTCTCGTCACGAACTGGACCCAGTTCGTCGAGACCTTCGGCGACATGGTCGAGAACTACGCCCTCGGCAAGTCGGTCTACGGCTTCTTCAACAACGGCGGCGGCCGCGCGTACATCGTGCGCATCCCCACCGACATGCGCCCCAGCGCCGCCCCCATGGCCGCGCTGCCGTCCAAGGCCGACAAGAAGGTCATGGCCGTCAACGTCATGGCCATCTCCGACAAGGCCAGCAACGTCGCGGTCGACGTCAAGGAGACCGGCGAGGTCGACGGCCAGGCGGAGTACACCATCGTCGTCACGGCTGACGGCGCTGCGGATGAGAGCTTCAGCGGCACCCTCGCCGCCGGCCCGAACAACGTGATGACCCAGGTCAACACCAAGTCCAAGATCGTGCGCATCCAGCCCGTCGCGGTCGACGAGGCCCTGGTGGCCTCCGGCCTGCAGACCGGCAAGGTCGCCCTGTCGGCCGAGGCCAAGAGCGCCCCGTCCAAGGTCGACTCCGCCGAGGTCATCGGCGACTCGTCGAAGCGCTCCGGCTTCACCGCCTTCGAGACGCTCGAGGAGATCACGATGATCGCGGCCCCCGACGTGGTGGTCGCGCATCAGGCCGGGCTCATCGACGACGCCGCCGTCAAGGCGATCCACGCCGGGATGCTGGCCCACTGCGAGCTCATGGGCAATCGCATGGCCATCCTCGACACCCCGGGCGGCCTCAACGCGCAGGCGGCCAGCGACTGGCGCATGAAGACCACGGGCTTCGACTCGAAGTTCGGTGTCATGTACTGGCCGTGGATCCAGGTCTTCGATCCCACGGCGGGCAAGAACGTCTCGTTCCCGCCGAGCGGCCACCTGGCCGGCCTGTGGAGCCGCAACGACGACAGCCGTGGCGTGTTCAAGGCCCCGGCAAACGAGGTCATCCTCGGTGCCGTCGGCGTCGACTACCCGGCCACCCGCGGCGAGATGGACATGCTCAACCCGCAGGGCGTCAACTCGATCAAGTCGTTCCCGGGTCGCGGCATCCGGGTCTGGGGAGCCCGCACGCTGTCGAGCGACGCCGAGTGGCGCTACGTGAACGTGCGCCGCTACTTCAACTACCTCGAGGAGTCCATCCTCCAGGGGACGCAGTGGGCGGTCTTCGAGCCGAACGATGCCAACCTGTGGGGTCGCATCCGCCGCACCATCTCCGCCTTCCTCGTCAACGAGTGGCGTTCCGGTGCACTGTTCGGCTCCAGCCCGAACGAGGCGTTCTTCGTCAAGTGCGACGGTGAGAACAACACGGCGGAGACGATCGATCTCGGCATGGTGGTCGTGGAGATCGGCGTCGCGCCGGTCAAGCCCGCCGAGTTCGTCATCTTCCGCCTGTCGCAGTTCTCCGGCGGAACCTCCATCGCCGAGTAGTCCCGTCACTCCACTCAGACCTAACTAGAGAAGAGGAATCATGGCCCTTGTCGAGGGTGAAGCCCTTACCGCCTATTCGTTCGAGTTCTCGATTGACGGACAAAACATCCCGAACGTCATCGAGGTCAACAACATCCAGCAGGAGACGGCCACCATCGAGCTCAAGTCGATGACGCCCTCCGGCCAGTACGTCATCCAGCAGATGCTCGGCCCACGCCAGTCCGGCAGCCTCCAGGTCACCGTCCTCGCCACCGGCGACGCCGGCGTGACCAAGTGGTTCCTCGACGGGCTCCAGGGCGACTTCAAGGGTGCCCGCAAGACCGGCAAGCTGGTCTACAAGGACACCTACGGAGCACCCGTCCGCACCATGGAGTTCACCAACCTCATGGTGACGAGCGTCTCCTACGGCGCCCTCAAGGCCGGCGAGGCGACGGGCATCAACATCACGATCAGCATGACGTTCACCGAGATGACGACCGGCTGATCAGCCACTGAAGGGAACACCAGCACATGAGCGTGTCGGACGCAGGTCCGCTGCAGACGACGTTCGACTTCGTCCTGCCCCGCGGCTATGTCGACGCCCAGGGGGTCGTGCATCGCGAGGGCACGATGCGGCTCGCCACGGCGCGCGATGAGCTGATGCCCTTGCTCGACCCCAAGGTGCGGGAGCACGAGGCCTTCATGAGCCTCGTGCTCCTCGCCCGGGTCGTCACCCGGCTGGGCACGCTGCCCGCCATCGACGATCAGGTGATCGGCGGCCTCTGGGCCACCGATCTGTCCTTCCTGCAGGATCTCTATCGACGCATTAACACCGAGGGCACGACGGTGGCCGAGGTCTCCTGCCCGAACTGTGGCGAGACCGTCCTGGTCGACGTCGGGGGTGGTGCGCCGGGGGAATAGCGACGGTCGGGACCGATCGCCTCTGGGAGGAGATCGGGTTCCTGGCCTACTACCTTCACTGGCCCCTGGACGACCTCCTGGACCTCACGCATGACGTGCGGCGGCGCATGGCATCGATGGTCTCGAACTTCAATCGCATCGGATCGGAGGGTGCTCGATGACGGAGCAGGGCCCCTCCATCACCCCCGGGCCAGCACCGACGGCGTCGACCCCCTACCGGGGCGACTTCATGCTGCTGCCCCCGATGCTGCCGACGTTCGGTACCCCCTCGCGGATCCAGCAGTCACCCCGCGACTTCCTCGTCACCCGGCGTCCGACCGCCGTCGCCGAAGCGGAGCTGGTGCATTCCGTCGACATGCAGCTCACCGGTCGCATGCGCCGTCGTGCGCGGGCCCGTCATCGCTCCACCGGCCCTGAGCTCGAGCACCTCATCGCGGCGGATGACGTCGAGGACGAACTCCTCGACGAGGCACCCGCGGGCACGCTGCCCCCGGCGCCGCGTCCGCGCTCTCTCCACGCCAAGCCGTCCTCGACGAGGCCGTCGACGAGCGGGCGCCCGACCGCGAGCCTGCCCTCGCCCGATGCCGTGCGTCGACGTGTGGCTGCTCCTCCTCCCGCTTCCCCCACGCGAGTCTCGACGGCAGCCGAGGCCGCGGAGATGCCCGAGCCTCCCGAGCTTCCCCCGTCGACCTTCCCGGGAGTGGGCGACACCACCGTCGTGCGCCGACGCGGCGGTGGCCCTGCCGTCGTTCCCGGGAGAGTGCTCGCGAGTTCGACCGAGAAGCCCAACTCGGCCGAGGCTCAGGAGACGACGCAGGCCTCAGCCGTAGCGGGGGCAGCGTCCCTGCCTCCGTCCAGCCAGACGGTGTCCCCCGCGACGCCGTCTGGCGCGATGCCCCTCGCACCGGCACCGACGACGCCCGCACCCAGCGCCTCGACCCCGCCCGACCTCACGGCGAGGACCGCGCCCGAACCGATCACCGGTGCGCGCACGGAGGCGCCGTCGGGCTCACGCTCCTCAGCGCCGGATATCGAGCCGCCCCGGGCCACACCCTCCGCACCCACGACGAGCACGCCCCCGATCGTCCGTCGTCGTTCGCGGGGTCATGTCTCCCTTCCGCCCGAACTGACGGACGACGATGCGGGGGATGACCGAGCCGGAGCCGACGCCCTCCGTTCTCGACCCATGACACTGCCCACTGCGACGCCTCCGTCCGCGGAAACGCCGACTCGCGCCCGTGCCGAGGATCCGGTCGAGCCCATGATCGACCTGGTTCATGCCGCCGAGGAGGCAGCAGCACCCTCCGTTGCTGCGTCTGCAGGTGGACTCCCCGCGCGTGAGACACCCCACCAACTGACGCAGCAGCGTCCAGACTCCCCGAGCGCATCCACGCCGATGCCCTGGAGTTCCCGCACCTCATCCGACACGAGCCTGAGCACCGCACCCCTGGGCTCGTCCCGTTCTCCTCTGTCGGCGAACCCAGCCCCCGACGCTCAGGAGGTCAGTGCTCGCGCCAGCGCCCCAGACCTGTCACCGCCTGACTTTGGGCCGAGCGCGACCACGACACCCGGCGGCGCTGCGTCAGTCACGCAGCCCTCAGTGCCCGGGAGCATCCAGCGCTCGGCGCCGAGTGCACCCGCGGACGTTCCGGTTCTGGGTGACCGCACGTCGCCGACGCCGCCGACTCTCGCCCGACCGACCCGACCTGAGACGAGTGCCGACATCGCACTGCCGCGCCTCGATCACGGATCTGTCGACCGGGACTCATCGGGCACGGCTGCACCGCCGGAGGGCACGGCGTCACCCGTGACATCTGCTCCACCTTCGTCTTCTGCTCCGCTGGCGTCGTCGGCTCCGGTCTCGTCGACCGCTCCGCTGGCGTCCTCGGCACCGGTCTCGTCGACCGCTCCGCTGGCGTCGACCAGTCCCTCGACGAGCGCCGCTTCCGCGACGTCGCCCTCTCCAGCCACGTCCTCTCGCTCCACACGCGACACCGGGACAGCCTCGCCAGCGCCCACTCCGGTGCGCCCGGTGCTCGCCGGTCGCACCGGCATCCAGCGCCGCGCCCGATCGGCCGCACCCGGAGGCTCCTCGCTGAGCCAGACGACATCGTCCGGGCTGGCTGGCATGCGCGGCACCGCCGAGCCCCGCACCGCCGGCCCACGCCGCGTGCAGGTTCCCGAGCGGGTCAAGCAGGCACTGCGCTCCGGCGGCGGCGAACCGCCCTCGCACGTCACGGTTCACGAGGGATCGAGTGCCGCGTCGATGACCGACGCCGTCAATGCCGAGGCATTCACGCGCGACGGCCAGATCTACCTCGCCGGAGATGCCCCGCTGACCAGTGAGCGGGGGCAGCAGCTGCTCGCCCACGAACTCACGCACGTCATGCAGCAGGGCTCGCGCAGCAGCAGCATGCCGGGCGAGCACACACACGAGGGCAAGTCACTCGAGGAAGCGGCGCTCGCCGTGGAGAAGGCGATGATCTCCGGTCGCCACGACACCGTGGCCCCCGTTGTCACGCCGCGTCCTCCGCGCGACTCGGACGAGCCCGAGCTGCACCACCGCCCGTCAGCACCCCCGGCCTCGTCGTGGGTCGGGTCACCCCCGCCGCCTTCGGCAGCGGGGACGTCCTCCTCGTCCGCGCCAGCCCCATCCGCGCCCGTGCAGTACAGCGTCGACACGTCCGTGCAGCGACGCGAGCGCGACCTGGGCGGCAGCGCACTCAACTCCGGCCTCAGCGGGCTGGGTCGCTCGGCCATGGGCGGTCTGCAGAACGCGCTGCTGAGCCAGTTCGAGCAGGAGATGAGCGGGCCCAGCGGACCGAAGAAGGACAAGGACAGCCGCTTCAAGCAGCTCGAGCGCCAGGCCGCCCAGCTCTATCCGTACATTCGTGCGCGCCTTCGCGCTGAGCTCATCCGCGAACTCGAGCGCCGGGGTCGCATCTCGCAGGAGTGGAGGTAGTCGTGTCCCTGATGCCCTTCGGTGACCTCAACGCCCTCCTCAGCGGCCTGGCTGGCATGGCCGGTGGCGCCATGGGCGGGCTCGGTGGGGGTGGCGGCTTCGGTCCCACCCGGTACGACCCCGACAACCCCGCCGGCTACTTCTCCGGCTTCTCCATCGCCGTCGATGCGGTGCGTGAGCCCTCCCTCGGCGGGGGATGGCAGTCGATGTCGCTCGGCTCCATGGAGATGAACGCCAACGACCTTCCCGCCGGCGGCTACATGCGCACGACCTTCCGGCAGATCGAGCGGATCACCTACGGTCGCGTCGAGATCGCCCGCCCGTGGACGCCGGGCACCAGCACGCACATCACCGAGTGGTTCAGCTGGGCCAACAAGAACGGCCCCACCGACGTCGCCATCACAGTCGAGGTGCCCGACGGAAGCTCGAGCAAGAAGTACAGCATCGTCTTCCGCAACTGCCTTCCCGAGACCTGGAACGCACCGAGCTTCCAAGCCGGCCTGGTCAACTCGATCGGCACGGGCGTCATGCCCCCCACGACCATCGAGACGCTGACCTTCACGTTCTCCGGCTACAACGTGGAGGCCTTCGGCGGCGCCACCCCGATGATCGACGCGTCGATCGCGAACGAGGAGAAGGTCGAGCCCTGCAAGCTCGTCATCATCCCCAACACGGGCAGCGTGACGCGCAAGATGCTCGCGAAGATGAGCTCCTGGACACTCGGCTCCTCCGCCATCGGCGGCATGCTCGGCATCGGATCCCTCGGCTCCGCCATCGCACGTCAGGCCGCCATGCTCGCGGCGGAGTACGACTCGGTCGAGTTCTTCCTTCCACCAGCCAGCATGAAGATCAAGAAGGGCGCCAGCTGGGAGGTCACCGACTCCACGTCGTCGGAGCAGTCCGGTCCACTGGAGTGGAACGGCCCGCAGCCGATGAAGATCGAGTTCGAGTTCCTCATGATGACGCAGCAGGCGAGCCTGCGGCCGAATCGCTCGATCGGCTACGGCCGTCAGCGCGACGTCATGGGCGAGCTCAAGAAGATGCTCATGCTGGTCGAGAACTACTCGAACTCGTTCTGGTCGACCGCAACCACTCCCCCGCTGGTCATGCTCCTGTGGGGATCGTTCATCTCGCCGCTCTCAGTCGTGTCGCAGTTCTCGTCGCAGATCGTCAAGTTCAATGCTGACGGCTCTCCTGCCAAGGCCGTCGGCAGCATCGAGCTCACGCAGTACCCGTCCACGGGCTCCCTGACCAACCCGACCTCGGGGGGCCTGGCACCCGAGCTCACCGAGACGCTGCTGGAGAGCGACACGCTCGCCCACATCGCCTACCGCGCGTACCAGTCACCCCGGCACTGGCGCGACATCGCCGAGCACAACGGAGTCGATGACCCGCTGCGCATCCCGGCCGGCCGGACGATGCTGCTCCCCTCACCTGCAGACCTGCCGAAGCGCAATGAGGGTGGCACCGTCATCGTCGATGAGGACGCCGAGGACGACATCCCCGGCGTGGAGGAGGACTGATGGGCCTCCTCGGCAGCAACTACGACTCGCCCGGTGGCAACCTCCGTCTGCTCTGGGATCGCAGCCACATCACCGATGAGGAGCAGGCGCAGATCGCCCGCGTCACGGTGGAGGCCGCCCTCGGTGTTCCTCGCGTGTGCGAGGTGGAGATCAAGGGGGGCCCCAGGAAGCTGAAGGATTTCGGCGGCTACAAGTCGCAGATCGGCAAGACCATCTCCGTCTTCGCCTACGGTCTCGGAGACCTGACAGGCGACATCGTCTTCCGCGGGACGATTGCCAGCCGCGAGTTCCGGACCGATCCCGGTCACGGCTCCCGACTCGTCCTGCGCGCCTACGACGGTGCCTACGAGATGATGGCGGCCCGACGCACCCGATCCTTCAAGGACATGTCCTACGGCGAGATCGCCAAGAAGATCGCCGGCAACTACTCCCTCGACAGCCTTCTCGGCAGTGACATCAGCACATCGGGCACGTCCCATCCCTTCGTCGTGCAGTCCAACGAGACCGACTGGGACTTCCTCGTCCGCCTTGCCCGCGAGCAGGGCTGGGTCACCTTCGTGCGCGTCTACACCCAGCTGACCATCGGCAAGACCCAGCTGTTCTTCGGCCCACCCAAGAAGGCCACGGGCACAGTGAGCAGCGACACCAAGTTCAAGCTCGGCGACCGACGTGTCCGGTCGGTGCGCGCGAGTGTCACGAGTGCGGGCATCCCGAAGGGTGTGGCCGTGCCGGGATGGGACGACGCGAAGAGCAAGGACGTCTCCGGAGACGACTCCGTCAGCTCAAGTGACCTCGTCACCGCGAAGATCGATCGCTTCCAGCCATCGAAGAAGGCAGGCACCGTCACCACGCTCGAGACCTTCGCATCGACGAAGGCTCAGGCCGATCGCGCAGCCAAGGGCGCCGCGACTCGCATCGCAGGCGGCGCGATCGACGTGACCCTCCTGGTTCGCGGCAATCCCCTCGTGAAGCTCAACCGCCTGATCAAGGTCGAGGACTTCGGGGACGCGTCCGGTATCCACACCGTCAGCGGCATCTCGCATGTCTTCGATCCGAGCGCCGGTGGTTTCACGACCGAGATCCTCTGCTCCGGTCTCGACGACCGCACGTTCGGTAACCTCGCGATGAAGGCACCTCCGCCGCAGCGCTTCCACGGCGTGTATCCGGCCATCGTCAGCGACATCAATGATCCGAAGAAGCTCGGTCGTGTGAAGCTCTCCCTTCCCTGGCTGGACTCGAAGTACGTGACCGACTGGTGTCGCGTGCTTCAACTGGGTGCCGGCAAGGACGTCGGGCTCCAGCTCATGCCACACCCCAAGGACGAGGTCGTCGTAGCGTTCGAGAACGGGCAACTCGACTCACCGTTCGTGATCGGCAGCGTCTTCGGCAAGGAGTCCGGGAAGATCCCGAACACCAAGCTGATCGAGCAGGGCAAGCCGGTGATCACGGCCCTGACCACCAAGGCCGGCCACCAGCTCATCTTCGACGACAGCGCCGACTCGTCCAGCATCACGCTGCAGGTCAAGAACGGCACCTCGTGCTCGATCGTGCTCTCCGACAAGCACGGAATCACGATCACCACCAAGGGCGACAACTCGCTCACCATCAACAGCGCGCAGGATGTCATCGTGAAGACGGAGCGCAATGCCAAGGTCACGGCCAAGGACGTCGCCATCGACAGTCAGGGCCCGGTGAAGGTGACCGGCAAGGGCAAGGTTGACGTCTCGGCGCCCAACATCAATGTCTCGGCGACGTCGGCCTTGAAGCTGAAGGGCACGAACGTGACGATCGACGCCACCGCGAGCCTGACGATGAAGGCAGCGGGCACCACGACGGTCAAGGGAGCGGTGGTGAAGCTGAATTGAGCACTCATCACGTCGATGCGGCCTTCACCGGGCGCGGGTTCGCCTTCCCGTGGGACATCTCCCCTCAGGGTGGCATGCGCATGGTCTCGGGCTACGAGAATGTCGAGCGCGCTATGCGCCTGATTCTTGGTACCGCGTACGGCGAGCGACCCATGCGACCGGAGTTCGGCTGCGCGATCCACGACATGCTCTTCGAGCCGGGCACCATCGATCTGCTCAGCCGCATCCAGGTGGAGGTGGGCGACTCCCTCGCCCGATGGGAGCCACGCATCGACGTCATCGAGGTCAAGGCCGAGTTCGGTGACGATCCCTCCCTCGTCAACATCACCGTGAGGTACCAGCTGAAGGGGACGTATGACCCCCGCAACCTCCTGGTGCCGTTCTATGTCATCCCAACCGAGGTGGAACCGTGACCCTTCCCGCACCCAATCTCGACGATCGTGGCTTCCAGGACCTCGTCGACGAGGCGAAGCGGCTCGTCCAGCTGCGCAACCCGAACTGGACTGACCACAACGTCTCGGATCCGGGCGTCACGCTCATCGAGACATTCGCCTACATGGCCGATCAGCTGATCTACCGACTGAACCGGGTGCCGGATCGCCACTACGTGAAGTTCCTCGAGCTGCTCGGTGAGCAGCTGATGCCTCCCGGCGCGGCGACGACGGAGCTGGAGTTCCGACTCTCGGTCGCGCAGGAGCTCGATGTCGTCATCCCCGAGGGCACCCTCGTGTCGACGCCTCGAACGACGCCGGCACCCCCCATCACCTTCACCACGCAGAGGGATCTCCTCATCCCCACTCTCGCGGTGCGAGAGGTGCTCACGAAGTCGGTCGACGGCCCGTTCGAGGGTCACGACGAGGCCCGTGCTCTCCAGCGCGAGTTCCCCGCCTTCTCTGAGATGCCCCGGCCCGATGACGCCCTCTACCTGGCTCTTTCGGCGCTTGCACCCGAGTGCATCGTCCGTCTGTCGTTCGCCGGCGCACCGACCATCGAGGGCATCGGCGTGGATCCACGCAACCCTCCCTATGTCGTCGAGTCGTGGAACGGCCAGGAGTGGCGTCCCGTCGACCTGCTCTCGGACGACACCGGCGGCCTGAACCGCGACGGCGACATCGAGTTCTTCCTCAAGGACCATGCGCTCTCGACCATTGCGGGCATCGAGGGGGCCTGGGTGCGGATTCGCGTCGTGGAGGCCTCGCCCGGTCAGCCTCGCTATCGCGTGACCCCCACCATCGGGACGGTCACGGCGAGTGCCATCGGGGGCGTTGTGCGGGCGCAGCACTGCGAGCCGGTTCTCGGTGAGCTTCTGGGACCCTGCAGCGGCACTCCCGGTGATCGACTCACGCTCTCACGGTCCCCGCTCATCGCGGGTCAGCTCTACATGACCATCGAGGTCAGTGGGGCCCAGGGATGGGAGACGTGGGAGCGCGTCGAGAGCTTCGTGGACTCGGGCCCGACGGATCGCCATTTCACGGTCGACATGGTCTCGGGCGAGATCCGCTTCGGTCCTGTCGTGCGTCAGCCCGACGGCAGCGCCCGACTCTACGGCGCCACACCGCCCGCGCAGAGCATGGTGCGCGTGCCTCAGTACTTCGTCGGCGGCGGCCGCCAGGGCAATGTCGAAGCCGGCACGCTCACCGTCCTACGCTCCAGCATCCCGTTCGTCACGAGCGTCACGAATCCACGGGCCGCGATCGGCGGTTCCGATGCTGAGACGGTCGATGACCTCAAGGAGCGCGCAGCGATCACCGTGCGCACGCAGACGCGTGCGGTGAGCGCGAAGGACTACGAGATGCTCGTGCGCCTCGCCGCTCCCTCCATCGCGCGGGTCGCCTGCCGTGACGCGTCGGAGACGGGGCGACCCGGTCACGTGCTGGTGCAGGTGATTCCGACAGTGCCGGCTGACCTTCGGGACTTCTCCCTCCTGCAGCCGCCGGCCGAGGTGCTCGACCAGATCCGTGACCTGCTCGAGCCCAGGCGCGTGCTCGGCTCGATCCTCCACATCGAGCCGCCGTCCTACCTCGGTGTCGTCGTGGCCACCCGAATCATCGCCCAGCCCGGCGCGGACGCCCGCACGGTCTCGGCCCGTGCCGACGCTGCACTGCGCGCCTACCTCCACCCCGTGACGGGCGGCCCTCGAGGCACGGGATGGCCCTTCGGGCATCCCCTCGTCATCGGTGAGGTTCACTCGGTGCTCCAGCAGGTGCCGGGCGTGGCCTACGTCGACCTCGTCCGACTCATCCCCGCCGACGTCGTCACGGGAACTCGCGGCATCCCCGGTGACATCGTGCAGCCGGACCCACGATCACTGCTCTTCTGCGTCGGCAACGAGATCGAGGTGCGCGAATGACGACCGGCGCCGAGATCGTGCCGCTGGGCCGCCAGGGAATCCCGGGCGCCGTCAGCCCGTTCCCCTTGGCCGACCACGTCCCCGCGATGCTGGCGGACGATCCCATGGTCGTCGCCTTCCTCACCGCCCTCGACGAGGTCTGGGCGCCCGTCATCTCGACCCTCGACTGCTTCGACGCGTACCTCGATCCGAGGCTGGCTCCCCCCGACATGGTGGCTTACCTCGGCTCCTGGATCCTCGCGATGATCGATCAGGCGCAGGACGAGGAGCAGCTGCGCGAGGACGTCGCGATGGCCCATCGCACCATGGCCTGGGTCGGCACGAGCACCGTCCTGCACGAGCGGCTCGTGCCCCGCGAGGCCGAGCGCGTGGAGGTCTACGACACCGGTGGCATCTTCACGAGCACCACGCCGACGGATCCACGCCAGTGGAGCAGCCCGCAGGATGCGACAGTCGTCATCTCCGTCGCGGGCCCGCGGGTTCCCGGAGACCAGGGTGCCGAGCGCCTGCGCCGCCTCATCCACGACCTCGTTCCTGCTCACGTGCCTGTACGGGTCGAGATCGGCTAGGCGGCACCCATGACCCAGACGACCATCCGCTGCCTGACGTGCACCTCGACGGTGCCGTGGGGTCCCCACTGTCCGGAGTGCGGTGCCTACCTCGAGTTCGCCGGCGACCCGCCGTGGCGTCCCACTCCCGAGGGTCTCGAGCCCTCGACCGAGGCGCCGGCGAACACGGTCGTGGACCTCGACACCTCGCCACCGGAGGAGGTGACGGTGGTCGAGGAGACCGTCCGGGACGTCATCGAGGTTCGCAGCAGCGCACAACCGGTTCCCCCGCCGCCACCGGCGGCCGCATCCGCGCGGGCGGGCAGTTTCGTGGGCACGATCGGGGCCATTCTGGCCGGGCTCGTTCTCGTGCCGGTTCTGTGGTGGGCCGTCGGCGGGGTCATCGGCGTGGCCGCCGCCGTGGTGTCTCTCGTGTGGGCCGTCGTGCTCTGGCCGCGGCGACGTGCGACAGCGACCGAGCTGCCGGATCCGGCAGTGGACCGCGACGAGACCGTGGAGACCGTGCAGGTCACCGAGACCCTGGCTGTCCCGGTCGAGCCACGCCGAGTCGAGGCGCGTGCTCCACAGACGCTCGCGCGCCGCACCATCGAGACCACCCGCCCGCTGCTCACCGCGACCGTCGAGGGTGACACGCCCTGCTCCCGCTGCTCGCGACTGAACGTCCGAGAGCGCGCCTACTGCACCTGGTGCGGAGCCCCGATGGCGCATGCACTTCTGGCCCCGACGACCAAGGCCGTGGAGCCCACGTCGCCGGTCACGCCCGCGGAGAACAAGCGCCGCCCGCGCGCCGGCCTCAGCCGCAGCTGGCGCACACCGATACTCGTGCTCACCCTCGCCGGCGTACTCATCAGCAGCCTCCTCTTTGCGCTCTTCGGCCCGGGTGCCTTCCAGTTCCGGTTCGGCCTGACGAACGTCTACCAACTCATCAACACGTTCATCGATCCGTACGCGGGCAACCAGGCCGTGATCGAAGACGTGCTCGCCACCACCACCACGCGAGGCACATCGCCGCGCGACATCCTTGGACCGGACGCGACGACCTTCTGGGTGTCGGTGCCCTCCGAGGCGCAGGGGGCGGGCGAGTCTCTCATGTTCTGGTTCGATGACACCTACACGATCAATCGCATGGTGATCTTGCCCGGCATCCAGAACGGCGTGTTTGACAGCCGCGCCGTGGCGACGCCCAGGGACATCACCCTGACCTTCGATGACGGCAGCAGCGTTGAAGCGCAACTCGATCTCGTGCAGACCGATGCAGACCTGCAGCAGCTCGTCCGGTTTCCGAAGGTCACAACGGAGACGGTTCGACTGACGATCGACTCCGTCTATCCCCCGCGGACTCCGTCGACGGACATCATCAGCGAGGTCGCGATCAGCGGTGTGCGCTTCCTGACTCCGCCCGCACCGCCGCAGTTCATTCGCCTGCCCACCGACATCCAGCCGCGAGACTCACTGCCGGGAACGACGTCCTGACGCGACACCTCACATCGCGAGGTCGTCGA
>CAZQXO010000043.1:12807-17463 GCA_964597445.1 uncultured Bifidobacteriaceae bacterium | reverse complement strand
TGTCGCCGGCGCGGAGGAGGCCGTCGAGGAGTTGCAGGAGATCAAGGACTTCCTCGCCGATCCCGAGAAGTTCCAGGCGGTGGGCGCGAAGATCCCCAAGGGCGTCCTGCTCTACGGCCCTCCGGGCACAGGCAAGACGCTGCTCGCGCGTGCCGTGGCCGGCGAGGCGGGGGTTCCCTTCTTCTCCATCTCCGGCTCCGACTTCGTCGAGATGTTCGTGGGCGTCGGCGCGAGCCGGGTGCGCGACCTGTTCACGCAGGCCAAGGAGAACGCCCCGGCGATCATCTTCATCGATGAGATCGATGCGGTCGGACGCCATCGAGGGGCCGGCCTGGGCGGCGGACACGACGAGCGCGAGCAGACCCTCAACCAGATGCTCGTCGAGATGGACGGCTTCGACGTCAACGCGAACGTCATCCTGATCGCTGCGACGAACCGTCCGGACATCCTCGACCCGGCTCTGCTGCGCCCGGGCCGTTTCGACCGTCAGATCGCGGTGGAGCGCCCGGACCTCAACGGACGCTACGAGATCCTGAAGGTCCATGCGCAGGGCAAGCCGATCGCGGAGGACATCGACCTGATGGCCGTCGCCCGGCGCACGCCCGGATTCACCGGGGCTGATCTTGCGAACGTTCTCAACGAGGCGGCTCTGCTCACGGCTCGCTTGAACGGCACGCTGATCGATGACGCCGCCCTCGACGAGGCGATCGATCGCGTCATCGCCGGACCCCAGAAGCGCACGCGCGTGATGGACGACCAGGAGAAGAAGATCACCGCGTATCACGAGGCGGGACACGCACTCGTGGCCGCCGCGCTGCCCGGCAACGACCCGGTGCACAAGATCACGATCATGCCGCGCGGTCGCGCCCTCGGATACACGATGGTGCTGCCCGATCAGGAGAAGTACTCCACGACCCGCAGCCAGATGCTCAACCAGCTCGCCTACATGCTGGGAGGCCGTGCGGCGGAGGAGCTCATCTTCCACGACCCGACCACGGGCGCGTCGAATGACATCGAGAAGGCGACGGCAGTCGCGCGCGCGATGGTGACGCAGTACGGCATGACGGAGCGCCTCGGCGCGATCCGCTACGGCCAGGAGCAGAACGAGGTGTTCCTCGGCCGGGACATGGGCCACATGCGCGACTACTCCGAGGAGGTCGCCGCCGCGATCGATGAGGAGGTGCGCGCCTTCATCGAGGCGGCCCACCAGGAGGCGTACGACGTCCTCGTCGCGAACCGCGATGTGCTCGATGCCATGGTTCTGGCGCTGCTCGAGCGCGAGACACTCGACAAGGAGGAGATCGAGGAGATCTTCGCCGAGCTTCAGCTGCGCGAGCCGCGCCCGGCCTGGACGGGCTCCGCCCGCCGTCGACCGGACGAGCGCGGCCCCGTGCGCACTCCTGCCGAGATCGCCTCGAACGGTCACGGTTCGCGAAACGGTCATTCCCCTGCGGCACTGCCGTCGGGCTCGAGTGAGGTGGATGCATGAGCGGGATCGACCCGGTGACGATCGCTGAGCCCCCCGCGGTGCGGGAGTTCGATTTCGCGGCGGCGGAGAAGGCGGTGCGGGATCTTCTCATCGCCGTGGGCGAGGACCCCGATCGCGACGGCCTCCACGACACCCCGGCGCGCGTGGCGCGCGCCTACGAGGAGATCTTCCGCGGCATGCGCATGACCCCGGACGAGGTGCTCAGCACCACGTTCGACCTGGGACATGACGAGATGGTGCTGGTCAAGGACATCGAGCTCTACAGCACCTGCGAGCACCACCTCGTTCCGTTCCACGGGGTCGCGCACATCGGCTACATCCCCAATCCCGACGGTCGGATCACCGGGCTGTCGAAGCTGGCGCGCCTCGTGGACGTCTTCGCCAAGCGCCCGCAGGTCCAGGAGCGCCTGACCACGCAGGTCGCCGACTCCCTCATGCGGATCCTCGAGCCGCGCGGAGCGATCGTCGTGATGGAGGCGGAGCACCTCTGCATGGCGATGCGGGGCGTGCGCAAGCCCGGCGCGAAGACGACGACGAGTGCCGTTCGCGGATCCCTGCGCGATCCCGCTACGCGCGCCGAGGCGATGGCCCTCATCCTGGGCCGATAGCCATGACCCCGGAGGGCCTGCCTGCCGGGCTGGCCGGACTGCGCCGCACGATCGTCATGGGCGTGCTGAACGTGACACCGGACTCCTTCTCCGACGGCGGGCGGCACGCGACCGCGGATGCCGCGATCGCCCACGGGATCCACCTGCATCAGGCCGGTGCCGACATCGTCGACGTGGGCGGTGAGTCGACTCGGCCGGGGGCGAGTCTCGTGAGCCGTGACGAGGAGAAGTCTCGGGTGCTCCCCGTCATCTCCGGCCTCGTCGACGCTGGCGTGCCCGTCAGCATCGACACGATGTGGGCGGAGACCGCTGAGGCAGCCGTCTCCGAAGGTGCCTGCCTCGTCAACGACGTCAGCGGTGGTCTCGCGGATCCGATGATGCACGCGGCCGTCGCGCGCATGGCGGTGCCCTACGTGGTGATGCACTGGCGTGGCCACAGTGACCGCATGGCCGACCTCGCCCATTACGGCGATGTGGTGGAGGACGTGCTTCGCGAGCTCGATGCGTGCGTCGCGGCCGCGGAGCGATCGGGTATCTCCCGCGGCCGGCTCGTGATCGATCCTGGCCTCGGGTTCGCCAAGGATTCCGACCACAACTGGGAACTGCTGCATGCCCTGCCGCGGTTCCTCGCGACGGGTCTTCCCGTCCTCGTCGGCGCATCGCGCAAGAGGTTCCTCGGTTCCCTGCTCGCCGACTCGGACGGCACGCCCCGGGGCCTCGATGGCCGCGATCACGCGACCGACGCCGTGTCGGCGATCGCTGCCCATATCGGGGTGTGGGCCGTGCGCGTCCATGACGTTGCCGGGTCGGCGGATGCCGTACGCGTGGCAGCCGCCTGGAGTCTCGGTCACCACGACCAGGAGGAGAACGCTCATGGCTGATCAGATCATCATCATCGGCATCACCGGCACCGGCTACCACGGTGTCTTCGAGCATGAGCGTCGCGAAGGACAGGAGTTCTCCGTCGATGTCGTGCTGGACGTGCGCACGAGTGAGGCGGCCGCAACCGACGACCTTGCTGACACCGTCGACTACGGGGCGGTGTCTGTGGCGGTGCACGAGCTGATCGTGGGAGAGCCGGTCGATCTCATCGAGACGCTCGCTGAGCGCATCGCCCAGACCTGCCTGGCGTTCGCCGGCGTCGAGCGGGTCGAGATCACCGTGCACAAGCCCTCGGCACCGATTCCCGTCCCCTTCCGTGACGTGCAGCTCCGCATCGTGCGGGAGCGACGCGATGGCTGAGGTCGTGCTTGCCCTGGGATCGAACATGGGGGATTCCGCGGCGATCCTGCAGGGGGCTCTGGACGATCTCGGGGCGATCGAGGGGCTTCGCCTGGACCAGGTCTCGTCGGTGTTCGAGACCGATCCTGTCGGGGGGCCGGATCAGGACCCGTATCTCAACGCGATCGTCCTCGGTCATGCGACTCTCGAGCCGCTGCGACTGCTCACGGCGACCCAGGCGGTGGAGCAGGCGTGGCACCGCACGCGAGAGGTGCGCTGGGGGCCCCGCACCCTCGACATCGACATCATCGCGATGGGTGACCTCGCATGGGAGTCCGAGGATCTGACCGTGCCGCACCCCCGCGCGCATGAGCGCGGATTCGTCCTCATCCCCTGGCATGACGCCGATCCCGACGCGATGCTCGTCCGGCACGGGCGGGTCGCGGATCTCCTGGACGGTCTGGAGCCCGAGGGCGTGCGGCGGACGGACATCCGCCTTCAGGTGGGGCGCGCCTCGTGAACGCCATGCATCCCACGCGCATCCGCCTGCTGCTCGCCATCGCTGCGGTGTGCGCGGCGCTCGGGTGGGGCCTGGTGCAGGTGGTGTCGTCGTGGACCGGTCGCCTCGTCCCCGTGCCGTGGCTCGCCGCCGCGGCCCTGTGGATCATCGCCGCTGCCCTCGCCTACTGGACCTACCTCCTCCGCCCTCGGCTGCAGGGGCGTCCGGATGTGCGGCCGATCGAGCCGATCGTGGCGGCACGCTCGGCTGCCCTGTCCATGGCTGCCTCGCGCATCGGCGCCCTGATGCTCGGCTTCTACGCGGGCATCGCGATCGCGATGGCGAGCCGGCTGGGCACGCCGAGTGGACTGCAGGCCTTCTGGTCGTCGACAGCGGCCGCCATCGGCGCCCTGGGCATCGTCGCCGCGGCGCTCTGGCTCGAGCACGCCTGCCGCGTGCCGTTGCGCCGGGATGACGATCCGCGCCGCTGAGGGGTGTGTCACGCCGGGAGGCGGAGCAATAGGCTGCGGGTCATGAGCGATGTGGCACTGGAGGATCTCCCGTTCGAGGAACTGCGCAAGAAGGCCTTCGCCCGCGCGGAGCGGCACCTTGATGTCGGCTTCTTCACGGACCTCTTCTCCCACATGCCCGGGATGGTCGCCATCGAGGGCGAGGGGGGTGACCTCGGTGCGGTGGGAGGCACCATCATCGAGAGTGTGCGGGCCTGGCGCGAGATGGTGGGCGACAACCCGCTCGACGAGACGACCGAGACGCTGCTGCGGGCGCGATTTGTGACGTACTTGCGGGAGCATGGCGAGGGCTAGACCTCGTTCGTGGGT
>CAZQXO010000043.1:0-12707 GCA_964597445.1 uncultured Bifidobacteriaceae bacterium | reverse complement strand
TCGCCCATCACCATCGGCAGGGACATGACGGCGTCGGCGACATCGTCGATGTGGGTGCCGACGAGAGTGGGGCCGAGTGCCTGCATCGTGGCGAAGGACGCCGCCCGGATCTTCATCCGCCACGGGTACTTGTCACCGGCACCGACCAGCAGCACTCCCGCGACGCCCAGGGCGCCCTCGATGGCTGCGTAGGTCGTGCCCTCCGGCAGGCGCACGACCTTGGGCAGCGCCACGTCGATCGGACCCTCTCCGAGATCCTCCAGTCGCCGGAGCGCATGTCGGGCGAGATCGATGCTCACGGGGATCTGGTCCATGAGAACGAGATAGCGTGCGCGGGCATCCCCCTCCGTGCGCACGGGGACATGCAGATGCTCCCGGAGCTCGCCGTAGGCGCGAGTGGGATCGTCGCGTCGCAGATCGATGTCGAGTCCGCTCGCGCGACCGACCGGTCCCACGAGTCCCAGGTCCGCGGCCTGATCCCTGCTGATCCGGGCGAGTCCCGAGTATCGCTCGGTCGCGTGCTCGACCCCGGTGCGCCAGCCCGGCGTGGACGTGGCGAGGGTCGAGAGCAGGTCGGACACGGCATGCCGATCGTCATCGTCGAGAGCGGCCGCGATCCCGCCGATGCGAGCGAACCCGGGATGCATGCGTGCACCGGTGATGGACTCCAGGACGCGCGTGATGCGCTCGCGAGCCTGCTCCATCTCTGCGCGCTCGCCCCCGGCGACAACGCTGAGGAAGGCCAGGCTCGCGGACACGCGCTCGATCTCGAGCAGCAGTACGCGGGTCCACGTGGCGCGCTCGGGGGGTGCGATGCCCAGTGCATCCTCTGCGGCGAGGGCGGTGACGGTCTCGGACATGAACGGGGACAGCCAGTCATGACGATTGGCGAGCAGCATGGCTTGCCGCAGGTCACGCGACTCGAAGAGCTTCTCGGCGCTCCTGTGCATGAACCCGATGCGTGGATCTGCCCGCGTGATGCGATCGGCTTCGAGAGTGACGTGCATCTGGAATCCGGGGTGCGCGGCGGGGTGACGGGGATCGATCGGCACCACGGCGTCGCAGGGGAGTCCCGCGACCGTTCCCACGGCGAGCACGACGTCGTCCGGCACGTGGTCATCCTGACAGAGCAGCGACGAGGCCACCGCGAGTGCTGTCCGTCGCGGCAGCGTCTACGCTCCGGCAGGTGAGCTCGGATCCGCGGCCGCCGCGTCTGCGCGTAGGGATCGTGGGTGCCGGGCGTGCCGGGTCCGTCCTGGGCGCAGCCCTGCGCAGGGCGGGACATGACATTGCCGCGGTCTCGGCCGTGTCGGATCTCTCGCGGCTTCGGGCCGAGGCCCTCCTGCCCGGGGTCCCGATCCGCTCCATCCCTGAGGCCGTTCGCGATGCTGAGCTCGTGCTCCTCGCCGTGCCGGATGACGTCCTGCCCGAGCTGGTCGCAGGACTCGTGACCACGGGGGACCTGCGTGCCGGGCAGTTCATCGCCCATCCCTCCGGGCGCCACGGTCTCGGGGTCCTCAAGCCGGCGACGCAGGTCGGGGCCATCGGGCTCGCCCTGCATCCGGCGATGACCTTCACGGGAACGAGCGTCGACCTGGCGCGACTGGAGGGCTGCCCCTTCGGCGTGACGAGCGCGGAGGCGATGCGGCCGGTCGCCGAGGCGCTGGTCGTCGAGATGGGTGGCGAGCCGGTCTGGGTTCCCGAGGACGCGCGCAGCATGTATCACGCGGCGTTGGTGTTCGGCGCGAACTACCTCATGACCGTCGTCCTGCAGGCGATCGACCTCCTGCGGGAGGCCGGCATCGAGTCACCGGAGCCGCTTCTCGCTCCTCTGCTGAGTGCATCCCTCGACAATGCCCTGCGTCACGGGGACCCTGCTCTGACGGGGCCTGTCGCGCGGGGGGATGCGAGCACGGTCGCCGACCATCTCGCCACGATGAGCGACCTCTCTCCTGTGATCACCGACTCCTACCGATCGCTCGCCCGGCTCACGGCGGATCGCGCGGTCGCGGCCGGCTTGATCGATCTGGCCGCTGCCGAGCAGCTGCTTGCGGTTCTCGCCCGACCAGAGGATCTGCGATGACCGCAACCGTCCTGCACACCGCGGGCGATCTCCGTCACGCCCTCCGGACCGGAAGCAGTCGTGCCGTCGTCATGACGATGGGTGCGCTGCACGACGGCCATGCCGAGCTCGTGCGGGAGGCCCGGCGAAGCGTCGGACCGGACGGGACGGTCATCGTCACGGTCTTCGTCAATCCCACCCAGTTCGGTGCTGGAGAGGACTTCGCTGCCTACCCGCGCACACTGGACGATGACGTGGTGCTGGCACAGGACGCGGGTGCCGACCTCGTCTTCGCTCCGGATGCGGTGGAGGTCTACGGTCCGACAGGTGGCTTCGCGGACGCGTCCGTCACCGTCGATCCCGGCCCTCTCGGCGAGATCCTCGAGGGGGCATCGAGACCCGGTCACTTCCGCGGTGTGCTCTCGGTCGTCGCCAAGTTGATGGGAATGACGTCTCCTGACATCGCCCTCTTCGGCGAGAAGGACTACCAGCAGCTCACCCTGATCCGTCGCATGGTCCAGGACCTCAGCATGCCGGTCGAGATCCTCGGCGTCCCGACCGTGCGGGAGCCGGACGGCCTGGCCCGCAGCAGTCGCAATCGGTACCTCGATGAGGAGCAGCGAGCCATCGCCGCGCTCATCCCGCGCGCGCTCGAGGCTGCCGCCGCCGAGCGCACTGCTGAGGCGGCCGTGGCCGCGGGGATGAGCGTCCTCGACCCGGAGCCCCGCATCGTCGTCGACTATCTCGTCGTCACGGATGCGCAGCTCGGCCCGGCTCCGTCCAGTGGAGAGGGCCGGGTCCTCGTGGCAGCCCAGGTGGGCACGACGCGCCTGCTCGACAACCGCTCCATCAGGATGGGCCCATGACCCCGGTGATGCTGCCTCGCCGCCTGACGGCACCGGCGGCCGGCTGGCAGGCGCGAGCCGACGTCATCGTCGTGGGATCGGGTATCGCCGGGCTCACCGCGGCTCTCCACGCACGCAGCCTCGAACGCACGGTCCTCCTCGTCACGAAGGCGACCGTGGATGCGGGGTCGACTCGATGGGCGCAGGGCGGCATCGCCGCGGCCCTGTCGGAGGAGGACTCACCGGACGAGCACCTGCACGACACCCTGGTGGCCGGGGTGGGGCTGTGTGACGAGGATGCCGTGCGCGTCCTCGTCACCGAGGGACCGGACGCAGTGCGTGAGCTCATCGGCATCGGAGCACGGTTCGATGTCGATGCCTCCGGGGCCATCGCCCTGACCCGCGAGGGAGGTCACCTGCGTGACCGCATCGCCCACGCGGGCGGTGACGCCACGGGTGCGGAGATCTCGCGCGCCCTCGTCGCCGCCGTCCAGCTCGATCCCGGCATCGAGGTCATCGAGAACGCCCTGGCACTGGACCTGCTCCTCGACGACCGTGGTCACGCCCAGGGCATCACCCTCCACGTCATGGGCTCCGGCCAGCGCGACGGTGTCGGTGCCGCCCTTGCGCCGTCGGTGATCCTGGCGACCGGGGGCTTCGGCCAGGTGTTCGGCCAGACGACGAATCCCTATGTCTCGACGGGTGACGGCGTGGCCCTGGCCCTGCGCGCCGGGGCCGACGTCGCGGACATCGAGTTCGTCCAGTTCCACCCGACCGTCATGTGGCTCGGGCCTCTCGCGCAGGGCCAGCAGCCCCTGGTGTCGGAGGCGGTGCGCGGCGAGGGTGCGGTGCTGCTCGACGCGTCCGGGACACGCTTCATGATCGATGAGCATCCGCTGGCCGATCTCGCTCCGCGGGACATCGTCGCCAAGGCGATCATGCGCCGCATGCGGGAGGAGGGCACCTCACATGTCTGGCTGGATGGCCGGATGCTCGGCGCGGACACATGGCTGCAGCGCTTCCCGACGATCCTCGAGTCCTGTCGATCGCGGGGCATCGATCCTGTGACCGACCTGATCCCCGTGGCGCCTGCCCAGCACTACGTGTCCGGTGGAGTGCTGACCGACCTGTGGGGTCGCGCGTCCATTCCCGGTCTCTACGCCTGCGGGGAGGTCGCGTGCACAGGCGTCCACGGCGCCAATCGCCTTGCCTCGAACTCCCTCCTCGAGGGCCTCGTCTTCGCGCGACGCATCGTCACAGCGCTGGCGGAGGACGAGCTCGGGGCAGCCGATGGCCACCTGGTCGAGGGACCCGCCGGCCTCCTCCCGCACGCCATGCGTCGACCCATGCAGCAGGTGATGGATGTGGAGGCGGGAGTCCTGCGAAGCGCTGACTCCCTGGGCCTCGCGGCCGGCAGTCTGCAGCGACTGGGTGAGGCGGGCGGTGCGCACCCGTCCACGGAGGACTGGGAGACGACCAATCTCCATCAGATCGCGACCGTGCTCGTGCGTCATGCCCAGCTGCGTGAGGAGACGCGGGGATCCCACTGGCGTGAGGACTTCCCCGATCGGGACGACGCCCGGTGGAGGGTGCGGCTCGTCACGCGCGTGGGGAACGATGGGACGCTGGAGACTCGCGAGGAGCTCGTGATGGGAGCACGGACATGAGCGCAGCACAGCAGTGGCCGGAGCACGTGCTCGAGGCCGTGAAGGGCACAGGTGTCGACCCTGGCTCGCTGGCAGCGCTCATCGACGTGGCCCTCGCCGAGGATCTCGACGGCGGTGTCGATGTCACCACGGTCGCGACCGTGCCGGCCGACCAGCGATCCGTGCTCGAGCTGGTCGCGCGGGGACGCGGAGTCTGCGCGGGCGCGCCGATCGCCGCGGCGGTCTTCGCGGAGGTGTGCGGGCCGGACGCTCGCATCGAGATCCGCACGGAGGACGGTTCCCGGGTCGAGCCGGGAACGGTGATCGTGGCCGTTCACGGGAGCACGCACGACCTCCTGCGCGCGGAGCGTCCCGCGCTCAACCTGCTCGGCCACCTGAGCGGCATCGCCACGGTGACGCGCCGATGGGTCGACGCGATCGCCGGAACAGATGCCCGTGTTCGCGACACACGCAAGACGACACCGGGCATGCGCCGCCTCGAGAAGTACGCCGTGCGCTGCGGCGGGGGCGTGAACCATCGCATGTCGCTCTCGGACGCGGCACTGGTCAAGGACAACCACGTCGTCGCTGCGGGTGGCGTGGCCGAGGCCTTCGAGGCCGTGCGATCACGGTTCCCCGGGCTCGACGTGGAGGTGGAGGTCGACTCCCTCGAGCAGCTCGAAGAGGTCCTCGATGCGGGAGCTGATCTCGTGCTCCTCGACAACTTCACGCCGGACGAAATGCGACGAGCCGTGACCGTCAATGCAGGGCGTGCCCGCTTGGAGGCGTCCGGGGGGCTCTCCCTCGACATCGCCGCCGAGGTGGCCTCGACCGGGGTGGACTACCTTGCGGTGGGAGCCCTCACCCACTCGGCGCCGGTGCTCGACATCGGAGCCGACCTGCGTCAGGAGTCGTAGTGCTGCTCACGATCGATGTCGGCAACACGAACACCGTCCTCGGCATGTTCGACGCCGAGGACCTCCGTCAGTCCTGGCGCATCAAGACGGATGCGCGCACGACAGCGGACGAGATGGCCCTGACGTTCCGCGGCCTGCTGGCCGAGGCAGACGCCGTGACCGGCATCGCACTGTGCAGCACGGTCCCTGCCGTCCTCCGGGAGATGCGCGGCATGCTTGACCGCTACTACGGGGACGTGCCGACCGTGATCGTCGAGCCGGGCACCAAGACGGGGGTGCCTGTGCTCACCGACAATCCGAAGGAGGTGGGTGCTGACCGCATCGTCAACACGATCGCGGCGCACCACCTCTACGGAGGCCCTTGCATCGTCGTGGACTTCGGCACGTCGACGAACCTGGACGTCGTCTCGGCGAAGGGGGAGTTCCTCGGTGGTGCTCTGGCGCCGGGCATCGAGATCTCGCTCGACGCTCTCGCCTCCCGTGCAGCGCAGCTGCGCAAGGTGGAGCTCGTGGCCCCGCGATCGGTGGTCGGCAAGAACACGGTGGAGGCCCTGCAGTCCGGGGCCCTGTACGGATTCGCCGGTCAGGTCGACGGCCTGGTCGATCGGATCGTCGAGGAGATCGGCGACGTCTCGGCCGTGATCGCGACCGGTGGCCTGGCCCCCATCGTCGTCCCGGAGTCGCAGACCATCACCCATCACGATCCGGATCTCACCCTGATCGGCCTGCGGCTGGTCTTCGAGAAGAACGTCGACTAGGAGTCGCTGGGGTAGCCCAGCACGAGCGCCGTGACGGCGGCGAGCCCATGCACCCGCCCTCGGGTTCGAGGCAGGATGAGGGTTCGGACGCCCAGATGCGTCGCTCCTCCATCGTCGCGCGCGTGATCTCCCACCATGAGGACCTCCTCCGCCGGCAGCCCGAGGCGATCGAGGGCGATGCGGAAGATGCGCTCGTCCGGCTTCACGCAGCCGACCTCGTACGACAGGACGGCGTCGTCGTACCACCCGGTCATGCCCTCGCGATCGAGCACGGTCGAGATCGGGACGCCCGCATTCGAGAGCAGGCACGTGCGGATTCCCGCGCTTCTCAGGGCCTGCAGCATCGGGATCGCATCGTCGTAGACGTGCCAGGTGTCGAGCATGGAGGAGTAGAGAGCATCCGCGAGCGAACGATCGACCCCCGGTCCCGCATCGATCAGCTCGTGGAACACCCGTGCGTGCGCGTCGAACGAGAGGTCGCGCGTGCTGTCCGGGTCGCTGATGCGGGCCCCCTCCCAGATGCGGTCGAGGAAGGCGACCAGATCCCGACGCTCGTCCGGTGCCAGGGCGTGCGGTGACACCGCGAGCGCCGCATCGAGCCAGGTGTCGGCATCTCCCTGGTCGACGAGGGTCGAGTGGATGTCGAAGATGACGCCCCGGATGGGTCGGGGCTCAGGCCATCCCGTGGGGGCGGCGGGGCCGTTGGTCATGCCAGCAGCCTAGGAGGCATAGCCTTGGGCACCGTGACGACCGACGCTGCGACCGACGACCTCTCGTCTGATGCGATGGATCCTGAGGAGGATCTTCCGGAGCAGATGCGCATCCGTCGGGCCAAGCGCGAGCAGCTCGTGGCCCTCGGCAAGGAGCCGTATGCGATCGGTCTGCCCATCACGACCACGATCGCGGCGGTGCGGGCAGCACATCCCGACCTCGAACCCGATGTCGCGACCGGTGAGGCTGTCGGCATCGCCGGTCGGGTCATCTTCCTGCGCAACACCGGCAAGCTCTGCTTCGCGACCCTTCGGGCGGGCGATGGCACCGAGATCCAGGCGATGCTCTCCCTGGCCAGGGTGGGAGAGGACGAGCTCTCCGCGTGGAAGGATCTCGTCGACATCGGGGACCACGTCTTCATCGCGGGCGAGGTCATCACCAGCAAGCGCGGCGAGCTCTCGGTGATGGCCGATGAGTGGCGCATGGCGGCGAAGGCGCTCCGCCCTCTCCCGGTCGCACACAAGCCGCTGAGCGAGGAGACGCGTGTGCGGCAGCGCTACGTCGACCTCGTCGTGCGGCCGGAGGCTCAGCGCGTCGCCCGAACGCGGGTCGCTGTCGTGGCGGCCGTCCGTCGCAGCCTGACCGAGCGCGGGTTCCTCGAGATCGAGACACCGATGCTCCAGACGCTGCACGGCGGCGCGGCAGCTCGTCCCTTCGTCACGCAGTCCAACGCCTTCGACATCGACCTCTACCTGCGCATCGCCCCGGAGCTGTTCCTGAAGCGCGCTGTCGTCGGCGGACTGGAGCGGGTCTTCGAGGTCAACCGCAACTTCCGCAATGAGGGTGCCGACCGCACTCACTCGCCGGAGTTCACCATGCTCGAGTTCTACGCGCAGTACCTCGACTACCAGGACGTCGCACGCATCACGCGCGAGGTCTACCAGGAGGCGGCTCTCGCGGCCACCGGGTCACTCGTGGTCGAGCATCCCGACGGCACGACGATCGACCTCTCGGGGGAGTGGCCCCAGGTCGACCTGTACGCATCGCTCTCGGCGGCGATTGGCCAGGAGATCACGCCCGCAACCCCGCGTGAGGAGCTGGTGAAGCTCTGCGAGGAGAGGGAGATCGGCTTCCACCCCACGGCCGTGCCCGGCAAGCTGGCCGAGGAGCTCTTCGAGTTCCATGTCGTCCCGACCCTCATCGATCCCGTGTTCGTCATGGACTACCCCGTCGACACCTCGCCGCTGGTCCGAGGTCATCGCACGAAGCCGGGAGTCGTCGAGAAGTGGGACCTCTACATCAACGGAATGGAGTCGGGCACGGGCTACTCCGAGCTCGTCGATCCCGTGATCCAGCGCGAACGGCTGATGGAGCAGGCCGCGCTGGCCGACCGTGGTGATGACGAGGCCATGCACCTGGACGAGGACTTCCTGCGTGCGATGGAGCACGGCATGCCCCCGATGGGTGGTGTCGGCGTGGGCATCGACCGCATGCTCATGGCCCTCACCGGGCTCGGCATCCGCGAGACCATCCTCTTCCCGCTCGTGAAGCCGGGGCAGTCGTGAGCGAGGGCGTGGTGATCCGGGGAGCCCGCACCTCCGACGTGCGCGCCATCCGGTCCTTCATCGATGCGTACTCCCCTGATGGGCGGCTGCTGTCGAAGGCGACGGTGACCCTCTTCGAGGACATCCAGGAGTTCCTGGTCGCGGAGATCGACGGAGATGTCGTCGGATGCGGTGCGCTGCACGTGATGTGGGAGGACCTCGCTGAGGTGCGCACGCTCGCGGTCGACCCGGGGCGCGCCGGCCAGGGCATCGGATCCGCGCTGCTCGTGGCGCTGCTCGACCGGGCCAGGGTCGTCGGGGTGAAGCGCGTCTTCTGCCTGACCTTCGCAGTCCCGTTCTTCAGCCGACACGGGTTCGTCGAGATCGACGACACGCCCGTCGACCCTGACGTCTACGAGCAGCTGCTGCAGTCCTACGACGAGGGTGTTGCGGAGTTCCTGGGCCTCGAGCGGGTCAAGCCCAACACTCTCGGCAACCATCGGATGCTCACCACGCTGTGAGCACCATCCTGCAGCGTGCGGTGCTGGCGGCAGCAGTCGTGGGCCTGTCACTGCCGCTGCTGATGCCCGGCACGGTGGAGGCAGCACCTCGGGAGTCTGCGCTCGCGGGGCGGCTGATCCTGCTCGATCCAGGCCATCAGCTGGGCAACGCCAATCCGGCGTTCGCACGTCAGATGGCACAGGAGCGGTTCAACGGCACGACCGTGAAGGGATGCAACACCACCGGCACCGCGACGAATTCAGGATTCCCGGAAGCCACCTTCAACTGGAGGGTCGCGCGCATCCTCGCGCGCATGCTCGAGCGGGAGGGGGCTCGGGTCGAGCTCACCCGGTCGTCCAACTCGCGCGATGACTGGGGTCCGTGCGTGTGGGATCGGGCCAAGCAGGCCAACGCTCTTCGAGCAGACGCCATGGTGAGCATCCATGCCGACGGTTCCGCCCCGAGTCATCGCGGCTTCTTCGTCCTGGCCCCCGGTCTCGTGAAGGGATGGACGGAGGACGTCATCGGGCCCGGCCGGCGACTGGCCCGCGCGATGATCGGGGGTCTGCGCGAGGCCGGAGTGGTTCCGTCCAACTACATCGACCGTCAGCTGATGATCTCGACCAACACGACGGGACTCAATTTCAGCGACGTGCCGACGGTGACGGTCGAGCTCGGCAACATGCGCAACGCGGCGGATGCCCGGGAGATGACCTCGGCCGCCGGGCAGCGTCAGTACGCGCGCGGGTTGATGGAGGGACTGCGCGACTACTTCAGCCGCGACTGAGCTGGATCGTCGAAGGATCCGAGCAGGGAGCGCAGCAGCGCGGTGAGCTCACGCTGCTGGTCGTCATCGAGCACGGCGAGGAGCGCCTGCTCGCGCTCCACGAGGTCGGCGAGGGCCGCATCGACCCGCGTGCGTCCCGAGGGGGTGAGGACGACCCTCACACCGCGTCGATCCGTCGGATCGGACTCCCGCTGCACGAGCCCGCGCGCCTCGAGCCGATCGATGCGGTTGGTCATGGTGCCGCTGGTGACGAGCGTCTGGGCGCCGAGCTGGCCGGGGGAGAGGGCGTAGGGGGCTCCGGCACGACGCAGGGCGGCGAGCACGTCGAACTCCCAGGGCTCGAGGTCGTGGGCGGAGAACGCCAGGCGCCGCGCGTGGTCCAGGTGGTGCGCGAGCCGGGTCACGCGGGAGAGCACCTGCAGCGGCGAGACATCCACGTCGGGGCGCTCGCGGCGCCAGGCGCCGATGAGGTCGTCGACCTCGTCCGCTCCATCCGTGCCGTCCGCCCCGTCGGTCATGACCTCATGCTAGGCGAGAGTCTCGACGTCAAGATTCATGCTCATCAAGATTCTTGATGGGGGGACGCGATCGGCGGATCAGCGGGGCGAGCGCACGCTCCGCGGCTTGGGCTCGAGGTTCTGCAGGCCGTTCCAGGCGAGGTTCACGAGGTGTCCCACGACCTCCTCCTTCCGCGGCTTGCGGACGTCGAGCCACCATTGCCCCGTCTGGGCGACCATGCCGACGAGCATCTGCGAGTAGAGCGGCGCCCATCTCGCAGGTATCCCGTGTGCCTTGAACTGCGAGGCGAGCAGGTCGTCCACCTGCTCCGCCACGTCGACCAGCAGACCGGCGAAGGTCCCGCGCTGGCTGCCGTCAGCAGCCTCGGGCACCCGCAGCACGGGGGTGTCGCGCACCAGGATGCGGAAGCCGTCGGGATCGCGGTCGATGAAGTCGAAGAGGGCCATGCCGGCCCGCTCGAGGAGGGTCCGGGGGTGCACCGGCTCACCGTCGTCGGGCGTCGTCGTGAGCGCCCGGGTCATGGAGTCCAGCAGGTAGCCCATCTCGCGATCCACCACGACGGCGTAGAGACCCTCCTTGCCGCCGAAGTGCTCGTACACCACGGGCTTGGACACGCCCGCCTTGGCCGCGATCTCCTCGACGCTGACGGCCTCGAACCCCTTCTTCGCGAAGAGTCGTCGGCCGATGTCGAGAAGTTGCTCACGGCGCTCCTGCCCGCTCATGCGGACGCGCTCGCGAGTCTCCGGACGACGTGGCGTGCGCGAGCGCGGGCTCAGGTCGGTGACGTTGTCGGACTCGACGGCGAGGACCTCGACGGACTCCGGGTGGGGTGTCGAGGGGTGCTCACCGACGGTCGACGTCACGAGGATCAGGCGTCCTGATGCTCGGGCACGCGATAGCCGCGCACCCGGGTGGCCAGGGACGGATCCTTGAGCTTCGCGACGACCCGCTCGGGCTTGGGCCATCGCACATCGCGCACCAGGCTCATGCGCTCGAGACTGCGAATGAGGAGAGCGCTGATGTCGACCTGGCCCTTGAGTACGCCGTGGCGTGCCGCGGTGGGCTCGGCGTGATGGAGGCTGTGCCAGGACTCGCCGAAGGAGGGAATCGCCAGCCACCAGACGTTCGTGGCCTGGTCGCGCGACTCGAAGGGACGTGTGCCGAAGACGTGGCAGATGGAGTTGATCGACCACGTCACGTGGTGCACCAGCGCGATCCGGATGAGGCTGGCCCAGAAGAACGCGGTGAGAGCACCCATCCACGACCACGTGATGAGGCCGCCGAGGAGGGCGGGCAGCAGCAGGGTCGTGACGACGATTGCGGGGAACCACCGGGAGAAAGCCCGCAGGTCCGGGTCGTTCGCGATATCGGGCGCGTACTTGTCGATGGGCGTGTTGCCCTCCTCGACGAGCCAGCCCACGTGCGAGAACCAGAGTCCCTTGAGCACGGCTCGACGAGAGGTTCCGTAACGCCAGGGGGAGTGAGGATCGCCCACCTCGTCGGAGAACTTGTGGTGCTTGCGGTGGTCCGCAACCCACTGGTCGAGCGAGCCCTGCAGGGCCATGGAGCCCATGGCGGCCAGCACGATCTTCACGCCTCGTCCAGCCTTGAAGGAGCCGTGCGTGAAGTAGCGGTGGTAGCCGAGCGTGATGCCCAGCGCCGTGATCGCGTAGAAGGAGACGGCGAGGATCACGTCGACCCAGGACAGCCACCCGCCCCAGGCGACGGGGATCGCCAGGAGCACGGCGAGCAGGGGAACGACCACGAACGCGCCGATGGTGATCCGCATGCTCAGGCTGTTGAGCTGGACCTCCTCGGAAGGGGCGGGTGGGGCCAGCTCGGGCGTTGCGGTCATGGGTCTCCTTCGTCGTGTACCTACGCTTCCGTAGGTTACGCAACCGTAGGTAGGTGAGTCAACCGAATCGGGCAGGCGCTGTCTAGAGTTCATGTGCCGTCCCCGGTCGTCTAGTGGCAGGACAGCGGACTTTGAATCCGTCAACGGAGGTTCGACCCCTCCCCGGGGAGCCGCCGGGCGGTCCGCGTCCGAGCGTCCGTCTCGAGGACAGGAGCCAGACGATGCGCAGAATCCTTGCCAGCACGGCTGTCGCCGCCACCGTGGCCCTCACCGGGGCGGCCCTGGCCCCGGCCGCCCATGCTGCGGTGAAGGTCGAGGTCGACAAGGTGACCGTGGCCCCGGCCAAGGTCGATCGGAAGGCCAATGTCTCCGTTCGCGCGACCGTGACGCAGCAGGAGTACGCGGACATCTCGGTCGATGTCACCCTCACGGGATTCCAGGCCAGGAGCGTGTTCCCCTTCACCGAGGGTCCCTGCCCGACGAAGCTCGTCCAGATCTCGGCTCCGGCGGAGGTGTTCAAGTGCGGCTGGGTCCAGGACGGCCGCAAGGCGATCCTGAGCAT
>CAZQXO010000042.1:0-17465 GCA_964597445.1 uncultured Bifidobacteriaceae bacterium | reverse complement strand
GTCGGGTAGCTGGCGGTGTTCCACTGGATGTCCAGCGGGGGCTGGGGCGGGCAACCCGTGCGCCCGGCCGTGCTCGCAAGGGTGTTGCCCTTGCCCGGGGCCGTGAAGACGGCGAGACCGGCGTCCACCATCGCCTGGACGTATGTGGCTCGACCACCGTCGCAGGCATCCCACGGAGTCGTGAAGGGATGCGGAGCACCTCCACCCTCGATGACCACGACCGCGCGACCGTTCGTACGCGCCCCGAGAGCCAGATTCTCCGCGGTCGCCGCGGGCACGGACGCAGAGGCGGTCGACGCCCGAAATCCCAGGGCCGGTCCGGTGTCCGCACCGGCCATGGGAGCCGCCAGACCGAGGAGGACGAGGGCACCGCCGCAGGCGGAGGCGATTAGTGATGGTGTGCGCACCCCGTGAACCTACCGGGCCCAGTCCGTGCGATCGCAACGGTCCCGTAGGTTGCGTCCATGCGACCGCGACGCGTCATCGGATTGGGCCTGCTGGCCCTCGTCGTCGTCGGTATCGCCTACGGCGTTGCCCACGTCGGCGCGTCGTGGGAGGAGTCGCGTGAACGCCAGGTCGCCCTTGATCCCTTCTACGCGCCTCCCGACCCCATCCCTGATGCTCTCGGCACGGTGATCCGACGCGAGCCCCTCGATGTCACTGTTCCTGGTGGTCGGGCTGAGCGGATCCTGTACGTGTCGGAGCGACCTGACGGCACGCGCGCCGTCTCCGGAGGCATGCTCTTCCTGCCGGATACTCCCGCCCCCGCCGGTGGACGCCCGGTGGTCGCCTGGGAGCACGGGACCCTCGGCATGGGTGATGCGTGCGTGCCGTCCCGATCGACCAACCCCATCGGCGACATGACCACGTTCCTCCCGCTGATGCTCGAGCAGGGATGGGTGGTCGTCGCCACCGACTACGTGGGCCTCGGCACCCCAGGACCGAATCAGTATCTGATCGCGCAGTCGGAGGTGCGTGACGTCGTGAACGCCGTCCGAGCCGCGCGCACGATCCCCGAGGCGCAGGCCGGTGATCGCTACGCGACGTTCGGACATTCGCAGGGTGGCCACGCATCGATCTGGACGGGTCACCTGGGACCGGAGTACGCCCCTGAGCTCACGCTCGTCGGGGTCGCCGCTGCTGCACCCGCCCTCGATCTCTCAGCGATCGCGTCAGCCCAGTGGGACACCGCTGTGGGGTGGGTGATCGGCTCGGATCTCATCGAGTCGTGGCCGACGTACTACCCGGACCTCCCGATCGACTCGATCCTCACGACCCAGGGGGCCGACGCCGAAAACCGCCTCGCCACGGAATGCATCGCCCAGTCCGGCCTGGAGGCCACCGCCCGCGAGGCTTTCGGAGACCAGTTCTTCTCCTCCGACCCGCTCAGGAATCCCGAGTGGCGGACGGCCTTGAACGAGCAGACTCCCGATCCCCTCCCCCCGACCATGCCCGCCTTCATCGCCCAGGGCACGGCTGATGAAGTTGTCCTGCCCTGGCCGAACGCGATCGTCGCTCAGGAATGGTGCGATGCGGGATCGAGTCTGAGCACACTCTGGATGGGAGACGTCAACCACGAGGACGCCGCCCATGTCGCCGGCCCGACGGCCTTCCAATGGATCTATGAGCGCTTCGCGGGCATGCCCGTCACCACGACCTGCGAACTTCCGATGCCCGTGGCTCCGGTCGATCCGAACTCATGACTCGGCTAACGCCGACCGGCACTCGATGAGGAAGGCATCGCTGGCGAGCTTCACCTGATTCCACACCTCAAGCGGGATCTCCTCCGCCACTGACCCACCCTCGGTGCGCACCTCCAGCACCCGATCTGCCGCCACCGACAGCACGCGCGCCGCGTCCGCAAGGGCTTGCCACCGCTGAGCCACTGTCGCAGCCTCGTCCGCCAGCCGGGACCGCTCACGGGCGGCGATGGCAAGCTCGGCGAGCAGGGCGGGATCAGCCGTCTGGGCATCGAAATTCGGTGTCGCAGGAACGGGATACGAGCATGAGGCCGCCGCCGAACGTTGCGCTGTCGCGCCCTCATCCCCGCATCCGGCGAGCAGGGTCGCCGCGCTCGCCGCAACCACCGCCCAGAGCACCGCTCGTCGCATCGGAACGATCATCCGCGACGACGGGAGCGCTTCTCCCGCACGCGCATGAGGATGCGCAGAGGGGTTCCCACGAAGCCGAACTCCTCACGCAGCCGTCGCTCGAGGAATCGTCGATAGCCTGCCTCGAGGAATCCCGTGGTGAACAGGGCGAACGTCGGCGGCCCGACCTGCACCTGCGCCCCGAACAGGATCCGGGGTTGGCGTCCACCGCGGAGCGGATGCGGGTTCGCATCCTGCAGCGCCTTCAGGAAGGCATTGAGGCGCCCCGTCGAGATGCGCGTCTCCCAGCCCTCCAGAGCCGTTTCGATCGCTGGAGTGAGCCGCTCGACGTGGCGCTTGGTCTTCGCCGAGATGTTCACGCGTGGAGCCCAGGGCACTTGGACAAGGTCCCGATCGATCTCGCGCTCGAGGTAGTGACGACGCTCCTCGTCGGTGAGGTCCCACTTGTTGTAGGCGATGACGAGAGCGCGCCCGGCCTCGATGACCATGCTGATGATGCGGACATCCTGCTCACTGAGCGGCTCGGAAGCATCCACGAGAACAACAGCCACCTCAGCACGATCCAGTGCCGCCTGGGTCCTCAGCGTGGCGTAGTACTCGTGTCCACTCGCTTCCTTCGATCGGCGCCGAATGCCCGCGGTGTCGACGAACCACCACCAGGTTCCCTTGAGCTCGATCAGCTCGTCGACGGGATCAACCGTGGTTCCCGCCACGCTGTCCACTACGACCCGGTCGCCGCCCGCGAGAGCGTTCAGCAGCGAGGACTTGCCGACATTGGGTCGACCCAGGAGGGCGACGCGACGCGGCCCCCCCGCGCGCGAAAGGCCGGCACCGACCTCAGGCAGCAGGGCCACCGCCGCATCGAGCAGATCCCCCGCACCGCGCCCCTGGAGTGCGGAGACCGGGTGCGGCTCGCCCAGGCCGAGCGACCACAGTGAGGTCGCCTCCATCTCCAAAGCCGCATCATCGGCCTTGTTTGCGACGAGAAGCACGGGCTTGCCGGTGCGACGGAGTACCTCGACGACAGCCTCGTCGGTGTCGGTGGCGCCCACCTGCGCATCCACCACGAACATGACCGCATCGGCATCGGCGATCGCGCGCTCAGCCTGGGCCGCGATCTGAGCGGCCATACCCTTCACCTTGCGATCCCAGCCACCCGTGTCGATCAGGATGAAGCGGCGCCCGTTCCACTCCGCCTCGTAGGTGACGCGATCGCGCGTCACGCCCGGCACGTCCTCGACGACTGCCTCCCGCCGACCGATCATGCGGTTGACCAAGGTCGACTTGCCGACGTTCGGTCGTCCCACGATCGCCAGCACAGGCAGACCCGAGTGCTCGCCCTCCGGGCGCATGAGTTCCGCCAGCTCGACATCGATGTCGCCGAACTCCGCGCGCGCCGCGGCAAGTGCCGCCTCGACATCCTCCTCGGCGATATCCCCCACGCCACGCGAGCCGTCCACGCCGCCGTCCGGATTGCCCTCCCGCGGCGGGAAGTCCACTTCGTCTTCTGCGCCCAAGTCGTCGTCGGGGTCGTCGAAGACCACCCACTCATCACTCACCAGCGGTTCCGCCCTTCTCGCGGTAGTCCATCACGCACGACCCGATCGCACCGCAGCTGCCCTCTCGGCATCCGCCAGCACCTGCCTGACCTGTTCCGCCACGGCCGCCCTCGTCATCGACCGACGTGGGTCCCCATCGACCTCCACGTGCACGGGCTCGGAGAAGTAGACGTCGATCCGTGAGCGCGGACGTGGTGGGTCGGTGGGCACCCGGCCCTCAGCGCCCAGCATGACCACAGGGATGAGCGGCACGCCGGTCACCCCCAGAAGATAGGCGGGATTGACGAGGGAACCCGTGATGGCGACGGCACGCTCGTCCAGCAGCGCTGCCCGGGCAGCGCGCTGCGCCCCCACAGCGGTGGTGTCCCGTACAGGGATCACACCCGCCTTGGCCATGAGTCCCTGCCGGATCGCCGCCATCATGGCAGCGTTGGCCACCACGTGGACCGGCCGTGGGACGGTCGCGTGCATCAGGGCTCCTGCCAGCAGCCCCTCGCTTGAGCACACGAGGATGGCCGCTCCCGATCCGTCCGCGTGGTGGGCGCCATGGGGATGGAGCCGGTAGGTCACCCGCATGGCAGCAGAAGCGAGGTTTCGGGCATGCGCCGCCCCGCTCCACGACGGGAGCTCCTCGGTCACGCTCATGCCGTGGGCAGCCCGTCGACCAGATCGGTCAAGGCGTCGAGAACCTCATCGAGCGTCATCTGCGTCGTGTCGAGAACCACAGCATCATCCGCCTGCGCGAGGGGCGAGGCAGCGCGCGTGGAGTCCTTGGCATCACGCAGTCTCAGAGCGGACTCCGTCGCCGTCACATCGACTGCCTCCTTGCCGAGTGCAACATCCTGGAGCGCCCGACGGCTGGCGCGAACCGCGGGGTCAGCCGTGATGAACACCTTGAGGTCAGCATCCGGCAGGACCACGGTCGTGATGTCACGCCCCTCCACGATGATGCCCTGCTGCGCGACGCGAGCATCGTCGACGTGCCGACGTTGCAGCGCCACGAGGCGCTCGCGCACACTCGGCACAGCGCTCACCGCGCTCACAGCCCCCGTCACGTCATCACCGCGAATCGGCGCTGCTACATCGACCGACCCGACGTGGATCGTCGGAGCATGAGGATCGGTGCCGCTCTCGATGACGACATCCTGCGCCGCACGGGCGACCGCCTCCGCATCATCCACGTCGACACCCGCATCGAGCATCGCCCAGGTCATGGCCCGGTACATGGCCCCCGTGTCGAGATAGCGGAATCCCAGCCGCTGGGCTACGGCGCGGCAGACGCTGGACTTGCCGGAGCCTGCGGGCCCATCCACGGCGATCACCGACACTCCGACAGCCTATCCGTCGCGCCGCATCACCCCGGCGCGCCGAGCCGGGGTCACCCCCGCACGTCGAAGTCGGCAGCAGCGAGAGCCTCCAGCAGGGTATCGCCGGCCTCAGGACGCACGGACAGTCCCACGAGCCCGCTCGGTCGACCGAGGACGTGCTCGATGCGGACATCTTCGAGGTTGACATCGGCCGAGGCGGCGACCGCGAAGAGCCGTCCGAGCTCCCCGGGTCGGTCGGCGATCTGGACCAGCACCTCGCGGTAGGACGACGGGGCCGAGCCGTGCTTGCCCGGAATCCGACCCTGGCCATCGACTCCAGAGGCCAGCAGGTCGCGCACCTGGGCGGCTCCCGCCGCATCACCGTCCTGACACGCTCTCAGGGCATCGGCCGTCGCCTGAATCCGCTCCGCGACGCGGTCCAGCACGTCGGCCACCGGCCCGGCGTTCGCCGAGAGGATGTCGGTCCACATCGGCACGTTGGAGGCCGCGATGCGCGTCATGTCGCGAAGGCCCTGACCGGCGACCCGGACAGCGTCCGGATCAGAGTCGATCAACTGTGCCGCCAGCGTGCTCGCCAGTACCTGCGGGGTGTGGGACACGAGGGCCACCGCGGAATCGTGCTCGCGCATGCCCATCTCGACTGGCACGGCGCCCGTGATCGTGACCATGCGGTGAACCCGCCTCACGTGCTCGATCCCGGACTCCGGGAGTGGCGTGACGATCCACAGGCGATCGTCCAGCAGGTTGGCAACAGCGCCCGCCGCCCCCGACACCTCGCGACCGGCCATCGGATGCCCGCCGACCAGGCGACGCGCATCGGCTCCCCGCGCCACCGCCTCAGCCAGCACGGATTCCTTCACCGACGTGACGTCGGTCACCGTCGCCGATGGCCAGCGAGCCGATGCCTCGGCCAGGACTCCCCCAGCGCTGCTCGGGGGTACCGCGACCACGACGAGGACGGGCTCGTCGTCCTGAGCCACGCGGCGACCAGCACCTCGCTCCATGGCCACCGCGATGCTGGCGTCGTCGGCATCCTCCAGCACGACATCAGCCCCGGCACGCCTGAGTGAGAGGGCCACCGACGTCCCGATCAGCCCCGTCCCGACGATGAGAACCGGACCATCGAGTCCGAGATCAGTCGCCTCCGAGTCGCTCACGGCGCAAGGTCCTGCCGAAGCACCTCGGCTCCCCGCAGGTAGACATGCTGAACATCAGCGCGCGGAAGGTGCGACTCCGCGTGGACGAGAACGCGCACGGTGCGCGCCAGAGCGCCGTCGACGTCCATCTCCTGCGCGCACAGCAGGGGCACATCGACAAGGCCGAAGTCTCGGGCACCTACGGCAGGGAAGGCACAGGTGAGATCAGGGGTTGCCGTCAACAGGACGCTGATCAGGTCGTCGGTGTGGAGCCCATTTCGCTCAAGGATGGTCGCGAGGAGCTCGCGCACGGCTCCACGCATCTCGTCGGCGTCATTAGCCAACAGGCAGGTGGCGCCCCGGAATCCCCTCGTGGTCATGCAGCAGAGCGTACCGACCTGCTACAGCCCGACCGAGGTGTAGAGGGCACGCAGCTCCGGACCACTGATCTCCCGCAGGATTCCCGGGCGCTGCTGGCCCAGGTGAACGGGGCCGATCCGCGTGCGCACGAGGTCCGTCACAGGGTGGCCGATCGCCTCCATCATGCGACGCACGATGCGGTTGCGTCCCTCATGGATGACGATCTCGATCAGCGCCCGATCCGGTTGCTGCTGGAGGACACGTGCCTGGTCGCAACGGGCCAGTCCGTCCTCGAGCTCCACCCCGGACTGCAGGTCACGCAGCTCCGCTGGTCGCACCTGACCGCGCACAGTCGCCACATAGGTCTTGTCGATCTCGAAGGAGGGATGACCGAGGCGATTGGCGAGCTCACCGTCATTCGTGAGGATCAGCAGGCCCTCCGTGTCGGCATCGAGCCGACCCACGTGGAAGAGGCGCTCCGTTCGACCAGCCAGCCAGTCGCCGACACACGGGCGACCCTCGTCATCGGACATGGTCGTGATGACTCCGCGCGGCTTGTTGAAGGCGAAGACCGCGATCCCCGGTGCCGTCGGCACCCGTTCGCCGTCGACGCGGATGACCGCGGTCCGAGGATCCACGCGCATGCCCTGCTCACGCACTCGCTGCCCATCGACCTCGACGCGACCCTGCTCAATGAGGGCCTCGCAGGCCCGACGACTGCCGATTCCCGCGCTCGCCAAGACCTTCTGCAGGCGCACGAGGCCCGCGTCGGCGGATGGGTCATCCGTGGAGCGCACCACGGACGTCACTCGCTGCCGTCGATGGCGCCCAGGACGTCCTCGAGATCGGAGAGATCAGGCAGGTGCTCGGCCAGGGGCGGGAGCTCCTCGAGGGAGGACAGACCCATCCGCTCGAGGAAGTGGGAGGTGGTGACGTACAGATGCGCCCCGGACTCGCCATCCGTCCCTGCCTCGGCGATGAGCCCGCGGCTCAACAGGGTCCGGATGACGCCATCCACGTTCACGCCACGGACGGCACTCACGCGGCCGCGCGTGATGGGCTGTCGATAGGCGATCACGGCGAGCGTCTCGAGGGATGCCTGGGTGAGACGGGCCTGCTGGCCGTCGAGCACGAAGCGCTCCACGACCGGTGAGCACTCAGCCCGGGTGTAGAAGCGCCAGCCCCCGGCGACCTCGCGCAGGTCGAAGCCGCGCATCTGACCGGTGTACTCCTCGGAGAGACGCCGCAGCTCCTCCTCGACGATCTCCGCCTGCTCGCGCACGGCGGCCGCAAGCTCGAGCACGCTCATCGGCTCGTCCGCCAGCAGCAGGAGCGCCTCCAGCGCGGCGCCCAGCGACGGTGCACCAAGTCCGGCCTCCCCCTCCTCGGCCTCGCCCGTGATGACCTCCTCCGCCTCGAGGACGACGTCGTTCTCACTCATCGCTGGTTCCCTTCGCTTCCGCTTCATCGGCGCCACCCATGACCGCAGGGTCGTCAGAGTGTGCCGTCGGCTCACCATCCGTCGGGCGCTCGACCACCGGCTCGCGATCCACCTCGCGCTCGATATCGAACTCGTCGGTCACCTCGACCTGTGCATCGTCGTCGCCCGTCCAGCGAATCGTGAGATCACCCAAGGGCGTCACCTGCTCGAAGGCGACGACCTGCTCGCGGTAGAGCTCCAGCAGGGCGAGGAACCGCCCGATGACGAGAAGCGTGGTGTCACAGTCAGCGACGAGGGCCCGGAAGGTCGACACCCGGTGGCGCTTGAGACGCTCCATGATGATTCCGGCCTGCTCGCGGACGCTGACACGCTGCACGTGGACGTGCGAGATGGAGACCTGCTCCACTGGCTTCGGGGCCAGAGCCCGGGCCGCGAGGGCAGCGAACTGGTCCGGGCCGATCTCGATCAGGACCTCCGGCAGCAGGGCCGCGAACTGCGGCTCCAGCCCCACCGTCCTGGGGAAGCGCCTGGCCGCGTGAGCCATGCGGTCCGCGAAGAGAGCCGACACCTCCTTGTAAGCCCGGTACTGGAGCAGTCGGGCGAAGAGCAGGTCCCGCGCCTCGAGGAGGGCGAGGTCCTCCTCGTCCTCGACCTCGCCGGACGGAAGGAGCCGAGCGGCCTTGAGATCCAGCAGGGTGGCCGCAACGACGAGGAATCCACTCGCCTCGTCGAGGTCCCACGCAGAGCCCTGCGCGCGGATGTAGGAGATGAACTCGTCCGTCACCAGATGGAGAGCGAGTTCGGTGACCTCGAGCTTGTGCTTGGAGATGAGCTGCAGCAGGAGGTCGAACGGCCCCTCGAACTCACCCACCTTGACGGAGAAGCCCGATTTCTCGGTCGGCACGTCCGGGGCTGCGCCCTCGGGTGACTCAGCAGCGAGCGAGGACTCCGTGGCCTGCTCCTCGGCGACGGATGCGTCGGTCGACGACGTCACCGCGCGAGGACCTCTTTGGCCAGTTGCCGGTAGGCATCCGCGCCGCCGCTCGTGGGAGCGAAGCTCGTGATCGGCTCACCGGCGACCGCCGCATCCGGGAACTTCACGGTGCGGTTGATCACGGTCTGGAACACGGCATCACCGAAGGCCTGCTGCACGGTCTGCAGGACCTCTCGGCTGTGGAGCGTCCGGGGGTCGTACATCGTCGCGAGGACGCCGATGATCTGCAGGTCGGGATTGATCCGACTGATCACCTTGTCGATCGTGTCCTTGAGAAGCGCCACACCGCGCAGCGCGAAGTACTCGGTCTCCATGGGGATGATCACTCCCTGGCTGGCGGCCAGGGCGTTGACGGTAAGCAGACCCAGCGACGGCTGGCAGTCGATCAGGATGACGTCGTACTCGCCCATGACCGGCGCCAGGACGCGGGCGAGGGCGTGCTCTCGACCCACCTCGCTCACCAGCTGGACCTCGGCCGCCGAGAGATCGATGTTGCTGGGCAGAAGGTCCAGGTTCTCGACGTCCGTCGAGAGGATCACGTCGCCGATGTGGCAATCGGGCTGGGTCAGCAGGTTGTAGACGGTCAGATCGAGCTCGTAGGCGTTCACCCCGAGAGCCACCGACAGGGCTCCCTGAGGGTCGAAGTCCACGAGAAGGACCCGTCGGCCGTACCCCGCCAGGGCCGCGCCGAGGCTCACGGTCGAGGTCGTCTTGCCGACCCCACCCTTCTGGTTCACCATCGAGATGATGCGCGCCGGCCCGTGGGAGTCGAGGGGGGGCGGCTCGGGCAGCGGGGTGCCGGCGCCCTGACCCGCAGGCGCGCCGGAAGCCTCCTCGGGCTGCTGCTCCCGCTCGTCCATGCCATCCCCTTGCTGTCGCCCGTGCTGCCGCGCCCTGCGCCACCCCTCTCGAGGAGGGCGCCGGGTCGCCTCGCACCTGATCCGGCTGCGAGCCTACCGGCCGGGGCGGGCCACCCCGCGGATCCGGTGCCCGTGCGCCGGCGCCGGGCTCACCGGGCTCGGGGATGACTCTCGGCGTAGACCTGCCTCAGGGTGTCCACCGTGACCTGCGTGTAGATCTGGGTCGTCGTGACCGAGGCATGACCCAGCAGCTCCTGCACCACCCGCACATCGGCCCCGTTCTGGAGCAGGTGAGTGGCGAAGCTGTGGCGCAGGGAATGGGGACTCACGGGCACGGTCAACTGACAGCGCTCAGCGGAGGCTCGAAGGAGGCCGTAGGCACTCTGCCGCGACAGGGGGCGGCCGCGGGAGTTCAGCAGGAGGCGTGGAGTTCCAGCACCCCGGGCGGCGAAGATGGGACGCCCGCGCACGAGGTAGGCGTCCACGGCCTGAGCCGCGAAGTCTCCCAGCGGAAGCAGCCGCTGCTTCTGGCCCTTGCCGGTGACCAGCAGAGTTCTTGACTCGAGGTCGACATCGTCGACATCGAGTCCGACCGCCTCCGAGATCCGCGCTCCCGTGCCGTAGAGCAGCTCCACCAGGGCACGGTTGCGCAGGCCCTCCGGGCTCTCGGCATCACCCGCGTGGGCGATGAGTGCGGCAACCTGCTCGTACGACAGCGCCTTCGGCAATCTCAGCGGGATGGAGGGAGGACGCACGTGCGCTGCCGGGTCGGATCCGGCGATGCCCTCGCCGAGCAGGAACCGATGGAACGTGCGCACGCTCACCGACATCCGGGCTGCACTAGACGCGCTCAGACCGTCGGCGTTGAGGCTCGCCACATAGTCCGCGACGTCGTTCTCCTCCACCGAGTCAACCTCGAGGAGACCCCGGTTGGCGCACCACTGGACGTAACGCTCCAGATCGCGACGATAGGCCGCCACGGTGTTGCGCGAGAGGCCACGTTCGATGTCGACATGGGCTAGGTAGGTGCCGACGGCCTGAGCAAGCGTGGTCAGGCGAGCACCTCAGCGAGCGAGGTGGAGTCCATGCCGAACGCCTCCGCAACCGCGGCGTAGGTGACCGCTCCCCCATGCACGTTGAGACCGAGGGCGAGCGCCGGATCGTCGAGCAGAGCCTGACGCCAGCCCTTGTCAGCCAGCGCGACGGCGTACGGCAGCGTCACATTCGTCAGCGCATAGGTGGACGTATGCGGCACGGCACCCGGCATGTTCGCCACGCAGTAGAAGAGCGTGTCGTGGACCGGGTACGTCGGGTCAGCGTGCGTGGTCGGGCGGGAGTCCTCGAAGCAGCCACCCTGGTCGATCGCGATATCGACCAGCACCGCACCCGGCTTCATCCGCGACACGAGATCGTTCGTGACGAGTTTGGGTGCCTTGGCGCCCGGGACGAGGACGGCACCGATCACCATGTCCGCATCGACACAGGCCCGCTCGATCTCGTAGGCATTGGATGTGATCGTCTGCATGTGCCCCTGGTAGATGGCATCGACCTGCCGAAGGCGTGCGACATTCGTGTCGAGCAGGAGCACCTCGGCCTGCATTCCCAGCGCGATGGCCGCCGCATTCTGGCCCGCGACACCTGCCCCGATGACCACGACCTTGGCCGCGTACACCCCCGACACGCCCCCAAGCAGGACACCGCGACCGCCATTGGCCCTCATGAGCGCAGTGGCGCCCACCTGCGGGGCCAGGCGCCCGGCCACCTCCGACATCGGAGCGAGCAGCGGGAGGGATCGATCGGGAAGCTCCACGGTCTCGTAGGCGATCGCCGTGACACCACGGGACACCAGTTCCTCGGTCAGCGGACGGTCGGCCGCGAGGTGCAGGTAGGTGAAGATGACCTGACCCTCTCGCATGCGGTGGTACTCCGCCGCGATGGGCTCCTTGACCTTCAGGATCATCTCCGCCGCAGCCCATACCTCGTCCGCGGTCGGGAGGATGCGAGCGCCGGCGGACTGGAAGTCGGCATCGGGGATCGAGGAACCCAGACCAGCGCCCGCCTCGATGAGCACCTCATGTCCGTGCCGGATCAGTTCATGAACCCCGGCCGGAGTGATGGCCACCCGGAACTCGTTGTTCTTGATCTCCTTCGGAACGCCGACCTTCATCCTGCTGTCCACTCCCTTCGGCCGGCACCCGCCGAACCCGGCCCCAGCGTAGGTCCCGAGCGACGCCTTTCGGGCCCCATAGCGCTCACCCGGCGCCGTCCGGTGATGGAACACGGACCCGACCATGCTGGAGGAGGTGCTCACGTGCCGCCCAGGCCGCATCCGGTGGCCGCAGGGTCGACCAGCCGCGCTCCCGCGCCGCCTGCGCCGCGAGGATCCCGGCCACGGCGCTCGGGCTGCCGATCCGTCCGCTGAGGACGAGGTCAACCGCCTCGTCCAGGCCAACCCACACGCGAGGCAGGTGCGCCTCCTCGGCTTCGCCCGTGTGGACACGGCCATCAGGACGCTCGACGAGGTCGCGCGCCAGGAAGATCCGGATGGCCTCGGACATCCCGCCCGGCGAGAGGTAGACGTCCAGCAGCACGTCCCACGTGCTGGCGTCGTATCCCGCCTCCTCCGCGAGCTCACGCTCCGCCGTCTCCCAGCCGGACTCGTCGAGGGCATCCATCAGCCCGGCGGGTGGCTCGAAGAGGTAGCGCCCCACCGGATGCCGGTACTGCCGGATCAGCAGGACGCGATCGGCGTCGTCCAGCGCGATGACCGCGACGGCCCCCGGGTGGATCAGCACATCGCGTCGAGCGGTGGTCCCGCCGAAGTCGACATCCTCGCTGATGACGCTCCAGATCCGCCCCTCGAAACCTACGGTGCGATGGGTGCTCGGCAGCGGGTCGCCCGCATCGGCGACAGGGCCGTCCCAGACCTCGCTCATCGGCGGGATCGACTCAACCCTGGGCCAGCGCCTCGCGCTCGCGCGAGACCCGAGCCAGAGCGGCCTCGATCAGCCCGGCGAAGAGCGGATGGGCCTTGGTCGGGCGCGACCGGAACTCCGGGTGAGCCTGGGTGGCCACGTAGTACGGGTGGACGTCCGCCGGCAGTTCGACGAATTCCACCAGACGACCATCCGGCGAGGTGCCGGAGAAGCGCAGCCCGGCCTCCTCAAGCTGGGGACGGTAGGCATTGGCGACCTCATAGCGGTGGCGATGGCGCTCATCGACGTACGGAACGCCATACACCCGCGCCACCTGGGAGCCCTCGGCGAGCTTCGCCGGATACAGGCCGAGGCGCATGGTGCCTCCCATATCGCGGTCACCGGCGACGACGTCGCGCTGGTCGGCCATCGTCGACACGACTGGGTGCGGCGTGGACTCGTCGAACTCGAGCGAGTTCGCACCTTCGAGGCCGCACATCGTGCGCGCGTACTCAATCACCATGCACTGCAGCCCCAGGCACAGGCCGAGAGTTGGCAGGCCGTGCTCCCGCGCATAGGTCAGGGCCCCGAGCTTGCCCTCGATCCCCCGAACGCCGAAGCCACCCGGAACGCAGATGCCATCGAGGTCACTGAGGTTGCGAGCCGCTCCCTCCTGCGTGGCGCAGTCGTCACTGGAGACCCAGCGGATGTTGACGCGGCAGTCGTGGTGGAAGGCACCCGCCCGAATGGCCTCCGTGACCGACAGGTACGCATCCGGCAGATCGATGTACTTGCCGACAAGGCCGATGGTGACCTCGTGCTTGGGCTGATGGACGCGCCGGAGGAGCTCGTCCCACTGGGTCCAGTCGACGTCGCGGAAGGGCAGGTCGAGACGGCGGATCACATAGGCGTCGAGACCCTCTCGATGGAGGACCTTGGGAATGTCATAGATGCTGGGCGCATCGACCGCAGCCACCACGGCCTCCACGTCGACGTCGCACATCAGCGAGATCTTGCGCTTGATGCTCGAAGGGACATCGCGATCGGCACGCAGGACGATCGCGTCGGGCTGAATGCCGATGCTGCGAAGACTGGCGACCGAGTGCTGGGTGGGCTTGGTCTTCAGCTCACCCGACGGTCCGATGTACGGCAGCAGGGACACATGAAGGAAGAAGACGTTGTCGCGCCCCACCTCATGGCGGATCTGGCGAACCGCCTCGAGGAAGGGAAGCGACTCGATGTCGCCCACCGTTCCCCCCACCTCGGTGATGACGACGTCGACGTCGGGGCCGGCCATGCGGCGGATGCGTGACTTGATCTCGTTGGTGATGTGCGGGATCACCTGAACGGTGTCGCCGAGGTACTCCCCGCGTCGCTCCTTCGCGATCACCGTCGAGTAGACCTGACCCGTGGTGACATTGGCTGATCCGTGGAGGTCGGTGTCGAGGAAGCGCTCGTAGTGGCCGACATCGAGATCGGTCTCCGCCCCGTCATCGGTGACGAAGACCTCGCCATGCTGGAACGGGTTCATGGTGCCCGGGTCGACATTCAGGTAGGGATCGAGCTTCTGCATCGTGACCCGCAGGCCACGCGACTTGAGGAGGTTGCCGAGGGACGAGGCTGTCAGTCCCTTGCCCAACGAGGAGGCGACGCCCCCGGTGACGAAGAGGTGCTTGGTGGTCGCCTTGTCCATGGACCGTCAGACTATCAGCGGCGCGACCGGGGTCGATCGCGCGCACGCTCAGCCTCGGCGAGTTGCAGGAGTTCCGAGGCATGCTCCGCTCCGGAGGCGCTTCCCTCGAGGCCGGAGAGCATGCGAACGAGCTCGAGCACTCGTTCCTCACCCGTCACGCTGACCACACTCGAGGACGTCACCTGACCGGACGAGTCCTTGCTCACCACGATGTGGGTGTCGGCGAAGGCCGCCACCTGAGGAAGGTGGGTCACGACGATCACCTGTGCACTCCGGGCGAGTCGCGCCAGTCGCCGTCCGACCTCCACCGCGACCCGACCCCCGATGCCCGCGTCGACCTCGTCGAAGACGAAGGTGGGCGTGTCGCCCACCGACGCCAGCACGACCTCGATCGCGAGCATCACACGCGACAGCTCTCCCCCGGACGCCCCTGCGCCGAGCGGCCGCGGATCGCTCCCCGCGTGCGGAGCCAGGAGCATGGTCACGGTGTCCGCTCCACTCGCACCGAAGGCGTCGAGATCCTCGGTCGTCACGACGTCGACCGTCAGGACGGCGTCAGGCATGGCGAGCTCTTGCAGCTCAGCCGTCACAGCCGCCGCGAACCTGGTGCCGGCGGCCCGTCGCATCGCCGAGAGCGCGGCCGCCGCCTCCCTCAGCTCCGTCGCGAGATGGGCGATCGTGCCGTCCAACTCCGCCAGACGCTCCTCCGTCGAGTCGACGTCGGAGACGGTCGACTCGGCGGTCTGCCGCCAGGACAGGACGTCCGCGAGCTCAGGCCCATATCGCTTCTTGAGTTCGCTCAGGCGGTGACGGCGCTCCTCGATCCGGGCCAGACTCTCCGGATCGGCATCGAGCCCCGAGGCATAGTGGGACACCTCGCCGACCAGCAGGTCGAGCTCCCCGAGCACGCCCCGCAGGTTCTCGACGAGCGACGCGAGTGCCGGATCCAGCGTCGCCGCGCGCTCCAGATGCCGAGCCGCCGAGGTCAGCAGCTCACGCGCGCCCTCCGTGCCCGCGCCGTCCGACTGCAGGAGCGAGTGGACGGTTCCCATCTCGGCCATCAGGTCGGTGACGTGGGCCAGCAGGGAGGCCTGCTGCTTGAGGGCCTCATCCTCACCGGGCTCTGGCGCCACGGCCTCGATCTCGGCGATCCCGTGACGGAGCAGGACGGCCTCACGCTCGCGATCCTGGCGCTGCTCGAGAAGCCGGGTGCGATCCCGCTGCGCCTCCCGCAAGGCCGTCAGGAGGGCGCCGCAGCGGTCCCGCGTGTCGATCGCCGCGGGTCCAGCGAAGCGATCGAGCAGGTCCCGCTGGCTGCGCGGATCTCGCAGGCGCAGTTGATCCGCCTGCCCGTGCACGGTGATGAGAGACCCCGTCAGATCGCCGAGCACGGAGGCGGGAACCGTCCGACCCCCGGCGAAGGCTCGACTGCGCCCGGAGGAGCTCACCGAGCGCGCGAGCACGAGCTCGATGCCCTCATCCGAGGATTCGACATCGCCCCCGGCCTCCTCGACTGCCGCGACGATGGCCGCCCCACGCTCAGGTGCCAGGATCCAGCGGCCGTCGACATCGGCTCGCTCGGCATCGCGCCGCACCATGCCGGGGTCGGCACGTCCGCCCATCACGAGGCTGAGGCCGCTGAGCACCATCGTCTTGCCCGCGCCCGTCTCGCCGGACAGCACCGTGAGCCCGGGCCCGAGGACCACCGCTGCCTCATCGATCACACCGAGAGAGCGGATGCGCAGCTCCTCGATCATCCGGCCTCCGTGCGGCGTCCCCGCCAGCCGTCGACGGGGAGCTCGAACTTCGCGACGAGACGATCGGTGAAGGGAGCCTCGGTCAGTCGCGCGAAGCGCACCGGCGAGGGGTCCTGCCTCACCTCGATTCGGCTTCCACCCGCGACGTCGATGTTGCGACGGCCGTCGGCCGACAGCACGACCGTCGACCGCTCAGACAGGTCGAATGCGACGACGCTGCGGGGGGAGACAACGAGCGGTCGTGCGAACAGGGCATGAGCGCTCAACGGCACCACCAGCATCGCCGACACCTCGGGCCAGACGACGGGTCCTCCAGCGGAGAAGGCGTACGCGGTCGATCCGGTCGGAGTCGCGCAGACGACACCGTCGCAGCCCCATCTCGAGAGAGGTCGCCCGTCGATCTCGACCAGGACGTCGATCATCCGCTCGCGCGCCTGCTTCTCGATCGCGACCTCGTTGACGGCCCACGTCCGATGCAGCTCTCGTCCGTCGCGGGTCACCCGAATGTCGAGGGTCATGCGCTCCTCGACGATCCATCGGCCGTCGACGATCGCCTGCACGACGTCGTTCAGGCTCTCCGGCTCTGCTTCCGCGAGGAAGCCGACATGACCCAGGTTGACGCCCACCAGGGGCGCCCCGCTGGCGCGGGCCCGCTCGGCTGCACGCAGCACCGTGCCGTCCCCCCCGAGCACGACAACGAGGTCGATCCCGTCCGCGGCATGCTCGTCGGACGGCACCACCTGCGCACCCGCCTGACTCAGGCGGCGCCCGACAGCCTCGTCGTCCTCGGCTGCGAGCCGGACACTCACTCCCGCCGCCATCAGCGACGAAGCCATGGAGTCAAGGGCGTCGCGCGCCTCGACCGCACCCGCATTGACGACGAACAGCACGCTTGCGGTTGCCGGCGTCATGACGGTCCCTCCTTCACGGCCACGGCCACAGCCTCTCGCAGGGACTCCCCGCTCAGCCCGTCGGGAGGGGGTGCGGTCGTCCCCTCTCCCCCGACCTCCGGGGCCGGCAGGTCCGCTGGACGGTGCAGCCGAAGGAAGTACTCGACGTTGCCCCGGGGGCCCGGCAGCGGGCTGGCCACCACGCCGTGGACCTCGAGACCGCACTCCTGAGCGGCGACCGCGACACCGAGCACGGCTGCCTCCCGCAGGGCCGGATCTCGGACGACGCCGTCGCCGACGGACTCGCGCCCGACCTCGAACTGGGGCTTGACCATCAGCAGGAGGTCCGCACCCGGGAGTGCGACCGCCACGAGCGCCGGCAGCACGAGCCGCAGGGGGATGAACGAGAGGTCCGCCACGA
>CAZQXO010000041.1:16244-17693 GCA_964597445.1 uncultured Bifidobacteriaceae bacterium | reverse complement strand
CGTCGGTCCGCATGCTCGTCGTCCCCGGATCCGTGCGCGTGAAGCAGCAGGCCGAGGCCGAGGGGCTCGACGAGGTGTTCCGAGCCGCGGGGGCCGAGTGGCGCGAGGCGGGATGCTCCATGTGCCTGGCCATGAACCCCGACAAGCTGGCGCCGGGGGAACGCAGCGCCTCGACGTCCAACCGCAACTTCGAGGGGCGCCAGGGTCCAGGAGGGCGCACCCACCTGGTGTCGCCGGCCGTTGCCGCGGCGACGGCGGTTCGTGGCCGTCTCTCCTCGCCCGCCGACCTCGCGCCTGTCGGCGCCTGACCTGATCGGAGCTCACGATGGAGAAGTTCGTCGTTCACTCGGGTACGGCGGTTCCGCTGCGCCGCAGCAATGTCGATACCGATCAGATCATCCCGGCTGAGTACCTCAAGCGCATCACTCGACATGGCTTCGAGGACGGGCTGTTCTCGGCCTGGCGCAAGGATCCCGACTTCGTCCTGAACCGTCCGGAGCACCAGGGGGCGAGCGTCCTGATCGCAGGCCCGGACTTCGGTACGGGGTCCAGCCGGGAGCATGCCGTCTGGGCGCTGCAGGACTTCGGGTTCGCGGTCGTCATCTCCTCCCGGTTCGCCGACATCTTCCGCGGCAACTCGGGCAAGGGAGGCCTCCTGACAGCTCAGGTGGACCAGGCGACCGTGGAGGCCCTCTGGGAGGCCGTGGAGGCAGATCCCGCGCTGGAGGTCACGGTGGATCTCGATCGCCGTGAGATTCGGGCAGGGGAGATCGTGGCTGCGTTCGATGTCGACGACTACGTCCGCTGGCGACTGATGGAGGGACTCGACGACATCGGCATCACGCTGCAGTACGCGGCCGACATCGACTCCTTCGAGTCCGCGCGCCCGGCGTGGGAGCCGACGACGACTCCGGCAGGCTAGAACGAGGTGCTGCGTCACCCGGAGTCCGGGATGGCTCGTGCATGCGTGAATCCATTGCCGTGCAAGGAATCCTCGGCGTGGCGTGTGGGTCACGCGGTGCCTCCAACCTAGGGTGGAGTCACCGGCCGACACGTGCCGGCCCGACACCCTCCGGAGGGGTTACCAGTGAACAAGGCTGAACTGATTGACGTTGTGGCAGTGCGACTCGGCCACAGCAAGCGCGACGTGACCGAGATCGTCGACGCCTTCATCGAGGAGACCAAGAAGGCCGTGGTTCGCGGCGACAAGGTCGCCGTGAGCGGCTTCGGTGTCTTCGAGAGCCAGGCGCGCAAGGCCCGTCTGGGTCGCAACCCGCGCACCGGTGAGACGGTCAAGATCAAGGCCACCAAGCTGCCGAAGTTCCGTCCGGGCGCGGAGTTCAAGGCGGTCGTCTCGGGTGCCAAGAAGATGGTGACCAAGGCCCCCGCGAAGAAGGCTGCCCCGGCCAAGAAGGCTGCTGCGAAGAAGGCTGCCCCGGCCAAGAAGGC
>CAZQXO010000041.1:0-16144 GCA_964597445.1 uncultured Bifidobacteriaceae bacterium | reverse complement strand
GCCCCGGCCAAGAAGGCTGCTGCCAAGAAGGCCCCGGCCCGCAAGAAGTAGGCCGCTGACCTGACGACAGGGCCCCCGCACCTTTGGGTGCGGGGGCCCTGTCGTCAGGAACCGAGATGGCGCCGCGCGAGTTGCCGGGTGGCCGAGCCGAGAAGCCCGTCACCTGCTCGCTCGAGATCGGCCAGCGTGTCGATGTCACTGCGGGCGGGGAGCAGTCCGGGATCCTCCTGCTCGAAGGCGATGTCATGGGCGCCTGCTGCCCGGTGTGCTGCGCGGGATCCGCTCCCGAAACGCGGGGGCAGGTCTGCGCGGTCATGCGTCATCCACATGGTGGTTCCCGTGCCCTCGAGATCGGCGAGGAAGCTGGTGACGTGGTGATCGGCGTAGGAGAGAACGCGGGTCAGGGCCCCCGGGGTGAGCAGGGGAAGGTCAGACACGACGATCGCTATGCCTGTTCCCTCGGGTGCGAACTGCGCAGCGTGGGTGACGGCGGCGTTGATGCCGGGGGCGGGGGAGTCATCGATGACGGTGGCGCCCCATCTCTGGGCGAGGGCCGAGACCTCGGGATCGCTCGTGGCCACGAGCGTGGTGGAGATGCGCTTCACGGCGCTGATGGCCGCCAGGACGTCGGAGAGGAAGGCCCGGGCCCAGGCATCCGCCGTCGGATCCTCGGCTCGCAGCCGGGACTTGGCCTCGCCGAGGGGCTTCACGGGGACGATGACGGTCCAGGTCTCCGCTGCCACGTTGACATCCAACACCGATGCCCCAGGCGTTACTGTCGGGGGCAGGTCAGGGTCGGTCGCTTCTCGTCGCGCCTGCCTCGGGAGACGCCATCGGCGGAAGGGATGGTTCGGCGATGCGGGTGGGCCGACGTGATCCCCTGGGTCCTGCCTACCGCGTGGCCGTGGCCGTACTGTGGCCCTTTCTGCGGACCTGCGTCGTCTGGGACATCCGGGGTGCGGATCGACTCACGCGGGCTCCCGGCGGCATCATCGTGGCCGTCAACCACCTCTCATGGTTTGACCCTCTGGTCGTCTCGTACACCCTCTGGACCGCGGATCGTCCCCCGCGCTTCCTCGCCAAGGAGCCGATGTTCCGGGTGCCGGTGATCGGCCGGATCATCCGCGGCGCCGGCCAGATCCCCGTGTACCGGGAGACGGCCGATGCCGCGAGCGCCATCCGCGATGCCCTCTCCGCCCTCGCCCGTGGCGAGTGCGTGGTCGTCTACCCCGAGGGGACGATGACGCGCGATCCGGACATGTGGCCCATGTCCGCCAAGACGGGGGCGGTCCGCATGGCCCTGCTGTCGGGCGCCCCTCTGTTCCCCATGGCCCAGTGGGGGGCTCAGGAGGTCATGGCCCCCTACGTCAAGGAGTTCCGGCTCCTGCCCCGCAAGACGATGCACGTCGTCGTGGGGGAGCCGGTCGACCTCGCCGACCTGGCAGGCCGCCCTCTGGACGCCGCCACGATGCATGAGGCGAGCGACCGGCTCATGGATGCGATCACGGCGCTCCTGTCCGAGATCCGCCATGAGCCTCCTCCGGACGAGCGCATGGTGTTCCGCAAGGATGGTGAGCCATGACGCGCGTGGCGATGATGGGCAGTGGTTCCTGGGGCACCGCTTTCGCGATGGTGCTGGCGGATGCCGGCAGCGATGTCGTGGTCTGGGGTCGGGACGCCGAGGTGGTGGAGGACATCTCGGTACGGCATCGCAACGAGGCCTACCACCCGGGCATCGACCTGCCGGCGCGCATCACCGCGACGACCGATGCGCGGGAGGCGCTCTCGGGCGCCGGACTGGTGGTGCTGGCCGTTCCCGCTCAGGCGCTTCGCGCCCAGCTCGCATCGTGGCGAGCGGATATCGATGACGACGCGGTGCTCGTGAGCCTCATGAAGGGCATCGAGATCGGCACGAGCGAGCGCATGAGCCAGGTGATCATGGCGTCCGCCTCCGTCGCGCCCGATCGCGTGGCCGTGGTGTCAGGACCGAATCTGGCCCGCGAGATCGCGGAGCGCCAGCCGGCGGCCACCACGGTGGCGTGCGTCGATGAGGCGAGTGCGCGGCGACTGCAGGACGCCTGCACAACGGACTACTTCCGTCCCTACTGGACCACGGACGTGATTGGCACCGAGATCGGAGGCGCGGTCAAGAACGTCATCGCCGTGGCGAACGGCATGGCCGCGGGCATGGGCCTGGGTGAGAACTCCCAGGCATCCCTCATCACGCGCGGGCTGGCGGAGATGGCTCGCCTGGGGGTGGCCCTCGGAGCAGATCCGCTGACCTTCCAGGGCCTGGCGGGCGTCGGCGACCTCGTCGCGACGTGCCAGTCTCCGCTGTCGCGGAACCGGACCTTCGGATTCAACCTCGGGCGCGGGCTCACGGTCGAGGAGACGATCGCCATCACGAAGCAGACGTGCGAGGCTTACAAGAGCTGCCAGCCGATCCTCGCCCTGGGGCGCGAGCACGGTGTCGAGCTCCCCATCACGGAGCAGGTGGTGGAGGTCCTATACAACGGGCGATCCCCGAAGCTCATGCTGTCGGCCTTCATGTCCCGGGGCACCAAGGCTGAAGCCCCCGAGCACGCGTGACGGGACGGGGCGACGGCTCCTAGGTCAGCGAGTCGAGGGCTCCGCCGAGATCAGCCCAGAGGTCGTCCGAAGCCTCGATCCCGAAGGACAGTCGCACGAGGTCGTCGGGGACGGTGCTGCTCTCGAGCGGCCAGCGACGACGGCGCTCGAGCAGGGACTCGACGCCCCCGAGGCTCGTGGCGTGCACCCAGAGGGACACCCGATCCCCGAGGAGAGTGGCAGCGGCGGCGCCTCCGGTCAGCTCGATGGCGGCGATGGTGCCCCAGCCGGGGTAGCGCACGCGTGAGATCGCCGGGTGCTCCGCCAGTCGTGCCGTGATGGTCCGAGCGTTCTGCTGCGCGCGTTCCACTCGCAGCACGAGTGTGCGCAGTCCGCGCAGAGCGAGGTAGCTGTCGAAGGCACTCGGTGCGGCTCCGAGAAGGACGCGACGCACGCGCAGTGTCTCGGCGACCGCGTCGTCGCTCGCGACCACTGCGCCCATCAGCAGGTCCGAGTGCCCGCTGATCGCCTTGGTGACGCTGTGCAGCACGATGTCGGCGCCGAGAGCGAGGGGCTGCTGGAGTACCGGCGTGGCGAAGGTGTTGTCGACGACGACGACGGCACCGGCCGCATGACCCGCGGCGATGCATGTGGCGAGATCCGCGACCTGCAGGAGCGGGTTGGTCGGCGACTCCAGCCAGAGCATCGAGGCGCCGGAGCAGGCCGCGATCACGGCATCGGTGTCATCGACGTCGACGATCCTCAGGTGGATGCGGCCTGCCGCGTCGAGCTCTCGGAGGCGCACCGCCACACCGGTGTAGGCGGCACTCGGGGCGACGATCACGGCGCCGGGTGCCGTGGTGTCGAGAATGGCGTTCGCGGCTGCCATCCCGGAGCTGAACGTCACGGCCCTGCCGCGCTCCAGGGAGCCGATCGCCTCCTCCAATGCCGCCGTCGTGGGACCTCCCTCGCGGGCGTACTCCCAGTCGCCCCCGGCATGGAAGGTGGAGGCCGGGACGATCGGCGTGTTGAGAGGGGCGTCAGGGGAAGCGGCGGGTCGTCCCGCGACCACGGCGGCTGTCTCGAGGGACCACGGTTGCCGATCCATGGGCGGAGCGTAGCGGGGTCGCCGGGATCCGCAGGTGAGGGCGATAGCGTCGACCCGTGGAACGGATTCGGGTCGCTGTGCTGCTCGGTGGTCGCAGCAGTGAGCACGCGATCTCGTGCGTCAGCGGACGCGCCATTGTCGCTGCCCTGGACCCGCAGCGTTACGAGGTGCGGGTGATCGGCATCCGTCGCGACGGCACCTGGGTGATGGCTGATGATGCAGGCCTCGGCGTCGTTGTCGACCGTGATCGCCTTCCGGAGGTCTCCTCGACGGCGCGTCGCGTCACCCTCGAGGAGGCGCTCGACGTCGACGTGGCCTTTCCGGTGCTGCACGGGCCCTGGGGTGAGGACGGCTCGGTCCAAGGACTTCTCGAGACCCTGGAGGTGCCGTTCGTCGGGTCGGGAGTGCTGGCCTCCGGCGCGGCGATGGACAAGGCCGTCATGAAGTCCCTGCTGGCGGCTGCCGGCCTTCCGATCGGTGCATCGGTCACCATCACGGAACGCGCATGGCGACGCGACCCCGAGGACGCAGTCCGGCAGGTGGAGGCACTGGGGCTACCGGTCTTCGTCAAGCCCTGTCGTGCGGGCTCCTCCCTCGGCATCACGCGGGTCACGGAGGCCTCGCAGCTCATGCCGGCCCTGGTCGAGGCTCGGCGGCACGATCCGAGGGTGATCGTGGAAGCGGCCGTCATGGATGCGCGCGAGATCGAGTGCGGCGTGCTCGTCGACGGTGAGGGTGAGCCGCGTGCCAGCCGATGCGCGGAGATCGTCGTCCGCGCGGAGCACGACTTCTACGACTTCGAGGCCAAGTACCTCGATGACTCGGCTGACCTGATCGTGCCCGCGGACCTGCCGCCGTCGTGGGAGGCGCAGGTGCAGGAGTTCGCCGTGCGTGCCTTCGACGCACTGGGGTGCGAGGGGCTGGCTCGCGTCGACTTCTTCATCCGGGCCGATGGCTCCATGCTGGTGAACGAGGTCAACACCATGCCGGGATTCACCTCGATCTCGATGTTCCCGCGGATGTGGGCGGCGTCAGGCCTCGACTACCCCGACCTGGTCGATGCCCTCGTGGCCGACGCCCAGCGCAAGGGAACCGGCCTGCACTGAGCGGAGTGCACGCTGGGAGACTGACGGCATGGGTGCAGATGCCACGCTCCGGCAGGCCGGCGAGTTCGGGCTGATCGACCGGATCACCTCCGGTCTTGCCGCGGATCCTCGGGTCCCCGTCGGCCCGGGTGATGACGCTGCGGTGGTGTCCTTCGGCCCGTCGCCGGTCGCCGTCACGTGCGATGTGCTGGTCGAAGGCCGGCACTTCCGCCGCGACTGGTCGACGGCAGTGGATGTCGGGCGCAAGGCCGCTGCGGCATCCCTCGCCGACATCGCCGCCATGGGAGGCACCACGACGGCGCTTGTCGTGGGCTTCGCGGCTCCCGCCGACCTTCCGGCTGCGTGGGCCGTCGAATGCACGGCCGGCCTGACGGAGGAGGCGGCCAGCGTGGGCGCCGTGCTGGTCGGTGGCGACGTTGTCGAGGCGCCGGTCATCGTGCTGAGCGTGACCGCGCTGGGGGATCTCGGCGGGCGGCCGCCGGTGCTCAGGTCGGGCGCGCGACCCGGCGATCAGGTGGCGGTCGCCGGACGCCTGGGGTGGTCAGCGGCCGGACTCGCCGTCCTGTCGCGGGGGTTCCGTTCGCCGAAGGTCCTCGTGAACGCGCATCGGTTCCCTGAGCCGCCCTATCACCGCGGTCCGCAGGCGGCGTCCTCCGGAGCGACCTCCATGATCGATGTCAGCGACGGCCTGGTCGCCGACGCGGGACACGTGGCCGAGGCCTCGGGAGTGCGCATCGACCTCGTCACCGAGGGGTGGGCGATCCCGGAGGAGCTCGCCTCAGCGGCGTCGGCCTTCCACCTCGATCCGCGCGAGTGGATGCTCACGGGGGGCGAGGATCACGCTCTTCTGGCCACGTTCCCGGCAGGGTCGCCTCTGCCCGAGGGGTTCATTCCCGTGGGGCAGGTGGCGGAGGGGGACCCGCAGGTCACCGTCGACGGTCAGCCGAGGGACGCGCCCGGAGGCTTCGCCCACTTCAGGTGAGCGTCAGGCGCGGGTGATCTTGCCGGACTTGATGCACGACGTGCAGGCGTTCACGCGCTTGGGTGTGCCGTTCTGCACGGTGCGCACGGTCTGGATGTTCGGGTTCCAGCGGCGCTTGGTCCGCCGGTGCGAGTGGGAGATGCTGTTGCCGAAGCCGGGACCCTTGCCGCAGACATCGCAGTTGGCAGCCACGGTGCACTCCTTCATTCATCCGTCGGGGACGGTCGTCGGGATCCGCCCCGAGGACGGCGTCAGGTGCGGCCCACGAGCCGCGGGGGCCAAGACTAGCCGAGCCCGCTGCGGGACCCCAAATTGAGGGTACCGTCAGCGGATCAGGTCGAATCCGGGTGAGCGAGGTGAGGCGGGCAGTGGCATCGGGCTCGAAGCCCTCGGGCACCGCTGAGGAGGCGTCCGCAGCGGTGGTGCTGGCCTGGGCCCACCATGCACGCGCCGCGCTGGGCACAGCTCGCGAGCACCTCGATGCGCTCAACGTGTTCCCGGTTCCCGATGGGGACACCGGGACCAACCTCGTCCTCACCGTCAGTGCTGCCGTGGAGCGCGTGGAGGGGTGCGCCGGCGAGTCCGTGACCTCCGGCCCCGAGGCGGCCCGGGCCTTCGCCGACGGCGCCCTGCTGGGTGCCCGCGGCAACTCGGGAGTGATCCTCTCGCAGATCCTCCGGGGCATGGCCGAGTCCTGGAGCGAGGTCCTCGATGAAGCGGCGGTGCACGCCATGCTCCGCAGGGCGACGGACCTCGCGTATGCCGCCGTGGCGCATCCCGTCGAGGGCACGATCCTCACCGTGGCCCGCGCTGCGGCCGAGGGCGCTGAGTCCGTCGTCGAGGCGGCCGACGGCGCCACGACCGTCCTCGATGCGGCTCTGGAGGCGGCGGAGGAGGCGCTGCTGCGCACGCCCACCCTGCTGCCCGCCCTGGCGAGGGCTGGCGTCGTCGACGCCGGCGGGCAGGGGCTGGTGCTCGTGCTCGGGGCGCTGCGTCGTGCCCTGGCGCGGGAGGCGGTCCCCGTCGCGCCGCCCCTCCCTGAGGGTGTGCACGGGGTCGGCCCGGCCCACGGCGACACGGCCGAGGGCGCGCCCCCGCACCGCTACAGCGGTCCGGCCTACGAGGTGATGTTCCTTCTCCGGGCGGACGAGGACGCTGTCTCGGACCTCCGTCTCGCCCTGGACTCCCTCGGCGACAGTCTGGTGATCGTCGGCGGGGATGGGCTGTGGAACGTCCACGTCCATGTCGACGACGCGGGCGCTGCGGTGGAAGCCGGCCTGCGGGCCGGCACGCCTCAGGACATCCGCATCACGCATCTGTCCACCGCCCAGGAACGTGAGGGCAGCGTGCCGACGAGCCTCTCCCGCGGGATCGTGGCGGTGTCGCACGGCCCCGGTGTCGCCGAGGTGCTGTCCGTGGCTGGGGTCGAGGTCGTCCCGGCACTCCCACGCGTCCGGCCCTCGACGGCGGAGCTGCTGGGCGGGATCCGAGCCACTGGGGCGAGCGACGTGGTCCTGCTGCCGAGCGACTCCGACACGACAGGCGTCGCCGAGCTGGCAGCGGAGGAGGCTCGCGCGGGCGGGCTGAGGGTCGCCGTGATCCCCACGCGATCCATCGTCCAGACCCTGGCCGCGGTGGCCGTGCACGACCCGGATGCCTCCTTCGAGGAGGACGTCATCGCCATGACCCGTGCCGCAGGAGCGACGCGGTACGGCGCCGTCACGATCGCGAGCAGGGCGGCCCTCACCACGGCCGGTCCGTGCGCCGAGGGTGACGTCCTCGGGGTCGTCGATGGCGACATCGTCGTTGTGGGGTCTGACATCGAGGAGTCCGTGCGCGAGATCCTGTCGGGCATGCTGGCGATCGGTGGCGAGCTCGTGACGCTCGTGTTCGGGGTCGATGCACGCGAGAGCCAGCGGCAGCGGCTCGCAGCCTGGGTCGCCCGCACGTTCCCCCTGGTCGAGATGAGCCTGGTCGATGGGGATCAGCCGCTCTGGCCGGTCATCGTGGGGGTGGAGTGAGCGGAACCGGCGCCGTGCTCGGTACCGGCCTGTCGAGGGTGGTGGGAGCGAAGACGGCCACGGCTCTCCAGAGGGGCCTGGGCCTCACGACGGTCGGTGACCTTCTGCGGCACTATCCCCGCCGATACGCCGAGCGAGGGGAGCTGACCGACCTCGGCGAACTCGTCGAGGGCGAGCAGGTCACCGTGATGGCGGAGGTCCTCTCGGTCACCGTGCGACCGATGCGTCAGCGACGTGGCTCGATCCTCGAGGCGGTCATCAGCGACGGGCGGGCCTCGATGACCCTGACGTTCTTCAACCAGAAGTGGCGCGAGCGCGACCTGCGCCCCGGTCGGCGGGGACTCTTCGCCGGCCAGGTGAGCAGGCATCGCGGCGGCCTGCAGCTCGCGCATCCGGACTTCCAGCTCCTGCCGGACGGCATCTCCGATGCCGACGCGTCCGTCCTCGACTTCGCCGGCGCGCTGCTCCCCATCTACTCCGCGTCGAAGGGCATCACCTCGTGGCAGGTGGCGGCGGCGATGGACCTCGTCCTGCCGCTGGCGGACGATGTCGCTGATCCGCTTCCCGACGGTGTGCTCCAGCAGCATGGCTTCCTCGACCTCGGGAGTGCGCTCAAGGCGATCCATCGCCCGACGTCCTGGGCGGACATCGACGCCGCGGTCGAGCGCCTGCGCTTCGAGGAGGCTTTCGTTCTCCAGGTCGTCCTGGCGCAGCGACGTGCCGCCACTCGAGCCCTGTCGGCGACGCGTCGGGTGCCGAGCAGCAGCCCGCTCGTGGACGCCTTCGATGCGAGGCTGCCCTTCTCGCTGACCCCCGGGCAGCGGGAGGTGTCCGACCAGATCGCCCAGGACATGGGCGCGGAGCACCCCATGCATCGCCTGCTGCAGGGGGACGTCGGCAGCGGCAAGACCGTCGTGGCCCTCCGCGCCATGCTGCGTGTCGTGGATTCTGGCGGGCAGGCCGCCCTCCTGGCTCCGACGGAGGTCCTCGCCGTCCAGCACCACCGGTCCATCACCGCGATGCTGGGCCCCCTGGCGGAGCGTGGTCGGCTGGGTGGTGCGGACATCGGTACCCGCGTCGCGCTGCTGACCGGTTCCCAGCGCACCGCCGAGCGGCGGGGCCAGTTGCTGGATGTCGTCTCGGGTGACGCCGGAATCGTCATCGGAACGCATGCGCTCCTCCAGGAGCGCGTGGACTTCCACGACCTCGCCCTCGTCGTGGTCGACGAGCAGCACCGGTTCGGGGTCGAGCAGCGGGCTGCACTCGCCGCGAAGTCGCGGGCGGGAACGCGCCCGCACGTCCTCGTCATGACGGCGACGCCGATCCCGCGCACCGTGGCCATGACGACCTTCGGTGACGTCGACGTGTCGACGCTCGGCGAGGTCCCGGCGGGACGCGCCCCGGTGACCACGCACGTGGTTGTGGCGGGGGAGCAGCCCGCGCACCTGGCCCGGGCCTGGCAGCGCGTCCAGGAGGAGGTCGACCAGGGCCATCGCGTGTTTCTCGTGTGCCCTCGCATCGGCGACGAGGCGGACGAGGAGGGCGCCAGCGAGGCGATGCCCGAGACGGACCTGACTCCGGAGCAGGATGCGGGCGACGCGCAGGTCGGCGCCCGGCCTGCCGCCGCCGCACTCGAGGTCGCCCGCGTCCTCGCGGACGGCCCACTCGCGGGATCCCGGGTGGGCGTCCTGCACGGTCGCATGCCGGCCGACGCCAAGGACGAGGTCATGCGTCGCTTCTCCGGGCCGCGGGACTCGGAGGCCCTCGACGTTCTCGTCTCGACGACGGTGATCGAGGTCGGCGTGGACGTGCCCGAGGCCACGATGATGGTCATCATGGACGCGGACCGCTTCGGCATCTCGCAGCTCCACCAGCTTCGCGGGCGCATCGGTCGCGGCACGCTGCCGGGCCTGTGCCTCCTAGTGACGGATGCCCCGGCCGGATCGCCCGCGCGAGCACGGCTGGACGCGGTGGCCTCGACGACCGATGGCTTCGCCCTGTCGGAGATGGACCTCGAGCTCCGACGCGAAGGAGATGTCCTCGGACGTTCGCAGTCCGGTGCACGGCGGTCGCTGCGCCTGCTGGAGGTGGTGCGCCACCAGGACGTCATCGAGGAGGCCCGTCGGTGGGCTGGCGAGGTCGTGGACCGTGACCCGACACTGCTCTCGGTCCCGGGGCTGGCGGAGGCCGTCGAGGCGCTCGTGCGCGAGGACCAGGCGGACTACCTGGAGAAGGCGTGAGGGTCCGATGACGCGCATCATCGCCGGCCAGGCGCGAGGCCGGCGGCTCGACGTCCCGGGCGCGGGAACCCGCCCCACGTCCGATCGCGTCCGGGAGTCCCTGTTCTCCTCCCTGACATCGGACCTCAGCGCGTCCGGCACGTCGTGGTCGGACCTCGTCGTGCTCGACCTCTATGCGGGGTCCGGTGCGCTCGGGCTCGAGGCGCTGAGTCGCGGCGCCTCGGCCGCCTACCTGGTGGAGTCCGGCCGGGAGGCGCTTCAGGTCCTGCGGCGGAACTGCTCGACCGTGGGACTGGAGGGTGCCCGGGTGGTGGGCCGCAGGGTCGAGCAGCTTGCCGGCACGACGGCCCCCGACCCTGCTCCGTCCCTCGTCATGGCCGACCCGCCCTACGACCTCGAGTCGGAGAGGCTGAGCCGGATCCTCGGTCGTCTCGCCGAGCAGGGCTGGATCGCGAGCGGCGCACGTGTCGTCGTCGAGCGATCCACGCGCGATGACCGGGTCCCGATGCCGGAGACCTGGGTGACGGGGTCGCGACGCAGGTTCGGGGAGACCAGCCTTTGGTACGGTCGTGTCGACGGTGCTTCGACCGTGCCATCGGCGTCCGATGTGGCCGGATCCGATGGGGTCGGAAGCACGGACGGCGATCGGGAGGAGGCGCGCTGATGCACGTGGCCGTGTGCCCCGGATCCTTCGATCCCGTCACGAACGGGCATCTGGACGTCTTCGTGCGCGCCGCCGCGATGGCCGATGAGGTGGTCGTCGCCGTCCTGGTCAACGAGTCGAAGGCCGGACTCTTCACGATCGACGAGCGCATGGAGATGCTGCGTGAGGTGGTGGAGCCCTACGGCAACATCAAGGTGGAGTCGTTCCACGGGCTGCTCGTCGACTACTGCAAGGCCCGCGGCATCACCGTGATCGTCAAGGGTCTGCGAGCCGTCAGCGATTTCGACTACGAGCTCCAGATGGCCCAGATGAACTACCGACTGGCGGGCGTCGAGACCGTGTTCATCACGACCAATCCCCTCTACAGCTTCCTCTCCTCCAGCCTGGTGAAGGAGGTCGCCAAGTTCGGTGGCGACGTGACTGGTTTGGTGCCGGACGCCGTGTTGTCGCGGCTGCGCGGGCGCCTGTCCGACACAATGGAGCGATAGGCCCGGGCCGACTCGCGTCCCGTGGTCCTCGACGGATCCCTGCCAAGGAGTGCTCGTGGATGTTCAGGAACGCCTCGATGAGCTCGCCGTCCTGATCGAGGACGCGAAGGCGATGCCGCTGTCGGCATCCTGCATCGTCAATCGATCCCAGGTGCTCGACCTGATCGAGGAGATCCGTCAGCTCCTGCCGGAGTCGGTCCAGCGCGCCGATGAGCTGCTGGCCGATCGGGAGGCCGTGGTGCAGGACGGGCGTCGTGAGGCCGACCGCATCCTCGAGCGGGCTCGAGGCGAAGCCGACCGCATGGTGTCCGAGCACGAGGTGTACCTGGCTGCCGTGGCTGAGGCTCAGGCGCTGACCGACGTCACGGCCCATGACACCGCTCGCATGCGCAAGGAGACCGACGACTACATCGACGCCAAGCTCGCCACCTTCGAGATCACGCTCCAGAAGACACTGCAGACGGTCGACCGGGGTCGCGAACGGCTGCGCAGCCAGATGTACCAGGAACTGGCCCCCTCGAGTGCCGGTCGGGGCGAGGACGACGTCTTCGATGCGGAAGCACTCGAGGGTGGCATCGACGACGACGGCTACCGACGTCCCTGACGGCACGCCTGCCGACGGGGGCGTTTAGGCGCCGACGGGCCCCGCAGGGTAGCCTTCACCGGGCCTCTCGCGAGGCCACGGTCCGTCATGCCGAGAGTGGTGAGCTCCTGTGCCCAGCCTCGACCCGTCCGATCCGCTCGTCCTCGACGTGCGGAACCTGCAGCGCAGGCCGGGTTCGATGATCACGGTGCAGCGTTCGACTCCGGCCCCGGCAGGCCTTGGCGTCGCGATGGCTCGGGTGCCTGAGGGATCGCCGATCGAACTCGACCTTCGATTGGAGTCCGTTCTCGAAGGCGTCCTCGTGTCCGGTACGGCGGATCTCGAGATCAGCGCGGAGTGCTCGCGGTGCCTCGACCCCGTGCAGTGGCACGAGGAGGTGGACCTCACCGAGCTGTTCCGCTACCCCAGCACCGATGCCCGAGGCATGGTGGTGGAGGAGGAGGACGAGTCCGAGGATCCACTGCCAGAGGTGCAGGACGATCTCCTCGACCTGCTCCCGGTGCTGAGGGACGCCGTGGTGATCGACCTGCCACTGGCGCCCCTGTGCAGCGGGGAATGCCTCGGGCTGTGCCCCGACTGCGGGTTCCGGCTCGAGGAGGACCCGCAGCATGGGCACCAGCAGTCCGACCCGCGCTGGTCCGCCTTGGCGGACCTGCTCGAGCCGGGCGACCCACACGCCTGACCCCTCGCATGAGGTGTCCGACACCGAAGGAAGTGCCGTGGCCGTTCCCAAGCGGAAGATGTCCCGCTCCAACACCCGTCATCGTCGTTCCCAGTGGAAGGCCGCGACTCCTACCCTGGTGATCTGCGCCCGCTGCAAGGACAAGCACATCGCGCACACCGCGTGCCCGACCTGCGGCACCTACGCCAAGCGCCGCGTGCTGGACGTCTAGTCCTTGACCACGGTCGCCCTCGACCTGCTGGGTGGTGACGGGGCACCGGACGTCATCGCCGACGCGGTCGCGCTCCTGTCGGCCGAGGCCGAGCACATCTCGCTGATCCTCGTCGGTCCGACCGATCTCGCCATGCGTCTCGTGAGCGAGCGGGGCGTCGCCGTGGGCGAGGTCCGGTTCGAGCCGGCGTCCCGCTCCGTCCGGATGGACGAGGACCCGTTGCGGGTGCTGCGTGCGCACCCGGACGTCACGGTGTCCGTCGCAGCGCGCCTGGTGGCGCAGGGGCGAGCCGACGCCTGGGTGTCGGTCGGACACACGGGAGCAGCCGTGGCAGCGGCGGTGCTCGAACTCGGGCGGGTCCCGGGCATGGCCCGACCGGCGTTGGCGATCGTCGTGCCGGCGCTGCATGGCCCCGTCGTCCTGGTCGACGCGGGTGCAGCGCCCGATGCCACCCCCGACGTCCTCCGGCAGTTCGCCGTGGCCGGTGCGGCGTATGCCCGAAGCCTGGGCGTGGCGGACCCCGGGGTCGGACTCCTCACCATCGGGGGCGAGGCCGGCAAGGGTGACGCGCTCCGGAGGTCGACCCACGATCTGCTCCAGCAGGCGCTGCCCGGGCATGGCGTCCGCTATGTCGGCCCGGTGGAGGGGCACGATCTCGCGCTCGGCCGCGTGGCCCAGGTGGTCGTGACCGATGGCTTCACCGGCAACGTCCTCCTCAAGGGTCTGGAGGGCGCCGTGCAGTGGTCGGCGGCACGCATGGGCGACGCGTATGGCGACCCGGCGCCCGCCTGGGATGTCGTCCTCGACACCGCCACGTCGGACTTCGCCGGTGGCATGCTCCTGGGCGTGGACGGTGTGACGGTGATCGGGCATGGCGCGGGCACGGCGGCCGAGGTCTGCGCCTGCGTGCGTCTGGCCGCGCGTGCCGCGTCCCAGGATCTGGCGCCGCGCACCAGCGCTGCCTTCCGCGTCCGGAGCCCAGCATGAGCGACCGGACTCCCGACGCGCGGCGAATCCTGGAGCTGGCGCTCGCGGACGTCCTGGGCGATGCGACGGCGTCTCACCTCCGCGGCGACTCGCCGCTGCTCACGACGACGGGAACAGCAGTGCTGGCAGCGGCCGATGCCGTGGGTCTCGCGGACGCCCTCGAGCAGCACGCGGGGGATGCGGGCCTCAGCTGCCGGCTGACCGACGAGGACTTCGTGGTCGTCGGGTCGAGCCTGACGGTGAGCGATCTCCAGTCCCGGGTGGACCGCCGCCTGGCGGAAGGCGTGGAGGCGCTCGGAGGGGAGCGCGCATGAGTGCCGACGCCTCGGGGCTCGTGGAGGCCCTGGGGGTCACGGTCGATCCGGGACTGCTGACGCTCGCCCTGACCCATCGGTCCTTCGCCTATGAGAACGGTGGCCTGCCCACGAACGAGCGCCTCGAGTTCCTCGGCGACAGCGTGCTCGGCATCGTCGTGACCGATCGGCTCTATCGCAGCTACCCGACCTGGTCCGAGGGACAGCTGGCCAAGCTGCGTGCGGCTGTCGTCAATGCGCAGGCACTCGCGGAGGTGGCGCGCGAGCTGGACCTGGGTCGCTACCTGTTCCTCGGCCGGGGCGAGGAGTCGACCGGGGGCCGAGACAAGGTGTCGATCCTCGCGGACACCCTCGAGGCCGTCCTGGGGGCCATCTATCTCGACTCCGGGCTCGAGCGCGCCCGCGAGGTCATCGATCGGCTCGTCGGTCCGCTGATCGTGCGAGGTGCCGAGCTCGGGGCGGGCCTGGACTGGAAGACGTCCCTCCAGGAGGCCTCGGCCGCGGCCGGCCGAGGGGCGCCCGAGTATCGCGGATGGCACGAGGGACCGGATCACGCGCGCGAGTTCTCAGCCGAGGTCCTCGTCGACGGCGAGGTGATCGGGCGCGGAGCCGGTCGATCCAAGAAGGCGGCCGAGCAGCAGGCGGCGGAGCGCGCATACCGCCTCCTGACCGAGGGCCATGCCTGAGCTCCCCGAAGTGGAGGTCGTGCGCGCCGGGATCGAGCGCTGGGCCACGGGTCGCACGATCAGTCGTGTCGAGGTGCGTCATCCTCGAGCCGTGCGTCGGCACGTCGCTGGAGCGCCGGACTTCATCGCCCGACTGGCCGGTCGGACGCTCCTGGCCCCCGAGCGGCGCGGCAAGTACCTCTGGCTCCCCCTGGGCGATGACGCGCTCGTGATCCACCTGGGCATGAGCGGTCAGGTGCTGATGAAGACGCCCGACGTGCCGGCCGAGTCGCACCTGCGCGTTCGGGTGGCCTTCGACGACGACGGCACGGAGCTGCGCTTCGTCGACCAGCGCACGTTCGGTGGCATGGCGGTCGATCCGCTCGTGCCCGATGCCGGGGGAGTGATCGTCCCGAACTCCGTGCGGGACATCGCCCGGGACCCGCTCGATCCTGACTTCGACGTGGACCTGGTGGTGCACGCGATGCGGCGCCGGTCCACCGATGTCAAGCGCGCCCTGCTGGATCAGGGGCTGGTGTCCGGAATCGGGAACATCTACGCGGACGAGGCCCTGTGGCGCGCGCGGCTGCACGGAAGGCGGTCGACGGACCGGCTGACGCGGGCACAGGCACGCGAGGTGCTGTCGCGGGCCGCCGAGGTCATGACCGAGGCCCTCGCTCAGGGAGGCACGAGCTTCGATGCGCTCTACGTGCACGTCAACGGGCAGTCCGGCTACTTCTCCCGCTCCCTCCAGGCGTACGGGCAGGAGGGCGAGCCGTGTGCCCGCTGCTCCACCCCCATCCGACGCGAGCACTTCATGAACCGCTCCAGCTACTTCTGCCCCCGGTGCCAGCCTGTCCCGCGGGGTGCGGCGTCGCGACCCGCGAGCGCGCCCCGCGCTCGGCATCGCGACTGACGTCCGGGCTGCGGGTCTGCCGCCAGCGGCACCCGGTCATGGGTAGGGTCGGAGTCGGTCTTCCCACCGCCTGATCGGAGTAGGTCCGCCCGTGCACCTGAAGAACCTGACCCTGAAGGGCTTCAAGTCCTTCGCGTCCGCGACGACGCTGACCTTCGAGCCGGGCGTGACGTGCGTCGTCGGCCCCAACGGATCCGGCAAGTCCAACGTCGTGGATGCCCTGTCCTGGGTCATGGGTGAGCAGGGTGCCAAGTCACTGCGCGGCGGGAAGATGGAGGACGTCATCTTCTCCGGCACGTCCGGGCGGGCACCGCTCGGGCGAGCCGAGGTCGCCCTGACCATCGACAACAGCGATGGCGCCCTGCCCATCGACTACACCGAGGTGACCATCTCCCGGACGCTGTTCCGCAACGGCGGCTCGGAGTACTCCATCAACGGGGAGCCATGCCGACTGCTCGACGTTCAGGAGCTGCTGAGCGACTCGGGCATCGGACGCGAGATGCACGTCATCGTCGGTCAGAACCGACTGACCTCCATCCTCGAGGCGACTCCGGAGGACCGGCGGCACATCATCGAGGAGGCAGCCGG
>CAZQXO010000040.1:0-17790 GCA_964597445.1 uncultured Bifidobacteriaceae bacterium | reverse complement strand
GCGTGAGGAGACGGCTCTGACCCCATGATCGACTCGCCATGGCGCGAGGCTAGCGCCCTACTCGGGTCGCTCGTGCCGTTCCGGAGGGAGTCGCTACTCCCCGCTCTCGCGCACCTTCGTCTGCGCTGACGCTGACTCGACGCCGTCCGCGACTCCCTTGACGGCACCTGCGGCGCCATGGCCGATCACGTCGGCAGCGTCCTCGGCCGCATGAAGAGCATGCTCACCGAAGCCCTTGAGGTCCTTCTTCTGCTTCTCATCCACCACTCATCAGTCCTTCCATCGTCTGCATGACCTCGGTCATGGTCGGCCGGTCACCTGACTGCTTGGCGAGGCAGGCCCGCATGAGGTTCGCGAGCTCGGGGTCGACGGTATCGGGGATCGGTGGGTCGAAGGTGATGACCCGCAGCACCATGGCGGGGACGGACTGAGCCTGGAACGGAGGCTCCCCAGTGGCGGCGAACGCCAGCGACAGCGCCCATGCATGCACATCCGTCCACACGCCGACAGGGGTGCCCATGACCTGCTCGAAGGCCATCCACTTGGGACTTCCGAACAGTGCGCCGGACGGGGCCTGCCAGATGTCCGGCCCATGGTCGGCGTTGCCGAAGTCGATCAGCCGCGGACGATCCACGAGCATGATGTTGCGAGGCTTGATGTCGCGGTGGACGACGCCGGCCGCATGGAGCAGGAGGACCGTGCCGGCAAGCCCGTGAGCCACCGCCGTCAGTTCCTCACCCCCCATCGGGCCCTGCGCATCCACGTGATCCCGAAGCGTGGGGCCGTTGAGGTAGTCGAGCAGGAGGAAGGGTCGCGTCGCCTCGAGGTCGGCGAATCGCAGGGCTGCCACCGCTTCCCGCGGCGCGACGCCGAGAACCCTCACCTCGGACTCGAGCCCCTTCAGGCGCATGGGGTCGTCCTCCCGATCCAGGCGCAGCGCCTTGAGTGCGACGAGATCCGCGCCATCACGCGCGAGGTAGACCGTGCCGAAGCCCCCCTGCCCCAGACGCCCGATGAGCTCGTACCCGCCGATCGCCGGTGGATCCTCGTCGAGGAGGGGGCCAGGGGAATCAGCGCACGGGTGAACCATGATGTGCCACCCTCATCTCGGAATGCGCCTCGACACCCGACAGCCGTCGGGCATCGCCGAGTCTATGATCGGCCGACTGCCCGTCGGAGGAGGTCGACGATGACGGAGGAGGTCGAACTTCTTCAGGCGCTCATCCGCCACGGCTGCGTCAACGACGGCCAGCACGTCGTCGGCGAGGAGCCCAACGCGGATGCGCTCCGCTCCGTTCTTCTCGGATGCGGCGCTGACATCGAGGTGGTCGACCCCGAGCCCACGCGCCGAAACCTCGTGGCGCGGCTGCCGGGGGCGGATCCTTCGGCACCCGCCCTCCTGCTTCTCGCACACACGGATGTCGTCCCAGCCTCCGCCGACCGCTGGACCCACGACCCCTTCGGCGGGGAACTCCTCGACGGATTCGTGTGGGGCCGTGGGGCGCTCGACATGCTCGGGTATGCGGCGACGATGGCACTTGCCTTCCGCGACCATGCACGTCATGGACGATGCGCCCGAGGCGACATCGTCTTCGCGGCCGTCGCGGATGAGGAGATGCTCGGGCACCTCGGGACACAGTGGCTCCTTGCTCACCAACCGGATCTCGTGCGGGCCGACTGGGTCCTCACCGAGGGCGGGGGCAGCGTGGTCGATGGGCCTGCCGGGCCCCGCATCGCCGCATCGGTGTCCGAGAAGGGGGTATGGAGGATCATCCTGACGATCCACGGAGCCCCGGGCCATGCTGCACTGCACTACGGCAGTGATGATGCGCTCACCCGTGCTGCGGAGGCATGCCGGCGATTGACAGGGGCGCGCACTGAGGTGATCGTCTCGGATGCTTGGCGGTGGTTCATCGAGGACGGCTGGGAGGAGCCGGCGCGCAGCACGCTCATGAACCCCGAGCGGATCGATCGGGTCATCTCACGCCTCACTCCCACGGCAGCACGACTGTTCCGGGCCAGCACGCGCATGACGGTCGCCGTCACCTCGGTCACCAGCAACGGGTCGTGGAACACGGTGCCCAGCGACGTGCGGCTCGAGGTGCAGGTGCGGACAGTGCCCGGCCAAGGGCAGGAGGATGTGACAGCTCAGATCACGTCCGCACTCGGTGACCTCGCGGGACTCGTGGACATCGAGGTGTGCGAAGGCAGTCCGGCGACGACAACCCCCCCGGGAACGAGCCTCTGGAGCCTCACTCAGCAGGCCATACGTGCGCAGGTTCCCGGCGGGCAGCTTCAGCCCACGGTGAATCCGGGATCCACGGACGCTCGCATGTTCCGTCAACTCGGGGCCGATGCCTACGGCGTCGGGCTGCTGAGTCAGGACTTCCCGATGGACGAGGTGTCAACCATGATGCATGGAGATGACGAGCGCATCGACATCGCGAGCCTGTCGATGATGCGCAGACTCTGGGGAGACGTCCTGTCTCTCCACCGAGACGTCCCAGCCCCTTAGGCCATCGTGCGCGTCAGGTACCACGCGTCATCATCGGCTCGGAGGCGTCGAACAGCGCCGTCTCCTCACCTTCCGCCTCCACAAGCTCGAGGCCGAACAGGGCGTAATGAGCACGAACCGAGGTCTCAGCGGAGTCCATGAGCTCGCCGATCTCGCCGAGGTCATGCTCGTCCATGTAGTCCCGAATGCTGGCGGGCAGCTTCCAGCCCAGGGAGTTCAACGTTCGAAGAATGGTGGGAGGCGTGGGGTTCTGCCCGAACTGCACGGTCGCCGCTGCCGAGTGCTGCAGAGCCGCCGCGCTCTTCAGCCCGTCGTAGCGGCCTGCGAGGCGATACTCGTTGAGAAGCGGCTGCGTGATGAGCCCGATCCGGGCACGGCCCAGCCAGCTGCGCTCGACGCGATGGCTCAGAGCATCAAGCCGAATCAGCATGGCGAGGCCACGATCATCCAGATCCTGCTCCCGAGCCCAGGCGTCCAGCGCCTCCGAGGTGACACCCACGCGCTCTGCGACGCGAATGCGGGCTGCCTGTTCCTCCTCTGGCGTGGGCGGACCGCCGAGATGGAAGGAGAGACCGGCCAGGACCTGACCCTGGCGAGCGCGCCTGAGGAAGAGCTCGTAATCCGCGTCGTGGAGTACGGCATAGCGGCGCATGTCATCGAAGCTGACTTCGAGGCCGTCTGAATCCTCGACCGTGACGTCTCGGGCCAGCAGCGAGGAGAAGACACCGGACATCACGGTCGCGACCCGATCCTCGATCGGGATGGGGCCGTCCGGCAGGTCCGCCAAGCGTGCCAGCACGGCGAGGGCATCCTCCCGCTTGGGATCGACGACGTTCGCGCGCATGAACTCCTGGATGGCCCTGCAGCGTTCCGCATCGATACCCAGGTCGCGGGCGTCCCGGCTGATCAGGCTGAGGCGGCGATCCGGGAACCATCGCTCCTTCTGCCGGGCCAGGAGAGCACGTGCCTCGTCGGGTGAGACGAGACCTGCCGCCTCCGCCCCGGCGAGGGCCGAGCGGATGGTCACGAGGGCATCCGAGACCGGCTGGTACTCGTGCGTGCGATCCGCATGCGTGAGGGCAACTTCGTCATCGTCCTCGAGGTCGCCAGAGGCGAAGCGCTCGTAGATGCCCCCGACCCCGATCATCCCGTACTGGTCACACTCGGCTGCCCGGAGTGCTCCCATGCTGCTGCCGCCCAGCACCCACACTCCCTGCTCCATCGCATAGAGCAGCTCCTTGTGGTACACCGACATGTTCGTGAGGAAGGTGCCGTCGATCAGCGCGACAGCGTGCGGGCGATACCGATTGACGGCCCCGAGCACATCCCCCATCGCGGCAGGCGGCAGCACCACGAGGTCGGGGTAGAGCGCACGAGCCTCGGACTGTCGGAGGGAGGGCCCGAGGAAGGCGATATCCGGGCCAGTCATCACGCCACCTCTTCGTGCCGCTTCGCCCAGGCTGCCGCGCGAGGGCCCGTCTGCGCGTAACCGAAGGGATAGCCCTCGAGGCCGGGGACGATGACGCGCACCACCTGCACAGGCTCGTCGGGCTCGGTGTGCCGGAGCACGATCACGCGAGGGAACCCCGCCTGCACCACCTGGTCGACCAGCCACTGAAGGTCCCCGATGACGGTGCCGGTGCCGGCATCGAGACCACCCGCATAGGCCTCTGACGCATCGACCTCGGTCGATGCGACCGCCCGTTGGGCCGCCCGACGCTGACTGGCGAACTGGTCGTCGCGCGCGCCCGCCACGATGAGGCAGCGGGCCTGAGCGGCCTCCGTGACCGCACGCACGAGAGCCGTGCGGGCGCTTGTGCCCGCACCTGCCCCCTTGAACACACCCGTCCGGCCTCCGGGCACGTCGTAGAGATAGGCCACGACGATCGGCACGCCGACATCGTCACAGGTCGCGTCGATGACGCGAACGGACATCCCGGCCCGCTCGATCCGCTCGAAGACGTCCGGCGCCTGCTCAGCGAGCAGGGCATCGGCGTTGAGCCTTGGACGCCGCGTCACGAGCGTGTTGAGCGTCATGCCGTCACGCTCGATGACCTCCTGCAGACCCGAGAGCGTCGCCTCGAGGACATGGGCACCGCTGGCGAGGCCGTTCGAACCGGCGACGAACGGGCGCGTGATGGTCTGTCCCGGCGCCATGACGTCCACGAGTGCAGCCGGCACGAGGACCTCCTCGCCGGCGACGATGTCCCAGCCCGGGACCCACGGCACCATGATGCGGTCGTTCCAGATCGCCCCCTTGAGCTGGGCGACGTCATCGCCGGGAACGTACGCGATTCCCATGCGCTCCAGGAGGTGCTCGTTGGCCTCGAGGGTCTCCAACTGGAGGTTCTCCCAGACGGCCTGCTCCGAGCACTCCATGAATGCGCTGACCCAACTGGCCTCGGGGGTGGTCCCCTTGCCACTGCCGCTGGAGAGCGAGAGCCCCTGGGGCTTCATCGCCATGTGCACCGGAAGGCCGAGGAAGTCGAATCCCGTGAGGTGGGCCACGCGGGTGATCCCGTAGTCCGCCTTGTGCGGGATGAGCGCCTCCTTGAGGTCACCCGCCGAGCGGGTCCGGAGGCCCGACTCCGTGGCGATGCCCTTCGGGAGGTCCGGATCTCCCGGGCGGAGGACGCCGGACAGGTCGAGCGTCGTCACGTCAGTCTCCTGGATCGGAATCGAGCATGGGGAGTCGTGAGAAAGACCCGGGCTGTGTGCCGGACGCCAGGCGTCCGGCACACAGCCCGGGGTGTCGCGTGGATCAGGCAGCGCCTGCGGCACCGGCCGCCACGGGGGCAGCAGCGGCAACCTCGGACGTGGTGCCACCACCGGCAACGCCCGCGAGGGAGTTGTCGGTGTGGGAGTTGACGTCAGCGTGCGTGGGGACCGGCACACCGGCCTCACGCAGGACAGCCGCGCGATCCTCGGCGGTGGTGGCGGCGAGGACCTTGGCGCGCAGCTCGGGATCGTTCGCGAGGGCGCTGGCCGTCTCCTGGAAAGTGGCGCTCATGTGGGACTCCAATGGACGAGCCGTCGGGGACGGCAGTGGTGAGTTCTCGTGCCGGCCAGAGAATGGCCCAGCCCGACGGAGGCCCCGCTGTGGAGACTCCAGAGCGGAAACTAGCACCCCGCACGGGGGGGGCGCCCACGCATCCCGGCGGGGAACTCCCTCGACCATCCGGCTACGCCTCAGGCGCCGTCCCTGCATAATGCGCCCCGGGGAGCCGACGAGGCCATCCCCGGATCGCCTGCCCCAGGGATGAGGACCCGTCATGATCACCGAGGTCCCCCGTGGCATCGAGGTCATCGACGGTGTCTGGGACCGCTGTGGCGACCTCATCGACTACCTGAACGAGCAGGACGCCTGGAGCCGCTCCCAGGTCCGGGGCAGCCACGCGGAGGTCGACTACCGCACCAGCGACACTGTGGCCCTGCCGGCCCTGGAGGAGGGCCGACCCGCCTTCGTCCACGAGTTCATCCGCACGATCCGCCAGCGCATGGACAACTACTCCGTGCTCTACGGCGTCCCGGTCTACGGGTACGAGGAGGCGATCGTGAACCGCTACCTCCCGGGCCAGAGGTTCGACACCCATCCGGACTACTACCGCGGATCGGATCGCGTCTTCTCCGCCGTCGTCTACCTGAACACGGTCGACGAGGGGGGAGGAACCTCCTTCGTGCACTACGGGCACGAGGTCGAGGCTCGGGAGGGGCGCATGGTCATCTTCCCGGCCAACTACCTCTTCGCCCACGCGGGGACGGCCCCAGCCAGCGGCACCAAGTACAGCGCGGCCTTCTGGGCTCGCGGGTAGAGGAGAGAGCACATGACCGCATCCCCCGCACCGTCTCCGCAAGCCAAGCCCGGAGCCGCGCATCCGAGCAGCCCGGAGAGCCTCGACGGCATCATCGCCACGACGAACCCGCGCGGTTGGTGGGCCCTGTGGGCCATCGCCGGTGTGGTGGTCGCCGTCCTGATCTGGTCCATCGTCGCGACCATTCCCCAGCAGAAGACCGCCTCCGGCATCGTGGACTCCTACGCGTACGCGCACGAGGTCACCGCCACCACCGCCGGCATCTTCGAGGGGAACACCAGCACGGTGGGCTCCACCGGCGACATGCTCCGCAACCTGAAGCAGGGCGAGCAGGTCGGCACCATCACGCCCTACGACGGCAGCCCCGCCGTGCCCGTTCTCGCTCCTGTCACGGGTCAGGTGACGGCCATCTACGTGACGCAGGGTGAAGGCGTCGAGCCCGGCACTCCGATCGGGAGCATGAACGCGACCGTGGCTGGTGAGTCCCAGCTCTCCATCTCGGCGTGGGTCCCCTTGAGCACGGCCTACATCGTCACGGAAGGAGAGCAGGCCTCCGTCACGATCAGCGACGTCGCCACTGGCGACACCAACACCGTCACGGCGACCATCCAGGCCATCGCGAACACACCCTCCACGGTCGAGGGCATGACCACGCTGATCGGTGACCCGGACCTGGCCCAGCAGTGGAGCGCCGAGGCCGGCGGCCAGCCGTACCGGATCGACCTGGCCCTCGACCTGTCGACCTGGCCGAAGTCGAGCCCCTACCCGGCACCGGGAGCGATCGTCAGCATCGTCGCCACCTACGACGAGGTCCACCCGATCGAGATCCTGTTCGGTGGCGCCTCATGAGCTCCCCCGCCGCCCCGGCGCCGGAGGCCTCGGGGCCGGCCCCGCGACTCGAGGACGTCGTCACCTCACCCAAGCGGGTCAAGGTGCCCACGATCATCCAGCAGGCGCAGGTCGAGTGCGGGGCTGCCAGCCTCGGCATGATCCTCGCCCACTTCGGGCGATGGGAGACCCTGGAGGACCTTCGCACGGCGTGCGGGGTGACCCGGGACGGGGCGAGCGCCCAGTCCATCGTCGCGGCCGCCTCCAACTACGGCCTGTCCTACACCGTCTCCCGCGGCGGAGTCGAGGATCTTCAGGGGTTCCCCGTTCCCGCCATCGCCTGGGTTCGCCGATCGCACTTCGTCGTGCTCGAGGGAATTCACGGCGGGCGTGTCTATCTCAATGATCCGGCTCACGGCCAGCGATCCGAGACCGTCGACGAGTTCGCCCTTGAGTACTCGGGCGCGGCCATCACCTTCACCAAGGGCGAATCGTTCACCCCGAAGGGCCACGCCTACCGGGCGATGCCCGCACTCTGGGCGCGGCTGCGCAACAGTGCGTCCGGTGTGAGGTTCGCCGTCTTCGCAGGCGTGCTTGCGATGGTGCTCGGCCTCATCATCGCCCCGATCGGCCAGGTGTTCATCAACGAGGCACTGGGATCCGGGCGCGAGGCGATGATTCCCATGCTCGCGCTCGCCCTGCTGGTGATCGGCCTGTTCCGCGGCGGTCTCACGCTTCTGGAGTTCGGGGTGATCAGCCGCCTGCAGGCCAAGATGACCCTGGTCGGCACCGGAACCTTCACCGAGCGACTCCTGCGCCTGCCGCTGATGTTCTACCTGCAGCGATCCGTCGGGGATCTCAGCCAGCGCGTCGGCTACAACTCCCAGGTCGCCGCGTTGCTGGCCACGCAGATGGCCAGCGCCGGCATCGCCCTCATCGGTGTGATCGGCTACGCCATCCTCCTGATCTACTACAACTGGATCATCGGCCTCGTCGTCCTGGTCCTCTCCCTGCTGAACGTGCTCGTCCTCCGCCTGGTGATGGCCAAGCGAACCGCCATCCAGAGCAGCGTCATCAAGCGCCAGAACACGCTGCGTGGCACGACCACTGCCGCGATCCAGGGCATCGAGACGCTGAAGTCCTCGGGCATGGAGGACGACACCTTCAAGACCCTCACCGGACAGCAGTCGGACTACATCACCGCATCCGCAGCCCTCGTTCCGACGACAGCCCTCCTGACCTCCGTTCCCGTCCTCCTGTTCGCCCTGACGAATGCATCGATCCTCGTGCTCGGCGGCTACTTCACGATCATCGGCAGCTTCACCCTCGGTGGCCTCATGGCCATCACCGCCCTGGCCGCCAACCTGAACAGCCCGATCCAATCCCTCATGAACACCGGCAGCCAGCTGCAGGTCGTCACCTCGAGCCTGCAGGCCCTCGACGACGTCATGGCCAATCCGGTCGACCCGCGCTTCGACCGTCCCGAACTCCAGCCCGGGGATCCGGTACCGGTTCTCTCCGGCCGCATCTCCCTGGTCGACGTGTCCTTCGGCTACGGCGAGGCCGGGCCGCTCGTGATCCAGGACTTCAACCTCGAGCTCACACCGGGCAAGCGGGTGGCGCTGGTCGGTGGCTCCGGTGCAGGAAAGACGACGATCGGCAACCTGATCACCGGCATGTACCAGCCCCGCTCGGGTCAGGTGCTCTACGACGGCAAGCCCCAGGCCGACTACCCCAACGGCGTCCTGGAGCGATCGATCTCGAAGGTCGACCAGTCGATCGTGCTCTTCGAGGGCACCGTCCGCGACAACGTCACGCTGTGGGACCGGACGGTGCCGGAGAAGGATGTGGTGCAGGCCCTGCGCGACGCCCAGATCCTCGACGACGTGCTCGCGCGGGAGAACGGCCTGGACGCCGAGGTGCTCGAGAACGGCCGCAATTTCAGCGGTGGCCAGTGCCAGCGCATCGAGATCGCCCGTGCCCTCGTGCTGAACCCGAGGACAGTCATCCTCGACGAGGCGACGAGCGCGTTGGACGACATCACGGAGTCACGAGTGGACCAGGCGCTGCGGCGTCGGGGCATCTCCTGCGTGATCATCGCCCACCGCCTGAGCACCATCCGCGATGCGGACGAGATCATCGTCCTCGGTCGCGGCGGGTCGATCCTGCAGCGTGGCGTGCATGACGAGCTCATGCAGGTCGAGGGGCCCTACCGCACGATGGTCAACGAGGCAGGAGCAGGCGGCGATGTCGGTACCTGAGACCCCGGAGAACCCCATGTCCTCCGCCATCCCCACACTCAGTGCCGGTGACGCTCCCGTCTGGGTGATCGACGGGGAGGCCGACGTCTTCGTCGTCGGTGAGGACGGCACCCGATTCCCGATCGCTGAACTGGTCATCGGCCATGCGGCCTTCCCCTCCCATGATCCGCATCGACTGATCGTCGTCCCCCGACTCGGCGGTGTGCTGTCGGACGCCGTCCCCGAGGGGGCCGATCCCACCGCTGCCCTGGAGGCCTTCGCCACGGCCGTCGAGGACCGCCTGGGCATGGCCGGGGCGATCGTCGGCCAGCCCGACATCCCCGTGGCGCTGAGTGCCGCGATCTCCGCGGCCCTCACAGCGGATGCAGAGGAGCGGGCACGCACCTTCCACGCCAGCCTCAGCAACACGCGGGCGACCTACGACACCACGATGCAGCGCGTGGCCTACTCGGCCACCACCCTGCGCAACCCGATGGTAGAGGTGGGATCACTTCCCCTCATCGCCGTGGTGACCATTCTCGGCGATGCCGATGGGTTCACCGTGGTGACTCCGCCGGAGGATGCCCTCACCAAGACCACGGACCCCCTGCGGCTGGTCGCGCATGCCTCCGGGGTCCGTTACCGCGATGTCGCCCTGACCGCCAACTGGCAGCAGATCTCCACGGCCAACTACCTCGGTGCCCTCATCGGGGCCGACGGTCGACCCACGCCTGTGGCCCTCGTGCGGCGTGCTGGCGGCTACACGATCCAGGGGCCTGACGATCCTGCTCCCCGCCGGCTCACAGAGGAGGCGAGTCAGCACCTGGCTCCTCGCGCGGTGGAGTTCTATGCACCACTCACGCCCAATCGCGCCGCGACCGTGCGTGACGTCCTGCGTCTCGGGATGCACAACAGCGGAGCGCTCTGGCTGCTCGCCTGCGGCATGGCGCTCGGTATCGCCCTCCTGGGCCTGATCACGCCGACGATGACCAACATCGTCGTGGGCGCCGTCATCCCCGAGGGCCAGTCGGCCCTGCTCGTCCAGATCGGCCTCGCCCTTGCGATCGCCGCACTGGTGGCCTTCGTCTTCTCGCTGGTCCAGAGCTTCACGGTGTCCCGCATCTCCCAGAACGCCACCCTCCACATGCAGTCAGCCTTCTGGGACCGGGTTCTCTCGCTTCCTGCCTCTTTCTTCCGCGGCTACAGCAGCGGTGACCTCACGGTCCGAGTCCTAGCCGTCGACTCACTGTCGTCGCTCGTGAGCGTCCAGGTCGTGAGCGCGGCCCTGGCCGCCGTGTTCGGCCTCGTCAACCTGTTCCTGATGTTCAGCTACGACGTCACACTCGGTCTGGCTGCCTTGGTCGTCCTGGGTGTCACGATCCTCGTGCTGGTCCTCGCGATTCGCGCACTCACTCGACAGGCCACCGAGGCGCTGAAGTACTCCCGTCAGGGGAACGGCTGGCTGGTGCAGATGCTCTCCGGGATCATGAAGATCCGCATCGCCCATGCAGAGGACCGCATGGAGGCCCAGTACCTCGACATCGCTCGCGAGCAGGCCGTCGCCATGTCGAAGCAGACGCTCGTGGCCGGACGCCTGAACTCGTGGTTCATCTTCATCGCCTCGGGTGCGTCAGCCGTCTTCTACATGGTCGTGTACTACCAGTGGGAGGGCGGAAACTCGGGGATCACCACCGCGACCTACCTCGCCTTCTCGAGTGCCTACGGGCTGGCGTTCGCCGCAATCTCGGGGCTCTCGAGCCTCATCTCCCCGCTCGCCAACGCAGGGCCGACCTTCAACCTGCTCCGCCCGATCATGGAGGAGCTTCCCGAGACGGCCGGCGCGAAGCAGGATCCCGGGCCGCTCACCGGTCGCATCGAACTGCGTGACATCCACTTCCGCTACACCCCCGATGGCCCCATGGTGCTGCGTGGACTCGATCTCACGGTCGAGCCGGGAACGATGGTGGCCCTCGTCGGCGCCTCAGGTGCCGGCAAGTCCACGATCACGCGGCTCCTGCTCGGCTTCGACAGCGCCGAGCGGGGCCAGGTGCTGTTCGACGGCCGCGACCTGCGCGATCTCGACGCGACTCTCGTGCGCAATCAGATGGGTGTCGTGGTCCAGAACGGACGCATCACGCGGGGAAGCATCGCCAAGAACATCCTCGGCGGGGCGTCGCAGGATGAGAACCTCGCGTGGGAGGCCGCCTACAAGGCTGCGATCGGCGAGGAGATCGAGGCCATGCCGATGAAGATGCAGACGGTCATCGATCCGGGCAACATCTCCGGTGGCCAGGCCCAGCGCATCCTCCTGGCACGTGCTCTGGTCCACAATCCGTCGATCCTCATCCTCGACGAGGCGACGAGTGCGCTGGACAACGCCAGCCAGGCTCACGTCACGGAGGCCATGAACGCCCTGCAGGCGACTCGTATCGTCATCGCCCATCGCCTCTCGACGATCATGGCCGCTGACTCCATCGTCGTGATGGAGAAGGGCGTGGCGGTCGAGGCCGGCACGTACGACGAGCTCATGGCACGCCAGGGGGCGTTCTACGCCCTCGTACGTCGGCAGACCGCCTGACACCTGCACCGCGCAGGCCGACGGCGGCCCAGCGGAGTCACGTTCAGCGGGGCTGGAGCCCTTCGTCGATGATCGATTGCAGGGCAGCCTCGTCGATCGATCGCCCGGTGTACTTCGACGCGGTCGCGAGCACCTTGGCCTTGGCCTCGGCCTGCTTGTCTGCTGGCTTGTCGAGAGCCGCCGTCCAGTCCCGGTACAGCTCCCACGCGAGCTCGCGCGTGCGCAGGACCTCTTGGACGCGGGCCATCTGCTCATCGGTGGCCGGGAGTCGCCACGTCTGCCGCAGGGCCTCCGGAAGCACGTCGCGGTAGTCGTGGCCGCCCTCGGCGAAGATGCCCGGCGTGGGCACAAGAGCGTTCTGCATGTCGAAGAACGTCGTGAGCAGAGTCATGCCCGGCAGCCAGCGCGTGCCGTGCGGGGATCCGTGCGGGCGAGTGTCGTCCGGGCCCAGCCAGTCGGGCTTGCGCCAACCCAACTGCGAACCGAACTTCGGGATCGGGTCGTCGCCGTTCTGCAGCAGCAGGTACTGGACCTTCTCGCGCTCGGCAGCCGGCAGGGCCCGCCAGTCACTCAGTCCGCGAGGCAGGTACACCGCGCCGGGGCCCACCTGCGGCGGCTCGGCGATGGTGCGCGTGCCCCACAGCTGCTGGCGCCACACCGTCGCCGCAGGTGTGCCGATCCAGAGCGCAGCATCGATGCCCGTGCCATCGAGTCCGAGCACTCCCATGCCGCGGAACATCTCCTCGCTCACCTGCGAGCCAAGGCTCTCGCCGAAGAGGAAGATCTTCGGGCGCTTGGACTTCGGCATGGCCAGAAGGCGCTCGGCGATGCCCTTCACCACCATCTCCGTCTGCGCCGTGCCGGTCGGCACGCGCGTGAGGGACAGGGCTGAAGGAAGGACCGAGTACTGGATCGCTGCCGAGGCGCAGTCGCCGAGCATGAGGTATTCGAAGGTCTCGGTCGCCACGTAGTTGACGTAGCCGGAGCCCGTCGGCGAGAACAGCGCGAAGGCCTTGCGCTCCAGCGCGTGGGTGCGGTCGATCTCCGCGAGGAGCATGCGAGCTCGCTCCTCGTCATCGTCGGTCATGTCGAGCGACGCGTAGACGCGGATCGGCTGCTTCGCGGACTCGACACCCATCACCGAGGCGATGCCCTCCGGCTGCAGGGTCATGCCGAGCCACCGTGCGCCCTCGCGGGTCACCTTCATCCAGTCGACACCTGACTCCGGGGAGCCCGTGATCTCCGGCACGGACGGCGGTGTGCGCATGCCCGGCTCCACGGCGCCACCGCCCTTGCTCAGCAGGGCTGAGACCTTGGCGACGGCGTACCAGCCGACTGCGACGGAGATCGCCGCACTCGTCATGCGACCCAGCATGCGATGGTCCTGGGGCTCGCCGCCGATGAGGACGGTCGCCGCACGCGCAGTCGCGTGGGTGAGAGCCGACTCCGCCCGGGCGAGGCCGTACGTGGCCGCAGCCACCCCCACGCCGATACCTGCCGCCTGGGCCGGAGAGACCTCGCGCACCTTGTCCTCGAGGAACACTCCGGCATCGGTCGTGGTCGCTCCCGGCGCATCCCCCTCGGCGAGGGAACCGGGCCGCTGGTCCCAGGGCCGCAGGCTCAGCCACGAACCGACGCCGACGAGCGCGGCAGCAGCCAGGGCCGTCTTGCGGCCGGGGTGAGTGCGGGTGCCGCTGGCGGCGGTCGTGATGACGCTGGCGGCCGCGATCGCCGCAGCGCTCTGGCCGACCAGGCGGACGACCGCACGCTTACCGGCCTCGTGCTCCCGCCACCTCAGTGCTGCGGCAGTGCCGGCACCGGCAGCGCCCACCGCCCCCGCGACCAGAAGTCGTGCCGCGCCCGACGGCTGCTCCGAGCGGCTCACCCGCGAGGCAACAGCCTCGAGCAGCGAGTCACCGGCGGAGAAGATGCCGTAGGCCGCCGCCGACGTGACGCCGGTGATGATCGCCTGATCGCGTGAGGCCCGGGTCAGCAGGTTCGGCTGGTAGGAGCGGGCCGCCGCGAAGGCGGCACCGACGAGACCGGTGCTGGCGGAGTGGTCCATGGAGTCCCCTGAGTGAGCCGTTCCTGACGTGGTTGCGGGTTCATACTGGCATGAGGCGCTGAGCGCAGCGCCCATCGGCCGCCGGTTGACGGTCGAGGGTGTGACCCGTCATGACGGATCACGGGAGGTATCCGCAGCGCTCCATCATCTCGGCGTGCTCCCTCTCGACCCGGGCGACGAGCTCCGGCTCCAATTCCATGCGCCAGGCACCGACGATGCCACGACGGAAGAAGGCCCGCTTGTGTGACGGTGCCTCCACGAACCCCGTCATGGCCTCCTGCGCGACCAGGTTGGCGAACCTGCAGCGCTCGACGGCGGCCTCCGCCTCCTGTCGCGTGGCCGCGAGCGACAGCCAGTCCATGATCTCGAGGACGCAGGCGATCGTGTTCTCCTGCAGTTGCTCATAGGACAGGACCAGCGTGGGCACATCATCCTGATGGAGCCAGGACCGCACGTGCTCAGACCATGAGGGAAGCTCCAGCATCGGATCCAGCCGATCAGCGTCGAATGGCACGCCGTCGCGCATGGCGTCGATGGCCAGCGCAGGAGACGTGAGGAGATGGTGCGCCCAGCTCACCGCGACATCGCGTGGGTCGCGCGTGAGGTAGATCGCTCGTGCCCCCTCAGGCTGCCAGCGAATCGGGTAGCCGTCCTCGCCCGGCAGCCAGGCCGCATGCGTCTTGACCAGGCGGAAGCCGCGGTCAGGGGCCTGGCCCAGCCACGTCCGTCGGCTGATCGGCAGGAGCTCCTCGACCGTGAAGGCGCTCGGCGAGAGGCCGAGTACCGGATCCCTCATTGATGTGTCGGCTGACAGGTGGTTGAGCCGCGGACTTCCACCCGAGACGAGGGCATCGACCAGGGCCCGCACCCAGGTGTTGCCCGACTTCGGGTAGGAGGCGAGCCAGCAGTTGGCGCCGCTCATGGCGCCGCCGGCGGAGACGTCACGCGGGCCATCAGTGCCTGGACGATGCCCGGGGGCCGACACTCGGGCCCGTGCTCCGGACGAAGGGAGAAGGGGCGGACCAGACGCGTCAGACGGATTCCCGGGATCCCGAGGACGACCGAGAGCGGCTTCGGTGACGTCGCCGGCAGGGACCTGTCGAAGGCAGCGTGGACGAGGAGCTGTCCGAGGAGGGCGTCGGGTTCAGGGTCGGTCACCGAGATCGTCGCCATGCCCTGCATCATCGACATCAGGACCAGATCGCTCACGATCCCACCCGGGTGAGTATCGACGGTGACCGCAGTTCGCGGCCGTCGGGTGGGCAGGGCGCGACGTGCGAAAGTCGGGGGGAGCGGGGAGATGGAGTCCGTGTCGACCACAACTTCCGTCGAGGCATGGAGGATGCGGCCGCTGGGATCCAGCACGACGTGACCATCGGCCACCAGCCCCCACCCCTGCTGGCACGCGATCAGTGCCGAGATCGAGGCACCGCACCGAGGCGGACCACTGAAAACGACGATCCGACCGTCTCGACCGATCGCGGCCCCTCGCAGCACGGTGAGTCCACGGGCCTGGAGCGCCTGGGCCACGGCCCAGTCGCCGATCCGGGCCCAGAGAGCCCGTGCCGTGCTCTCATCCGGGGTCAGCAGCACGATCACGGACTCGCTGATCCGGGCTGCGCCGAGTCCGGGGAGCGTGAGCAGGCCGACGCCACCAGTGACGTCCCAGCCGGCCATCGGCGCGCCCGGCGGGACAGCTGCCTCCTTCCACTCCACGGAGACAAGTGAATGACTCACCCCGGGGGCGCCCCTGGCATCAGCGGCCACGGCTCTGCATCGGTCCGTGGTCGAGAATGAAGTGGTCGTCACCGCCGGAGATCAGGCCGGTTCCGAAGAGGGCATGGTTGGCCTTGACGGCGACCTCCATGATCGTCAGCACTTCCGTGAACTGGTCATGCTCATCGAGGTCGACGAACTCCTCCCAGGTCATGCCCGGATCGAATCCGGTGAGGCTCACGAACGTCGAGAGGATCGTCTGGGCATCCGGCGGCGGATCGAAGTGGACGTTCGCAGCGAAGCGATACTGCATGGCCGCTTCCTGCTTGATCTGCGGGTAGGAGCCGTTCAGCACCATCTCAGCGATCACGCCATTCGTGAGTGCTCCCATACGCGATCGCGAAAGCCAGCTGTGCTCGATTCGGTGCACCGCAGCGTCGAGTCCGACCATGGACTTCTCGGCATGCGCGCTCACATCGTTCGTCCGGAAGAACGCGTGGAGCTCGCCGACGGGAACGCCCACACGCGCCGCCAGCCGGACGCGTGCCTCGTCGTATTCCTCTTCCGTGGGAGGTCCACCGAGTGCCACAGACAGGTGGCCCAGCACGATGCGCGCCCGGGCGATGCGGACGAGTGACGCGTACTCGGGGCGGTGAAGAGAGGCGAAGCGCCGGATCCGGTCCAGGGTCAGCTCCGGGGTGTTCTCGGGGTCGACGACGATGTCGCGTGCGAGCGTCGAACTGAAGGCTCCCGACATGACCAAGCCTGGGCGATCCTCGAGCGGGATCGCATGGGAGGGAAGCCCGGCCACTCGGTGGAGCAAAGCGATGGCATCCGCACGCTTGGGGTCGACGACATTGCCGCGCACCCAGGCTCGCAGATCCGCGACGCGCTGGTCAGGAAGCCCGAGCGCCTCAGCATCCTGGGCGACAGAGCTCAGGCGACGATCGGGGAAGTACCGGGCCTTCTGCAGGGCGATCAGCTCCGCGGCCTCGTCGAGGGAGATGACACCTGCGTCGCAGGCGGCGTTCAAGGTCGCCCGAATCGTGACCATGGCGTCGGACAGAGGTCGGTAGTCAGCGTCGGCATCGGCGTGCGTGAGAGCAACATCGTCGTCATCCTCGATCTCGCCCGAAGCCAGGGCTTCGTAGATGCCACCGACGCCGATCATCCCGTAGTCGTCGCACTCGGCGGCGCGCAGAGCGCCCATGCTGCTGGCACCGAGGACCCACGTGCCCTGATCCAGGGCGTAGAGGATCTCCTTGTGGAAGACGGACATGGTCGACAGGAAGGTCCCGTCGACGATGCTGATGGATCTCGGGCGGTAGCGGGTCGAGGCCGCGAGGACATCACCCATGGTGGCCGGGCCGAGAAGGACGGCGTCGGGAAGGATCGCTCGGGCCTCGGCATGAGGAAGCGACGGGCCGAGGAAGATGACGTCGACAGGGTTGAGTTCGCCACTGCTCATGAGGCCACGCCCGAGGTCACGGAGTTCGCCTTGCGCCACTCATCGTGCCGCCGGCCCGGCTTCGTGGTCGAGAAGTAGTAGCCCTCGAGTCCGGGGACGATGACCCGAGCCACCTGGATCGGGTCACCTGGGGCACTGTGCCGCAGAACGATCACCTGCTCGAAGCCGCGATCACGCAGGCGCTGCACGAACCACTCGATGTCTCCGATCACGCTGCCGGTCGAGGCGTCGAACGTGTCGTAGTACTCCTCGAGCTCCTGCGGCCGCGACATGCGTGCGAAACGTCTGGACGCCGCACGTGCGAGTTCGAACAGGTCATCTCGCGCTCCAGCCGTGATCAGGCATCGGGCCTGTGCAGCCTCGGTCACCGCCCGAATGAGTGCTGTGCGAACACTGGTTCCCGCGCCCCCGCCCTTGAAGGAGCCGGCTCGGAGCTCGTTCTCCATCAGGTAGGCGGCGATCGTCGGTGCTCCTATCTCGGTGGTGCAGTCCACGATCTCGATTCGCAGGTTCGCCCGGTGGACCTTCTCGGCGATGTCTGGCGCCACGTGCTCGATGAGACGGTCCG